>JAFAGC010000004.1 GCA_023423065.1 Pseudomonadota bacterium
ATCGGCGACGACGGACACTTCCTGGCGCGCGGCGGGTGGTTAGCCTGGCCGTTCGCGCTCGGAACCTGGGTCTGGCTGCTGCGTTGGAAACACCGCGCCGGCCCGACGGGCGTCGAGTCCGCATTACACGTCGCGACGGCCTGGTTCTGTGTCGCGCTGGTCGCGGTCGAACTGTCCTGGTGGATTGCGCAATTGCGGCTCGGGGATTCGGCCTGGCGCCTTGCCGTGTCCGGGCTCGTGCCCGCGGCCGCGCTCGTGTTGCTGCTGGCGCCGTGGAGCCGCGAGCGTTGGCCCGTGAAGGCGCATCCGGACGCGTACCTCGGTGTCGCCGCCGGTGGCCTGGCGGCATACCTGTGGCTGTGGGTGCTGATGACGTGCTTCGACGACGCGAGCGCGCGGCCGCTTCCCTATCTACCCCTGCTCAACCCGGTCGAAATCGCGCAGGGCTTCGCGCTGGTGGGCGTCGCAAGCTGGCTGCTTCGCCAGTGGAAGGCGCCGCGCGAGTGGATGACCGCGGACATGCGGCGCGGCCTGGTGGCTGCCTGCGCGTTCGTGTCGTTCGCGCTGCTGAATGCCATCCTGCTGAGGATCATCCATCACCTGACCGGCATCGCGTACACGCCCGATGTGCTCATGGCGTCGACGCTGGTTCAGGCGGCCCTGTCCATCTTCTGGGGATCGCTCGCGTTGCTTGCCATGGTGATCGGCACGCGCAGGGGAGAGCGCTGGATCTGGTTCACGGGCGCGACGTTGCTCGGCATAGCGCTCGCGAAGATGTTCCTGGTCGACCTGTCGCGCACCGGCACGGTGGCGCGCATCGTCTCCTTCATCGGCGTGGGAGTGCTGATGCTGATCATCGGGCGATTCTCGCCGGTGCCGCCGTCCGAGCCCGAACCGGAGAAGGCATGATGACGAATCGATGGGCTGGGTGGTCGCTGTCCGTCGCGGCGCTGTGCGTCGCCGTTCCCGCGGCCGGCGAAAACGTGCGCGATCAATTCGCTTATGCCGCGCGTATATCGCCCTGGCCGGGAGCGCCATTGCAGTGGTTCGAACTGCCCGTCTCGGCCTACCGGGACGCGACCGATGCCGCGCTGCGCGACCTGCGGGTGCTCAACGCAGGCGGTGAAGTCGTGCCCTATGCGTTGCAGCGGCCGGCGTCCGTGATCTCGCGACCCGCGGCCGGCCTGCGGCTTGCGCTGTTTCCGCTGCGCGGCGAACAGGCGGAGAAGCCCTCCGCCCTGAGCCTCACGATCAGCGGCGACACGACTTCGCTCGAATTGCAGGGCAGTGCGGTCGCCGCGGCGGATGCGCCGCTCGTCGCCTACCTGATCGATGGGCGCGGCGCCGAAACGACGATCTCGTCGTTCGCGTTCGAACTACCGCAGGCCGCGGCTGATTTTTCGGTGCTCGCGACGCTCGAGGTCAGCGACGACCTGTCCCGCTGGCGCACGGTGAACGGACTCGTCACGCTGACGCGGCTGCGGCACGGCGGCGCGATATTCGAGAACCTCGCGGCCTCCTTTCCGCCGACTCGCGCCAACTACTGGCGATTGCGCGCGCAGCCGGGTGTGGCATTGCCGGAATTCACCGGCGTGCTCGCCGTGCCCGTCGCCGGCGACGTCGCGGTGGCGAGGAACGAATACAAGGTGGCGGGCCAGCCATCCGGGAAGCCCGGCGAGTACCTGTTCGATCTCGGCGCGCACCTGCCCGTGGACCGCCTCGACCTCGAACTACCCGAGATCAACACGGTCGCGCAGGTCGACTACTACGCGCGCCGCGCGGAGCACGAACCGTGGCGACACGTCTCGCGTGCCGGTGTCTACCGCCTGCAGGCGACGGCCAACGAGCTGCGATCGCCGCCGCTGGAGATTTCCGCCGACGCGAGCCGGTTCTGGAAAGTGGTGGTCGACCCGAGGGGCGGCGGATTCGGCGGAGGCGTTCCGGATCTGCGGGCGGGCTGGCTGCCGCACCGGGTGTTGTTCGTGGCGCGGGGTTCCGCGCCATTCGAGTTGGTGTACGGAAACTTCGGCGCGCAGAACGCCGAGACCGCGCTGGCGAACCTGCTCCCGGGTGGCTCCCGGGCGCTGGAAGAGATGGTGGCGCAGCCGTTCGCGCAGGTGTCCGAACCGCGGGTCGCGGGTGGTCTCGAACGCCTGGAGCCGCCTCCGCCCTCGGGCAGATGGCGTCTCGCCATCCTGTGGAGCGCGCTCGGGGTCGGCGTGCTTTCGCTGGGGGCGATCGCGTGGCGGCTCGCGCGCCAGATGCGCGCGACTAGTTAGTCAGGCAGCGCGTAGGGAAGCGGCAGCGGGCCTTCGAGCCGGATTCCCCCGTCTCCTTCTCCGGCGCTGGGGGAGGCATCCTCGCTCGCGGGAGCGTAGTTGCCCACCGCCAGGATTTCCTGTGCACCATCCGCGGTGCGGGCCGCGCGCACGACCACGAGAGACCGTCCGTCCGGACCGCGCGCCGCATCGCCCGGACGCGGCATCTCATCGCCCGCGTATCGCCAGCGCTGCATCCGGCGCTTGACCCGCCCCCGGTAGTGAGCCCGCGCGATGACTTCCTGTCCCGTGTAGCACCCCTTGTCGAAGGCGATCGCGCCTAACAAGTCGAGATTCAGCATCTGCGAAACGAAGGACTCGCGGGTCGCGGTGTAGACCTGCGGAATTCCCGCGAGCACGTCCCGCGCTTCCCAGTCCGCGCGCGCGAGCTCGCCCGGCTCGAAATCGTCGGCGGCGTTCGTCAGGACGATCCATCGGCCGCTCCAGTCGATCGATGCCAGCGCGGCCGGCGGTGGGCTCGCGCACCCGAGCACGCGCACGCTCGTCGATACATCATCGATGCGCACCTTGGCCCGCAGGATGTACTTGCGCAGACGGGTCATGACGTCCGTGACGAGCTCCGCGGGCAACACGGCGAACAGTTCGTCGGCCGCGGAACGGACGAGGGCGAGCACGGCGATCACACGTCCCTGTGGGTTGTGCAGACCCGCGAGCGTGCTCCTGCCGACGTCGAGCTTTTCGACTTCCGCCGAGAGCTGGCCTTGCAGAAAGCGCGCGGCGTCCGGCCCACGAAACGCGAGCACGCCCAGTGCGGCCTCGCCTGCACCAAGATCGATGCCCATCGGTTCATCCATGGGCTTGCTCTCGGACTTGCTCACGATTGTTTCGTCAGGTTTTTGTCAGGGATTTCAACTGGTCGCGGACTGGCGATTCTGGCAGAATTCGCGCCCGTGCCGAACGCCCATCCCGCAGTCACCGACGAGAACGCCAAGGACGCGCAGCCGTCGACGACACCCGAGCCGCAACCCGCCGAAACCGGGGGTCCCTCGGGGCCGGAACCCACCCGTTTCGGTGACTGGGAAAGAAATGGACGCTGCATCGACTTCTAGGAACTCGTTCTGATGGCTTCCCGCCCGCTATCACCGCACCTCGGCGTGTACAAGTTCATGTACACGATGTCGCTTTCGATCCTGCACCGGATCACCGGATGCGTGGCGACGGTGGGATTCCTCGCGTTCGTGTGGTGGCTGATGGCGCTCGCTTCGGGCCGCGAGCAATACGCGACCGCGATGCGCCTGCTGTCGGGCCCCGTCGGCAAACTACTGCTCGTCGGCTTCGCGTTCTCGTTCGTCTACCACTTCTGCAACGGCATCCGTCACCTGCTCTGGGATACGGGCCGCGGACTCGAGCGCGCGCAGGCGCGACGCAGCGGCGCGATCGTGGTGGTTGCCTCGATCCTGCTGACCGCGCTGGTGCTGTGGTTCGCCTGCAGCGCGATGGGCATGGAGTCCATCGTATGAGCCTGCGCACTCCGCTCGGAAAGGTGTTGGGTCGCGGCGCGGCCGGCGAGGGCGTCGGCCACTGGTGGGTGCAGCGATTGACCGCCGTCGCGCTGATCCCGTTGACGGTGTCGTTCGCCATCAGCCTGCTCGGGCACTCGCTGCAATCCTACGAGGAAATGCGCGCCTGGCTGTCGCAGCCGTGGCCGGCGTTGATCGCGATCCTGCTGATCCTCACGCTCGCGTGGCACTCGAAGCTCGGCGTCCAGGTGGTCATCGAAGACTACGTGCACGACAAGGGCGCCAAGACTCTCCTTCTGATCTCCTCGATCTTCGTGCACGTGGCCGCGGCCGCCGTCGGCGTCTTCGCCATCCTCGCGCTCGCGTTATGACCAAAGAATACGAATTCATCGATCACACCTACGACGTCGTCGTGGTCGGCGCCGGCGGCGCCGGTTTGCGCGCGACCCTCGGTCTCGCCGAGGCCGGACTATCTACCGCCTGCCTGACGAAGGTGTTCCCGACCCGCAGCCACACGGTGGCGGCCCAGGGCGGCATCTCGGCCGCGCTCGGAAACATGGGCGAGGACGACTGGCGTTTCCATTTCTACGACACGATCAAGGGCTCGGACTGGCTCGGCGACCAGGACGCCATCGAGTTCATGTGCAAGGAAGCGCCGGCCGCGGTCATCGAGCTCGAGCACTACGGCGTGCCGTTCTCGCGCACGGCGGATGGGCGCATCTACCAGCGGCCCTTCGGCGGCATGACGACGCACTACGGCAAGGGCACCGCGCATCGCACCTGCGCGGCGGCGGATCGCACCGGTCACGCGATGCTGCACACGCTGTATCAGCAGTCGATCAAGCACCAAGCCGAGTTTTTCGTCGAATACTTCGCGCTCGATCTCATCATGCAGGACGGCGCCTGCCGCGGCGTGGTTGCGCTCGACATGGCCACGGGCCGTCTGCATCGCTATCGCGCGCACACGGTGATCCTCGCGACGGGCGGCTACGGCCGCGCGTATTTCTCCTGCACCTCCGCGCACACCTGCACGGGCGACGGCGGCGGCATGGCGCTGCGCGCCGGACTGCCGCTGCAGGACATGGAGTTCGTGCAGTTCCACCCGACGGGCATCTACGGGTCGGGCTGCCTGATCACGGAAGGCTCGCGCGGCGAGGGTGGTTACCTGACCAACTCCGAGGGCGAGCGCTTCATGGAGCGTTACGCGCCGAACGCGAAGGATCTCGCCTCGCGCGACGTCGTCTCGCGCTCGATGACCATCGAGATCCGCGAGGGCCGCGGGGTCGGCAAACACAAGGATCACATCTATCTACACCTCGAGCACCTCGGGCCCGAGGTCATCCATGCGCGCCTGCCCGGCATAGCCGAGACCGCGCGCATCTTCGCGGGCGTCGACGTCAACAAGGATCCGATCCCCGTCCTGCCCACGGTGCACTACAACATGGGCGGAATTCCCTGCAACGTGCACGGCGAAGTCGTCACGATGAAGGACGGCAATCCCGACACCGTGGTGCCGGGACTCATGGCCGTCGGTGAAGCCGCCTGCGTCTCGGTGCATGGCGCGAACCGCCTCGGCAGCAATTCGCTGCTCGACCTCGTGGTGTTCGGCCGCGAGGCCGGCCGCCATGCGGCCACCGTGATCAAGCCGGGCCAACCACATGCACCGTTCGCGAAAGACGCCGGCGATTTCGCCGTCGCGCGCCTCGATCGCCTGCGCAATGCGAAGGGCCCGCGCGCGACCGCCGAGATCCGCCTCGAGATGCAGAAGACCATGCAACGCGATGCGGCCGTCTTCCGCACCGGACCGACCCTGAGGGAAGGTGTCGAAGCGCTTGCAAGGACATACGCGACGTTCGGCGACGTGCGCATCGCGGATCGCAGCCTCATCTGGAATACCGATCTCGTCGAGACGATGGAACTCGAGAACCTGCTCGGCCAGGCGACGGCGACCATCGTCTCCGCCGAGAATCGCAAGGAGAGCCGCGGCGCGCATGCGCGCGAGGACTTCAAGGAGCGCGATGACGGGAACTGGCACAAACACACGTTGTGCTGGGTCGACGACGCGGGCAAGACGCGCATCGATTACCGCCCGGTTCACATGAACACGCTCACGAAGGACGTCGAGCCGATTCCGCCGAAGGCGCGCACCTACTGACGAGCAGCACGATGGCCGTATTAACGCTTCCCGCCAACTCGAAGATCGACAAGTCCGCCGGCAAGACGCACAAGGCGCCCGCCGGCGCGAAGAACGTCCGCAAGTTCGTGATCTATCGCTTCGATCCGGATTCCGGGCTGAACCCGCGCATGGACACCTACGAAGTGGACATGGACAGCTGCGGGCCGATGGTTCTCGACGCGCTCATCAAGATCAAGAACGAGATCGATTCGACGCTCACGTTCCGTCGTTCTTGCCGCGAGGGAATTTGCGGCAGCTGCGCCATGAACATCGGCGGGACCAATACGCTCGCCTGCACGAAGGCCTGCGATGAATTGAAGGGCGACGTGAAGATCTATCCACTGCCGCACATGCCGGTGGTCAAGGATCTGATTCCCGACCTGACCCAGTTCTACGCGCAGTACGCCGCCGTGAAGCCATGGCTGCAGACGCGCACGCCCGCGCCGCCGGATCGCGAGCGTCCGCAGTCGAAGGAAGACCAGGAGAAGATCGATCGCCCGTCGGCGTGCATCCTGTGCGCCTGCTGTTCCACGTCCTGTCCGAGCTACTGGTGGAACAGCGATCGTTATCTCGGGCCCGCGGCATTGCTCGCGGCCTATCGCTGGATCATCGACTCGCGCGACGAGGCGACCGGCGAACGTCTCGACGATCTCGAAGATCCGTTCCGGCTGTATCGCTGCCACACCATCATGAACTGCACCGAGGCCTGTCCGAAGGACCTCAACCCGGCCAAAGCAATCGCCGAAATAAAAAAACTGATGATCGAGCGGCAGCACTAGCTCATGCCCCAACCCTCTTCATATTTTTCATGTACGGCGCCGCTTCGGCGACGTTTCCGTCGTGGCGCGCGAGCGCCTGGAAATATCGAACGGCAGCACTAGCCGTGCGAGTGCCCTCTTCAGAAACAATGGACGGCGCCGCTTCGGCGGCGTTTTCCGAAGTGGAGCGAGAGCGCCTGAGAATGCTGGAATGGCGGTGTCGGCGCGGGATGAAGGAACTCGACCTGCTGCTGACGCGATATCTGAAGAAGCACTTCGTGCAGGCGACAAGCGAAGAACAGGCCGCCTTCGTCGAGTTTCTCGAATTGCCGGATCCCGAAATCGCGGGGTATCTCGTCGCTGGTCATGTACCCGAGGATCCCCGCCGCGCCGCGCTTTGCCGCGCACTGCTCGAACCGGATTGAAATCAATCCATCGCGACGTGCCGCGGTGGTCTGGTTCGGCTGGCTGACGGCGCTGTGCGCCGCTATTTTTCTCGGGGTTGCTCTGCCGCTTCATTCCCGCCTGGCCATATGCCTGGGCCTGGCCGGTATCTGTCTGCCAGTCTGCCGTTCCTGCTTCCTGCTGCTCGGGACAGGCGCGATACGCTGTCTGGAATGGTCCGAACATGAGCCGGATGAGAGGAAATACACCGCCTATCTGGGGCCGGCGCTGATTGCGAGCCCCGCACGCCTGGAAAAGGGTTCTTTCAGGCTCGGTAACGAGATCCTGGTACTGCGCCTGGCGACCGCGTTTGGCGTACGCTTGGTACTCATCGATAGCTCGGTTCAGGACCCGGCACCTTTCAGGAGGCTCTGCCGGTACCTGAAGACCCGTCCTCGCCGCCCGCCCCAGGGCTTGGGCCCGCCAAGCTGATACCATCCAGCCACAGGCTTTGAAGTGCGTCACGAGGCATTGAAAATCATTCGATTAGGCCCGCTGGAGGTGGAAACTTTCCCCGGCGTTCAGGGTCTATTCAGCCTTCACGGAGCCGGGGTGGTTCCGTGACCGTCGAAGAAAGTGATCTGGTCCTGGTCAAGCGCGTGCAGCGTGGAGACAAGACCGCATTCGATTTGCTGGTGCGCAAGTACCAGCACAAGGTGGTGAAGCTGGTGTTGCGTTACGTGCGAAACCCGGCAGAAGCGGAAGACATTGCCCAGGAAGCGTTTATCAAAGCATATCGGGCCTTGCCTCAGTTCCGCGGTGACAGTGCCTTTTATACGTGGATGTACCGCATCGCGATCAACACGGCGAAGAATCAGCTCGCATCCCGCGATCGCAGCCCCATCGCTTACGACCTCGATCTGACCGACCCTGAGGAGTCGCACAGCGTGCAGACCAAGCTTCAGGACCCGGACACACCCGAGGGCATGGCGCTTACAGAAGAAATTCGCGGCATCGTGAACTCTGCGATCGAAGGACTGCCTGAGGAACTCAAGACAGCCATCGTATTGCGAGAGCTCGATGGTCTGAGTTACGAGGAAATCGCGGCGGCGATGGAATGCCCGGTGGGCACCGTGCGATCGAGAATTTTCAGAGCGCGTGAAGCGATCGACAAACGCTTGCGCGAAGTTTTTGAAGGCGGCCTGGGCCGCACCGAGGAAATGGTATGACGGAAGAGCGCCACAGCGAGCAACCTGGCGAGCGGCATGCGGAAAGAGACAGTCAGCTCTCCGCGATGTTCGACGGTGAGTTGCCTGCAGGCGAATGCGAATTGCTCGCAAGACGCCTCGCAAAGGATGAATCGCTGCGTGCCCAATGGTCCCGCTATGCCCTGATCGGAGCGGCATTACGCGCCGAGCGTGGAGTCGTCCTGCACGACCGCGTTGCATGGCGCGTCCAGAACGCGTTGGCCCAGGAACCCTCGTATGGTGAGGTCGCTTCGACGGATGGCGCCGCTGCGGCGCGCAACGCCGCCGCGACTTCGACCCGCAAATCCGTGAGTGCCAGCGAACGCTGGCTGCGGTTCGCGCGGCCGGTCGCGGGCGCGAGCATCGCGGCGGGTGTCGCGGCGGTCTCGATCCTGTGGCTGCAAAACCAGGAAGGCCCCGTACCCATGATGGCGAATACCGAGGCGCCCTCGGTCGCCATGGAAGCCGGGCAGGGTGCGAATGCGCCGGACGCCACCGCGGCGCCGAATACGATTTCCAACGGCGAACCGGATCGCTACGTGACGCCCCAGCCCAGGACCCAGACGAGCATCGCACCGCCCGCTCGCCTGGCGAACTACGTCGTCGCGCACAGCGAATATTCCGGCCCGCTTTCGCGCCGGCTCGCGTTGTTGGGTCTGGTCGCGACCGATCCCGCGGATGCTGGCGTTCTTCCAGAGAACATGCCGGAGAATGTCGAAATCAATGTCGGGACCGATCTGGAGGCGGAAGATGCGCGCTGATTCGCGCACACGCTTGCGCAGCAATACGGCCCGGCTCGCCGCGTTGTCGTTGTTGTTCGGTGTGGGTATCGCGCTCGGCGCCGAACCGAAGGAATGGCTCGAGCGCATGAATCATGCGCTCACGACGCGCAATTACGTCGGCGTCTTCACGCACGTGCACGGCGGACGCGTCGAAACATTGCGCATCATTCACCGCGTGCGGGGCAAGGAAGTTTCCGAGCGCCTGTTGTCGCTCGACGGCTCCGGCCGCGAGTTCATTCGTGAAGGCGACGAGCTCACCTGTTATTTCCCCGACAAGCGCACCGTTCTCGTCGAGCGCCGCGCTCCGGACGGCCCGCTGCTCGGCGCGTTGCCGGCCTTCGAGGAAGGCGACTCCAAGGTGTACGAAATCCGCGGCGGCGAGCGCGAGCGTCTGCTCGGCCGCATGACCCGCGTGGTCGCGCTGCATCCGCGCGACGAATACCGCTACGGCTACCGCCTGTGGATCGACGAGCAGACCTCGATGCCGTTGAAGACGCAGCTGTGCACCTCGTCCGGCGAAGTCATCGAGCAGATCGTGTTCTCCAACATCGACCTGCCCGAGCGCATCCCGAATTCGATGTTCAAGCCGCTGGTCGACGCATCCAGCTATCGCTGGCTGCGCGCCGATCGCCATCTCGCGAGTAATGCGGCTCCGCCGGCACTGTGGGAAGCGATGAGACTGCCGCCGGGATTCCGGATGGCGACGCGTTCGGCGCAGTCGCTGCCGGGATCGAGCGAGCCGGTCGCGCATCTCGTGTTCACCGACGGCATCGCGTCCGTGTCCGTGTTCGTAGAGCCGCGCAAGCCGGATTCGCAAGCTACGCAGGGCCCGGCGCGGGTCGGATCTTCATCTGCGTTCTCGACGGTCGTCGACGATCACCAGATCACCGCGGTCGGCGAAGTGCCGCCCAACACCGTGAAGTTCATCGCGACCCAGGTCAAAGCCTCGAAGTCCGCGACGCAGGCGTTGGGAATCGCGCCGCCGCCGCCGACCCGGAAGTGACCTCGCCGCAAGAGGCCGGCGCGCTTCCATCGGGCCTCGTGGTCGTCAGCCGGGAAGGCTGTGGCCTCTGTGACGAGATGCTCCACGAGCTCGCCGAGCTCGGCAGATCCCATTCCCTGCCGCCGATCGAGGTCGTGGACGTGGATGGCGATCCCGAACTCGTCCGCCGCTTTGGCCTGAAGGTGCCCGTGTTGCTGCTCGATCGCAGCGTGATTTGCCATTACACGCTGAATTCCAACGATCTTTTGCGCATCCTGCAGCTATAATCCCGCGCTCATTTTGCCGGCGATCGGGTCGCACCTGCGGTTCCGCCAACGGCAGGCCGACCTCAAGCTCTCGATGCAACGCATACGCAATTTTTCGATCATCGCCCACGTCGACCACGGCAAGTCCACCCTGGCGGACCGGTTCATCCAGATTTGCGGCGGCCTCGAAGCCCGCGAAATGCAGGACCAGGTGCTCGATTCGCTCGAGCTGGAGCGCGAGCGGGGCATCACGATCAAGGCCCAGTCGGTCACTCTTTATTACACATCGAAGCGCGACGGCGAGCGTTACCAGCTCAACCTGATCGACACCCCCGGGCACGTCGACTTCTCGTATGAGGTCTCGCGTTCCCTGGCGGCCTGCGACGGAGCACTGCTCGTGGTCGACGCAACACAGGGCGTGGAAGCGCAGAGCGTCGCCAATTGCTACACGGCCACCGAGCTCGGCCTCGAGGTCGTCCCGGTCATCAACAAGATCGACCTGCCATCGGCCGACCCGGCGCGCGTGATCAAGGAAATCGAAGCCGTCATCGGTATTCCCGCCGACGATGCGCTCAAGGTTTCCGGCAAGACCGGCGAGGGCGTCGAAGAGCTCATCGAGCGACTCATCGAGCGCATCCCCGCGCCGAAAGGCGATCCGGCCGCGCCGCTGCAGGCGCTGATCGTGGATTCCTGGTTCGACAATTACGTCGGCGTCGTCACGCTCGTGCGCATCGTCAACGGCACCATCAAGCCCGGCGACAAGATGCGCGTGATGTCCACCGGACGTTCGCACCTGGTCGACAAGGTGGGTCGCTTCACGCCGAAATCCGTGCCGGCGAAGGAGCTCGGACCCGGCGACGTGGGTTTCGTGATCGGCGGCATCAAGGAGATCGACGGAGCGCCCGTGGGCGACACCATCACCTTGGAACGCCAACAGGCGGCGGAGCCGCTCCCGGGGTTCAAACAGGTAAAGCCGCGCGTATTTGCCGGCATGTTTCCGATCTCCTCGGACGACTACGACAAGTTTCGCGACGCGCTGAGCAAGCTGCGTCTCAACGATTCCGCGCTGCACTACGAGCCCGAGGTATCCGGCGCGCTGGGCTTCGGCTTCCGCGTCGGCTTCCTCGGCCTGCTGCACATGGAGATCGTGCAGGAGCGTCTCGAACGCGAATACGAGATGGACCTGGTCACCTCGGCGCCCACCGTGGTCTACGAGGTCACGACCACGGACGGGGAGACGATCAACGTCGACAACCCCGCCAAACTACCGCCGGTCGACAAGATCGGGGAGCTGCGCGAGCCCATCATCCTCGCCAACATCCTCGTGCCGCCGGATCACGTGGGCGGCGTGCTGCAGTTGTGCGCGGACAAGCGCGGTGTGCAGAAGAAGATGCTGTATCTCGGCACCCAGGTGTCGCTGCAGTACGAATTGCCGCTCGCGGAGGTGGTGCTCGACTTCTTCGACCGCCTCAAGTCCACGAGCCGCGGTTACGCGTCGTTCGACTACGACTTCAGTCATTTCCAGCTCGCGCCGCTCGTGAAGCTCGACGTGCTGATCAACGGCGACAAGGTCGATGCGCTGTCGATCATCGTTCACAAGGACTCGGCCTACGAGCGCGGCCGGCAGCTCGTCGACAAGATGCAGGAGCTGATCCCGCGCCAGATGTTCGAGGTCGCGGTGCAGGCGGCCATCGGCAGCCACATCATCGCCCGCGCGACCGTGAAGGCGCTGCGCAAGAACGTGCTCGCCAAGTGCTACGGCGGCGACATCACGCGCAAGAAGAAGCTGCTCGAGAAACAAAAGGAAGGCAAGAAGCGCATGAAGCAGCTGGGGCAGGTGGAGATCCCCCAGGAAGCGTTCCTCGCCGTGCTGAAGGTGGGAAAGAAGTAGGCTGAAAGAACCAGGGCAAGAACGATGATCAAACAACTGCTCGACCTGCTGATCCTCGTCCTCGCGGTGCTCGCGGTGCCGGTGATCCTCGTGTGCATCTACGATCAGCTGGTGCTGGGTCCGAAGCGGCCGCTGACCGACGAGGGCGTGCCCGAGCCGGGCCCGCGCTACGTGCAGATCGCGTACAGCCTGCTGCCCTTCGTCATCATCGGCGCGATCATGCAGATCGGCGCCAGGGAAGTGTTCGGCTGGTTCAGATCGCTGATCGTGCCGCTCACCATCCTCGCGGTCCCGGTCGTGCTGGTGTCCGCGCACGATCGTTGGGTGACCGCGCAGCGGCGCCCGAAGACCGCCGCCGGCAATCCGACCCGGCCCCCGCTTTACGTGCGCATTTCCAATGCGCTGCTGCCGATCGTGCTGATCGCGGCGGTGCTGTTCATCGGTGTCCCGGTGGTTTTCGGCTGGATCAAGGAAGTCTCGGTGCCGCTGAGCTGGCTGGCCGCGCCCGTCGCCCTGTGGTGTGCCGTGGACAGCTGGTTGTTCGCGCCCCGTCGCGCCATCGCGGCGGGCTCGACCAAGGTCCCCGATCCTCCGCTGCTGCGCGCCGCGTACGCCGTGCTGCCGATCCTGGTCGTCGCGGTCATCGTTCGCATGATCAGCGCCGAGTCGCTGGATTTCAGCCTGGTGCTGCTGGTGTTGTCGGTCGCGACAGGCGCCGTCTGGGCGATCGATCATTTCCTGTTGCGCAAGGCGCGCGATGCCGCCGCGGCGTCGGCCAAGCCGGCGCCGATCGTGCTGCACGAGCCGGGCACCGTCGACTATGCGCGCAGCTTTTTCCCGGTGGCATTCATCGTGTTGTTGGTCCGGGCCTTCATATTCGAGCCGTTCCGCATTCCTTCGGACTCGATGATGCCGACCCTGCTCGACGGCGATTTCATCGTGGTTAACAAGTACTCGTACGGGTTGCGCTGGCCCGTGATCAACGAGAAGTTCTTCGACGTCGGCACGCCGCAGCGCGGCGACGTGGTCGTGTTCCGCTACCCGCCGAATCCGAGCATGAACTACATCAAGCGCCTCGTCGGCCTGCCCGGTGACCGGGTCGAGGTGCGTAACGATCAGCTGATCATCAACGGCGAGGCAATTCCCGCCGTCGAGACCGGCCGCTTCACCGATGGTTGCTACATCGACATGCGTCTATCTACCGAGCAACTCGGGCAGCATTCGCACGAAGTGATCTCGTGCAACTCGCCGGTGGGGCCGGTGCGTGCCTACCAGTTCGGGGGCAGTCTCGAGGGCATGCCCGCCTGCGACCGCAAGGCGATGGCCCAGAGGAATGAAGAACTGGTCTGCAGCGAGCTGCCGCCGGGAAACTGGCGGGACCGCAGCGACTACGTCTTCGGCCAGGTGGTGCCGGCCGGCCATTACCTGATGATCGGCGACAATCGCGACAACAGCGAGGACAGTCGCGTCTGGGGATTCGTCCCCGAAGCGAATCTGGTCGGCAAGGCGACGCGAATCTGGTTCAATTTCGACATGCAGCGCTCCACGGTGATCAACTGGGAGCGTATCGGCCAAGGCATCGAATGACGGCACTACATAACGGGCGTTCGGGAGGACGTATGCGAAAACAACGTGGCGTGACGATGATCGGGTGGATATTCCTGCTGATTCCGATGGCGATCACGCTGTATGCCGCGATCCGGGTCGCGCCGGTGTACATGAATTACTACAAGCTGGTCTCGGCGATGGAGAAAACGGCAACCCAGCTCGAGGTCGATGAAGCCATATCGCCGCAGTCCATTCGATCCACGCTCGGCAGGCAATTCAACACGGGCTATGTGGACGCGGTCACACCGGCGGAAATAGATGTCCAGCGCGGCGACGGGGTCTGGACGATGACGGCCGATTACGAGAAGACCGTCCCGTTGTTCGGCAACATGCATCTGCTCATGGCGTTCAAGAAATCGGTTTCCATAAACTGAATGCAGCGGCGCACATGGGTATGAGCCCGGCCAGCCTTGCGGACGCGCTTCTCGCGCGGCTGGGTTACGAGCCGCGCGATCGCGCGCTGTTCGCGGTCGCGCTCACCCATCGCAGCGCCGAAGGCCCCAACAACGAACGTCTCGAATTCCTCGGCGACTCGGTGCTCAACCTGCTGATGTCCGAGCGGCTGTACCGCGAATTCCCCTCCGCGAGCGAGGGCGACCTGTCGCGCCTGCGCGCGCGGCTGGTGAGCGAGGAGCCGCTGGCCGCGATCGCGCAGGTCATGCAACTCGGCGAATTGCTGCACCTCGGCTCCGGCGAGCTCAAAACCGGAGGCTTTCGCCGACAGTCGATCCTCGCCGACGCCTTCGAGGCGCTGTGCGGCGCGCTGTATCTGGATGGCGGACTGGAAGTCGTTCGCGAGAAAATCGGCCCCATGTTCGAAGCCCGCATCGCTTCGCTGCCCGAGCCCGCGACGCTCAAGGACGCGAAGACGCGGCTGCAGGAACACCTGCAGTCGAAGGGGCGTCCGTTGCCGGTGTATACCGTGAAACGCACGAGCGGCGAGCCGCATGCGCAGGTCTTCCTCGTCTCGTGCGTATTGCCCGACACGGGAGTCGAAACCGAAGGAGAGGGCGCGAGCCGCCGCCGCGCCGAACAGATCGCGGCACAGGCGGCGCTGAAGGAGCTGGGCCTGTATGAGTGATTTTCGCGCTACGCGCGAGGGGAGTGACCAGGCCTCATTCCGCGCCGGATTCGCGGCGCTCGTCGGCCGTCCGAACGTCGGCAAGTCGACGCTGCTCAATGCGCTGGTCGGCGAAAAGCTGTCGATCGTCACCCCGCGCCCGCAAACCACGCGGCATCGCGTGCTGGGGGTGCTCAACCGGCCCGGCGTGCAGATCGCGTTCGTCGACACGCCGGGACTGCACCTCGGCGAGCGGCGCGCGCTCAACCGCGCGATGAATCGCACCGCCGCGGCCGCGCTGGCCGACGCCGATCTCGTCGTGTTCGTCGTCGAGGCGCTGCGCTTCGGCGATGAAGACGAGGCCGTCCTGAGACGCATCAAGGACAGCGGGCGCGGCTGCGTCGCGGTGGTCAACAAGGTCGACAAGGTTAATCCCAAGGACAAACTACTGCCGTTCGTGGCCGAGCTCGCGGGCCGCCACGAGTTCCTCGACGTCGTGCCGGTGTCGGCGGAGAAAGGCGTCAATCTCGACCGGCTCATCGAGGTCATCGCATCGCGGCTGCCCGAGTCTCCCGAGCTGTTTCCGCCGGAGCAGCGCACGGACCGGGGCGAGGATTTCCAGATCGCCGAGACCATCCGCGAGAAGCTCACGATGGAGCTCGTGGAGGAGGTGCCGTACGGCATCGCCGTCGAAATCGAGCAGAAGAAAGAAGACGGCGAGCAGCTCGTCATCGACGCCGTGATCTGGGTCGACCGGGCGGGGCAGAAACCCATCGTCATCGGCGCGAAGGGCGAACGCCTCAAGCGCGTCGGCCAGAAGGCCCGCCAGGAGCTCAACAAGCGGCTCGGCCGCCGCCTGCACCTCAACCTCTGGGTGAAGGTGCGCGAGGACTGGGCCGACGACGCGCGCGCCCTCGCGCAACTCGGAATGGAATAGCCGCTCGATGCAACCCCGGGAACGCATCGCGCTCGAGCCGGCCTTCGTGCTGCACCATCGGGAATACCGCGATACCAGCCGGATCCTCGACGTATTCACCGCCCGACACGGGCGGCTCACCTTGTTCGCGCGCGGCGCGCGCGGTCCGAAATCCAAGATCGCCTCGTTGCTCATGCCGTTCCGTCCGCTGCTGGTCTCGTGGACGGGACGCGGCGACGCCGCGCAGCTTTCGGCGGCGGAGCCGGGCGCCGATGCGCCCGCCATGCCGCCGGGGCGGGTAATGTCGGGCTTCTACCTCAACGAGCTCATCATCAACCTGACCACGCGTCACGACCCTCAACCGCAGCTCTTCGAGGACTACTCACGCACGCTGCGGCGCCTGTGCATCGAATCGCAACCCGAGCCGGCGCTGCGCGTCTTCGAGAAACGTCTGCTCGAATCGATCGGTTACGGACTCGAGTTCGACGTTACGCCGGATACCCATTATCAATATCGCCCGGCGCAGGGCTTGAGCGAGGTGCGCGAAGACGCGCCCGGTAGTTATTCCGGCCGCTGCCTGATCGCATTGCGCGAAGAGTCGCTCGACGATCCGCAGGCACTCGATGCCGCGCGTCGCGTGCTGCGCCAGGCACTCGATCATTGTCTCGAAGGCCGTGAATTGCGCACGCGCACGGTTGCGCGCGCGATGACGCGGCGAGGTATGTCATGAGTCTCGGATACGGCGGAGCCACGGCCCGCAACATCGCCCTCGGCATCAACATCGACCACGTTGCCACCGTCCGCCAGGCGCGCCGCGCGCCGTACCCGGATCCGGTGCACGCGGCGCTGCTGGCGGAACAGGCGGGCGCGGACAACATCACGCTGCACCTGCGCGAGGATCGACGTCACATCCAGGATCGCGACGTGCGCTCGCTGCGGCCGCTGTTGCAGACCCGCATGAATCTGGAGATGGGCCTGACCGGCGAAATGGTGGAGATCGCCGTCGGCGTGCGGCCGCACGACTGCTGTCTCGTGCCCGAGAGCCGCCAGGAAATCACCACCGAGGGCGGACTCGACGTGGCCGCCGATCTCGAGCGCGTGAGCGCGGGCGTGAAGAAACTCACCGCGGCCGGCATTCGCGTCGCGTTGTTCATCGGCCCGGACCCGGCGCAGATCGATGCCGCGAAACGCTCCGGCGCGCCCGTCATCGAACTACACACCGGCAACTATGCCGATGCGAGCGGCGCCGCGCAGGCGCGCGAACTCGAACGGCTGACGAGCGCGGCGAAATACGCGGCGGGGCTCGGCCTCGAAGTGCACGCGGGCCATGGCCTCACCTACAACAACGTCACGCCCGTCGCCGCCATTCCCGAGATCGTCGAGCTCAACATCGGCCATTGCATCGTCGCGCGCGCGATCTTCAGCGGGCTCGAAGCCGCGGTGCGCGACATGAAGGCGCTGATGCGGGACGCACGCCGATGATCTTCGGTATCGGCGTCGACGTGCTCGAAGCCGCGCGCGTGAAGAAGCTCTACGAGAGGTATGGCGAACATTTCGTCGAGCGGTTGCTCATGCCGGCCGAACGGGAGCAATTGTCCAAAACGAAGCGGACCGAGCGGTTTCTCGCGATGCGTTTCGCGGCCAAGGAAGCCATCGTAAAGGCCATGGGCACGGGTTTCGCGCACGGCATCTGGATACGCGACGTCGGCGTCGTGCAGAACGCGTGGGGCCGGCCGGAGGTCGTCTATTCTCCGCGCGGCGAAAAAGTTCGCCGCCAGCTCGGTATCGGCGGTGGTCACGTGACCCTGACCGACGAGGCGGGCCTCATCGTCGCGGTCGCGGTGCTCGAGACGGCGGAGCCCGCGAAGCGCGTGGCGCGCAAGCGCCCGCGGCGCAAGACAGCGCGTGCGACGACGCGTCGCCGGGGGCGCAGATGAACACACTGGTATTCGACATCGAGACCGTTCCGGACGTGGAATTCGGGCGCCGGCTCTACGGCCTCGAAGGGCTTTCCGACGAAGAGGTCGGAAAGGCCATGCAGGCGCGCGCGCGCCAGGAATCCGGCGGCGATTTCCTGCCGCACGACCAGCACCGCATCGTCGCGATCTCCTGCGCATTCCGCTCGCGCGAGGGATTCCGCGTCTGGAGCCTGGGCGAGGAGTCCGCGTCCGAGCGCGAGCTCGTGATGCGGTTCTTCGATGGCATCGAAAGATTCTCGCCGGATCTCGTGAGCTGGAACGGCGGCGGCTTCGATCTGCCGGTGCTCCACTATCGCGCCTTGCGCCACAAGGTGCAGGCGCCTCGCTACTGGGAAACCGGCGAGGAGGACACCGCGTTCCGCTACAACAATTACCTCGGGCGTTTTCACTGGCGCCACATCGACGTGATGGACGTGTTGTCCGCCTACCAATCGCGCGCACGGGCGGCGCTGTCGGACGCGGCCGTGCTGCTCGGCTACCCGGGCAAGCTGGGCTTCGACGGTTCGCAGGTGTGGGACGCGTACCGCGCGGGGGACCTGACGCGCATCCGCCGCTACTGCGAGACCGACGTCATCAATACCTGGCTGGTCTTCCTGCGCTTCCAGCACATGCGTGGCCGGCTCACCGACGCGGGTCTCGCCGACGAACTGGCGCGCACACGCGCGTGGCTCGCCGAGGCGCGCCTGCCGCACTTCGATGAATTCCTCGCGGCGTGGCCGCCCGAGAGTCCGGCAACCGCGAACGACGAGGGAGTCATCTCGTGAGTCGAGCGTCGCGCGCGGCCAATGCCGCGCTCGAGACCGGCGTCGTCGCGGATCTGACCCACGAGGCCGAGGGCGTCGTGCGTGCCTCGGAGACGCAGGGCAAGACCGTGTTCGTCGCGGGCGCGTTGCCGGGCGAGCGCATTTCGTTCCGCCGCCGCAGCTTTCACAAGAGCCACGACGAGGCCGAACTCGTCGAGGTCCTCGAGGCGTCGCCCGACCGTGTCACGCCGCGCTGCGCGCATTTCGGTGTGTGCGGCGGGTGCGCGCTGCAGCATCTCGATCCGGCGGCGCAGATCGCATCGAAGCAGAAGGAACTCGCGAGCAATCTCGAACGTATCGGCAAGGTGACGCCCGCGACGTGGCTTCCGCCCTTGTCAGGACCCGTGTGGGGTTATCGACGGCGCGCACGCCTGTCCTCGCGTTACGTGACGAAGAAGGGCCGGAGCCTGGTCGGGTTCCGCGAGAAGCAGGGCAAGTACGTCGCCGACGTGCGGCGCTGCGAAGTGCTCGCGGAGCCGGTAGGTGGACTGGTCGAGGCGCTCGGCGAACTGCTCACTGGCATGGAACGGCGCGAGAGCATTCCGCAGGTCGAGGTGTCGTTGTCCGACGGGGAACGCGTGCTCGTGCTGCGCGTGCTCGATCCCCTGGGCGAGCGCGATCTCGCCAGCCTGTCCGGATTCGAAAGGAGTCACGGCCTGCGCATCATGTTGCAGCCGGGCGGGCTCGATACCATCGTGCCTCTGACGCCCGGACCCGTCGACCTTCACTACCGGCTGGACGAGTTCGACCTGAAGCTCGAGTTCGGTCCCTCGGACTTCGTCCAGGTCAACGCGGCCATCAACCACGGCATGGTCGCCCGCGCCATCGAACTACTCGAAGTCCGGCCGACGGACCGGGTCCTGGACCTGTACTGCGGGCTGGGCAACTTCACGCTGCCGCTGGCCCGGCATGCGGGCTCGGTAGTCGGCGTCGAAGGTGAACCAGGTCTCATCGAGCGGGCCCGCGCCAATGCCCGTAACAACGGGGTGACCAATGCCGAATTCCACGTGGCCGACCTGTCGGCGGCCCCCGACGCCACGGTCCCCTGGCTGCGCGGCGGGTACGACGCGGTGCTGTTAGACCCGCCGCGTGTCGGCGCGCGTGAGGTTTTGAGCGCCGTGGCACATATCGCGCCTCGCAGGGTGGTGTATATCTCGTGCCACATCGGCTCGTTGGCGCGGGACCTGGGCGTGCTAGTCCACGAACATGGGTTCCGCTTACGTGCCGCCGGTGTACTTGATATGTTTCCGCACACGACACACGTGGAGTCCATGGCGGTGCTCGACCGGGCATCGTAGAGGGGGCTCCCGAGATAGGAACGACGGTGACCCTGGGCCCACTGATGGTCGACGTGGCAGGTCTCGAGCTCACGCCCGAGGACCGCGACGTGCTGCGCCATCCACTCGTGGGCAGCGTCATCCTGTTCACCCGCAACTACGCGAACGCCGAGCAACTCACCCGGCTCGTCGCCGACATCCATGCGGTGCGCTCGCCCGCGCTCATCGTCGCGGTCGACCAGGAGGGCGGGCGCGTCCAACGCTTCCGTCCCGAGTTCTCGCGCCTGCCGCCACCGCGTCGCATCGGTCACGAATACGATCTCGATCCGAAGAAGGGACTGACCCTCGCGCGTTCGATGGGCTGGCTCATGGCGGCCGAACTGCGCGCGCATGGCGTCGACCTGTCGTTCGCCCCCTGCGTCGATCTCGACTACGGCGTGAGCGAAGTCATCGGCGATCGTGCGTTTCATTCGAAACCGGAGGCGGTCGCGCAACTCGCGCTGGCGTACGTGCAGGGCATGAAGGATGCCGGCATGGCCGCCACCGCCAAACATTTTCCCGGCCACGGCGCCGTCGTCGCGGATTCCCACCAGTCCCTGCCGGTAGATAGACGGGGCTGGGACGAGCTGGGGGACGACCTCTTGCCTTACCGGCGTCTGATGGCGAACGGCCTGCCCGGCGTCATGGTCGCGCACGTGCTGTTTCCCGCCGTCGCGCCGGAACCCGCGAGCCTGTCGCGCCGCTGGATCCAGAACGCGTTGCGCGAGGAGCTGCGCTTTTCGGGCGCGGTGTTCACCGACGATCTTTCCATGGGCGGTGCCGCCGAATACGGCGACATCGTCGTGCGCGCGCGCGCCGCGCTCGACGCGGGCTGCGACGTGCTGCCGGTCTGCAACGACCGCGCATCGGTCGCGCGCCTGCTCGACGAGCTCGATTTCGAGATCGAGCCCAGCTCGCACCTGCGCCTGGTGCGCATGCGCGGGCGCGCGGCGCCCGAACGCGAAGAACTGCTGGCCGGTCACGCCTGGCGCGAAAGCCAGGATCTGCTCGCCCGCTCGGCGGAGCCGCCGCAACTCAACCTGACGGCGGGCAACGCATGAACGGTTTCAAGAACGATTTCCTGCGCGGTGCGCTCGACGTCGCGCCCGAGGGCGTCGTCATCACCGAGGCCGGGAACGATCGCATCGTCGTGTACGTCAATCCCGCGTTCTGCCGGCTGACCGGATACGACGTTGCCGAGCTGGTCGGCAAGAACCTGCGGTTGTTGCAGGGCGAGGATCGCGATCAGCAGGAGCTGGAAGGGCTGCGCGAAGCGCTCGGACACGGTGAAGCCACGCGTGCGTTGCTGCGCAACCAGCGCAAGGACGGCACGGTGTTCGTGAACGACATGCACATCCATCCATTGAAGAACGGCGACGGCAAGGTCACGCACTTCATCGGCTATCACCGCGAAGGCGGCACGCGGCCGCGTACGGGCGACACCGGCATCCGCGGACTGCCGAGCTGGGTGCGCGAAGACCGCCTCACCGGGCTCGCGTCACGTTACTACTTCGAGGACGTGCTCAAGCGCGACTTCGCGCTGGCACAGCGCGACAAGACCGACATCGCGCTGCTGCTGTTCGACATCGACCAGCTGGGTCCCTACAACGAGATCTTCGACCGCGCGGGCGGCGACGCGGTGGTCAAGCGCGTGGCGCGCGCCATTGCCGGTTCGTTCCGCCGCGGCACCGACGTCGTCGGTCGCTGGGAAGGCGCGAGCGTCATCGTGCTGATGCACGGCACGCCGGCGGATCACGTCATCCAGCATGCGACCACCGTGGCGCATCGCGTGCGCGAGCAGCAGATCCATCATCCGCGCTCGACCCAGCGTTACGTGACCGTGAGCGGTGGCGTCGCGATCCACACCGCGCGCCCCGAAGACACCGCGGCGAATTTCCTGAAAGCGGTCGAAGTCGCCGTGGCCCGCGCGAAAGAGCAGGGCCGCAATCGCATCATCGTCGCCGAAGAATCCGACTTCCGCTGAAATGGGGACATTCTCCGTTTCCTAGCAAATGGGGACAGACCTGTTAGCGGCAGGCAGCCATCAGATTCCGCGACTCTTCTCTTGGCGGCCACAGCGCGTGGCGGATATTTCATGCCAGCTACGAGCGAAACGCGTCCACAGTCGCGTCGGTGCGCACTCGATGAGTCCCGGCGATCACCGCGGTGAGTGCACGGCATGGACGGTGCACACGCGATGGGGCTGAGCGTACGCGGCGCATCCGGCGTTCGCGCAAGGCACGGAGCCGGCAAGGAACACCCTCAGACTGCGCTAGGCGACTTGGATGATGGCAGAGACAGATAACCCGCCCCCGCGGCCGGCGGGCCAACTTCTAGCGCGTTCAATTGCTGGGGCGCGCCGCGGTAGCGAAACCCATCGTGTGGGCGACGGCCATGCCGTCCACGCGGACCCAGACAATCGCCGGGACTCATCGAGCCCCACACCGAGGTCTGTCCCCTTTTGCTAGGAAACGGGGAATGTCCCCATTTATCGGCCGCCGGTGGCGCGGTTCGCGGGGGTCACCAGGGCGATGACGCCGAAGGCGGGGTGATCGTAGTAGTTGCGCTCATAACGCTTCACGCGGCGGGACTCGGCCAGCGTGAACACGGTGCCGGGCGTTGCGGCGAGGCCGGCGGGCGGGTTGGACGTCTGGTAGTTCAGCGACATGCCGAGGTGCAGATAGGCGCCGGCCTCGAGGAAGATGATGCCCGAAAGCCCCGGCACGTTGCCGGCCAGCTTGTTGATCGTGAACCCCGCGCGCGAGCCCCACGAGCTCGCGGTCTGCTGCCAGGCGAAATGGGCGACGGGCTGATAGTTAGCCGACGCGCGCAGCTTCGCGGCGATGTCGTTGAGCTGGAACTGCGAGGACGGCACCGTTGCGACGAAACGCCCGGTCACCGGCGAATCGGGCTGATCGGGGCCGCGCGGTACGGGCCTGGCGGTCCAGTCCTCCGGACCCCCGGCGCCGGTGGCGTTCCGGAATACGATGATTTCGACGGTATATACGGTCGCCGAGGGCGTGGTCGACTGCGCCTGGGCGGCCGGAAGCGTCGTGGTGGCCGCGACGCAGGCGAACAGGGCGGCGGTGAGCAGGGAGCGCAGTCGCGAGCGGCCGTTTGAATTCATGGGCCAAAGTATAGCGGGTCGGTCAGCGGCGTTTCCCGCCCGCCGGCTTTTGAGCGGGTTGCGAGGCGGGTTTGTCGGTCGCCGGCGACTTGGCCGCTCCACTGCCACCGCCTCGAAGCCCTTGCAGGAACGATTCGGCGAATTCGAACCGCTCCGCATCGTCCTCGGTCTCGACGGAAATGCGCAGCTTGAGCGGGCCGTCGAGTCGATAGTCGCGGTCCGGATGCTGAACGAGCCGGATGATCGCGCGCGGGTCGGCCTGGTTACGCTCCTCGAACAGCGCATACCCGCCCTCACGCCCGAGGTCGAGCCGGCGGATGCCGAGCGCGCGGGCGGTGAGCTTGAGGCGCGCGACACGCAGGAGGTTGGTCGCCGGAGGCGGCAGCGGCCCGAACCGGTCGACGATTTCCTCGGTGAGTTCGTCGATCGCGGCATTGTCGGGCGCGGCGGCGAGCCGCTTGTACAACGCCAGGCGCGCGGGCACGTCGGCCACGTAGCTCTCCGGCAGCAGGGCGGGGAGCCGCAACTCGACCTCGGCGGTGGCCGCCAGCGGACGATCGAGCTCCGGCTCGCGGCCTTCCTTCATCGCCTTCACGGCCTGCTCGAGCAGGTCGAGGTACATCGTCAGGCCGACTTCCGTGAGCTCGCCGCTTTGCGACTCGCCTAACAATTCGCCGGCGCCGCGGATTTCGAGGTCGTGCGTCGCGAGCACGAATCCCGCGCCGAGGTCCTCGAGCGATTCGATGGCTTCCAGCCGCTTCACCGCATCCTGCGACAGCGCCTTGCGCGGCGGCGTGAGCAGATAGGCATAGGCGCGGTGATGCGAACGGCCGACGCGGCCGCGCAGCTGGTGAAGCTGCGCGAGACCGAGGCGGTCGGCGCGATCGATCATGATCGTGTTCGCGGTGGGCACGTCGATGCCGCTTTCGATGATGGTCGTGCACACCAGGAAATTGAAGCGCCGGTGATAGAAGTCGACCATGAGCTGCTCGAGGTCGCGTTCGCGCATCTGTCCATGGCCGACGCGCACGTCCGCTTCCGGGATCAGCTTCGCGATTTCCTGCGCGGTCTTGTCGATGGTCTCGACCACGTTGTGCACGAAGTACACCTGTCCGCCGCGGCGGAACTCGCGCAGCGCCGCTTCGCGCAGCGTCGCGGCGTGCCACTCGGTCACGAAGGTCTTGATCGCGAGCCGCTCGGACGGCGGCGTGGTGATCAGCGAAAGGTCGCGCAAGCCGCCGAGCGCCATGTTCAGCGTGCGCGGAATCGGCGTCGCGGTGAGCGTCAGCACGTGCACCTCGGCGCGCAGCGTCTTGAGCTTTTCCTTGTCGCGCACGCCGAAGCGGTGCTCCTCGTCGACGATCACGAGGCCGAGATCCTTGAAGCGCACGTTGGCATGCAGCAGCCGGTGCGTGGCGATGACGATATCGACCGTGCCCTTCTCGATGCCCTCGAGCACGGCGTTCGATTCCTTGCCCGAACGGAATCGCGACAGCGCCTCGATGCGCACCGGCCAGTCGGCGAAGCGGTCGCGGAAGTTGTTGGCATGCTGCTCGGCCAGCAGCGTGGTCGGCACCAGCACCGCGACCTGCTTGCCGGCCTGCGCCGCGACGAACGCCGCGCGCATCGCGACCTCGGTCTTGCCGAAGCCGACGTCGCCGCACACGACGCGGTCCATCGGCTTCTCGCTCGCGAGATCGGCCAGCACCTGGCGGATGGCCTCGGCCTGGTCCGCGGTTTCCTCGAACGGAAAACTGTTCGCGAACGCCTGGTATTCGAGTTCCTTCGATGGGAGCGGCGGGCCGCGCTTGGCCTGCCGCTGCGCATACAGGTCGAGTAGTTCGGCCGCCACGTCGCGGATCTTGTCGGCCGCGCGCTTGCGCGCCTTGGCCCACTGGTCGGTGCCGAGCTTGTGCAGCGGGGCGCTTTCCGGCGCCGCGCCGGAATATCGCGAGACCAGGTGCAGCTGCTGCACCGGCACGTAGAGCTTGTCGCCGCCGGCATATTCGAGCACGACGAATTCGCCGTCCTGCCCCGCGACCTGCATCATCTGCAGGCCGACATAACGGCCGACGCCGTACTCCTCGTGCACCACCGGCGATCCCGGGGCGAGAGTGGTGAGGTCGCGCAGGATCGCCTGCGGATCGGCGGCCGCGCGGCGCCGGCGGCGCTCCTGGCGGGCGCGCTGTCCGAAGAGCTGCGCCTCGCCGAGCACCGAGATCGGCGGTGTGACGACGTTGAGCCCGGCCATCTCGGGCGCGATGCAGATCGCGAACTTCGCCTCGCCATCCACGAACTCGCGCCATCCGGCGACCGGCGTCGGTGTGAGCGAATGGGCGCGCAGCATCTCGAGCAGCACTTCGCGCCGTCCGGCCGAATCGGCGGCGAGCAGTACGCGCCCCGGATAAGTGGCGAGGAAGTTCTCGAGCGGCGCGAGCGGGCGTTCGGAGCGCAGGTCCACGCGCCATTCCTGCGGCGCGCTGGTCGGGAAGTTGTCGGCTTCGACCTCGGACTTGAACCGTTCGATGTCGATGCGCGTGAATCCATCGAGGCGCGCCCCGAGTTCGTCGGGCGTGAGGAACAGTTCGTCCGGCGCGAGGATCGGACGTTCGATGTCGTGGCGGCGTTCCTCGTAGCGCTCGGCGACGACGCGCGCGGCGGTCTCGATGGCGCCCGGCAGCTCGGCGCCCGCGCAGACCACCGTCCCGGGCGGTAGATAGTCGAGCAACGTGTCGGTGGAGTCGAAGAACAGCGGCAGGTAGAACTCGATGCCGGGCGGCGCGATGCCGTCGCTGACGCCGCGGTAGATCACGCTGCGGGTCGGGTCGCCCTCGAACCGCTTGCGGTATCTCAGCCGGAACGCCTTGACGGATTCGGCATCGAGCGGCAGCTCGCGTCCCGGCAGCAGCCGCACCCGCTCGAGCGACTTGCCCGAGCGCTGCGTATCCGGATCGAACTCGCGGATCACTTCGATCTCGTCGTCGAACAGGTCCACGCGCAGCGGCGCGTCCGCGCCCATCGGGAACACGTCGAACAGCGAGCCGCGCAGCGCGAACTCACCCGGCGCGGATACCTGCGAAACGGAGGCGTAGCCGCTCTCGACGAGCCGCGCGCGCAGCGGCTCGATTTCGAGCCGATCGCCGACGGCGAGGTTGAACGTGCGCCCATCGACATAACCGCGGGGCGCGAGACGCTGGCCCAGCGTGTCGGCCGATGCGAGCAGCACCGCGGATTTCATCCGCGGCAGTTCGGACAGCGCCGCGAGGCGCTCCGAGATGATGTCCGGGTGGGGCGAGAAAACGTCGTAGGGCAGGACTTCCCAGTCCGGCAGCGCGTGTATCGAGCGAGCCCCACCGAGATAGAAGCCGAGCTCCGCGCGCAGCTGATCGAGCTCGCGCACGTCGCGCGCGATGACCAGGTAGGGACGCGTGTCCGCCGCGATGGCCTCGGCCAGCGCAAGGCTGCGCGCCGAGCCATACAGCTGATGCCAGCGAGTGCGGGTGCCGGGCGCGGGGGCGTGTGGATGAAGGAGAGCGGGCATTGCGGAGCGCGGCAGCTTACCTGTCGTCGCGCTGGCTGCAAGCCGCCGCTGTGTCAGGCGCAATCCGACACGCTTTTACGGTGGGTAACATGCTCCGTTACCCGTTTCCGGCGCACGCGGGGTCGCCGGATCGATCAGCGAAGGACTGTCCTCAGCTCGCCACGACCACCGCGTGCAGCACCTTGTCGTGTTCGAACACGACGACGAAGTTCGGATAGAACCACTTGGTGATGGGCGGATTTCCTACCGGCGAGCTCTTGTTTGCGGGGGCTCCGAAACGCGCCTCCACCGAACTCATGCTCGAACCGCGCTGGGGCGTTTCGATGCCGGAGGGTTTGACCACGACCTGGCCGTCGATGGCCAGCGTTTCGGCGAAGGACGGCGCCGCGATCGCGAGACCCGCGGCAAGCAATAACGAACTGGTCTTCCTCGTGCGAGCAAGCATCTTTCTTCCCTCCCGGCCAGCGACTCGACCGTGGCGGAAATATACGCCGCGCTATGGCAAAGTCAGGCGCTGTCGCCGGCTGCCGACCGATTCCGTCGGTGGTTTTGTGATCTCCGTCCGGTTTTTCGCCCAGAATGGCCCTCAATGCTGAATTCGCTGCCCCTGTTCATCGGCCTGCGGTACGTCCGGGCGCGTTCCCACAAGTTCTTCGTTTCCTTCATTACCTGGGTTTCGCTGCTGTGTGTGTGCCTGGGAGTGACGGCGCTCATCGTCATCCTGTCGGTCATGAACGGCCTCGAAGGGGAGCTGCGGGAGCGGCTGCTGGCGCTGTCGTCGCATGCCCGCATCTACGTGCCCGCCGGCTCGCCCGCGCCCGACTGGCAGGCCCTGGCTAACCAAGTGCGCGCCGCGCCCGGCGTCGTCGGCGCCGCGCCATTCCTCGAGATCGAAGCCCTGGCCGTCCGAAAGCCCGAGATGCTTCCGGTGCGCCTGCGGGGCATCGACACGGCGCACGAGGGGGAGGTCGAGCGCATCGAGGACGCGATCGTCGAAGGACGGCTCGGCGATCTCGAGCCCGGCTTCGACCGCGTCCTCATCGGAAGGACCATCGCGCAGATGCTGGGCGTGCGGGTGGGGGACCCGATCACGGTGCTGATCCCGACCACCGACGCGAACGGCACGCCCGAACCGCGCCTGCGCGAATTCACCGTGGCCGGCGTGTTCAACGTCGCGCTGCAGGACTACGACGGTTCCCTGCTGATCGCGGCGCTCGACGACGTGCGCGCGGTGCTGCCCAGCGCCGATTCGCGCATGGGCATGCACGTGAACTTCCGCGACGCGCTCGTCGCGCCGGAAATGGCCGCGCGGCTGGCCACCGAACTACCGCCCGGCGTCGCGATCACCGACTGGACCGTCGATCATGCCAGCTACTTCCGCGCGATCCGCATCGAAAAAACCATGGTCGCGCTGATCCTCACGCTCATCGTCGCGGTCGCGGCCTTCTACCTCGTCGCGATGCTCGCGATGGTGGTGACGGACAAGCGCACCGACATCGCGATCCTGCGGACCCTCGGAACCTCGCCGCGCCGTGTCATGGCGATCTTCCTGATCCAGGGCATGGTCATCGCCTGGTTCGGCGTCGCGCTGGGCGTGATCTTCGGGACGTTGATCGGCCATTACGCCGGCCCGATCGCGCTGTTCCTCGAACGGCTGTTCCGTTTCGAGTTCTTCAGCTCCGACATATACGTCATCACGCGGCTGCCCTCGGAGCTGCGCCTGGGACAGATCGTCCTGATCGCCGGCGTCGCGATGCTGATCACGCTGCTCGCGACCATCTACCCGGCGCTGCGCGCCGCGCGCGTGCCCCCGGCCGACGCCCTGCGGTACGAGTAGTTCGCGATGCGCGCACCCTACGAAGTCCTCATCGCCGCCCGGTATCTGCGCTCGACGCATCGCAGCGGCTTCGTATCGTTCGTCGCTTCGATGTCGGTGCTCGGGCTCGCGCTCGGCGTCGCGGTGCTGATCGTGGTGCTCTCCGTGCTCAACGGTTTCGAGACCGAGCTGCGCGGCCGCATGCTGTCCGTGACCTCGCATGCGTCGATCACCGGAATACAGGGCGACATCGCCGACTGGCGTCGCGGTCTCGAGCTTGCGGCGCGGACTCCCGGCGTCAAGGCGGTCGTGCCTTTCATCGAGTCGCGCGGCCTGCTCGCCAACGGCGAACGGGTCGCCGGCACGGCGGTGCGCGGCATCCTGCCCGAGGAGGAAGCGCGCGCCGTGGGGCTCGGTTCGCGGCTGAAGCAGGGGACTCTCGACGAGCTCGAGCCCGGCAAGTTCCGCATCATCCTCGGCAGTGCGCTCGCGACCGAACTCGGCGTGACGGTCGGACAGAACGTCGTGCTCATGGCGCCCGAGGGCAGCGCGACGCCGGTGGGATTCATGCCGCGCCAGCGGCGCTTCACGGTCAGCGGCATCTTCGAATCCGGGATGTACGAATACGACCGCGGCCTCGCGCTCGTGCACATGAACGATGCGGCGCGGCTCTATCGCCTCGGCGACAAGGTGACCGGGCTGAGACTCGCGCTCGAGGATCCATTCGCCGCGCCGCGTATCGTGCGCGACGTGGCGCAGGCCATCGACTTCGACGGCAACGGCTTTTTCGTGACGGACTGGACGCGCGACCACGCGGTGTTCTTCCGCTCCATCGAGCTCACGAAATCGATGATGTTCTTCATCCTGCTCATCCTGGTCGTCGTGGCGGCGATCAACCTCGTCGCGATGCTCGTGATGATCGTGAAGGAGAAGCAGACCGACATCGCGATCCTGCGCACCATCGGCGCCGCGCCCATCAACGTGCTGCGCGCATTCCTGCTGCAGGGCGCGCTGATCGGCCTGGCGGGCACGCTGGCGGGAGCGTTGCTCGGGTGGCTGCTCGCGAGCAACGTGCAGGTCATCGTGCAGGCGATCGAGCGTGCCTTCGACGTGCAATTCCTCGATGCCAGCGTGTATTTCATGAGCGATCTGCCGGCCGAGGTGCGCGTCGGCGACGTGCTGCGGGTTTCCGTGGTCGCGCTGGTCCTCGCCGCGCTCGCAACTATCTACCCGGCATGGCGCGCGGCGCGCACCATGCCCGCGGAGGCTCTACGACATGACTGAACTCGTCCTCGAAGCGAACTCGATCGCACGCAGCTTTCGCCAGGGACCCATCGATCTGGAAGTGCTGCGGGGCATCGGCCTCGAGGTCAGGGCCGGCGAACGCATCGCGATCATCGGGGCATCCGGGTCCGGCAAGACCACGCTGCTGCAGATCCTCGGAGGACTCGACCGTCCGACGTCGGGAACGGTGCGGGTCTGTGGCCAGGACATCCACGCGCTGGACGAACGCGCGCGCGGCGAGCTGCGCAATCGCGCGCTCGGCTTCATCTACCAGTTCCATCACCTGCTGCAGGAATTCTCGGCGCTCGAGAACGTCGCGATGCCGCTGCTGGTGCGGCGCACGCCCCATCAGGAAGCCGAGGAGCGCGCGCGCAGGATTCTCGGTCGCGTTGGGCTCGGGGAGCGGCTGATTCACCGGCCGAACGAGTTGTCGGGCGGCGAACGCCAGCGCGCCGCGGTGGCGCGCGCGCTCGTGACGGGCCCGCGCATCGTGCTCGCCGACGAGCCCACCGGAAACCTCGACGGCGCGAACGCCGAATCGGTGTTCGAGCTGATGCTCGAGCTCAATCGCGAGCTTCAGACCAGCCTCGTGGTCGTGACTCATGACCGCAAGCTCGCGAGCCGCATGGATCGCATTCTCGAGCTGGAACGCGGGAATCTAGTCGAACGCGCCTGATTTCGACGTCGCCGCCCCGGCTCGTTCGCGGTATCTCTTGCGCGTGTTGTAGCGCCACAGCACGTCGAGCAGGGCGTATCCGAGAAGCCCCGCGAGCGCGCCCGTGATGCCACAGCCGACCAGGAAGGGCTTCCACATCGGGCCGAGACCGTGCTGCACCCAATCCCAGCTCAATTCGAAATGGAACTTCTTCGCCGGAGCGCCCGTGACCAGCACGCCGATCCGGTATGCGAGGTAGTACACGGGTACGACGGTCAGCGGATTGACCGCTAACGAGGCGACCATGATGCTCGGAATGTGGATGCGGCAGAAGATCGCGACCAGTGCGGCGAGCGGGATGTGGATAGGCAGGGGCACGAAGCAGATCGCGAGCCCGGCGCCGAAGGCCGGTGTCACGGTTCGACGCTGCAGCGACCAGAGCCGCGGATCGCCGAAGAATCGACCGAAGGGTTTCAACGCCCAGTGGTTTCGCAGGGTCTCCCTGCGGGGCGTGATCTTGCGGAACAGGTGCCGGGGCATCGGCCGCGACTCTAGCACCGGACCGACCGCCGCGCCGCCGCCGCGCGGCGGGTGAGTGCCGGGCGCACTCACATTCCTGGCGGGTGTTTTGCTTGCGCTCGGCGCGGCGCGCCTGCCGTCTGCAGGTTGGCTCGCCGCGACCGCGCTCACACTCGCTTGTTGCGCAATTGCGGGGTTGTGGCGGCATGCAGCGTCCCGGCGCCTCGCGCTGCTCGCCCTGGGCCTGTTCCTGGCGAATTGCGCGATCGCGCGCTGGCACTCGCTGTGGGTCGCGACGGACTCGCCGGACCGGCGCCTGCTGCTCGAAGGCAACGTGGTCACGGTTCCGGCCCGCTTCGGCGCAGAACTGCGGTTCGACGCCGAGGTCACCTTCGTCGAAGGCGCGGACCAACCCGATGCGCGGGTGCGGCGCGTCCGGCTGATCTGGCGCGACGCGCCCGTCGTGCCGCGGGCGGGCGAGCGCTGGCGCTGGCTCGTACGCCTGCAGCCCTATGCCGATTCGCGCAACTTCGTCGGACCGCAGCCCGAGCGCGGCGCCTTCCGCGATGGAGTGCACCTGCGGGCCAGGGTCCTGGTGTCGGCCCTGAACGAACGCCAACGCATGGCGCGCTCTTCGATCGACGGCGTTCGCGCATGGATCGCCGAGCGCATCGCGCAGACAGTCGGCGATCCGGATGCGGCGGCGTTGATCGCCGCACTCGCGGTGGGATTCACGGACCGGATGAGTCTCGACCAGTGGCGCGTGTTCAACGCGACCGGCACGACCCACCTGGTCGCCATCTCAGGCCTGCACGTCACGTTGTTCGCGATGTTCGCGTTCGTCGTCGCGCGCGCCTGCTGGCGCTGGCTTCCGGGCGCGCGGCGTTTCGAGCGCGAGCCGTTCGCCTGGTTGTTAGGCATCGTGTCGGCGGGCGCCTACGCGCTGCTGGCCGGCTGGTCCGTTCCCACGCAACGCACCCTGCTCATGTTGTGCGCATTCGGCTGCGCGCGCGTCATGGCGCGGCACGTCGGGGCCGCGCGCACCTGGTCGCTGGCGCTCATCGCCGTACTCGTCCTGGATCCGATGGCCCCGCTCGCGCCGGGATTCTGGCTTTCGTTCGTCGCGGTGGGCGTCATTCTGCTGTGCACCGCCACGCGGATCGAACACCACGAGGGCGCCATCGCCGCGAGACTGGGCACGGCATTGCGGCTGCAACTTTCCATCATGCTGGCGCTCGCGCCGCTGACGTTCGCCTTGCTCGACAATGTCTCGCTCGCGGGCGTCTGGGGAAATCTCGCGGCGATTCCGCTGGTGTCGTTCGTGCTCGTTCCGCTGGTGCTGATGGGCGCCGTGGCCGCGCTCGTGCTGCCCGCGGCGAGCGCGCTGTTCTTCGGACTGGCCGAACAGGTGTATCGCGTGTGCTGGCCGGGGCTCGTCTGGGCCGCGGACACGCCGCTCGCGACCTGGCGCGCGGTGCCGGAGGCGTGGTGGATCGCGCTGGCGGCGCCCGCGGCGTTCATCCTGATGTGCCGATGGCCCTGGCCCCTGCGGCTGACGGGGATCGCCGCGGCATTGCCGCTGATCCTCGGACATTCGCGCATGCCGGAACACGGCAGCGCGCGCATCGGCGTGTTCGATGCCGGACGCGGCACGATGGTCCTCATCGTCACGCATTCGCGCGTCGTGCTGTTCGACACCGGCGACAGCTGGAACACGCGCGGTGCGCGGCTGCGCCAGCTCGCGCTGCCGGCGCTCGATGCGCTCGCGGTTCGCGAGATCGATCTGCTGGTGCTGCCGCGGCTCGATGCGGACCGCGCGCACGGCGCCGCCTTGTTAGCGTTCGAGCGCAAGGTGCATCGCATCCGGGTCGGTGGTGGCTGGCCGGGGACGCGACTCGGCGCCCGCGCCTGCCAACATGAGCGCTTCCGCTGGGACGGAGTGGAGTTCGTCCTGGGCGCCGCGGACCCGGAGCGTCGCTCCTGCACGCTGCGGGTCTCGGTTGGCGACCATTCGCTGCGGTTCGGAGGGAAGTGGATAGAGGGGAGTGCGCGGCTCGCGCTCGCCACCGGCGGCCAGGCCGGGTCGCGTTCGCGAAAGAGCGAGCTCGAACGCCGGCGCGCAAGCGGCGCTCGTGCCTACGACACTCGGCACGATGGCGCCATCGAAATCGCTTTAGGGACGCAAGGAATCGTGGTCACCGCCGTGGCGCGGGTGTCGCGTCATCCGTTCGCCTGGCGGCGTCTCCCCGATGCGCCGTGACGCTTTTCGGGCCGCTCCGGTATAGTCCGGGCCCATGTGGGAAATCGTCAAGGCCGGCGGCCCGTTCATGGCGCCGATCATCATCTGCTCGATCGTGCTGGTCGGTATCGTCCTCGAGCGCCTCTGGACCCTGCAGCGCAAGCGCGTGCTGCCGCAGGAACTCATCAAAAAGGTTTCCGACCTCGTCGAGCGCAACCAGGTCAATCCCAAGGTCATCGAGGCCCTCGAGAAGAACTCGCCGCTGGGGCGCGTGCTGGCCGCGGCGCTGGCCAACCGCCACCGCGGACGCGAGATCATGATGGAACGCGTCGAAGACGTGGGCCGTCACGTCGTGCACGAGCTCGAGCGCTTCGTGAACTCCGTCGGCACCATCGCGAGCATCTCGCCGTTGTTAGGCCTGCTCGGCACCGTCACGGGCATCATCGCCGCGTTCAACGCCGTGATGCTCGGCGGCATGGGCGATCCGCGCATGCTCGCGGGCGGCATTTCCGAGGCGCTGATCTGCACGGCCGGCGGTCTCACGGTCGCGATCCCCGCGTACATCGCGCACCGCTACCTTCGCGGCAAGGTCGAGCGCATCGTCGTCGACATGGAAAAGATCGCGGTCAACTTCGCCGATTCGCTGGGCGCCGAGCCCCAGGCCGGAGAAGGTGACGGCGGCATCGCGCGCACGGCATGAGACTTCAGTCCCGCAAGGCGAAGGAAGATCCGGAGATCAACCTGATCCCGCTGATCGACATCGCGCTGCTGCTCGTCATCTTCTTCATGTTGTCGTCGACCTTCATGCAGGAAGGCCGGCTCAAGATCGAACTACCCCAGGCGAGCCTCGCGCCCACCGGCAAACAGAAAACCGATCCGATCGTCGTCGCGGTCACGCAGGCGGGGACCTATCGCGTCAACGACCGCGAACTCATCAATTCCAGCCCCGACACGTTGCGCGCCGCCATCATGGAAGTCGCGGGCGCCGACCGCGACAAGCCCGTGACCGTGCGCGCGGACGCACGCTCGACTCACCAGTCCGTGGTCACCGCCATGGACGTGATCGGCAAACTCGGCTTCGTCCGCATCAACATCGCGACGGTCGAAGATTCTGCGAAAAAATGAGCGCCCGGACGTGAGTGCCGCGCCCTCGTCGGAATTGACACCCTGGCAGGTCTATCGCCGGTTGCTCGCGTACGCATGGCCCTATCGCGGCACCTTCATGGTCGGCGTGCTCGGCATGGCGCTGTTCGCCGCTACGGATGGCACGCTGGCATTGTTCGTCAAGCAATTCGTCGACGGCACGTTCTACGAGAAGAACGAACGAGTGCTGTGGCTCGTTCCCATCGGTGCGCCCTTGCTGTTCCTGTTTCGCGGCCTTGGCGATTACATGTCGGTGTATTTTCCCGGGCGCGTGGGCCGGCGGGTCATCAAGGCCATCCGCGGCGACCTGTTCCGCCACTACCTCGCGCTGCCCACGCGTTACTACGACCGCGAAGGCACGGGGCATCTGCTATCGCGGCTGACCTACAACGTGGAGCAGGTGGCCGAGGCGGTCACCAAGTCCATCACCTCGCTGATACGCGACACGCTGACCATCGTGGTCCTGCTCAGCATCGTCGTCTACATCAATTGGCGGCTCGCGCTGTTCGTGTTGATCCTCGCGCCGCCGCTGTCCTGGCTGATCCGCAACGTCAGCCGTTCGTTCCGCCGCTACAGCGGCCGCATCCAGTCCTCGATGGGCGACGTCACGAGCTCGGTGAAGGAGGCGCTCGACGGGCACCGCGTCATCAAGGTGTTCAACGCCCAGGATGCGGAAACCGCGGACTTCGAGCAGATCAACGAGCACAACCGCAAGAGCAACATGAAGCTCATCGCGGCGCGTGCGATCAGCAACCCCGTGGTGCAGTTCATCGCGTCGCTGGGCCTCGGCGGCATCCTGTGGGTGTCGCTGCATCAGATCCAGGCCGGCACCATGACGCCCGGCGATTTCATGGCCTTCCTCACGGCGACGCTGATGACCACTGCGCCGCTGAAGCGGCTGATGGATTCCTTCGCGCCGCTGCAGCAAGGCCTGGCCGCGGGCGCGAGCATTTTCGAGTTGCTCGATATCCTGCCCGAGGATCTGGAGTCCGGACGGCCGCTGCAGCGCGTGGCCGGCGAGATCGAGTTTCGCGATGTCAGCTTCGAATACAGCACCGAGAAGGGTGGGGTGCTGCACTCGGTGAACCTGCGCGTGCCGGCGGGCAAGACGATCGCGATCGTCGGGCGCTCAGGCTCGGGCAAGTCAACGCTGGTCGCGCTGGTGCCGCGCTTCTACGACGCGACCCAGGGTACCGTCCTGGTCGACGGCGTCGACGTGCGCGAGTGCAACTTGCGCGATTTGCGTCGCAACGTCGCGCTGGTCAACCAGGAAGTACTGCTGTTCAACGATTCGATTCGCAACAACATCGCTTTCGGCGTCGCCAATCCGGACCCGGCGGCCGTCGACAAGGCCGCGAAGATCGCCTACGTGGACGAGTTCGCCAACAACCTGCCGCAGGGCCTGGACACTCAGGTCGGCGAGCGCGGCTCGTCGCTCTCCGGCGGCCAGAAACAACGCATCGCCATCGCGCGCGCCTTGCTCAAGGACGCGCCCATCCTGATCCTCGACGAAGCCACGTCGGCGCTGGACAACGAATCCGAACGGCGCATCCAGGAAGCGCTCGTGGAACTCATGCGCAATCGCACGACGCTCGTGATCGCCCATCGCCTCACCACCATCGAGCACGCCGACGAGATCGTCGTCATGGAAGAGGGTCGGATCGTCGAGAGAGGCAACCACTCGGACCTCGTGGAGCGCGACGGCGCCTATGCGAGCCTCAAGCGCGCCGAGTTCCGCAATTGAGAATGCTCGCGCGATGCGTTCGAACGTAGAGAAGATGTGGTACGGCCCGGACGGGCCGATCTGGCTCGCGCCGCTGTCTTGGCTCTACGGCGCGGTCATGAGCCTGCGCAATTTCCTGTATCGCATCGGACTTCGGCACCGCGTACGCGTCGGCGCACCCGTGATCGTGGTCGGCAACATCACCGTGGGCGGCACGGGCAAGACTCCGCTGGTCGCATGGCTCGCGAGCCGGATCGCCGAGACCGGCATGAAGGTCGCGGTGGTGTCGCGCGGATACGGCGGGCGGGCGCGCGGCGTCACGCGCGTGACGATGCACAGTCGGGCCTCGGAAGTCGGTGACGAGCCGCTGCTGCTCGCGCGACGTGCGCAGGCCGCGGTGTTCGTCGGGCGCGATCGCGTGGCGGCGGCGAGGGCCGCGGTCGCCGACAAGGCCGACGTCGTGATCTGTGACGACGGGCTGCAGCACCTGGCGCTGCGACGCGATTGCGAGATCGCCGTGGTCGACGGGCAGCGCGGCTTCGGCAATGGCTGCGTGTTGCCGCGCGGTCCCCTGCGCGAAAGTCCGCGGCGCCTGCGGCGCGTGAATGCGGTCGTCGTCAACGGCGCGATCACGGCGCCGGGTTTTTCGCTGCCCGGCATGGTCGACCGCACGCACTTCTCGATGTCGCTGCGGCCCGGCGATGCGCAGCCGGTATCGGGCGGCGCGGTGCCGCGTCCGGTCGAGAGTTTCCGCGGCTCGAAGGTCCATGCCGTCGCCGCGATCGGCAACCCGCAACGGTTCTTCGACATGTTGCGCAGCGCGGGGCTCACGATTCACGAGCATCCCTTCGCCGATCACCACGCGTTCAAGCCGGTGGACCTGGATTTCCGCGACCGGCTGCCAGTCATCATGACCGAGAAAGATGCCGTAAAATGCGCGGCCTTCGCCGATGACCGTTGCTGGTTCGTGCCGGTCACGGCCGAGTTCGCCGAGCGCGAGGCGCGCGAACTCGTCGACCTGGTTCTCACCCGCGCCGAGGCGTTTCACAAGCATGGATGACAGGCTGCTCGACGTGCTCGCGTGTCCGCTCTGCAAGGGGCCGCTCAAGCTCCAGCGCGCCGCCGAGGTGCTGGTCTGCCGTGCGGATCGCCTGGCGTTTCCGATCCGCGATGGCGTGCCGATGATGCTCGAGGAAGACGCGCGGCATCTCCCACCCGACGATCCGCTGCTGGCGCGCGAATGAAATTCCGCGTCGTCATTCCCGCGCGCTTCGATTCCTCGCGGTTGCCCGGAAAGGTGCTGTTGCCATTGGCCGGCAAGCCGATGATCCAGTGGGTACACGAACGGGCCCGCGCCGCGCAGGCGGCGGAAGTCGTGATCGCGACCGACGACGAACGCATCGCGACCGCGGCGCGCGGCTTCGGCGCGGAAGTCGCGATGACGGCGCGCACGCACCTGTCCGGAACGGATCGCATCGCTGAAGTCGCCGCGGCCCGCGGTTGGGGCGACGGCGACATCGTCGTGAACGTGCAGGGTGACGAGCCGCTGATTCCGCCCGTGATCATCGACCAGGTCGCATCGTTGCTCGGGAAACATGCGCAGGCGGACATCGCGACGCTCGCGGCGAAGTTCGGTGCGTTCACCGAGTTCGACGACCCTAACAACGTGAAGGTGGCCTGCGGCGCCGGCGGCCGCGCGCTGTATTTCTCGCGCGCGCCGATTCCATGGAATCGCGACGCGGCGCAGACGTTGACGGACGCGTGCCTGCGGCACATCGGCATCTATGCCTACCGGGTCGCGGCGCTGCGCAGGCTCGCGGGTCTGCCGCCGGGCCGGCTCGAGCAGATCGAGAAGCTCGAGCAGTTGCGGGCGCTGGAAAATGGAATGGAGATCCGGGTGGAGCTGGCGGCCGAGCGGCCTCTGGCGGACGTCAACACCGCCGCCGATCTCGAGCGCGCGGAACGTGCGCTGACCTTGCGGCCGTGAGCGCGGTGAACATGGCCAGGCGCGCGACGATCGCGGCGCTCAACACGTATCCGGTGAAATCCTGCCGCGGCATTTCGCTCACGAGCGCGCGCATCGACGCGACGGGCCTCGCGGATGACCGGCACTGGATGCTCGTTCGTCCCAACGGACGTTTCGTCACGCAGCGCGAACTGCCGCGCCTGGCGCTGATCGTGACCTCGGTCGACGAGTCGTCATTGACGCTCTCCGCGCCGGGCACGGCGCCGCTCGTGGTGGCGCGCGACGCCGGCGACGCCACGCGGGAAATTACCGTGTGGAAATTCACCGGCCGCGGGATCGACTGCGGCGATGCCGCGGCACGCTGGTGTTCGGAGTTTCTCGAGACGCCGCTGCGGCTGGTGAGGTTCGATCCGGACATGCCGCGAGAATGCAGCCCGGAGTGGACGAAGGACACGCGGGCCATCACCGAATTCAGCGACGGATACCCGATCCTCGTGATCTCGCGCGCCTCGCTCGCGGACCTGAACTCGCGCCTGCCGAAGGCACTGCCGATGGAGCGTTTCCGACCGAACATCGTCATCGACGGCGTCGACGCCTACGACGAAGACCGTATGCACGAGCTGCGCGCCGACGGCATCGCATTACGCATCGTGAAGCCATGCGCGCGCTGCGCGATCACGACCACCGATCAGCAGACCGGCGAGCGCGATGGCGAAGAACCGCTGGCTACTCTCAAGAAGTACCGCTTCGACGCCACACTCCGCGGCGTCCTGTTCGGCCAGAACGTGATCGCCGCGCAAGGCATCGGCGCGACGTTACGCGTCGGCCAGGAGTTCGAAGTCGTCTGGAAGTAGTGTGTAATGGGGACATTCCTCGTTTCCTAGCAAACGGGGACAGACCTGACCTGATGTCACGCTGCCATCAAATCCTGCGACTCTTCTCTTAGCGCTCAGCCACCAGGTGTGGCGATGTCGAATGCGATCTACGAGCGACACCCGGCGATAGTCGCGTCGGTGCGCACTCGATGATTCCCGGCGATCACCGCGGTGAGTACACGGCATGGACGGTGCACATGCGATGGGGCTGAGCCTACGCGGCGCATCCAGCGTTCGCGCAAGGCACGGAGCCGGCAAGGAACACCCTCAGCCTGCGCCAGGCGCCCATCCAGATTGGCAGAGACAGATAACCCGCCCCCACGGCCGGCGGTCCATCGCTAGGCGCCTCCAATAGCTGGGGCGCGCCGCGGTAGCGAAACCCATCGCGTGGGCGACGGCCATGCCGTCAACGCAGACGAACGTAATCGCCGGGACTCATCGAGCCCGAAATCGAGGCCTGTCCCCTTTTGCTAGGAAACGAGGAATGTCCCTATTAACGCTGCCGGGTGCCACCGGTGGCGGTCATTGTTCCATGCCGCGCAGAGTTGTAGATCTCGACACGATCGCGCCCTTGAGTCTTGGCTACGTACAACGCGATATCGGCCCGGCGCGCGATCTGATCGAACAGCACGTCGCCTGGTTCGTAACTCGCCAGGCCGAGGCTCAGCGTGACGGTGACGTCGTGATCCTCGACCTTCATGCGCTGCGTGCGCAGCGCCGCGCGCAGCCTCTCGGATGCCTGCCGCGCCTGGTCGAGCGTGAAGTCCGGGAACAGCACCAGGAATTCCTCGCCGCCGTAACGTCCGAACACCTCGTTGGTCTGCAGCGAGCTGCGCAGCACCGCCGCGAACCGCTGCAGGATCTGGTCGCCGACCGCATGCCCGAAGCGGTCGTTGATCGACTTGAAGTGATCGAGATCGATGAGCCCGATGATCAGCGTGCCTTTCGCCTCGCGCGCGCGTGACAGGAACTCGACCGACTTGCGCACGATCGCGCGGCGGTTGAGCAACCCGGTGAGCTCGTCGCGTTCGGCGAGCCGGATCAGCTCGGCGCGATGGCGGCGGTTGGACCACAGCGCGTAACCGAGCACGAACGCCGTCACGAGACCTGCGAGTCCCGCGAGCGCGATGAGCTGCGTCGTGCGCTGCTGGCTCGTGAGCCGCTCCTCGGCGAGGCGCTTGTCCTTCTCGAGCAGCGCGATCTTCTGCTTCTCCTGGTCGCTCTCGAACTGCACGCGCAGCTGCGCGACTTCGCGGATGCGATCGAGCGTGCCCTGTTCGCGCACGCGCCGCAGGTATTCGCCCTGGTCCGTGAACGCGGCGGGATAGTTGCCGATGGCCGCGTGCGCGCGCGAGCGCAGCTCGTAGAGCTCGGCGATGTCATCGGCCGGCTGCGCGCCGCCCGGCGCGATCGCGCGGTTGAACTGCTCGACGGCTTCCTTCGAATGACCGAGCGCGAGATTCAGCCGCCCGCGCAGCGCCGCGAGCGTGCGGTAATCGTTGTCGTCCATGCCGCTGGTCTGGCTCAGCGTCTGCTCGGCGCGATCGCACCAGCGCGCGGCCTCGGCGAGCGCATTGCGCTGGATCTGCACGCCGCACATGCGAAGCTGCGACAGGCCCGTGCCCACGCGATCGCCGATGGTTTCGTGAAGTCGCAAGGCCTCGGTCGCAGCCATGTTGGCTTCGTCGAGACGGCCCGCGGCGGTCAGGATCGCGGCGCGCCGGTCGAGTGCGGTCGCGAGCCGGATCTGCGCGTTCTGTTCGCGGAAGAACGCGATGGTCTCGTCTGCCAGCGCGAGCGCCTGCGGGTAGTCGCGCACCGAGAACTGCGCCATCGACAGCCGACCCGCCGCGACCATGGCTTCCTCGCGCGATGCGACCCGGCGCAGCAGTGCGTACGCACGCAGCAGGTCGTCGAGTGCCTGGTCGGCATTACCGTCACGGAAGTTGAGCCAGCCGCGATCGCGCAGCACGCAGCCCAGGGCCAGCGGCCTGTCCCGGACCGCGTCGGCCACGCGCGTGAGCTCGACGATCGCGGCGTCGATGCCGCCCACGTTGGTGCTCACCAGCGCGCGCACGGTGCGCATGCGCACCGCGAGGTCCGACATATCCCCGGCGGGCAGCAGCGCAAGCCCGGCATCCGCATGGGTGATGGACTGGCGACTGAAGCCGAGCTGGCGGGCCGCGTCGGCGGCGATCGCATGAAGTGCCGCGCGGCGCGTGGCCGGCATGTCGGCCGTGGTCGAGATCGTATTGGCGAGCTGGGGCAGGGCCGAGGCCGGATCGCGGAAGGCCTGTTCCTCGAGCGCCTCGAGGTCGCCGGTCTGTGCGCCGATGCAGGCCGCGCGCGCCAGCGGCGCGAGCAGCACGCACGAAAGCGCCGTCAGGACGACGGCGCGCGATGATCGATAACGGATGGTGGGTCCGTGCACGGCGCGTAGTTTACGCGTCCGCGCTGCGGTGCACTCACTGCTGTTTGACCGAATCCAGTTTTCTTGACGGCGTCGAACCTTCCAGCGGAATGGTGAAGAAGCCGAACCCCGTTCCCTCGGCGGCATCCATGGTCACGAGGACGCGGATCTCCCTGGCCGATTCGGCCGCGCGCGTGACGGCGTATTGCCGGCGAATGACGTCCCGATTCCCGAGTTTCTGGACTCGGGCGGGCCCGGCCGCGATGGTCAGTCCGGCCTTCTCGGCAAGGCTGACCTGCATCGGCGCGCCGGCGATGCGCGGCACCACCGCCACGTGAAGCGTGGCCGACTGGCCCGGCGCGATCGGCCCGTCGATCTGATACCGGACATCGGCGGCGACGCTGATCTTGGCGCTGGGACGGGCCAGCGGCATGGAGTTCAGGTCGGGCTCGGTCGAGGCCGCGGGTGGATCCTGCGGCGGGGGCATCGTCGAAGGATCGCTGGGCTGCGGTGGAGCGGGAGTTGCTTCATCGGTGGGGGTTGCGTCCGGAGCCTCGTCGGGAGCCTGCCCGGCGGCTTCTTTCGCCGGTGCCGAAGCGGGTTCGGCGGGCGGTGTCGATTTCGCGCAGGCCAGCAGGGCGAGCGCCATCAATGTCATGCCGGCAACGTTTCGGAGGGATAAGGAATTCGCCATGGTCATGACCTCAATTGATCGTCACGGTGAGGTTGTAGTCGCCCGTCGTGCCCTGGTCTCCGCAGCCATTGGCGCAGTCGTAGACGTCGATGATGTAGGTGCCGTTCTGGGTCGCCATGAAAGTCTGCTCTTCGGGTGTGGCCGCGCTTCCGTTGGGACTGAAGCCGGTGGCGATCACGACTCCATTCCGGTACACCACGAAATCCGTGTCGACGGGAGTATTTGGGTTCGACGAGTACGCCGTGACCGTGATGTTGCGCGGTGCGTCCGGCACGTTGAAGCGGATGAAGCGCCGATTGCCGAGTGCATTGAACGTCCCCGCGTCGTCCGTGCTGAACAAGATGCGTTGCTGGCCGATGGACATCGTTTCGTAGATCGGCAGAACCGCGGACGCCGGTACCGTCAATGGAACCTGGGTCTGTCCCGTGGCGAAAGCATCGACGACCGGATCGACGTTCTGCCCCAACAGGAGCTGGTTGATCGCGGTCGCGTCGCCGGGGCGATCCGCCTTGAGCGCCGCGATGAAGGAGAAGATGCTGGTCATCGCGGGAGTGGTGCGCTGCTCGTCGACGAGCACGTTCCAGATCGGCGCGAAACCGAGCGACAACGCATCCGCGCCATCCGCGACCGGATCGTAGAGATCCCACAGGATCGACCAGACCGAGGATTCGCTGCAGAAACAGCCATAGTCCTCCTGGGGCGCACCCACGGGATTGCTAGGTGGATTGTCTTCCACGTCGAAGGTGCTCGAAAACCGCGAGCTTCCGCTCACGTACGAATCGCGCGCGATGGGATCGTTAAGGACTATGGCGGCGAACGCGTAGCCGAATCCTTCGCCGAAGGCGACGCGGATGTCGAGCTTGTCGCCGCGGCCGTGTGGGCCGCCGATGTTGTCGGCGCGCGAGAAGCTGTCCTCGACGTAGTGACCGAATTCATGCGCGATGACGTGCTGGTCGAACTCGTCCGTATCTTCGGTGACTTCGGCAGACAACGTGATGACGTTGGGACCCGGGTCGTAATAGGTCTCGCCGCCCGGATTGTCAGGCGCCCAGTCGAGGATGAGCACCGGGAAGTTCGTGTTCGGTGCCACCGACAACACGGTCTGCACGGACTGGTAGACCGTATCGAGGATTGCGAAGGGCGCCGAGGCACGCGTGCCGGTCACCGTGCCGCTCGCGTTGAAGCCCGACGGAATCGCGAGGTCGTGCGCACCGGCGGTGTTCGAATTGAACGGCGTGACGTCGGTGAATACGTAGGGCTCTGGATTCAGCCTCGGGACGTCATTGTCGTCCTTGACGTCCATCACGGTGAAATCCCAGCGAGGCAACGGCGACGAAGCGTCCCGCAGCATCTGGGCCACCGCCTGGATCCGGATGCTGGAATTCGCGGGTACCGACAGCGCATAGACGCCGTTCTCGTTGGTCGTTCCGGTCGCGAGCACGTTGTCGGTCGTCCCGTCGATCGCGCGGACGACGACGACGCGTGCCGGATGCATCGTCTGGTTGGCGTAGTTCAGTCCGAGATTGAGTGTCGTGTTGAACTGGACGCGCTGATAACGGACCGTGCCCGTGACCGTGACGTTGCCGCCGCCCGGGGGATTCACGATGACCGTGACCGTGGACGCCGGACTGATCGCGCCCCGGTTATCCGTGACGACGAGCGAGAACGTGAGCGTCGCCGGCGAGGTCACCGTGGGCGCCAGGAAGGTCGGCTCCGCGCTCGCCGGATCCGACAGCGGCACGACGGGCGTACCGCCGGTCTGCGACCACGCGTAAGTCGCGATGGTGCCGTCCGGGTCGCTGCTCCCGGTGCCGTCCAGCGAGACCATGTCGCCCGACGTCACCGTCTGCGGCGTACCGGCGTTTGCCGTAGGGGACGTGTTGTTGGCGGGGTTCACGGTGATCGCCACCGTGGAGGCCGTGCTGCTCGCGCCGCGATTGTCGGTCACCGTGAGCGAGAACGTGAGCGTCGCCGCGTTGGCGACGTCGGGCGCCGTGAACGTCGGCTGCGCGGATGCCGGATTGGACAAGGTGACCACCGGTGTGCCGCCCGTCTGTGTCCATGCGAAGGTGGTGATGTTGCCGTCGGGATCGCTGCTCGCAGAACCGTCGAGCGTGACGACGGCTCCCGAGGTCACCGTCTGCGCGGCGCCCGCGTTCGCCCTGGGCGAAACGTTGGCGGGTGTGACCGGTCCGTCGCCGTCATCGCCCCCACCACATGCGACCAGCAACAACGCGGCGAGGCCGGCCAGGATCGGTCCACGACTTATGTAGCGCATACCGCTTTATACCGGCGCGCGCGAGAAGATAGGAGTAGGAATTCGTCGCGATTTTGCGCCAACGGGCTTGTTTGGAGCGAAATGAGATCGTCGTCGCGTACCGCGATACCGAAAGTCAGGGTTTCCGCGACTCCCGCGAACGGGCACCATCGGATCCGCATGAGAATCCTGTTTGTTTGTCTCGGAAACATCTGTCGTTCGCCGACCGCCGAAGGCGTCGTGCGGGCGATCGCGGCGCGGGAGTTCCCCGGGCTCGATCTGGAAGTGGATTCGGCCGGCACGGCGGACTACCACGTGGGCGAGCCGCCGGATCGTCGCACCGTCGCCGCGGCGCGCAGGCGCGGGTACGAAATCGCCGGCCTGCGAGCGCGGCGCATCACGCACGAGGATTTCACCCGCTTCGACCAGGTGCTCGCGATGGATTACGCGAATCTCGACGAACTCGAATCGTTGCGTCGTGCGGACGCGATCGCGCGAACAGGGTTGTTCCTCGAGTACGCCCCGGAGTGCGGTTTCGAAGAAGTGCCGGATCCGTACTTCGGCGGAGTCGAGGACTTCGAACGGGTACTCGACCTGTGCGAATGCGGCGCGCGCGGACTGCTGAGGCGGCTGCTGGAAGAATAAGGGCCCGCGATCCGGGAGGATCGCGGGCCCCGGTAAGGGCTTCGTCTACTAACTATTCGTCGCGGCGGGTCGAGCCGTCGCTGGGGCCGCTCGACCAGACCACGTAGGGCTTGGGCGCCGGCGGGGGCGGCAGGTCGAGAGGCGCCTGGGTGCCCTCATTGCGCGATTCACGCACGGGCTCGGCACGCTCGGCCGGTTCACGCGGCGCCTGCTCCCGGGGAGGAGCCTGCTCGCGTTGTGCCGCCTCTTCGCGCGGTTCGCCGCCCGGCGAGTGACCGCCATTGCTTTGCTGGGCATGGAACGCACGCTCCTCGGGCGACGCCTCGCGGGCGCCTGAAAATTCTCCCTCGTGCGGTTCGCCGCCAAACTGGCCTGACGTACCGCCTTCGCGGTTGCGCCCGCCACGACGTCCACGGCGCCGGCCACGGCGACCACGGCCTTCGCGGGCGCCGCCTTCCTGCGCGGGTCCGTTTCCGGACTGGGCGGCATCTTCGTTAGCGCTCGCGGCAGGGCTGGCGGCGGCGGCGACGGCCGCCGCTGCGGCCGGCTGCGCTTCCCGCTCGCGCTCGCGCTGACGATTGCGTTCACGCTGCTTTTCCCGCTCGGCCTCACGGTGCGCGTCGCGCTCGCGGTTCTGTTCGCGCCCGCCCTGGGCGGCTTCGCGGGCGTGTTCCTTGTGCCCACCGTCGCGATCGCGATGGCGATTGCGGTCTCCATCGCGTCCGGCCTCCTTGTCGCGGCGGCCGTCGCGGTCGCGGTCGCGATCCTTGTCGCGGTGCCGGCCGTGCGCGTTGCGCTCGCGGCCACGGTCACGATCTCCGTGACGGTGACGGTCGCGATCGCGATCGCGGTCGCGTTCGCGATGATCGCGGCGGCCGCCTTCGCGCGCGGGTTTGCTCTCGACCGCGCCTTCGGGCGACTTGCCGGTGAATAGATAGATCAGCCGGTCCCAGAACCCGAGGCCGGCGGGCGGTGCGACCGACTTGGCGGCCTGTGCCTGCGGCGCGGGGGTGGGAACGTGCACGATGACGGGCGCCGCCGTTGCCGGCGCGGTCGGCACGACCGCCGCGGGCTCGAGCTGCGGCTTTTCCTGCTTCGTGCCGGAAGGATCGGCCACCGCCGGACGCTCCGGCATCTTGTAGCTCAGCGTCTTGTTCTCGGGCAGATCGACCTCGTCGGTGCGTACGCGCTTGATCGAGTACTCCGGCGTCTGGATGTACTGGTTCGGCACGATCAGCAGCTCGACCTCGCTCTTGTCCTCGAGCGTGCGCAGCCACTCGCGCTTTTCGTTGATCAGGTAGGTGGCCACTTCCACCGGGACCTGGGCAACGACCTGCGCGGTCTTGTCCTTGCGGGCTTCCTCGCCGATGAGGCGCAGGATCGCGAGCGCCATGGACTCGACCGAACGGATGCTGCCGATGCCGGTGCATCGCGGGCAGACCAGGTGGCTGGAATCGCTCAGGCTGGGGCGCAGGCGCTGCCGGGACATCTCCAGCAGGCCGAAACGTGACAGGCGGCCGATCTGGATACGCGCGCGGTCCATCTTCACCGCGTCGCGCAGCCGGTCTTCGACATCGCGCTGGTTCTTGGACGACTCCATGTCGATGAAGTCGATGACGATCAGGCCGCCGATGTCGCGGATGCGCAGCTGGCGCGCGATCTCGTCCGCGGCTTCGAGGTTGGTGTTGGTCGCCGTGGTCTCGATGTCCGAACCGCGCGTGGCGCGCGCGGAGTTGATGTCGATCGACACCAGCGCTTCGGTGTAGTTGATGACGAGCGAACCACCCGAGGGCAGCTCGACCTTCTGCGCGTAGGCGGACTCGATCTGGCTCTCGATCTGGAAACGCGTGAACAGCGGAATGTCGTCGGTGTAGCGCTTGAGCTTCTTCTGCGCTTCCGGCGGCATGAACCGGGTCATGTACTCCTGAGCGGTCGCGAAGGTGGCGTCGTCGTCGACCAGCACCTCGCCGATGTCGTCGGCGAGATAGTCACGCAGCGCGCGGGTCACCGCGTCGCTTTCGCGATACACGAGATAGGGGGCGGGGCGGTCCTTGGTGGCCGCGTCGATCTGTTCCCACTGGCCCTTGAGGTTGTCGAGGTCCCACTGCAGCTCCTGGACCGCCCGGCCGACGCCGGCGGTGCGCACGATGGCGCCCATGCCGTCGGGGATCACGAGATCATCCATGACCTGACGCATCTGGTCGCGGTCTTCACCCTCGATGCGGCGCGACACGCCGCCGGCGCGGGGGTTGTTCGGCATCAGAACCAGGAAGCGGCCGGCGAGGGAGATGAACGTGGTGAGGGCCGCGCCCTTGTTGCCGCGCTCTTCTTTCTCGACCTGGACGATGACTTCCTGGCCTTCGGAGAGCAGGTCGCGCATGTTGCCGCGCCCACTGTCCGCGCCCTTGCGGAAGTATTCCTTGGAAATTTCCTTGAGCGGCAGGAAGCCGTGACGTTCCGAACCGTAGTCGACGAAACACGCTTCGAGCGAGGGCTCGATGCGCGAAATCCGACCTTTGTAGATGTTGGCTTTCTTCTGTTCCTTGGAAGGTATCTCGATGGAAAGATCGAACAGCTTCTGACCATCAACCAGTGCTACGCGCAACTCCTCTTGCTGAGTTGCATTGACGAGCATTCTCTTCATTTGAATTGGACCCTAAATGTCTGTGGGCCAACTCGAATCGAACGGCGGGTATCCTTTCGGACGTCAATGCGAACGACCGCGCTACGCGGAGTGCATGGACGCAAGGCCAAAGATTGTGGGGTGGCGTGTTTTGCACGTTTAATGTCCGTCCCGAGGTGGGGCGGAGCGCCAAAACCCTTTGGGCTACTTCACCGACGCCGCGCACGATGTGTCTTTTGGACTTCCCATCTGCTGCGCGAGATTCACAGTCGGCCTTCGAGCGATGGCCCCCTCAGCGAGGACCAACTAACATGCGACGCGCGTTCGAATTTGCGACCGGCTGCGCCGCGGCATTGCGTCGTCACACTCGAGCGATCGGGGACGACGACGGCGTGCATCATATCCCGGGACCTTTAGTGAAAACAAGACGTTACGAATCCCCCGATGCACACGATGCGCGGCGCCAACAAACTGTTGCCGCCGGCGCGGATTCCGCCCCGAGCGTGAGGCAGATGCCCGTGGACGAGCGCGGCGTGGGTCAGCGTCTCGACAACTTCCTCGGCCGGGTCCTCGGCGACGTTCCGAAGAGCCATGTTTTCCGCGTGATCCGCAAGGGCGAGGTGCGCGTGAACGGCAAGCGCGCCAAACCCGAGACGCGGTTGCAGGCAGGCGACATCGTGCGCGTGCCTCCGGTGCGTACCGGGGCAGCCGCCCCGCCGCGGCGCGCGCCCGGCAGGATGGTCGACGAGATCACGAGCTCGATCGTGCACGAGGATCCGCGCCTGCTCGTGATCGACAAGCCGGCGGGCGTCGCCGTGCATGGTGGCAGCGGGGTCAGCTTCGGGGTCATCGAGGCGCTGCGCGCCGCGCGGCCCGATGAAACCCTCGAACTCGTGCATCGCATCGACCGCGATACCAGCGGCCTGCTGCTGGTATCGCGCAAACCGGCCGCGCTGCGGACGCTGCACGCGCTGATGCGCGAAGGGCAGGTGGAGAAGAAATACCTCGCGCTCGTGAAGGGCAAATGGGAGCTGGGAAAGAAGCGCATCGACGTGCCGCTGCGCACGGACATCCGCGTCGGCGGCGAGCGCACCGTGAAGGCCCACGCGTCCGGGAAGGAGGCGGTCAGTCATTTCGCGCCGGTGCAGTTCTTCGGCAAACGCGCCACGCTCGTCGAGGTTGCGCTCGAGACCGGTCGCACGCACCAGATCCGCGTGCATGCCGCGCACGCGGGTTACCCGCTCGCGGGCGACGAGAAATACGGCGACGAGCCGTTCAATGAAAGCATGAAGGCCGCGGGACTCGATCGCATGTTCCTGCACGCGTCGCAGGTCAGCTTCGTGTGGCCGGATACGGGCATGGAATTCAGCGCGAGCGCGCCGCTGCCGCCGGACCTCGCGAAGGTCATCGACTCACTGAACACGGTAGTTAGTAAGCGCGGATGATCACGGGCGCCCCCGCTTCGGGGGCGTGAAGAGTCGCGCTTGCGCGTCAGAATGCCTTACGGGACGTGATAGCCGACTGCCCGGAGTGCTCCGGCCAGCCAGATGAGAGGCAGGCCCACGATGGCGGTCGGGTCTTCCGTGTCGATGCGTTCGAACAGCGTGATGCCGAGCGCTTCGGCCTTGAAGCCGCCGGCACAGTCGAACGGTTTCTCGCGCTCGATGTAACGGTCGATCTCCGCTTCCGACAGCGGCCGCAGTTTCACCGCGGTGGTGTCGACGTGCGAGAGCTTCACGCCGGTCGCGATGCAACGCACGGTGCAGGCCGTGTAGAACTCGGCGGTCGAACCCGACAGCAGCTTGAGTTGTTCGCGGCAGTTGGCCGCGTTGCCCGGCTTGCTGAGGATCGTGGTGCTCGTCGCCGGCACCTGGTCTCCGCCGATCACGATCGCATCCGGGAAACGGGTCGCCACGGCCTCGGCCTTGACCTCCGCAAGCCGGAAGGCGCGGCCGCGCGGCGATTCGCCGCGGACTTCGCCCTCGTCGACCTCCGGATTGACGGTCTTGAATTCGAGCCCGAAGCGCTGCAGCAGCGCGGCCCGGTACCGGGAAGTGGAGGCAAGGATCAGGGTGCGCGCAGGCGCCATGGGGGCTCCATCGGACATGGGGAATCAATCGCGTAAAAACAAAGGCTTAGAGTTAATCTTGTTTTGACTTGGGGGGACTCGGTCCCTATCATACGCGCCCCATGTCACTGGGCTGGTCTCGGCGCGCTCCCGTCGACACGTTGGCAGGCACCGAAGCGAAGGTCGACTTCACGATCCCGCTCGAAGAGCTGCCCCGGGTTGCCCGCGAGCTTGCGAGTCTCGAAGGTACGGCGACAGGCACGGTCCGATTCTCCCGCCAGATGGGCAGGGCGGTCGCGGATCTGCAGGTGAGCGCGCGGCCCCAGGTGGTTTGTCAGCGCTGCATGCAGCCGATGCGCTGGCCGGTCGACGTGAAGTCTCGCATCGCGCTGGTCGGCGATTACGACTCGGCCGATCGCGTGCCGGATGGGCTGGAAGTTTTTATGGTCGAGGCCGATAGCGTCAGCGTTCGCGATCTCGTCGACGAGGAAGTTTTGCTCGCGCTGCCGCACTTGGCGCGGCACGAAGAAGGCACCGAATGCGCCGGCCGCAAGGTCGAGCTACCCGGTGAGCAGAGCTCGCCGGCGGACGCGGAATCGGACTCGGATGTTCAGAAACCGTTTGCACAGTTGGGCGAACTGTTGAAACGCAAGTAAGTAGTCGCCCCAGAGGATTGGTACATGCCCGTTCAGAAAAGTCGTAAAACGCCGTCCAAGCGCGGCATGCATCGTTCGCACGACGCGTTGTCCAAGCCGGCCCTGTCCGTCGATCCGCAGTCGGGCGAGACCCACCTGCGCCATCGCATTACTCCGGACGGTTTCTATCGCGGCAAGCGCGTCATCGAAAAACCGGCCGAAGTCGAAACCGAAGAATAGTTACTGCCTGCGGGCCCCTGAGGGTCCGCGCAAGTAACGCATGGCGTCCATCGCCGTCGATGTGATGAGTGGCGACAGCGGTGCGCCGGAGTGTCTGCCCGGCGCGCTGCGCGCGCTCGTCGACGATTCCTCCCTCGAGTTGATCCTCGTGGGTGATCCCGCCGTCATCGAACCTGCGCTCGCGAGTGCGCCGGCCGGCGTGCGTGCGCGCGCGGTCGCGCATCCCGCCGCGAGCGTCGTCGGGATGTCGGAGCATCCGCGCGAGGCGATCCGCCGCCGCAAGGATTCGTCGATGCGCATCGCGATCGACCTCGTGAAGGAAGGGCGGGCCGGGGGCATGGTCAGTGCCGGCAATACCGGCGCGCTGACCGCGATGGCGCACTTCGTCCTCAAGACCGTCGGTCCCGTCGAGCGCGCGCCGATCATGTCGTCGGTGCCCGCGCGCAACGGGCGGCACACGCACATCCTCGATCTCGGTGCGAATTCGAAGGCGTCCGCGCTGCAGCTCGCGCAGTTCGCCACGATGGGTTCGATCGTGGCACGCGACGTGTACGGCATCGCGAATCCGCGCGTGGGCCTGCTCAACATCGGGGAAGAGGAATCCAAGGGTCACGAGATCGTGCAGGAAGCTCACGAGCTCATTCGTGCGTCGAGCATCAACTACGTGGGATTCGTCGAGGGTCACGACATCTTCGACGAGAAGGTGGACGTCGTGGTCACGGACGGCTTCACGGGCAACGTCGCGCTCAAGACGATGGAAGGACTGGCCAAGCTCATCGTCGAGCAGATGCGCACGGAGTTCTCGCGCGGTCTCGCGAGCAAGTTGTCGGGTTTGCTAGCCCGTCCGGTCCTGCGCCGCGTGGGCGAGAAGCTCGATCCACGCCGCTACAACGGCGCATGCATGGTGGGACTCACGGGTGTCGTGGTAAAAAGCCACGGCAGCGCGGACCGCGTGGCATTTGCCCAGGCGATCGCGACGGCCGCGACGGCGATGCGGCGGGGACTGCCGACGGCCATCGCCAATGCCCTGGTCGACGACCAGGCGAACAAATAGAGAGACGAAGGCAAAACATGTACTCACGCATCGCCGGCACGGGTTCCTATCTGCCGGAGCAGGTCGTCACGAACTTCGATCTCGAGAAGAAGATGGATACCACCGACGAGTGGATCCGCACCCGCACGGGCATCGAGCGCCGCCACATCGCGGCGCCGGGTCAAACTACCGTAGACCTGGCGGAGATCGCCGCGCGCCGCGCGATCGAAGCCGCCGGCGTCACGCCCGCGGAGATCGACTTCATCGTGTTCGGCACCACGACGCCGGATCTCGTGTTCCCGAACTGCGCGGTGCTGCTGCAGGAGCGCCTGGGCGCGCGCGGCTGCCCGGCGTTCTCGGTGGAGACGGCCTGCAGTGGATTCATCTACGCGCTATCGATCGCCGACAAGTTCATCAAGGTGGGCGAGGCCAAGTGCGCGCTGGTGATCGGCGCGGAGACGCTTTCGCGCATCACCAACTGGAACGATCGCAGCACCGCGGTGCTGTTCGCCGACGGCGCCGGCGCGGTCGTGCTCAAGCCCTCGGCCGAGCCGGGCCTCATGAGCACGCACCTGCACGCGGACGGCGGTTACAAGGACCTGCTGTACGTCGAGAGCGGCGTGTCGAAGGGGTTCAAGGTGGATCCCGCGACGAACCAGGTCGACATCGGGATCAAGATGGCGGGCAGTGAGGTTTTCAAGGTCGCCGTCCAGAAGCTCGGCGGCGCGGTCGACGAGGCGCTCGCGGCCAATGGACTCGAGAAGTCCGCGGTCGACTGGCTGATCCCGCACCAGGCGAACATCCGCATCATCGGCGCGATGGCCAAGCGGCTCGAACTGCCGATGGAGCGGGTGATCGTCACCGTGCAGGACCACGGCAACACGTCCGCGGCCTCCGTGCCACTGGCGCTCGACATCGGCGTGCGCGACGGCCGCGTGAAGCGCGGCCACCTGCTGCTGCTCGAAGCCTTCGGCGGCGGCTTTACGTGGGGCTCCGCGCTGGTCAGGTATTAATGAATGGGGGGCAGCCCCCATGCTTTTATCGGCTCGCAACCTTCAATTCGCGCTCCAGATCGTCGAGCAGCGACTGCACGTCCATTTCGCTGGTTTCGTCGAGCGAGATGGCGCCGTCTTCGTCGAGGTCGATCTTCGTGATGCCCGGATTCGCCTTCTCGAGCTCCTCGAGCAGGTTCTGCGCTTTCTGGTGTTCCTGCAGCAGCCGGCGGCTCTGCGCCACCAGCTTCTTGTGCTGCAGTCCCTGCAGGATCGTCGCCTGCAGTTCCT
>JAFAGC010000044.1 GCA_023423065.1 Pseudomonadota bacterium
GCTCACCAGCGCTAATCCCCACTTTTTACACCGGCACCACTATCCCCACCCCCCATTGTCGATTTTCGACGGTGCCGAACGACCAGTTTGCAAGGAGACCCATCGTGAAATACCTGTGCCTCGTCTACCTCTCGCCCGAGCAGTGGAGTTCCATTCCGGACGCCGATTGCGCCCAATACGGCAAGGGACTGCGCGACAGCGGCCACTGGATCACGGGCTCGGCGCTGCAGCCCACGCATTCCGCCACGACCGTGCGCGTGCGCAACGGCCAGGTCTCCGTGACCGACGGCCCGTTCGCCGAGACCAAGGAACAGCTCGCGGGCTTCTACATGATCGAGGCGCGCGACCTCAACGAGGCCATCTCGCTCGCCTCGAAGATTCCGCCCGCGCGCACCGGCAGCATCGAAGTGCGGCCCGCGCGCGAGCTCGACGTCCCCGCCGAACTGCGCGCGCCCGAGGCGGCCCGCAGCACCGGCTAACCCGCCAACATAGGACCATTCCATGCATTCGCAGATCTTCGTCAACCTGCCCGTCAAGGACCTGAAACGCTCCGTCGACTTCTTCACGAAGCTCGGCTACACGTTCAACCCGCAGTTCACCGACGAGAACGCGACCTGCATGGTCCTCGGCGACAATCTCTTCGTGATGCTGCTGGTCGAGAAGTTCTTCAGCTCGTTCACCAGCAAGGGCATCGCCGACACGACGAAGACCACCGAAGTGCTGACCTGCGTTTCGTGCGATTCGCGCGCGCAGGTCGACGAACTGGTCGCGAAGGCCCGCGCCGCCGGCGCGACGGTTCCGCGCCAGCCCCAGGACCACGGCTTCATGTACGCCCACGGCTACGAGGACCTCGATGGCCACACCTGGGAACTCGTGCACATGACCGGCCTGCCGCCGCAGGCATGAGCTAAAACCGCTTCCCCGCATGACCGACTTCGTCACCTCGCGCGACGGCACGCGCATCGCCTGGGAAATCGCGGGCACGGGCCCCACCGTAATCCTCGTCGACGGCGCCTTCTGTTGCCGCGCGATGGGCCCGATGCCCAAACTCGCGAAGGAGCTCGTGACCCACGGCCTGCGCGTGCTCACCTACGACCGCCGCGCGCGCGGCGAGAGCGGCGACACGAAGCCTTACGCCGTCGAACGCGAGATCGAGGACATCGACGCGTTGATCGGCGCCGCCGGCGGCCGGGCCTGGCTGTATGGCATCTCGTCGGGCGCCGCGCTCGCCTTGGCGGCCGGCGCGGCCGGCTTGCCCGTCGACGGCCTGATGCTCTATGAACCGCCGTTCATGGTCGGCCCGCATGCCCGCACCGTGCCGCCCGATCACACCGCCGCACTCACACGCATGATCGTGGAAGACCGCCGCTCCGATGCGGTGACTTACTACCTCTGCGACATCATCGGCCTTCCGCGTATCCTGCCGTTCTTCTTCCGCCTCACCCCGATGTGGCGAAAGATGAAAGCGATCGCGCCATCCCTGCCCTACGACTCCGCGGTGATGGGCGATTTCCAGTTGCCCGCGGCGCGCGCCGCAGCGATTCGCGTCCCGACCCTGGTGCTCGACGGCGAGAAGACCTGGCCCATGCTCCGCGACGCCGCCCATGCCCTCGCGGCGGCGATTCCCGGCGCCGGGGCGCGCTCCCTCCCCAATCAGACTCACAACGTCGCCGCCCGGGCCATCGCCCCCGTCCTGGCGTCCTTTATCAAGTCGTAACTCGTTGATTTGTGACGGCCGTTGGCCCGCCGGGAGAATCCGCCGCGGCCGGGTCAAGTGCGCCGCCGGGCGGCCGTTAACGGGTCGGGTCAATCCACAACGAAAAACCGCCCATGACAGTCACCTCGCCGGCCAGCACGGAAGAACACGTCGACCAGCTCCTGCGCGCCGCGATCGCGGACGAGACGCTCATGTTGCCGCCGCTGCCGCAGATCGCCGTCGAGGTCATGCGCCTCACGCGCGACGATCCGCGCACCGACGAGGAAAGCGACGCCAGCGCCGCCGAACTCGCGCGCTTCATCCAGCGCGACGTGTCGCTCGCCGGCCGGGTCATGCGCGTCGCGAACTCCGCGCTGTACGCGCGCCGCACGCCCGTCGTCACGCTGTCGCAGGCCATCGCCTGGCTCGGCGTGCGCGAGATCCGCAACATCGCCTACGCGGCGGCGGTGCAGAGCCAGGTGTTCAATTCCGCGTATTTCCATCGCGAGATGGCGGAGATCTGGCGCGAGTCGGTCATCACCGCGCTGTTCGCGCAGGAGATCGCGCGCCTCAAGCGCCGCAACGTCGAGTCGGCCTATCTTTGCGGCCTGCTGCATCGCGTGGGTTATGCCGTGATGCTGAGCCGCATGGGCACGGCGGCGATCGAGCACCAGCTGTCCATCGACGCGATGACCGTCACCCGTTATGCGGCCGAACACGAGGCGCGCGTCGGCGCTCATCTCGCCGCGAGTTGGTGCCTGCCGCTGTCCGTCGCCTCCGCGATCGCGCACTGGCGCAATCCGGTCGACGCCGGACACGCGCGCACGGAGGTCATGGAAATCGCGCTCGCGCGGCAGATCTCCGACGAGCTGCGCTCGCCCGGCGCGGGCGGCGAGCTGCCCGACTCGATGCTCGGCCCCGTGTCGCGCTGGATGGACGACCTCTCTATCTACCCCGACGAATTGTTCACGATCATGGCGCAACGCGCCGCGATCTACGCCACGGCGGAGAGCTTCACGTGAGTGCCGCCGGCTGGAATCACACCTTCGACGTCGTGGTCATCGGCTCCGGCCCCGCCGGGCAGAAGGCCGCGATCCAGGCCGCGAAAGCGGGACGTCGCGTCGCCGTGATCGAGCGCGACCGCCAGGTCGGCGGCGCCTGCGTACACACCGGCACGATCCCGAGCAAGTCGCTGCGCGAACACGCGCTGCGCCAGCGCGTGCGCCAGGTGAATCTCATGGAAGCGCGCCTGCAGTCGCTGCTCGACGGCGTGGGCGGCACCGTCGCCGCGCACGACGCGTACATGGCCGCGCAGCTCGACCGCAACGACATCACGCTGCTGCGCGGACGCGCGAGCTTCGTCGCGCCCCAGGGGCGCGCAAATGAAAAACAGCCGCACGAGCTCACGATGCTCCTCATCGACGGCTCGCAGTCCAGCATCCACGCGCCGATCGTCATCATCGCGACCGGCTCGCGCCCGCGCGTGCCGCCCAAACTACCGATCGACCACGAGCACCTGCTCGACAGCGACTCGATCCTGTCGCTCGCCTACCTGCCGCGCAGCCTGCTGGTGCTCGGCGGCGGCGTCATCGCGAGCGAATACGCCTCGATGTTCGCGGCGCTCGGCTGCGAGGTCACGCAGGCCGACGAGCTCGACCAGCCGCTCGCGTTCCTCGATCCCGAGCTCACGGAGTTCTACGTCGAGGAGTTGCGCCGCAACGGCGGCGAATACCTGCCGAACGCCGAAGCCGTAAGCGCGCGCTTCGACGGCATCTCGCAGGTGCGCACGGAGTTCCGCGACGGCCGCGTGATCGTCTCGGACAAGGTGCTGGTCGCGCTCGGCCGCGTCGCCAACATAGACCACTTGAATCTCGAGGCCGCGGGCATCGAGCTCACGGAGCGCGGTCACGTACGGGTCGATGAGAACCTGCAAACCACCGCACCTGGCGTCTACGCCGCGGGCGACGTGATCGGTCCGCCGGCGCTCGCGTCGGTGTCGATGGAACAGGGTCGGCGCGCCGCCTGTCATGCGCTCGGACTCCTGGTGCCTTCCGACCCGGTCTCGCGCCTGCCCTCCGGCGTCTACACGATTCCCGAGATCGCCACCGTCGGTCTCGACGAACACGGCGCGCGCCGGCACTTCGGCGGCGCGCTCGTCGGCCGCGCGCGTTTCGAGGAGATCGCGCGCGGTCACATCAACGGCAGCGCGCGCGGAATTCTCAAGCTCATCGCCGATCCGGGCGGCCGGCGCGTGGTGGGCGTGCAGATCGCCGGCGACTCGGCGACCGAGCTGGTACACATCGGGCAGATAGGCCTCGCGGCCGAGCTCGACGTCGATGCCTACGTCGACAACGTGTTCAACTTTCCGACGATGGCCGAGGCGTATCGCATCGCGGCGCTCGACATCGTGAAGCAGCGGGCGAAGTACATCACGCCGGATACGGTGGCCGACGCCGCCGCGGCGGTGCTCTAGCGCCTGAACGGCTCGAACTTGCCGTCGCGATACACGAAGAGCGTGGTCGTCAGCGAATACGACGATTCGTTCACGGCCCCGCGGGCGACCTCTTCGAGCTTCGCGATTCCCGCCGCGTTTTTCGAACCGGTGACGAGCAATAGATCGCGCGTGGGCACGGCGACCACGATCTCACCGTCGACCTTGATGTCACCGCTCTTCCAGAGATCGTCCACCACCAGCAGGCTCGCCTCGTAGTCGCCACCGGCGGTGAGCATCGAGAACAACTCACCCGAATGGATCTCGATGCCCGGCAGGAGGCGCATGAGATTCTCGGTGGCGCGCTGGCGCAGCTCCGCGCGTTTCACGCCGGCCTCCTCGAGCTTGGCCTCCGAGAAATAACGAATGCTGCGGGGCGTGTCTTCCGCGTAGACGATCACGAGTTCCGAATTCAGCTCTTCGGTCACGTGTTCCGGGGCCTTCCCACCGTTGGCCGCCAGGTTGCGAGCCATGTCCGCGAGCCAGCCCTTGTCTTTCACCACGGGCACGATCCGTTCCGGATTCAGCGGCCCATCTACCGTCGACTCGGCCAGCGACTTCGCGTACTGCTCGATGATCTGGTCCTCGAGCTTCGGATCCTGCAACGCCTGGTTGTACGCGTTGTCGAGATAGGCCGTCAGCTCTTCCCCGCCCTCCTCGCCCTTCTCGACGTGTACCTCGAGCGGTTTCACGACCTTGATCTTGCGGTTCGGCAACACGGTCTTGAGGACCTTGACGAACTCGCGCGTGAATTGCGCCGGGGTCGTCTCGGCCGCCGCAACGGGTTGCCACGCGAACGCGCCGCCGATCGCGAGCAGCAGGCTGGCGGCGAAAATGCGCGGACGCATCACAGCCCGAGATCGCTCAAGCCGGGATGCTCGTCCGGCCGCCGTCCGAGCGGCCAGCGGAACTTGCGCTCCGCCTCGGAGATGATCACGTCGTTGATGCTCGCGTGGCGCCGGCGCATGAGACCGACCTCGTCGAATTCCCAGTTCTCGTTGCCGTACGAACGGAACCAGTGGCCGGAATCGTCGCGCCACTCGTACGCGAAGCGCACCGCGATGCGCGCGCCCTCGAACGACCAGACTTCCTTGATCAGCCGGTAGTCGAGCTCCTTCGCCCACTTGCGCTTCAGGAACTCGACGATGGCGGGCCGGCCGGAGAAGAATTCGGCGCGGTTGCGCCACGCACTATCTACCGTGTACGCGAGCGAGACGCGCTCCGGATCCCGCGAGTTCCACGCATCCTCCGCGGCGCGCGCCTTCTGCGCCGCCGTCCCATGCGTGAACGGCGGATACGGCGGTCGTCCCGCGGGCGCGTTCATCGTCAGAACTGCTGGCCGAACCGGATTCCGACGGTGCGCGGGCGAGTCACGACCGAATACACGTGACCTCCGGCCTCGGACGCCACGCACAGCGCCACGTCGCACTCGGCGTAGCGATACAGGTGCGCGCGCTTGTCGAACAGGTTGTCGACGAACAACTCGAAGTTCCAGTTCTCGGCGGCCATGCCGAACGACAGGTCGGCGAGCGTGTACGAGCCCTGGACGCCGAGCGCGTCCGCCTCGTACGGCAGCAGCGCCGAGGTCGAACTACCGGTGTGCACGCCCGAGACCTGGAAGTGACCATCGAGCGCGGCGATCGGGAACTCGTAACGAACGGTCAGGTTCGCCTTGAACTTCGGAGTCGTGGGCAGTCGTTGTCCATCGGGCGCGAACTCCTCGTCGGCGCACTCGCCGCGCGGCAGCGGATTGCCGTCCGGGTCCAGCGTCTTGCAGAAGTCCTCGGTGAGCTCTCCCTCCTGGAGCGCGAAGCCGCCGTAGACGGTCAACGAGTCGGTGGGCATCCATTGAACATCGACTTCCATGCCGCGCAGCTCCGCCGCGGCCGCGTTCGAGACGTTGGTCAGGCCGTTTTCGCCGAGGAACGAGAACTGGAAGTCGTCCCATTTCCCGAAGTAGATCGCGCCGTTGAAACGCAGCCGGTTCTCTGCCCACGTGGTCTTCCATCCCACCTCGTAGTTGGTCAGGAAGTCCGCCTTGTACGGCGGGAAGGTGCCGCGGCGATTCACGCCGCCGGGACGGAAGCCTTCCGAGATGGTCGCGTAGAACATCGCGTCGTCGGTCGCCTGGAAGGACGCGTTCACCCGGAAGGTGTTGTCTTCCTTCGTCACCGTCTTGTCGAGGTTGGTGCAGGGCGCAGTTTCGAATACCTGGCCCGTGTCGAAGCATGAAACCTCGCCAGTTTCAGACTCGAACGGATTCGTGATGCCGAAGCCGAAGAATCCCTCGAGCGAGTTCTCGTACTTGAAGAAACGCAGGCCGCCGGTCAGCGACAGCCGCTCCGTCGCGTCGAACGTCACCTCGCCGAACACGGCGTAGTCGCGGTCGACGCGCCACTGCTTGGTCAGCCAGAACGTGTCGTCCCAGCCGGTCACGTCGCTGTCGTCGTTGAGGCCGGTGACGTTGTACTCCTGCTGGATGTCATGCGTCTGCCGCTGGTAGAACAGGCCCGCGACGAAACGCACGCGGTTCTCCGACGGGCTCGAGACACGCAGCTCGCCGCTCAACTTGGTGTAGCCGTCCTTGCCTTCGATGAACTGCGACGGGCTGATCAGCTCGCCCGCGTTGTCGTAGAAGTACACGCCCGACCCGTTGAGCGTGTCGTAGAAGAACGCGTAGTCCGAGTAGTCGGAATTCGTGTCGACGTCGCGCTTCAGGTAGGCGCCCGAGAACGTGATGTCGAAGTTGCTGATCTTGCCTTCGATGGCCAGCGCGGCCTGCATCCACTGGTCTTCGTAATCCTCGGGGTGGAAGTGCGCCACCTCGAGGTCGCCGAAGTTGTTGTCGCCGGCGTAGATGCCGTCGCCCGTGCGCTTCTGGGCCATCACGGTGGGCGTGATGCTCCAGTTGTCGTTGAGATCCACCTTGAGCGCGGCGCGCGCGCCGTAGGTGTCGGAATCGTTGTAATTGTCCTCGGCGAGCGAATCGATCGAGATGCCCGAAGTCGGGAAGGTACGCGTGGACGCGACGTTGTCGATGTAGCCGCCGTCGTGGCGCGCCCAGCCGACCAGCCGGATGGCCGCGTTCTCGCTGAGCGGGATGTTCACGAAGCCTTCGGCCAGGTAACCCGGGTCGCCATCGCCGACGAAGTTCGACTCGATCCCGTAACCCCCCGCGAAGCCGCTCGGATCCGGCTTGTTCGTGATGATGCGGATGGTTCCGGACTGCGAACTCGCGCCGTACAACGTGCCCTGCGGGCCGGCGAGCGCCTCGACGCGCGCGATGTCGTACATGTGGATGTCGAGCGCGCCCTGGATCGTCGTGATCGGCTGCTCGTCGAGATACTGGCCGACGCCCGGCTGCGGACCGGAGTGGTTGCCGTTGTCGCCGGCCGCCGCGCCGCGCATGAACACGCGTGCGTATCCGGGCGCCGCCTGCTGGAACGAGACGCTGGGCAGGTACTTCACGAAATCGTCGAAGCCCTTCACGCCAAGGTCCTGCAGACGCTCGGTGCCGATCGCCTGGATGCTGAGCGGCACGTCCTGCAGGTTCTGTTCGCGCTTGAGGGCGGTGACGACCACCTCCTCCATGCCGCGCAAGGCGGGCTCTTCCGCCTGCTGCGCCTGGGCCAGCGGCGAGGCCGCGAGGATCGCGCCTGCGAGTGGAAATCCGGTCAGGAGTGCACGGCCCCGTCTGGCCTGCTCACGTCGGATCTTGCGCAACTTGCTGCGAGTCATCGTTGCTCCCCGGATTTTTGTTATCTGCCGGTCAGTGTATGCCTTTCCCTTCCGAATCAAAACTGCGGAGTAGATGGATACCTCGACAGGACCTCACCCAATGCCTCCTCGAGGGGCCCCAAAAATGGCTCGAAGTGTTTCCAGTGATCGACACCTTCGCGAAAAATCGGCTGGCGAACCTGTTCCGAGCTCGCGGTACGCACTGCCCTGCGATTTTCGTGAAATCGCAAAACCGCCTCTTCGTAGGGCAAGCCGCAGTACGCGAGCAGCCGCCGGACCTCGCCTTCCGTGTCCTCGATCATGTTCTCGTAGAACACGCGGTGCACGCGCCCCGGCAACGCCTCGTCGAAATGGGCCATCAGCTCGACGTAATCGCGATAGTAACGGCCGATCTCGGCGAGGTCGTAGGAGAAGTTCTGGCCGCGCGCGAAGTGCTGCTTGAATCCCGAGAAGCAGCAGCCGAGGGGGTGGCGGCGCGCGTCGACGATCTTCGCGTTCGGCAGCATCAGGTGAATGAAACCGACGTGCGCGAAGTTGTTAGGCATCTTGTCGATGAAGAACGGCCGGCCGGTCTTGCGCTGGATGCGCGTCTGGCGGATGTAGCGCTCGCCGAGCGCGCGGATCTCGTCGGCGTCGAACTTCGCGAGCGCGCGTGGATAGGCGGCGCCCGGCTCGCGCGAGGTCCGGTTGCCCACCGCGCGCGCCAGCATCGCGACGTCGGGTAGCTCCATCGTGCCTTCCACCTGCGAGTGGGAGGCCAGGATCTGTTCGATGAGCGTCGAGCCGGACCTTGGAAGGCCGACGACGAAGATCGGATCGGGCGCATCGAAGCCCCAGCCCGCGCGGTCCGCGAAGAATCCGCGCGTGAACAGCTTCTTCGAGCGTTGCACGTGCGCGGCATTCTCGTCGGCGTCGTAGCGGATCTGTCCGCGGCGCAGCCGGTTCCCTTCCGCGTAGTGACGGAAGGAGTCCGCGTATTCGCCGGCATCCTCGTGCGCCTTGCCGAGCGAGAATTCGAAATGCAGGCGGTCGTCGGTAGTGAGGTCGGTGCGCGCGAGCTGCGCGCGCATGGCCTCGGCCTCTTCCGGCGTGAAGCGAAAGGTCTTGAGATTGGCGAGGCTCCAGTACGCCTCGCCGAGATGCGGCGCGAGCGCGAGGGTCCTGCGGTAGGCCTCGATGCTTTCGCCATTGCGGCCGGCCGTCTTGAGCGAGTGGCCGAGGCTCATCCACACCTTGGGCTGGTTCGGATAGTCCGCAAGCACCGCGCGGTATTCCTCGATGGAGGCCGCGTATTCGCCGATCCGGCCGAGGATCGCGGCCTTGAGGTTGCGGTAACCCGGATTGCGCGGCTCGGCGGCCAGCAGGCGCTCGACTTCGGCGAGCGCAGCTTCGGACTTGTGCTGCCGGTGCAGCACGGTCGCGTAGTTGTGGCGCGCGGCCGCGAAGCCGGGCGCGAGCTCGAGGCAGCGCGAGAGCAGGTTTTCCGCGTCGGAGTATCGGCCGATGCGCGCCGCGACCTCGGCGAGCATGCGGATCGCGGCGACGTCGGTCGGATGCCGCTTGAGGAATTCGCGCAGCGTGCCTTCCGCGTCCGGGATGCGGTTCTCGCACAGCGCGGTCGCGGCGAAGAGCAGATGCGGATCGCGGTTCGAGTGGCGAATGGATTCCGCGTACGCGGCATCCGCGGCCTCTTTCATCTCGAGCGCGGTGTAATGATCGCCGAGCGCGCGCCAGGCGTCCGGCAGCGCCGGGCGGTAACGCACCGCGCGTTTCAGCGCGGCGATCGCGTCTTCGCCCCGTCCCATCCGTCCGAGCGCGAGGCCGGACAATGCCAGCGCGTTGGGCTGGTCGGGAATGACCTTGAGTATTTCGTCCGCCTGTTCCGCCGCCGCCCGGGGATCGACATCGAGGAGTCGCGCGGCGTTCGCGAGCGCGACCTCGAGTGTCCCGGCGGCATTGCCGGATGGGGCGGCGGTGTTCACGGGCGTTTGCGGGCGGAGAGATCCTTGATCAGTTCGTACCACATCGTCACGCCCTCGTAGAAAGACTTCACGGGGATGCGTTCGTCGAGGCCGTGCGCGAAGGAGTCCTTGTCACGGATGAAGGTCGGATCCACGCCGTAGGTCGGGATACCCCCCGCGCGGAACACGAGGCCGTCGGTCGCACCCGAGGCCTGCTGCGGGACCACCGGGACGCCGGGGTAATGCTTCTGCACGACGCGCGTGACAGCCGAGACCACGTCCGGCCGCAGCGGCGAGGCGTCGCTCGACATCGGCTCGTCGATGGTCGTCACTTCGACGTCGGCGCCGACGACGCGCGCGAGCTCGAGTCGCACGTCCTCGACCTTCACGCCCGGGAAGATGCGGCAGTTCACGACGGCGGTGGCCCGCTGGGGCAAGGCGTTGTTGGCGTGTCCGCCGTCCAGCCGCGTCGCGACGCAGGTGGTGCGCGTCTGGCCGACGTACGCCGGGTTCGTGGCGAGCACCGCCGCGGCCGCTGCGTCGCGCGGATCGTCGGCGAAGCGGATCATCGCGGCGCCGAGTTCGCCCGGCGTGGTCTTGCCGGCCGCGCGCAGGCCCGCGATCGTCGTGTCGTTCCACATCACGGGGAAGCGGTACTGGCCGACCTCGACGAGCGCGGCGGCGAGATCGTAGATCGCGTTGTCGGTACGCGGCGTCGAGCTGTGACCGCCCGGATTGCGGGTAGTTAGCAGAAAGTCGGCGTAGGTCTTCTCGGCGGACTGCAGCGCGAAGTACAGCGGCTTGCCGGTCTCGTCGTCGAGCGTGCCGCCGCCGCCGTCCGAGTTGAGCGCGTATTCGGCGTCGATGAGCGGGCGGTGGTCGCGCACCATCGCGACGGTGGTCGCCTGCGAGGTCTCCTCGTCGCCGCTGAAGTAGATGATGAGATCGCGCTTGGGCACGTACTTCTCGGCCTTGAGACGCAGGAACACCGCCGACAGCTGGGAAATGCCCTGCTTCACGTCATACGTGCCGCGGCCGTAGAAGAAGCCGTTCTCCTCGACGAGCGTGAACGGATCGCGCTGCCAGTCCGCCGGCTTCGCCTCCACGACGTCCATGTGCGCGAGGAACAGGATCGGCTTGCCGCCCGTGCCGTCGCCGCGATAACGCACGACCAGCGTCGCGGTCTTGTCGCCCGGCCGGTCGAACGGCACGACCTTGACGTCTTCGGCGGGAAAACCGCCGGCGCGAAATTCGCCGGCGAGGTATTCGGCCATCGCCGGGACCTGGTCCTTGCCGAGCACGGTCTGGAACGCGACGGTCTTCGCGAGAATCTCGCGCGCCTTGGCGTCAGCGGGGCCCGGTTTGTCGGCAGCGACGACGGCTGCGGAAATGGAGAGAAGGAATACGGCGAGGATGTTCTTGTGCATCGATGACCCCGTTTCGAATGGGCTCATCTTAGCCTTGCTTTGATGATTCCGTGCGCCGTGAACACCGCGATGAACGGCAGGAACGAGGACAGCAGTCGATGACCGATGAAGAACGTGGAGACGGCGGCCGCGATCAGGGTGATCCCGAGGAGCAGCCATGACGCCCGGCGCACCGTGCGCGGGTCGGCGTCGAGCCCGATGTAGCCGCGCCTGTCGAACAAGGTGAACCAGACGCCGGTGGCGAGGACCCAGTACATCATGGCCGTGCCCTCGAGCCGGCCGTATTCGGCGTTGATCCACGGCCAGCGCGTCAGCAGGCCGAGGGTGCCGCTCACGAAGTACAGCGCGATGCCGAGATAGATCCGGTTGAGGATCGCGCCGCGGCGCACGAGCAAGGTCGTGCCGAAAAAAGCAAGCGCCGTCGCCGTGTAATAAGGCAGGCGCCATTCGACCTGCTCGCGCGGATTCGCGATCGCCATGTAAAGCAGGAAAACCGCGAGCGGCATCGCTTCCACGGCACGCAAGGCGAAGGCCCGCATGGAATATGATCTGCTCATGGAATCGACGGCACCCGACTGGGTCTCCGAAACGCGCTTCGGTAAATGGTTTCTCTCCACGGAGACCTGGTTTCGTTATGTGCTTTCACAGGCGGTTTCCGACCTGCGAGCGCTCGCGGGTCCGGACCTGCCTGGATCGTTCAACCGTCTCATGGACATCGGCTGCGGGCAAGGACTCGCCTTCCAGCTCGTGGAGAAACATTTTTCGCCGCGCGCCATCGTCGGCGTCGACGTGGACCCACGCATGGCGGCAGTGGCGCGGAAGACGGCCCAGGGCTGCAAGGTTCCGGTCGAGGTACGCGTCGGTTCGGTCACGAGGCTCGATCTGCCCGATGCATCGGTGGACGCAATCCTGTGCCACCAGCTCATTCATCACGTCGCGAATCAGCAGGGCGCGCTGCGCGAGCTGCACCGCGTGCTCGCACCGGGCGGCTATCTGTTCCTGTCCGAATCCTGCGAGTCGTTCATCAATACTTGGACGGTGCGCTGGTTCTTCCGGCACCCGGAGGGCGTGCAGCGCCCCGCGGAAGGTTACGTGAAGTTAGTGCGCGAAGCGGGGTTCGAGGTCCAAGAGCGGCATATCCATACCTCCACGCCGTGGTGGTCGCTGTGGGATTTCGGCATGACCCGCCGTCTCGGACTCGTGCGCTCCGCCCCTCTCCCCACCGAACTGCTGCTGGTCGCGCGGAAATGGGGACATTCCTGATTTCCAGGAAACGGGGACAGACCTGAGGGGGAATCGACGATTCAGGCTTCGGGCGGCAGGCCTGTCCCCTTTTGCTAGGAAATAGGGAATGTCCCCATTATTCTTGCGGCACGCCGCGCCCCTGCGTGGCGGTCTCGGAGGGCAAAGATGTTCGGTCGCATCGCCAACCTGTTCAAAGGGTTCCTGTCACTGTTCGTTTCCGGCATCGAACGCCGCAATCCCGAGGCGCTGCTCGAGCTCGAGCAGGAAAACCTTCGCAAGCAGATAGGAAACTTCAATCAGGGCCTCGCCTCCCACGCCGGTCTTTCCGAGCGGCTCATGAGCCAGGTCCGCAAGCTCGAAGCCGAGCAGCGCGACCTGCGCGCCAAGACCACGGCGCACGTGCGCGCCGGCAACAATTCCGCCGCCGGCCAATATGCGTTGCGGCTGCAGTCCGTCGAACAGCAGCTCGCCGAGAACCGCACCCAGCTCGAGGCCGCCGAGACGACTTACAAGAACCTCGTGAAGGCCCGCGACGTCGCCGTCCAGACCGCGCGCGCGAAGATCGAAAGCCTGAAGGGCGCGATCAACGACATGCGCATGAAGCAGGCCATGGCCGAGATCCACGAGATGAGCGCCGGCATGATCACGAACATCGGCGGCTCCGGGGACACCTTGAACCGCCTGCACGAGATGGTCGAAGAGGAGCGCAACAAGGCCGCCGGACGCGCCCGGGTCGCGCGCGACGCGGTCGACATGAGCCAGGTCGAGCTCAAGGAAGCCGAGATGAACGCGCTCGCCGAGCAGGCGCTCGCGGACTTCGCCGCGCGCGAGGGCATCTCGATCAAGGGCGCCGCGGCGCCGGAGTCGGCGGAGCGTTCGATGGGCGCCACCGAGAAGCCCCCTTCTTCCGAAAACCAGGGCCAGGGCTGACCCGGACGTTGGTAGTTAGCCAGCCCGCGCCGCCGGAAGCCTGACGGTGCCCGCTCCCGCGAACGCTCCCGCCTGGGCCGCCGAACTCGCGCTCGCCTACGAGAGCGGCGCGTCGAACCAGTTCATCCTGTTCGGCAACGTGCACGACCGCCTCCCGGTGGGCGGGGGTCTCGTCAATCTCGCCGACTACCTCGAGAACACGCTGCTCGCGGGCTTCGACGTCGTGTTGTCGTACGACCTCGGCGGCGGCCTGCTGTTCGAGCGCGGCGGCAACGTCGTCGAGAAATGGCAGGGCGCCGAGCTGCGCAACCGCATGCGCGAGCCGTTGCAGGCGATCCAGTGGATAGGCAGCTACCTGCGCTACCTCGGCAATCTGCGCGTACTCGGCAGCAAGGAACGCATCCCGAACGTGGCCGTGATCCTGCGCGGCGGCGATCACATCGTGCCCGCGGACGGCTCGGGTTTCGAGCATGGCAGCCTCACGAGCATGTTGCGCGCCTGGGCGAGCGAATCGCCCTTCCGCGACCTGCCCTTCGCGAGCATCCTCATCGCGGACAACCTCAACGACGTCGAGCCGCAGATCGCGACGGCCGCGCACGCCACGCGCATCCGCGTGCCGCTGCCCGACGCGGCCTCGCTCGAACGCACGCTCGACATCCTCGCGCGCGGCTCGCCGAAGGCGTTCGCGCCCGGCGCGAAACTCGCCGAACTCGCCGGTGCGCTCGCGGGCGTCACGGTGTCGAGCCTCGAAAGCCTGGTGAAGACCCGCCACCACGAAGGCAAAACGATCGGCGATACCGACCTGTCGCGCATCAAGAAGGAACTGGTCGAGCGCGACTCCGCCGGCCTCATCGAATTCATCGACCCGAAGCGCTCGCTCGAGGACTACCACGGGCAGGAAGCGCTCAAGACCTGGCTGCGCCAGGACATCGCGCTGTGGCGCGCGGGCGATCTCAAGGCCCTGCCGATGGGCTATCTACTGTGCGGCCCGGTCGGCACCGGCAAGACCTTCCTGGTCGAATGTCTCGCGGGCGAAGCCGGCGTGCCCGTGGTCAAGCTCAAGAATTTCCGCGACCGCTGGGTGGGATCCTCCGAGGGCAATCTCGAGAAGATCTTCCGGCTCATCCGCGCGCTCGGCCGCTGCATGGTGTTCATCGACGAGGCCGACCAGACGCTCGGCAAGCGCGACTCCGGCGCCAACGACTCGGGCCTGTCGGGCCGCATCTATTCAATGATCGCGCAGGAGATGTCGGACAGCGGCAATCGCGGCCGCGTGTTGTGGATACTGGCCTCTTCGCGCCCCGATCTCATCGAGGTCGATCTGAAGCGTCCCGGCCGTGTCGACGTGAAAGTGCCGCTGCTGCCGACCAGCACGCCGGCCGAGAGCGCCCAACTGATCGGCGCGCACGCGAAACGTTACGGCCACGCCCTGGAACCCCCCGACATAGCCCCCC
>JAFAGC010000049.1 GCA_023423065.1 Pseudomonadota bacterium
GAAGATGTGGCGCGGCACGTTGCGGATGCGGTCGAGCACCGCGAGGTTCGTGATGCCCTGGTCCTGCAGGCGCTGCACGAGCCGGTCGCGCGTGCGCGCGGACGTCATGCCGATCCCCGCGAGACGATGCTCGTTCACGACCCGGTTCCGACCCACTCGCGCAGGCTGGAGAGCGTCGAGTGGTTAGTGAGGTCGACCGTGAGCGGCGTGACGGACACGTAGCCTTCCGAAACCGCGTGAAAATCCGTGCCGGGACCCGCGTCCTGCCCCGCTCCCGCGGGACCTATCCAGTACACGGGACGGCCGCGCGGATCCTCCGCCCTGATGAGCGCCTCGGACCGATGCCGGTTGCCCAGCCGCGTGACCTTGATGCCTTTCACCTGGCCGATCGGCAGGTTGGGAACATTCACATTGAGGATCGCCGGGCGGCCGAGCGGCGTCGCCATCAGCCGTTCGACGATCACGCGGGCGAAGTGCGCGCCGGTTTCGAAATAACGCGTCGCGTCGCCGCGCAGGCCGTCGGTGTTGAGCGAGACCGCGACCGCGGTCTTGCCGAGGAAGCGGCCCTCGGTCGCGGCGGCCACCGTTCCCGAATACAGCACGTCGTCGCCGAGATTCGAGCCGTCGTTGACGCCCGAGACGACCATGTCCGGTTCGAAGGGAAACAGTCCCGAGATCGCGAGGTGCACGCAATCGGTCGGCGTGCCCTGGACGAAATACACGTCGGCGTCCGCCTGCTCCACGCGCAGCGGCCGCTCGAGCGTGAGTGAATTGCTCGCGCCGCTGCGGTTGCGGTCGGGCGCCACCACCGTCACGTCGCCGACACTCTCGAGCGCCTCGCGCAGGGCGTTGATGCCGCGCGCGCGATAACCATCGTCGTTGGATATGAGGATTCGCACCGGCGCGCAATATACTCGTTGCACACACGCGGAGGTAGCTTGAGCGGCAAACGCTCCGATCCGGACAAGGAATTGTTTCGCGAGGCGATGCGCGACGTGCGCCCGCTCGAAAATCGTGCGCGCGTGTTGCCCGAGAAGCGCAAGCCGCCGGCGCGCGCGCGGTTCACCGCCGCCGACCGCGCGATGGTGCTCGTCGAAAGTCTTCAGGGTGTCCAGGAAGACGCCGGGGACGTCGGCGACGAGATCAGCTTCCGGCGCGCGGGCGTGCAGGACGGCGTCATGCGCAAGCTCAAGCGCGGCGAGTATCGCGTCGAGGAGGTCTGCGACCTGCACGGATTGCGCGTCGCGGAAGCGAAGCTCGCGTTACGCGAGTTCCTCGCGGAGTCGCTGGCGCGCAACTTGCGCTGCGTGCGCATCATCCACGGCAAGGGCATGGGCTCGGGACCGCGCGGCCCCGTGCTCAAGACCGCGGTCAACATGATCCTGCGCAAGACCGGCCCGGTGCTGGCGTTCACCTCCGCGCGCCGCGTCGACGGCGGCACGGGCGCGATCAACGTGTTGCTGTCTAACCAGTCGACTTCTTCGCGAACGCCTTCCTGAGCATCTGCTGCGTATCCGGCACGAGCCACAGCTCGGCTCCCAACGAGGCGAATTCGTTTTCGCGGATCGATGCGTGTTCGGGACTGCCGAACAACGAGAGCAGATCGGCGCGCGCCATCGCGCGCGTGCGCAGCATCGGCTCGCGCGGCAGGTCGATGTATTCGCGCGCCACGGCAAGGGCGCGCGCGACGACGTCGGCGGGTTCGGTGAGCTCGTCGACCAGCCCGACCCGCAACGCGTTGACGGGATCGATGAGCGCGCCGCGCGTGAGCAGCTGCGCGGCGTGGCCGCCGGTCAGCCGCTTGAAGGCGCCGTGAATCAGGTCGCCCGGGAAGAGTCCCACCTGCGTTTCATTGAGCCCGATGCGGAAATCGCCGCGCGCCATCACGCGATAGTCGCCGTGAATCGCGAGCACCGTGCCGCCGGCCGGGCAATGCCCGGTCAACGCGAACACGACGGGCACCGGGCAATGCGCGATCGTGCGCTGCGCGCGATACAGCTCGACGAACACGGCGATGAGACCGTCCCGGTCGAGCTGGATCAACTTCGGCACGTCGAGGCCGGCCGAGAAGAGGCCGGGCTGCCCGCTCAGCACGATCGCGGAAGTCTCGCGCGCCGCGAGTTCGATGCCGAGGCCGAGCTCGCGCAGCAGTTCGAGGTTGAGCGCATTGACCGGCGGTCGCGAGAGGCGCAGCTCGTGGATGCGGCCGTCTTCGTGCGAGATTTCCTGGATCATGATGTTCACCCTTCGTCGCCGGTCGCGATGATCTCGCGAAGCACCGTCGTCGCAAAGCTCCCGGCGCCGAGCGCGAAGCTCAGCCGCAGTGCGTCACCCGAGTAGTCGTAGGACAGATCGCGGACGCGCATGCGCAATGCGCGACGCTCGGCGTTCATGCCCTCCGCCGCGATCACGGCGAGCGCTTCGGGGAATTCCGCGCCCACGTCCTGCTCGAGTTTCAGCACGTCGCCGACCGCCATCGCCTCGCCCTTTCCGGCGAGCGGCGCGGTGGGATGAATTTCGAGCGCGGCGCAACGCGCCTCGAGTGTTTCGTCGACGTCCGGAACCGCGAACACGCTGCCGCGGCCGTCCAGGTTCGCGACGTCGCCCGGGAGCAGCCGATTCCAACTACCGCGCGCGATCCGCTCGGCGAGAATGGCGTTGAAAACGAGGCTGCGCGCGGCCGAGAGCATGAATCCGCGGTCGTCGCGACCTCCGCGGCGGGGGTGCCCGCGTCCCGAATTTTCGGCCAGGCTCGCCGCGGCCGCGAGCACGCCGGCAAGGTTGCCGGCGTCCCGGCCGAAGCGCTGGCTGCCGAAGTAGTTTGGAACGCCGCCCGCGGCGATCCGCCCTATCCGTTCGTCCAGGTCCGCAGGATCGCAGCTCAGCCCCTGCGCGACGATGACGAAACGGTTTCCTTCGAGCACTCCTCGCGGCAATTTTCGTTGATGCGCCGCCGCCGCGATCACCTCGTATCCCTCGCCCGCGAGCCCGACGAACTCTTCGGCGGCGCGTTTCCCGCGTGGCACCGTGAAGTGCTGCGTGGTGACGGCGTTGCGATCCTTCAGTCCCGCGAACCCGACCTCGAAAGGTTTGCAGCCCGCCACGCGCGCGAGCTCGCGCGCCACCCATTCGGTGTTGGCGCCGCGCTTGCGCACGGTGAGCATCGCGTGGGGACCCTCGCCGCTCGCGGTGAAGCCCAGGATCTCCTCGACCTGGAAATCTTCGGGCGTGGCGCGCAACGTCGCGCCGCCGAGCGGCCCGCCCCAGGCGGTCGGCGGTTCGAGCGCCGCGCGCCTCCAGTGCTCCGGGATCATCAGGCCTTGTCCGGCGCCGTCTCCAGCAACACGACGGCTTGCGCGGCCAGCCCCTCGCTGCGACCGAGAAAGCCGAGTTGCTCGGTGGTGGTCGCCTTGATGTTCACCTGGTTTTCCGTGACACCCAGCATCTGCGCGAGCGAGCGGCGGATCTCGAGCCGGTAGGGCGAAACCTTCGGCGCCTGCGCGAGCAGCGTGATGTCGACGTTGCCGACCTTGAGCTTGCGCACGCTCAGCATGTCGAGCACGGCCGCGACGAAGCGGCGGCTCTCGGCGCCCTTCCACACCGGATCCGTGTCCGGGAAATGCATGCCGATGTCGCCGAGCCCCGCGGCGCCGAGCATCGCGTCGCAGAGTGCGTGCAACACGACGTCGCCGTCGCTGTGCGCCACGATGCCGCGCGTGTGCGGAATGCGCACGCCGCCGAGCACGATGGAATTGCCCGGCCCGAAGGCATGCACGTCGAAACCCGAACCGATACGCATCAGACCTGCTCTCCCGTTCGCGACGCGATGATCGCACGCGCGAGCGCGAGATCGTCGGCCGTGGTGACCTTGATGTTGTCCGTACGCCCCGCGATGAGTCGCGGCGCGTGACCCGCCCACTCCATCGCCTGCGCTTCGTCGGTCGGCAACTTGCCCGCGGCCAGCGCCGCATCGAGCGCGTCGCGCAGCAGGCCGAGCCGGAACACCTGCGGCGTCGCGGCACGCCACAACCCGGCGCGATCGAGGGTTGCCTCGACGAAGGGCCTATCCACATCCGCCGCGCCGCGTTTCAACGTATCCGCGAGCGGCACCGCGAGCAGACCACCGACCTCGTCGCCCGCCAGTTCTTCCTTCAGCCGCGCGAGATCTCCGCCCGTGAAGCAGGGCCGTGCCGCGTCGTGCACCATCACCCAGTCGTCGGCGCGCGCGCGCGTCGCAAGCAGGTGCAGCGCGGACCGCACGGAGTGCGCCCGCTCCGCTCCGCCGGCCGCGATTTCGAT
>JAFAGC010000119.1 GCA_023423065.1 Pseudomonadota bacterium
GCGGCGCTCTTCGAACTACTGGCCGAGAGCGGAGCGGGAGTCACGGTGGAACCCACCGACGTCGCGGGTATCGGACACGCGCTCGAGAAGATGATCTTCGGCCACGCCTCCGACGTGGCGCGGGCACGCGTCGAGCGTTTCCGCTGGTCGAACCTGGCGTTGCAGTACCGGCTCGCGATCGAGGCGGCCCTGGCCAGACGGGGTGGTGAGGCGGATCGCGGCCGCGCCGCCCGCCGCGACGCCACGGCCTGACGTGCTGTCGCGCACAATCGCGGGCCCGGCGGGCTCAAGGTGTGCGCCACATCGCGCGCCCCCGGGCGTATCGGCGCTAACCTCGCGCGCATGGCCAACGACCTCGCCTCGGGAAATCCCCCGCAGCTCGAAGCCCTGCTCGACCGCTGGCAGGCCAGCCTCGATTTGCACGCCCGCTACGCGGCGCTCGACGACGAGCGTTACTGGCACGTTCAGCCCTGGCCGAAACACGAACGCCCGCAACGCTGGATCATCCAGCTCGCGCGCAAGCGCATCCTCGCGCTGAAACGCATCGTCGCGCAGCGGCAGCTCGAAGGCGACCGCGCCTGCATCGAAGGCATCGAGATCATGGGTTTCCTCGCGACGCTCGTCGGACTGACGTCGGTCGAGCGATTCATCCCGCTCGCGACGCCCGAGGGCGAACGCCGCGATGTGCTCGCGGCGAAGCCCGCCGCCGCGCCGACGCGCGAACGCGAATCCACCGGCCGGACGACGGAGAACCGCCGCATCGGCGAGGCGCATCCGCGCCCCGCCGAGGTCCGTCGCACGGCGGAAACCACCCGCCAGATGCCCGCGCTCTCCGGGGCGAAGCTCGCCCAGGCCAGGCTGCGGCGCGAGCCCCCGCGCGCGGCGGCGGCGAAACCCCGCAAGCCGGTCGAAAAGCCGCCGACCACCGTCACGCAAACGGAACACGTCGTCATCGCGGACGCGGTGCGCTTGTTAGGCTGGGGAAGGCAGTGGCACGAGCTCGCCGAGATGATCGCGCGGCTCGCCGAGCGCCCCGCGCCCTCGGAGATCCGCCGCATCCTGCGCACGTACCGCGACCAGATCGACGCGATCGTTTCCCGGCGCGGAAAATAGTCCGTTCGTCCGCGCCGCCTTGCGCGGCGACGCCCTCCTTTTGCAGAATCTCCGGCCCCGGGCGCCGCGGAACTTTGCCGAGTGCCCATCGCTCATATGGCACCAGCATAAAGCCATGATAACGACCCAGAACCTGACCAAGCATTACGACGGTCTCGTCGCCGTCGACGACCTGACCTTCTCCGTGGAACCGGGCGAAGTGCTCGGGTTCCTGGGCCCGAATGGCGCAGGCAAGTCGACGACGATGCGCATGATCGCCGGTTTCATCACGCCCACCGCGGGCACCGCCGGCATCTGCGGGCACGACGTGCTCGCGGAACCGCTCGCCGCCAAGGCGGCCCTTGGCTATCTACCCGAGGGCGCGCCGAGTTATGCCGAAATGACGGTCCGCGGATTCCTCTCCTTCATGGCGGATCTGCGCAGTCTCGAAGGCGAACGCCGCAAGTCGCGCCTCGATTACGTGATCGGCCGCCTGCAGCTCGAACCCGTGCTCGAGCAGTCGATCGAGACGTTGTCGAAGGGCTTCAAGCGGCGCGTGGGACTCGCGCAGGCCATCGTGCACGATCCGCCGGTGCTGATCCTCGACGAACCGACGGACGGCCTCGATCCGCTGCAGAAGCACGAAGTGCGCGCGCTCATCGGCGAAATCGCGCGCGAGAAGACCATCGTCATCTCGACGCACATCCTCGAAGAGGTCGACGCGGTGTGCACGCGCGCGGTGATCATCGCGCACGGCAAGCTGGTCGCGGACGGCACGCCCGCCGCGCTCAAGTCGCAGGCGCCGTCCGGCCGCCTCGAAGACGTGTTCCGCGCCGTCGCCGCCTGACTACCTGGAATGGACAGGAGAAACCCTTGAACCCCGTGCGTACCATCATGCGCCGCGAGCTCGCGAGTTACTTCGCGACGCCGCTCGCGTACGTGTTCGTCACCATCTTCCTCTTCTTCCAGGGCCTGCTCACGTTCTACGTCGGCCGGATCCTCGAGATCGAACAGGCCGACCTGCGGCCATTCTTCCTGCTGCTGCCATGGCTGTTCCTCATTCTCATTCCCGCGGTTTCGATGCGCTTCTGGCCCGAGGAACGCGCCAGCGGCAGCATAGAACTGCTGCTCACCCAGCCCATCACGATGTGGCAGGCCGTGCTCGGCAAGTTCCTCGCCGGCTGGCTGTTCATCGCGCTGGCGCTCGTGCTCACCACGCCCCTGTGGATCACGATCAACTGGCTGGGCTCGCCGGACAACGGCGTCATCGTCGCCGCGTATATCGGGAGCCTCCTGATGGCCGGCGCCTATCTATCCGTGGGCTCGTTCATGTCCGCGTTGACGCGCAGCCAGGTGATCGCGTTCATCCTGGCGTTCCTCGTGTGTTTTCTGCTGGTGATGGCCGGGTTCCCGATGGTGCTCGACGTCGCGCGCAGCTGGGCCTGGCCCTGGATCACCGAGGGCATCGCGGCGCTCTCTTTCTACACGCACTTCGAGAACATCACGAAGGGCGTGCTCGACCTGCGTGACGTCCTGTACTTCACGCTCATCATCGCGTTCTTCCTGGCCGCGAGCGCGGTCGCGCTCGAATCACGCAAGTCACGATAGTCATGAAGAAATCCACCATCGGCGCCGGCGTACTCGCCATCGTGGGCGTGCTGTTCATCGGCATCATGCTGCTCGCGAACACGTTGCTGCGCGGCGCGCAGATCGATCTCACCGAGAACAGGATCTACACGCTCTCGGAGGGCACGAAGAACATCGTCGCCAATCTCGAGGAGCCGGTGAACCTGTACCTGTTCTTCTCCGAGCGCACGGCGACGCCGAATCCGCAGATCCGCAACTACGGCATCCGCGTGCGCGAGCTGCTCGAGGACCTGGTGGCGCGCTCGAACGGCAAGCTCGCGCTCAAGGTCATCGATCCGCAGCCGTTCACCGAGGAGGAAGACCGCGCGACGGAGCTCGGCATCTCGCCGGTGCGCATCGGCGGCGAAAACATCTACCTCGGCCTCGCCGCGACCAATTCCACCGACGGCAAGCAGTCGATCCCGTTCCTGGACTCGCAGCTCGAGCAGCAGCTCGAATACGACGTCGCCAAGCTGATCCACGGTCTATCCACCAGCAAACGCCCCGTCGTCGGCTGGTTGTCGTCGCTGCCGATGCAGGGCGACTTCGACATGCGCACCGGTCGCCCGCGTCCGCCGTGGGTCGTGTATCAGCAGATCGAGCAGCTCTACACGGTGCGCGACCTCGACGTTTCGGTCGGCAAGATCGACTCCGACGTCGACGTGCTGGTCCTCGTCCACCCGAAGGACCTGCCGCCCGCGGCCCTGTACGCGATCGACCAGTACGTGATGCGCGGCGGCCACGTGCTCGCGTTCGTCGATCCGAATTCGCAGGCGGATGCGGCGGGAGCCGATCCCTCCGATCCGATGGCGGCGATGTCGGCCGACAAATCGTCCAGCCTGGAGCCGCTGCTCTCGGCCTGGGGCGTGGACTTCGACCGCAACCAGGTGGTCGTCGATCTCGAGCGCGGACTGCGCGTGACGATGCGCGAAGGCGATCCGCCCGCGCAGCACATCGCGATCCTCGGCCTCGACGACACGGCCATGGCGCGCGACGTGATCACGGGCACGCTCACCAGCGTCAACCTCGCGACCGCGGGTAGTTTGAAGGCGAAGGAAGGCAGCAAGCTGCAGTTCGAGCCGCTGATCCGCACCAGCGCGCAGGCGGGCGTGCTGCCGGGCCAGCGCTTCGCGATGCTCACCGACCCGGCAACGCTGCGCGACGGATTCAAGCCGAGCGGCGAGCAGGTCGTGGCCGCGCGCATCTCGGGCAACGCGGCGAGCGCGTATCCGGGGGGCCCGCCCGAAGGCGTGTCTGCGGCCGCGGACGCCCTCGAGGCCTCCTCCCAGCCGATCAACGTCGTGGTGATCGCGGACTCCGATCTGCTGTCCGACTTCATGTGGGTGCAGACGGGCAACTTCCTCGGCCAGATGATTTCGCGGTCCTTCGCGGACAACGGCAAGCTGGTCTGGAACGCGCTCGACAATCTCGCCGGCAGCTCGGATCTGATCAGCATCCGCGGCCGCGCGTCCTATTCGCGCCCGTTCGAGAAGTTCGAGGAACTGCGGCGCACGGCCGCCGCGCAGTTCCGTTCGACCGAGCTCGAGCTCGAGGAACAGCTCCGTCAGACCGAAGAGAACCTGACCAAGCTGCAGAGCGCGCAACCCGGCGACGAATTGCTTTCACCCGATCAGGCGCGCGAGATCGAGCGTTTCCAGGAACAGAAGCTGCGCATCCGCAAGGAACTGCGCGCGGTCACCTCCGGGCTCGACCGCGACATCGAGCGGCTCGGCGCCCGCGTCAAGTTCGTCAACATCATCGTGGTGCCCGGCGTGTTCGCGCTCATCGCCGTCGCGATGGCGCTGTGGCGCAAGCGCCGGCGCAGCGCGATCGCGATGCTGCGCAAGGGAGCGACGTCATGAATCGGCGGAAGCTGACCCTACTCGCCGTCTCGGCGGTGGTGCTGCTGGCCGCGGGAATCTGGCTCAACGCGAGCCGCACGCGCCAGCAGACGGTGCAGTCGGGCGAGCGGGTGTTTCCGGACCTGGCCGGCGCGCTCGCGGAGGTCGACGAGATCCGCATCTCGCGCGGCGACGGCAGTCACACCACCCTGAAACGCCGGTCCGACGGATGGACCGTCGCCGAGCGCAACTACCCGGCGGACGCAAGGCGCGTGCGCGATCTCGCCTTCGCGCTCGCGAACCTCGAAATCGTCGAGCACAAGACCAGCGACCCAGCGAACTACCCGAAGCTCGGGGTCGAACCCGCGGACACGCCCACCGCGACCAGCACGCGGGTCGAGGTCGTCGCCGGAAAGAAATCCTGGCCGCTCATCGTCGGCAAGAATGCCGAGGGCAACGCGGTGTACGTGCGCAAGCCCGCGGAGGCCGCGAGCGCGCTGGCGCAGCCCACGCTCACCGTCGACCCGGACCAGAAGCGCTGGATGGACCGCCTGCTCGCGGACATCCCCGCCGCGCAGGTCCACGACATCTCGATCAAGCCCGCCAAGGGGCCAGCCTATCTACTGAAGCGTGACGATCCCGACGCGGACCTCGTCATGAACCCGGTCCCGCGCGGCCGCACTCCGGTCACCGCGATGTCCCTCGAAGGACAGGCCGGAGCGCTGGTGTCGCTGAACTTCGACGACGTGCGCGCCGCGCCTTCGCCCGCGCCCGCCGCGACGGATCGGGCCACGTTCCGCACCTTCGATGGCCAGGTCATCGAATTCGCGGGACGGCGCGACGGGGACAAGGCTTTCGTGACCGTCTCGGCGCAGCGGGACCCCGCGCTGGCAGCGCGATTCCCGCAGCCGGCAGCGGCGGCAGCGGCGGCAACGACGGCCTCGACGGACACCTCGGCCGAGCCCGCCAAGGCGCCGACCGCCCCGGCTGCGCCCGCGGCTCCGACCGAGGCGCCCAAGCCCCGCGCACAAACCGTCGAACGCCTCGCGGCCCGAACCGCGGGTGTCGAGTTCGAGATCCCGCTCTACAAGTACGAGTCGCTGTTCAAGCCGCAGGAAGAGCTGCTCGAGAGCAAGTAGCCGGAGCGGGCGCGACGCCTCACCGCGTGCGCGCGACGAGGAACAGCGCCACCGCGGCCAGCAATGCCGTCGGCATCCAGGCGAGCAGCACCGGGCTCGCCTGGAACACGATCGCGCCGCTCTCGAGCGTGCGCTGCACGAAAAAGAACGACACGCCGATCAGCACGCCGACCAGCATGCGTGCGCCCGATCCCGCCGATCGCAGGCTGCCGAACACGAACGGGATGGCCAACAGGCCCGCGAACAGGATCGCAGTCGTGCGCGCGATGCGCGACCAGAACGCGAACTCCTGCGAGGCGGAATCGAGGCCGTTTTCGCGCAGATGCCGGATCAGCCCGAACAACACACGTGTCTCGAGTTCGCGCGGCTGGACCACCGTCAGCGCGAGGAAATCTCCGCCGACCGCCGACGAGAACTCGCGGCTCGCCTCGTGGGCCGACCTGATCTGCTCACCGTCGAAGCGCGTCGTCGCGTATTGCGAAAGTCGCCAGCTACCGTCCGGCTCGACCGTGGCGGTGGCCGCGGTCGACATGGACACGAGCCGGTGATCCGGCGACAGCTCGAACACGCGCATGCCACCGAACTCGCCTCGCCCCGACTGCTGCATGACGTTGATCAGCAGGTTGCCGTCGCGCACCCACGCGCCGCCGCGGCTCGCGAAACTGATGTTCGAGAACTTGCTGAGCGCCTTCTGCTGCTTCGCCATCGATTGCAGCGGCGGCGCCAGGAACTCGCCGCACAACACCGCCAGCCCGACCAGCAACAGGCCGGCCATGGCGACCGAGCCCGCGATCCGCCACACGGACACTCCCGCCGCTCGCATCACCGTGAGCTCGCTGCCGCGCGCGAGCTGCCCGAGTCCGAGCAACGTGCCGATCAGCACGCCGATCGGCAGCAGCTCGTAGATCTGCTGCGGAATGTTGAGCAGCACGAACCAGAAGGCATCGAGCGCGGTGTACGAGCCGATGCCGATGTCGTCCTGCTGGTTCGCGAACAGGAACAGCGCGAGCAGCATGAGCAGCACGGCCATGACGACCAGCACGCCCCCCAGCATCGCGCGGATCACGTAGCGGTCGAGCAAATTCATGCCGGCGCACCCTGCCCGCCGGCGGGCAGACGGTTGCGCGCCATGTTGCGCCGGTAGCGCGCGCCCGAGAGAAAGCCGGGGATGAACAGGATCGCGGCCGCGAGCACGCCGACGATCGCGTGCACCCACCACAGGCCTAACCACTCGGGCACGACGCCGCGCGCGATCCACATCTTGCCCGCGATCGTGAGCTGGATGTACACGAAGAAGATCAGCACCGCGTAGCCCACGCGCGCATAACGTCCCTGCCGCGGACGCAAGCGTGCGAGCGGCACCGCGATCACCGCGAGCACGGCCGCCATCAGCGGGAACGCCATGCGGAAATGCAGCTCGGCGCGCAGCTTGGGATCGGTGGATTGCGCGAGCACGGCGGTGGGCAGTCCTTCGAGGGCCACCGCGCCGCCGGACAGCGCCGGCAGCCGCACCGGGATGCTGTTCTCCGCGAAGCGCACGATGCGGAACCGCTTCTCTCCGGGCTTCCCCTCGAAGCGCTCGCCGTCATAGAGCGTGATCACCTGGAGGTTGCCGTCCTCGTAGTAAGAGTGTGTGGCCCGCTGCGCGAGCGCGACCTCGATCTGGCCGCCCCGGTCCCGCTCGACGAAGACGCGCGTCAACGTGCCGTCGCTTTCGGCGCCCTGCGCGTACACCACCGTGCTGCCGCCGCCGAACATGCGGAACCGTCCCGCGCTGATGGGCGCGAACTGGCCGGCGCGCAAGGCTTCGCTGCGCAGCTCGAGCATGCGGGCGGCCGCCGCCGGCGCGATGTGCATGGAGAGCAGCGCGATGAGCGCCGCGAGCACGGCCGTGAAGCCCATTATGGGTCCGAGGACCGGCCGGATCCCTGCCCCGCAAGCCTGGGCGGCGGTCATCTCGCTGTCGTGGTAGAGGCGGCCGAGCCCGAGCACGATTCCCAGCAACAGCCCTACGGGCACGATCAACGCGAGGTTCTGGACCGCCCCGAGCATGATCAGCTCGAGTACCACTCCCCGCGGGTACTGGCTTTCCGCCGCGCGCTCTAACACCCTCGCGATCTGGTTCGTGAGCAATATCGCGAGCAGGACGCCCGTGACCGCGAGCCAGGTGACGGCGACTTCACGCAGGATGTAGCGGTCGAGTATCCGCAGCAAACGCCCACCCAAACAGACTTGAGTTACACTTCGCGACCTTAAAGCACGGCCGCCCTCCGGGGAAGAACCGAACCATGCAGTTTGAAATCTGGACGAAGGCGCTCGCGGAGCTGCCGGTCGATTGTCTTGCCGTCGCCGTTCACGACGACGGGGAACTCTCCCCTGAGGCCCGGGCGCTCGACCTGCGCTGCCGGGAAAAGATCTCGAGGCTCCTCAAACGCGGCGACTTCAGTGGCAAGGCAGGCGAGTCCTGGCTGATCGCCGACCTCGAAGGTTTGCGCGCCGAACGGGTGTTGCTCGTCGGTCTCGGTCCCAAGGCGGACCTGACGCGCAAGGCCTGGCGCCGTGCCGTCAACACCGCGCTCACCGCGTCGCTGCGCACGCGCGTGACCTCGCTCGCGCTCGCGCTTCCCCGCCCCGCGCAGAAGCTGCAGTCGGACGAGCGTTTCGGCCGCGCCGTGGCCGAGCTGACCGGCAACGCGATGTATCGCGTGAACGACCTCAAGAGCGGCAAGAAGCCCCGGCCGCATGCGCTCGCGCGCGTCGCGGTTACCGCGCCCGGCAAGTCCGTGCAGGCGATCAAGAAAGGATTCGCGCAGGGCCACGCACTCGCCGGCGGCGCCGCGCTCATGCGCAACCTCGCCAATCTACCCGGCAACGTGTGCACCCCGAGCTACCTGGGCAAGACCGCCGAAGGGCTCGCGAAGACCCACAAGTCGCTGCGCGTGAAAGTGCTGGGACTGCCCGAGATCAAGCGCGAGAAGATGGGCTGCCTGCTCGCGGTCACGCAGGGCAGCGAGGAGCCGCCGCGCTTCATCGTCATCGAGCACAAACATCCGCGCGCCAAGGGAGCGCCGGTCGTCCTGGTCGGCAAAGGCATCACGTTCGACACCGGCGGCATCTCGCTCAAGGATCCGCCGACCATGGACGAGATGAAGTTCGACATGTCGGGCGCGGCCTGCGTCATCGGCACGATGAACGCGGTCGCCGAGCTCAACCTGCCGCTCAACGTCGTGGGCCTCGTCGCGGCCTGCGAGAACATGCCCGACGGCCGCGCGATCAAGCCCGGCGACATCGTCACGAGCGCCGCCGGCCTCACGGTCGAGATCCTCAACACGGACGCGGAAGGCCGGCTCATCCTGTGCGACGCGCTCAATTACGCGCGGCGCTTCAAGCCCTCCGTGGTCGTCGACATGGCGACGCTCACCGGCGCCATTGTCGTGGCGCTCGGGGTGCACCACACCGGTGTGTTCTCGAACGACGACGCGCTCGCGCGCGAACTGGTCGATTGCGGCGGCGTGGTCGACGACCGCGCCTGGCACATGCCGCTCACCGAGGAATACGGCGAGCAGCTCAAGAGCAATTTCGCGGACATGGCCAATGTCGCGGGCCGCGACGGCGGCTCGATCACCGCGGCGGCATTCCTCGGCAAGTTCACCAAGGACCTGACCTGGGCGCATCTCGACATCGCCGGCACCGCCTACCAGGGCGGCGCGGCCAAGGGCAGCACCGGCCGCCCGAGCGCGTTGCTGCTCGAGTTCCTGCTGCGTCGCGCGGCTCGCTGATCGCCGCGCAAGTGCGCGCATCGGACGCATGTCGCCCCGGGTCGATTTCTACGTAACCGAAGAATCCGGCGAAGCCGCGCGCTTGCGCCTCGCCTGTCGCGTCACCGAGAAGGCCTATCTCGGCAAGCAACGCGTCGTGGTGTTCTTCGACGATCCGGCGTTGCTGCCGCGTTTCGACGAACTTCTCTGGACGTTCGGCGACGGCAGCTTCGTGCCGCACGACACGGTGGCCCGCGAAGGCGCCGACTGCGTCGCGCCGGTCGCGCTAACTACCGGCCCTCTGCCGGCGAGTCCGGCCCCCGACGACTCCTGGCAGGTGCTGGTGAATCTCGCCGCGACCGTGCCCGCTTTCCACTCGCGTTTCACCCGCATCGCCGAATTCCTCGACGCCCGCCCCGAGGTACGTGCCGCCGGCCGCGAGCGCTTCAAGTCCTATCGGGCGGCTTCGATGGAGCCCCATACCCACAACGTTTGACCGGCTCCGGAATGGGGTCAGACCCCATTTGCCAGGAATTGGGGTCTGACCCCATTTCCGTTTCCGTATAATCCGGGGCCTCCATGGACAAGGCCTACACACCCGGCGACATCGAGCGCCGGATCTACGAGCGTTGGGAATCTTCGGGCTCCTTCGCCCCCGCCGGCGACGGCGAACCCTATTGCATCATGCTGCCGCCGCCGAACGTCACCGGCACGCTGCACATGGGGCACGCGTTCCAGCACACGTTGATGGACACGCTCACGCGCTGGCATCGCATGCGCGGTTTCTCCGCGCTGTGGCAGCCGGGCACCGACCACGCCGGCATCGCGACGCAGATGGTGGTCGAGCGCCAGCTCGGCGCCGAGGGCACGCATCGTCTCGATCTCGGCCGCGAGAAATTCGTCGAGCGCGTCTGGAAGTGGAAGGAGCAATCCGGCGGCACGATCACGCGCCAGATGCGCCGGCTCGGCACGTCGGTCGACTGGTCGCGCGACAAGTTCACGATGGATCCGGATCTCTCCCGCGCGGTCACGGAAGTGTTCGTGCGGCTGCACGAGGAAGGACTCATCTACCGCGGCAAGCGGCTCGTGAACTGGGACCCGGTGCTGCTCACCGCGGTATCGGATCTCGAGGTCCTTTCCGAAGAAGAGAACGGCTCGCTCTGGCACATCCGTTATCCCATCGCGGGTGGCGGTGGCCACGTGGTGGTCGCGACCACGCGTCCCGAAACCTTGTTAGGCGACACGGCGGTGGCCGTGAATCCGGACGACGAGCGTTACAAGTCCCTTATCGGCAAACAACTCGACCTGCCCCTCACCGGCCGCACGATACCCGTGATCGCCGACAGCTACGTCGACGCGGCCTTCGGCTCGGGCTGCGTGAAGATCACGCCCGCGCACGACTTCAACGACTACGAAGTCGGCCAGCGCCACGGCCTCGCGCAGATCAACATCTTCACGCCGGACGCGCGCCTCAACGAGAACGCGCCGGAACGCTTCCGCGGACTCGACCGCTTCGAGGCGCGCAAGCGCGTCGTCGCCGAGCTCGAAGCCGCGGGGCTCATCGAGAAGATAGAGCCGCACAAGCTCAAGGTGCCGCGCGGCGACCGCACGAACGCGGTCATCGAGCCCTACCTCACGGACCAGTGGTACGTGAAGATCGCGCCGCTCGCCGAACCCGCGCTGAAGGCGGTCGAGGACGGCCGCATCCGCTTCGTGCCGGAGAACTGGTCGAAGACCTATTACGAGTGGATGCGCAACATCAAGGACTGGTGCGTGAGCCGCCAGCTCTGGTGGGGCCATCGCATTCCCGCCTGGTACGACGATGCCGGCAAGGTCTACGTCGGCCGGGACGAGGCCGAGGTTCGCCGCAGACATTCGATCGCGCCCTCGGTCGCGCTGACCCGGGACCCGGATGTTCTGGACACCTGGTTCTCTTCGGCGTTGTGGCCGTTCTCCACGCTCGGCTGGCCCGACACCACGCCCGAGCTCAAGAAGTTCTATCCCACCAGTGTGCTCGTCACGGGCTTCGACATCATCTTCTTCTGGGTCGCAAGAATGATCATGATGGGCCTCAAGTTCATGGGCGACGTCCCGTTCCGCGACGTCTACATCACCGGACTCATTCGCGACGAGCATGGCGACAAGATGTCGAAGTCGAAAGGCAACGTCATCGACCCGCTCGACATCGTCGACGGCATCAGGCTCGATGACCTCGTCGCCAAGCGCACGACCGGCCTCATGCAGCCCCATCTCGCGCCGGGCATCGAGAAGAACACGCGCAAACAGTTCCCCGAAGGCATCGCGGCCTTTGGCACGGACGCGCTGCGCTTCACGTTCGCATCGCTCGCCGGGCCCTCTCGCGACATCCGCTTCGATCTCGGTCGCGTGGGCGGTTACCGCAACTTCTGCAACAAGCTGTGGAACGGCGCGCGCTTCGTGCTCATGACAGTCGAGGGACAGGGCGACCTCGTCGGCGAGGCCGAGCCGTCCATCGCCGACCGCTGGATCGTTTCGCGTTTCGCGGCCACGCTCGCGAAGGTCGACGAATCGCTGCGCGAATACCGCTTCGATTTCGCGGCGACCGCGCTCTACGAATTCACGTGGTACGAATTCTGCGACTGGTACCTGGAGCTCACCAAGCCCGTCCTGCAGAGCGAGACGGCGACCGACGCGCAGAAGCGCGGCACGCGCCGCACGCTGATCACGGTGCTCGAGGCCTTGCTGCGCGCGCTGCACCCGATGATGCCGTTCATCACGGAGGAGATCTGGCAGCGCGTGAACCCGATCGTCGCGCCGCTGCGCGCCGCGGCGAATTTCCGCGGGACCGAAAAGCCGGTCGACACGATCATGCTCATGTACTACCCGGCGGCCACCGACTTCGCCAGCGATTCCGCCGCGGAAACGGAAGTCGAGTGGATGAAGCAATTCATCCTCGCGGTGCGCCAGATCCGTGGCGAGATGGACATCGCGCCCTCGCGCAAGATTCCGCTGCTCATCGCCAATGCCGGGGCGCGCGAAAGCGATCTCGTCGAGCGGCACTTCGCCTATCTATCGCGCCTCGCGGGCCTCGAAAGCGTGCGGCAGCTCACGCCGGGTGAAACTCAGCCGGAATCCGCGGCCGCGATTCTCGGGGATCTCACGCTGCTCGTTCCGATGGCGGGCTTGATAGACCCGAAGGCCGAGATCGAGCGTTTGAGCAAGCTCATGGCGAAACACGACAGCGACATCAACAAGCTCAACGCGAAACTCGGCAACGAAAACTTCGTGAAGAACGCGCCGCCGGAGGTGGTCGCGGCCGACCGGGCCCGCGCCGCCGAGCTCATCGCGCGCAACGCGAGCCTCGCCCAACAGCTCGCGCGCGTGCGCCGGCTCGGCCAAAGCTGACGCAGTTCGCATCGGGATGCCGCGGCCGGGCTATAGTCGCGCTGTGACCTCAACGACTCCCCATCCGCACACCGGCGCGCTCGCCGCGGCGCTGGCGGCGCTCGACCGCGTCATCCTCGGCAAACCGCAGGCCGTGAGACTGGCCCTCGCCTGCCTGCTCGCGCGTGGCCACCTGCTCATCGAGGACGTGCCCGGCGTCGGCAAGACCACGCTCGCACACGCGCTCGCGCACGTGCTCGGGCTCGCTTGGCAACGCGTGCAGTTCACCAGCGACCTGCTGCCGGCGGACATCATCGGTGTGTCGGTGTTCGACGCCGCGAACGGCAACTTCTCGTTCCGCAAGGGCCCGATGTTCACGCAGCTGCTGCTGGCCGACGAGGTGAACCGCGCGAGCCCGAAGACGCAGAGCGCGCTGCTCGAGGCCATGGAAGAACGCCAGGTGAGCGTCGACGTCACGACGTACCGGCTGCCCGAACCCTTCTTCGTCGTCGCGACCCAGAATCCCTTCGAGCAGTTAGGCACCTTCCGGCTGCCCGAATCGCAGCTCGACCGTTTCCTCATGCGCATTTCGCTCGGCTACCCGGATTCCGCGCACGAACGCACGCTGCTCGCCGAGGGCGACCGGCGCGACCTGCTCGCCGGCATGGCGCCGGCGCTCAATCCGGACGCGGTGCGCGAGCTGCAGGCCGCCGTCCTTCGCGTTCACGTCTCGGATGCGCTGCTCGGCTACGTGCAGGCGCTGGTCGCGAGCACGCGGCAGCGTACCGACATCCTGCTGGGCCTCTCGCCGCGCGCGGGCCAGGGACTGGTGCGCGCCGCGCGCGCATGGGCCATGCTGGCCGGCCGCGACTTCGTGGTGCCCGAGGACGTGCAGGTCGTGTTCCTGCCGGTCGCGACGCATCGCCTGGAGCGCAACGGCGTGGCCGCGGCCGCCGACCACGCGAGCTTCGTCGCCGAGCTGGCGCGCGGCGTTCCCGTCCCGGTGTGACCGGTCCATGACCACTGTGGTGCGCGCCCGGTTCGGTATCGGCGGCACCCTCGCGGCGCGCGTGCGTCAGCCCTTCGCGCGCTGGGTACGGCGCCGCCAGGGCGAAGATCGCCTGCCGGTCGCGGTCGTCACGCGCCGCGTCTACATCCTGCCGACGCGCCCCGGCATCGCGTTCGCGGCGCTCGTCTTCGTGATGCTGGTCGCGGGGCTCAACTACTCGAACAGCATCGCGATGATGCTCGCGTTCCTGCTCGCGGGCTTCGGCCTCATCGCGATGCACCTGACGCATCGGAACCTCGTCGGCATCCTGCTGCGCGACGTGGCGAGCGTGGATGCGTTCGCGGGCGAACACGGCCAACTACTGCTCACGCTCGAGAATTCCGCGGATACGCCGCGCATCGGCATCGAGTGCGGGACGGACACCCTCGAGCGGGTCACGCTCGACGTGATCGCCGGCGGCAAGGCGCGCGCGGACCTGTCGCTTCCACTGGCCAGACGTGGCCGGCACCGCATCGAACGCCTCAAGCTATCCACCGCGTTTCCGTTCGGGCTGTGCCGGGCATGGACCTACGTCCACCTCGACACGTCGATCATCGCCTGGCCCGCGCCGCGCGGCCGGCGCGAGCCGCCCGCGGAAGCCGCCAGTGGCGGCAACGCTCCCTCGGTGCATCGCGAGGGTGACGAGGAATGGGCGGGACTGCGTGAATTCCGCAGCGGGGATTCGCCGCGCCAGGTGGCCTGGCGCGCCTACGCGCGTGGCCGCGGCCTGCTGGTGAAGACCTATCAATCGCCGGCCGCGCACCATCGCACGTTCGACCTCGCCCACGTCCCCGGCTCCGACATCGAGTCGCGCCTCGAGCAATTGTCGGCGTGGGTCATGGATGCGCACGCGCGCGGCGAGCGTTATGGACTGGTGCTCGGGCAGCGCTCGATCGAGCCCGACAGCGGCAACAAGCATCGCGAAAATTGCCTGCGCGCGCTCGCGCTGTACGGCGAGGACGCCCGATGAGAGCGCCGGACGACCGTTCGCACATCGCCGCGACGCTGACATTCGTCGGCGGCCTGCTGCTCGTCGCGGCCGACACGCCGCTGTGGTGCGTGGGCATCGCGGCCGCCGCCGCGGCCTGGCGCCTGTCCCTGGCGTTCCGCGGTGCGCCGCGTCCGAAGCCGGGCAAGGCCGTACGGTTCGTGTTCGCGGTGTTCGCCGTGACATTCGTCGGCGCGGTATTGCTGAGCTTCCGCACGCTCAACGGTCTCGGCGCCGGCACCGCCCTGCTGGTGCTGATGGGTGCGCTCAAGCTGATCGAATCGCGCACGCGGCGCGACGACGGCATCGTGATCGGCGTGGCGCTGTTCCTGCTGCTCGCCGCCGGCCTGGCCGACCAGTCGCTGTGGCGGCTGCCGCTCTATCTACTGCACCTGTGGGGCGTGGTGGCCGCCATGGCCGTCATCGCACACGCCGGGACCGCGCTCACGACCCGGGCCGCGCTGCGGCTCGCCGCGCGCGCACTGACCATGGCGGTGCCGCTCGCGGCCCTCGCGTTCATGTTCTTCCCCCGCTTCACGGGCCAGTTCTGGACGCTGCCGCGCGGCGACGAAGCCAGGACCGGGCTCACGGACCAGATGTCGCCGGGCAGCATCGGCACACTCGCGGTCGAATACGACCCCGCCTTTCGCGTGTACTTCGAGGGCAATCTTCCGCCGCGCGAGGCGCTGTATTTCCGCGGTCCCGTACTCAATACGTTCGACGGCTTCACCTGGCGCCGCGCCCGCGGCCGGTTCTTTCCGCGCGAAGAAGTCGAGGTCGTAGGGCAGCCGGTGCGTTACCGGATCATGCTCGAGCCGAGTTATCGCCCTTTCCTCGTCTCGCTCGACACGGTCGTCGAACCGCCCCGCGGTGCGTTCTTCGCGCACGACCGGCAGCTATCCACCCTGTACGACATCACGCAGGTCATGACCTACGACGCGGTTTCATACCTGCGCACGCGCCCGACCGGGCCACTCGCGACGAACACGCGGCGTCACGAAACCGAGATCGGCTCCGACCACAATCCGCGCACCCAGGCCCTGGCGCGCGAAATGCGGGCCCGCGCGGGCAGCGACGCCGAATTTGCGCGCGCGGTGCTCACCTGGTTCGCCGAGCAGGGACTCGAGTACACGCTGGAACCGGGCCCGACCTCGCTCGACTCGGTCGATTCGACCCTGTTCGACAACAAGAACGGCTTCTGCGCGCACTTCGCTTCCGCGTACGCGACCATGATGCGCGCGGCCGGCGTCCCCGCGCGCGTGGTCACCGGCTATCTCGGCGGCGAATGGAATCCGTCCGGCGGCTACCTCATCGTGCGGCAAGCCGACGCGCACGCGTGGACGGAAATCTGGCTGGATGGCGCAGGCTGGACGCGTATCGATCCGACCGTCGTCGTTTCGCCGGCACGATTGCAGCTCGGCATCTTCAGCCTGATGCGCGATTCGATGCCGGCGGGCAGCTTCGCGACCGAGCGGACGGCGTGGCTGCACAAGATCGTGCTCGTCTGGGACAGCGCCAACCAGTGGTGGCAGCGCCGCGTCGTCCAGTTCAACCTGCGCGCGCAGTTCGAGCTGCTGTCGAAGCTCGGCTTCGCTTCGCCGGGCTGGCGGCACCTCGCCTGGCTATTCGCCATCGTGTTGTGCTCGTGGATCGCGTGGGTGAGTCTCACCCTGCGGCGCAGCGTCGCGCGCGTCCGGCCCGATCGCATCGGCCGGGCCTGGCTGCGCGTCACCCGCAAGCTGGCGCGGGTCGCGCCGGCGCGCACGAGCGACGAGGGACCGTTCGCATTCGCCGCGCGGATCGCGGCGGCGCGCCCCGAACTCGCGGAGCGCGTGTTTGCGATCGCCGACCGATATGCGCGCCTGCGTTTCGGGACGTCGCCGGCGCGCGCCGAGATCGAGGAGTTCGAGCGCGAATCGCGCGCGTTCGGTTAGCGGCCGGTGTGCGCCGGCACGCGCATCAGCAGCGCGCCGCCGATCACGAACAGCAGGATGAGCGACACGATCGACGCGCGTGCATCGTTGGTCGCCGCCGCGACGATCGCGATCAGCAGCGGCCCGAGCACCGTCGCGAACTTGCCCATCATGTTGTAGAAGCCGAAGAACTCGGCGTTCTTGCCCTCGGGAACCAGCCGGCCGAACAGCGAGCGCGACAGGCTCTGCACGCCACCCTGCACGAGGCCCACGACAATCGCCATTGCGTAGAACTCGGCCTCGCTGTCGAGGAAGTACGCATATACCGTGATGCCGGCATAAACCACGAGTCCGATCAGGATGCCGCGCTGCGGACCGATGCGGTCGCCTAACCACCCGAACAGCAACGCCGCCGGGAAGCCGACGAATTGCGTTATCAACAGCGCGAGCAGCAGGCTGCCCGAGTCGAGCCCGAGCGACAGGCCGTAGTCCACCGCCATCTTGATGATCGTGTTCACGCCGTCGATGTAGAACCAGTACGCGAGCAGGAAGATCACCACCGTGCGGTACTGGCGCACGTGCGAGATGGTGCTCGCGAGCTCGCGGAAACCCACCGAGATCGCGGCGCCGACGCCGAGGCGCGGGCCGGCCTGGTGTTCGACGACGCGGCGCATGAGCGGGATCGAGAACAGCAGCCACCAGATCGCGACGGTCACGAAGGACGCGCGCACCGCCTGGCCGGCGTCCGCGAGACCGAACCACCCGGGGTTCTGGACCATCAGCACGTTGAGCAGGAACAGCAGGCCGCCGCCGAGATAACCCAGCGCGTACCCGAACGCGGATACGCGGTCGTACTCGGTGGGTTTCGAAACGTCGAGCAGCAACGCGTCGCTGAACACGATTCCGCCGTTGAATCCCAGCGTGCCGAGTACGAACAGGGCCGCCGCCCACGGCCACTCGCCCTGTCCGACGAAATACAGCGCGCCCGTCGCGCCGACGCCTAACAACGTCCACGCGAACAGGAACTGCTTGCGGCGCCCGCCGCGGTCGGCGATGGCGCCGAGGATGGGCGCGAGGATCGCGATGACGAGTCCGGCCAGCGCGTTGGCGTAACCGAGCCGGGAGGTCGTGGCCGTCGCGGCGACGCCCGTGCTCCAGAACTTCTGGAAGAACACCGGGAAGAACCCGGCCATCACCGTGGTCGCGAACGCCGAATTCGCCCAGTCGTACAACGCCCAGGCGAAGACCTGTTTGTTCCTGAAATACTCCAGCACGCCGCGAGAGTAGCAGGAATTGGGGACATTCCTCGTTTGCCGGCAAACGGGGACAGGCCTCTGTGGCAATCAGGCCTGTCCCCTTTTGCTAGGAAATCAGGAATGTCCCCATTTCACATCTGGTGTTCGCGGGTCGCCTGGAATTTGATCTTCGGCCAGCGTTCGATAGTCAGCTCGAGATTCACGCGCGACGGGGCGAGATAGACCAGCGCGCCGGAGTGATCGATGGCCAGGTTGTCGTAGGCCTTCGTGCGGAATTCCTCGAGATGCCTGTCGTCGTCGCAGTACACCCAGCGCGCGGTGTGCACGTTCACGTTGTCGAACACCGCGGAGACCGCGTATTCGTCCTGCAGCCGGAACGCGACCACTTCGAACTGGAGCTGGCCCACCGCGCCGAGGATCATGTCGTTGTTGCGCAGGGGCTTGAACAGCTGCGTCGCGCCCTCCTCGCACAGCTGGTCGAGCCCCTTGGAGAGCTGCTTCATCTTCAGCGGATCCTTGAGCACCGCGCGCCGGAACATTTCCGGGGCGAAGTTGGGGATGCCGGTGAACGTGAGCTTCTCGCCTTCGGTGAAGGTGTCGCCGATGTTGATCGTGCCGTGGTTGTGCAGGCCGATGATGTCGCCCGCGTACGCCTCGTCGGCGGCCTGCCGGTCCGAGGCCATGAACGTGAGCGCGTCGGACACGCGCACTTCCTTGTCCTGGCGGACGTGGTACATGCGCATGCCGCGCGAGTACTTGCCCGAACACAGTCTCATGAACGCGATGCGGTCGCGGTGCTGCGGATCCATGTTCGCCTGGATCTTGAACACGAAGCCGGTGAGCTTGCTCTCCTGCGCGTTCACCTCGCGCTGCACGGTGAGCCGCGACAGCGGCGCCGGCGCGTGCACCGCGAAATGCGCGAGCAATTCCTCGACGCCGAAGTTCGAGATCGCGGAGCCGAAGAACACCGGCGTCTGCCTGCCCGCGCGGTATTCGCCGACGTCGAACTCCGCGGTGCCGCCGCGCACGAGATCGATCTCGTCGTCGAACTGCTTCGCGCGGTCGCCGAGCAGCTCGCGGCCCTCCGCGCTGTGCAGGCCTTCGATCACGCGGTTCGAGCCGCGCTCGCCGCGCCCGGCGGCCTCGTACACGTAGATCCTGTCTTCGAGCAGGTGATAGATGCCCTGCAGGTCGCGTCCCATGCCGATCGGCCAGGTCACGGGCGCCGTGCGGATCTTGAGCACGCTCTCGATCTCGTCGAGTAGTTCGATCGGCGCGCGACCCTCGCGGTCGAGCTTGTTGATGAAGGTCATGATCGGCGTGTCGCGCATGCGGCACACCTCCATGAGCTTGATGGTTCGCTCTTCGACGCCTTTGGCGCAGTCGATGACCATCAGCGCGCTATCTACCGCCGTCAGCGTGCGATAGGTGTCCTCCGAGAAATCCTCGTGACCCGGCGTATCGAGCAGGTTGATGATGTGATCGCGGAACGGGAACTGCATCACCGATGACGTGATGGAGATTCCGCGCTGCTTCTCGAGCGCCATCCAATCAGAGGTGGCGTGCCGCGCGGCCTTGCGACCCTTCACGGTGCCGGCCATCTGGATCGCGCCGCCGAACAGCAGCAGCTTTTCGGTCAGCGTGGTTTTGCCCGCGTCGGGGTGGGAGATGATGGCAAAAGTCCTTCTTTTGCTTATCTCTCCGATACTTGCATCAGCCGTCATAACCCATCGCTCGACAAAAGGCGGCGCATGATACCAGCCCCCGGGCCGAACCTCCGCGCGATGGAAAAAACGCCGGCCCACCTCTCGCGCGGCGAGCCGGCGTCGAGGGTCGTCAGCGGAAATCCGCCCCGATGCGCAGCCAGGCGGTGCGACCCGGCTCATTGACGCGCATCGTCTGCTCGTAGCCGCTCAGCATCGCGCCACCGCGGCTCAGGTGCTCCGAGAATTCGCGATCGAACAGGTTGTCGACGCCGGCCGAGATGAGAATGTCGTCCGTCAGCTTCCAGGACGCGCTCACCGCCATAGTGGTGAATCCATCGCTTCGGCCGAGATCCTTGCCCACGATGTTGCCCTGGTTGATCGCGAAGCGCTCTTGGTCCGCCACCGAGCGCACGAGCAATCCCGCCGACCAGCGCTCCGCCTCGTAGTTGACTCCCGCACGCAGTTCCAGCGCCGGGATCTGCGCGAGCGGCACACCGTCCGTCCGGTTCTCGCCGCGCGTGTATGCCGCGGCGCCCGTCAGGTTCCATCCCTCGGCAACTCGATAGGCCAGATCGAGCTCCGCGCCGAAAGTGCTCGCGTCGACGCCGCGCGTCACCGTCGTGCTGCGCATGCCCTTCATGAATCCCGACTGCATGAGGATGAAGTCGTCGATCCGGCTGTAGAAACCCGCAACCGACAACTCGACGCGCTCCGAACGGTAGATGAAGCCCGCATCGACCTGTGTCGTCTTCTCGGTTTCGCTTTCGAAGGCACTGAGGCTCGTGGTGCTCTCGCTGCCCGCCGTGATTTCCCAGTAGTCGGGAAAACGCTCGACGTGGCCGACGCCGGCGTAAAACGTCGTGGAAAGCGATGAGACATCGCGCTCGTAACGCGCGAAGCCGCTGGTGAGCATTTCGTTCCGCTCGTCGCGATAGGTCGGATTCGGCTGGTTGCCCGCGCGCATCGGACGAGAGTCGCGCGCGTACCAGGCATCGAGTCGGGTGCCGGCGACTATCTTCTGCCCTTCGCCGACCTGCCAGCTCGTTTCGCCGAACAGGCCCACGTCCCGGAAGCGCGCATCCTCGGCGCGCGGCATCCTCTCGTACGGGGTGGTCACCTGGTTGTTCGTCATGCGCCCGGTGTGCACGTTTTCCTGCATGTCCACGCCGAGCGTCGCATGCACCGTTTCGCCCGCGAGATCGAAGGCCACCCTCGCCCCCGAGGTGCGCCGGTCCGGATTGTTGGCCATCGCCATCATGGAGGGCATGAGTTCACGCAGGCTGTAGTTGTCCATGACGTGATCCACGTAGTTGTAGAACGCCTGCGCCTCGATCTTGCGCACGAGACGGTCGGGTCGATCCAGTTCGAACCCGACGCCCGCGTTCTCGCGCGCGAACTTCGAGCCATCCATCGAGCGATCCGCGTACGCGGCCTCGCCATTGCTCTTCGCGGCGGAGATCGTCAACCGCGTATGCTCGGTCGGCGTCCAGCCGAACAGCGCGTTCGAATTCCAGCGCATGTATCGCGAATGGACCTCGCGGCCCGCCCCGTCCTCGTAGTTGCCGGATTCGGCGCGCGAAGCGGACAGCAGGCCGTAGACGTGTTCGTTGCCGGCTTCCAGGTTGCCGACCAGGTCGCGCCGGTCGGCCGTCCCCGTGACCAGGCTGCCACGCGCCCGCAAGCCGAACTCCTGGTAGTTTGGTTCGTCGCGTTCGAACATCACCGTGCCCGCGGCATTGCCCGGGCCACGCAGCACGGTCTGCGGCCCCTTCACGATCACGATACGGTCGTAGGTTTCGGGAAAGATGTACGCGGTCGGCGGATCCATGCGCGAGCCGCAGCCGCCGAGCACGAGTTCGCCATCGGTCTGGATGCCGAGACGCGAGCCGGCCATGCCGCGGAACACGGGGTCGCCATCGGTACCGCCCTTGCGGATCACGGAGAAGCCGCTCACGGATTTCAGATAGTCGGCGCCGTCATGCGAGGGCAGCGGCTGGCGCGGCACCTTCGCGTCCATTTCCACGGTCAGTGGCGCAAGCATGCGCGGCGCCGTCACCACGACCTCGCGCAGCCGCGTGGTCTCGCCGGAGGTCGAAGCGGCATTGCCTGGCTCGACGTCACCTTCCGCCGCCGGCACCGGCCACGCGGCCATGCCGAGTACGGCACCGATGGCGAGAGTCAGAGCGGTCGTCCGGCGATTCGTCGGATTGATGGGCGCGCGCGGGCCTGCGCCGTGCGCATGTTCGCAATGGATCATCGATTCCCCCGTTTGGAAGCGGCTGTTCGCCGCCTTGGTGTTCTTGATTGCGGGGAATTTATAGTCGGCCGGGTGACAGACGCTCAACGCATCGATCATTGATTTTGACAATGGCCGACCCGGCTGCATCGCCATTGGCACGGCGCCGAGTATCGACACTGCAAGCGCACGGGGCTGTCTAACTAGATCTCCGCCGCCCGCGAGGTCGGTGCCGCGGGAGAAATTTCAGGGTTGGCGACGGATGACTACGTCGTGGACGACTTGAGCTCGAGCTTCAGCACGATCGCGTCTTCGCGTCCGTCGACGGCCTGGTAATACCCGCGACGGATGCCGATCTGCTCGAACCCCAGATTCTGGTACAGCCGGATCGCCGAGAGATTCGAGGGACGCACTTCGAGGAACGCCTCGGCGACGCCGGCCGCCGCGGCGCGTTCGAGCAGGTGTTCGAGCAGCCGCCTGCCGAAGCCGAGATTGCGGAACTCGTCGCGCACGCAGACGTTGAGGATGTGCGCCTCGCCCGCCCCGAGACTCATGACGCCGTAACCGATGATCTGCCCGGCCATGTCGAGCGCGCGACACGAATAACCGACACGCAGGCAGTCGCGGAAGATGTTCTCGCTCCACGGAAACGCGTAGCTGCGCTTTTCGATCGCCGCCACGTCCGGCAAGTCGAGCTCCATCATCGGACGGATGTGGACCTCCGGCACCTCGCGCATGTTTTCCCGTGCGGCGGCCATCAGTTCCCCAGCGATGCGTAGGTGGCGCGCGCGAACTTGAGATCTTCCCAGGCCTTGCGCTTGTCTCCCGGCGTGCGCAGTAGATAGGCCGGGTGGTACGTGATGACGAGCGGCGTGCCCGCGTCGCCGAATCGATGCAGCTTGCCGCGCAGCCGCGCCAGCGGCGCATCCGTGGCCAGCAGGTTCTGCGCGGCGATGCGCCCCACCGCGAGCAGCATCTTCGGCCCGAGCAGCGCGATCTGCCGCGAGAGATACGGCAGGCACTTCGAAACCTCCTCGGGTTTCGGGTCGCGGTTGCCCGGCGGCCGGCACTTGAGGATGTTGGCGATGAACACCGTTTCGCGCGGGAGTCCGATCGCGAGCAGCATGGCGTTGAGCAGCTGGCCGGCGCGCCCGACGAAGGGTTCGCCCTGACGGTCCTCTTCCGCCCCCGGCGCTTCGCCGATCACCATCCATTCCGCGCGCGTGTTTCCCACGCCGAACACGGCCTGCGTGCGGGTCTTGCAGAGGTCGCAGGCGGTGCATGCGGCGACCTGCTCGCGCAGCGGTCCCCAGTCGTTCGCCAGTTCGATGCGTGGCGCGGGCGCCTGGATCGCGGGAGTTTCGTCGCGCGCCATGGGCGGCGGCGAACTCGGCGCACGGACGGGTACGGGCTGCGCGACCTGCGCCTGCACGATGTCCGGCGGCGCGTTGCGCGGCACCCAGCGATCGATGCCGAGGGCATCCAGGTACGCGTTGCGCAAACTACCGGGCCGCACGATCAGCTCGCGTCGGCGCTTCGCGGGCGCCGCAACTTGCGACCTATCCACTGCACGGGGCCATACGTCGCGTACGAAACGAACATCGCGAACAACATCGTCGGTGGATCCACGCTGATCAGGAACAGCATCGGCAGGATCACGAAGCCGATGTACGAGTACTTCACGCGCGCCGTGACGTCTATCTGCTTCAGGCTCAAATAGCTGAACGAGGAGACCATCAGCGCGGCGGCGTATCCCGTCACCGCGAACGCGAGCACGAGGCCCGGCAATCCGGGCTCGCGCCACTTGGCGAAGAACCACACGAACGCCGCAACGGTCGCGGCCGCCGACGGACTGGGCAGTCCCTGGAAGTAACGCTTGTCGCCGCTCGCGGTGTGCGTGTTGAAACGCGCCAGCCGCAACGCCGCGCACAACGCGTAGAAGAACGCGATGATCCAGCCGAACTGGCGCCACTCGTGGCCGTACTCGCCGATGCGGATCACGCCCCACTGGTACACCAGCACCGCGGGCGCGAGGCCGAAGGCCACCATGTCCGCCAGGCTGTCGTATTCCTTGCCGAACGGGCTTTCGGTCCGCGTCCAGCGCGCCACGCGACCGTCGAGACCGTCGAACAGCATCGCGATGAAGACGGCACCGCCCGCGACCGCGAAGTTGCGGTCGATCGCCGCCACGATGGAGTAGAAGCCGGAGAACAGGCATCCGGTCGTGAGCAGGTTCGGCAACAGATAGATGCCGCGACTCGGCGGATTCTGGTGCTTCGCGTCGGGGTTCGTGGGGTCTGGATTCACGTCGGGATCATAGGCGAAATCAGGCGACCTGATACACTCTCGCGCCCCTATGCGCTGGTCCCAATACCCGGTCAACACGACCAAAGAAACTCCCGCCGATGCCGAAGTCGTGAGCCACCAGCTCATGCTGCGCGCGGGCCTCGTTCGCAAGCTCGCCGCCGGACTGTACACCTGGATGCCGCTGGGCCTGCGCGCCATGCGCAAGGTCGAAAAGGTCGTGCGCGAGGAGATGGATCGTGCCGGCGCGCTGGAACTGCTCATGCCGGGCGTCATTCCCGCCGAATTGTGGGTCGAGTCCGGCAGGTGGGAGCAGTTCGGCCCCGAGCTGCTGCGCATCAAGGACCGCCACGAGCGCGACTTCTGCCTCGGTCCCACGCACGAGGAAGTGATCACCGACATCGCGCGCAACGAGCTCAAGAGTTACCGGCAGCTGCCCGTGAACTTCTACCAGGTCCAGATGAAGTTCCGCGACGAGCGCCGGCCGCGTTTCGGCGTGATGCGCGCGCGCGAATTCCTCATGAAGGACGCCTACTCCTTCCACTTGAGCGAGCAATCGTTGCAGGAAGGGTACGACGCGATGCATCGCGCCTACACCGCGATCTTCACGCGGCTGGGCCTGAAGTTCCGCTCGGTGAAGGCGGATACCGGCGCCATCGGCGGCAGCGGATCCGAGGAGTTCCACGTGCTCGCCGAATCCGGCGAGGACGCCATCGTCTTCTCCGACGGCGACAACTACGCCGCGAACATCGAGCTCGCCACCGCGGTGGCTCCGTCGACGCCGCGCGCGGCCGCGACGGCGCCGATGACGGAAGTTGCGACTCCGAATGCCGGCACGATCGAAGCCCTCACCGCATTCCTGGAAGTCGACGCGAGCAAGGTCGCGAAGACCTTGTTAGTCGAGGGCACCGATGACGGCGTCGTGGCGCTGGTGGTGCGCGGCGATCACGTGTTGAACGCGATCAAGGCACAGAAGCTGCCCGGCGTCGCGAACCCGCTGCGCATGGCGTCGGGCGCGGCCATTGCCGCCGGCACGGGCGCGGAGGCCGGATACATCGGACCCGTCGGATTCAAGGGCAAGGTTTATGCCGATCATTCGGCGGTCGCGCTCGCGGATTTCGTCTGCGGCGCGAACCGGAAGGACGCACACCTCACGGGCGTGAACTGGGGCCGGGACCTGCCCGAACCGGTCGCGGTCGACATCCGCAACGTGGTGCCGGGCGACCCCTCGCCCACCGGCAAGGGGACCTTGTCCATCGCGCGCGGCATCGAGGTCGGCCACATCTTCCAGCTCGGCAGGAAGTACAGCGAGTCCATGGGCGCGACCGTGCTCGACGAAACCGGCAAGGCGGCCACCCTGTACATGGGCTGCTACGGGATCGGTGTGACGCGTGTCGTAGCCGCGGCCATTGAACAGAACCATGATGCCCGCGGCATCATCTGGCCGGACGCCATCGCGCCCTTCCAGGTGGTCGTCGTTCCGCTCAACGCATCGAAGTCGCAACGTGTCCGGGATACCGCAGAACGCCTCTACAACGACCTGCTCGCCGCCGGTTACGACGTGTTGCTCGACGACCGCGACGAGCGGCCGGGCGTCAAGTTCGCCGACTCCGAGCTCATCGGGATCCCGCACCGCGTGGTGGTGGGCGAACGCGGCCTCGAGGCCGGCAAGCTCGAATACCGGCACCGGCGCGCCGAGGCGGCCGAGGAATTTCCCCTCGCCGACGCGATTGCCACGTTGCGCGCGAAGCTCGGGTAGCTATCTAATCCGGGGCATGCGCCTCCTCCTGCCCCTCGTCGCCCTGCTGCCCCTGGCATTGCACGCCGCGCCCGCGGTCGAAGCGCAGCGCGAGCCCGAGCTCAAGAGCGCCGTCCAGCACGCGATCGACCAGGCGGAATGTTTCGAGGACCGTTACGACTCCGCCGTCTGGTACAAGATGATGGAGCCGCGGCTGCGCAAGCGCGTGCCGGATCGCGAGGAGCGCATGGCGATCCTCAAGAACGTCTTCTGCGAGGCGAATCGCCCCGGCGAGATCCGCATTCCGCCCGGTCTCGTCATGGCGATCATGGAGATCGAGAGCAATTTCAACCGCTACGCCGTTTCACACGCGGGCGCGGTGGGATTGATGCAGGTCATGCCCTTCTGGCCGGAGAATCTCGGCATGCGCCGGCATCAGCTCGTGAAGGTCCCCGAGAACATCCGCATGGGTTGCGCGATCTTCCGGTTCTACCTGAAACGCGAGAACAACAACATCGCGCGCGCGCTGGCGCGTTACAACGGCAGCGTCGGCAAGCGCTGGTATTCCGACAAGGTGATCGCCCAGTGGACGCGCTGGAACGGCGCGGACGACCTCGGCCGCTCGGCGCACGCCCGTCACGCCGAGCTGAATCCCGTCAGCCGCTGAGCTTCGGACGCGTCGCACGACGTCGTCTCGACGCCCGTCACCTTCGAGGCGGGCGATCCTTCCCATAACCACGCGATGAACCTATCGACCGTGGCCTGCTCTCCGCAGGCCAGGACTTCGACGCGGCCGTCGGCGAGATTGCGCGCGAAACCCCTGAGCCCGAGCGACTCCGCCTTGCGCACGCAGGTGGCGCGGTAGAAGACGCCCTGGACCCGGCCGGACACCCATGATCGGCGGCAAACAACCATGCGGCATGTTTATCATGGTGGACCATGACCGAGATACTCATCGTCTACTACACCCGCTACGGTGCCGTGGGGGAGCTCGCGCGCCACGCGGCGCGCGGCGTCGAATCCGTTCCGGGCTGCAGCGCCACATTACGCACGGTGCCGCCCGTGAGCGCGGAGAGCGAACGTCCCGTGAAGGCCGTGCCCGATGCGGGCGCGCCTTACGCGACGCTCGAGGATCTGCGCCGCTGCGACGGCCTGTTGTTAGGCAGCCCGACCCGCTTCGGCAACATGGCCGCGCCGCTCAAGTACTTCATCGACGGTACCTCGTCGGTGTGGCTCGACGGCTCGCTCGCGGGAAAACCGGCCGCCGCGTTCTCCTCGTCACAGACCATGCATGGCGGCCAGGAGACCACGCTGCTCACGATGGCGTTGCCGCTGATCCACCACGGCATGTTGTTCATGGGCGTGCCCTTCACCGAGAAGGCGCTCAACCAGACTCGCAGCGGCGGCACGCCTTATGGAGCCACGCACGTCGCGGGCCTCGCACCGCAGCCCGCCACGCTCAGCGAGGACGAGATCACGCTCGCGCAAGTGCTCGGCAAGCGGGTCGCGGAGGTCGCGGCGGCGCTTGCCGCGGGCCGAGCGGCGCGTAGATAGACGTCGGCGAGTATTCCGGCTCAGCCGGACTTGGCGTCGACGATGCTGCGGATGAACGGCACGGTGATCCGGCGCTGCGCGGCGAATGCCGCGTCGTCGAGCGTATCGAGGATGTCGCACAGCGAGCGCATGTCGCGCGGAAAACGCCGCTGCAGAAACCGCGCGGTTTCGGCCGGCAGCTCGAATCCGCGCAGCCGCGCGCGCAGGTACAACGCCTCGAGCTGTTCTTCGTCGTTGAGCTCGCGCACCGCGAATGCGGTGGCGGACGCCAGTCGCGACTTGAGATCGGCGAGGTCGAACGCGACGTGCGCGGCGTTTTCGCGCGCCGCGAACAGCAGGGTCGTGTTCCGCTCGAGTGCGCGCTGCCACAGCGAGAACAGCTTTTCCTCCCAGTCGGCGAAGCCCGCGATGCTCTGCACGTCGTCGTAACAGGCCACGTCCAGCGTCTCGGCGCCATCGAGCGCCGCGGGACCGAACGGCAGCAGCGATTCGAGCGGCAGATAGGCGGCGCGCACGCCGGGCGGAACGGCGGCGCACACCGCCTGCAGCAGGTGCGATTTTCCGGCCGTGTGCGGACCGGCGATCCAGGTCGCCCCGGCCGGCCGGGTCGCGGAAAGATTGCGCAAGTGCGCCACGAGCTCGACGTTGCGCGCGGTCAGGAAACTCGCGAACGTCGCGCGCTCCTTCAGTTGCACGCCGAGTGTCAGCTGTCGCATCGGGGGACTCGGTCGGGTCAGGACCCGGTCGCGAGCGCGCGGCGCGTGAACATCGACAGGTAGTCGGCGCCCGAGGCGATGGTGGTGAGCAGCGTCACGATGGCGAGCGCCGTGACCATCTCGCGGGTCGGGAAGCCGGCCGCTGCGCCGAGGATCGCGGCGAGCGCGACCGCGAGCTGGAAGCCGGTGTTGGCCTTGCTGAGCATCGTGGGTCGGCCATGCAGGGGTCCGAACCACAGCCGGTAGATGACCGCGCCGCCACCGATCATCACATCGCGCGCCACGACCACGGCCGTGAGCCACCAGGGCAGCAGGTTGATCCAGGTCGCGGCCAGGAACAGCGAAACGAGCAGTAGTTTGTCCGCCAGCGGGTCGAGGATCTTGCCCAGGTGCGAGGTCCAGTTGAAACGCTTCGCGAGCCAGCCGTCGAGCCCGTCCGAGACCGCGCACACCGCGACGAGTCCGAGCGCCGTCCAGTACTCGCCCGCGTACAGCGCGGCGATCGTCGGCCAGATCAGCGCGATGCGAACGAGGCAGATGAAATTGGGAAGATGACGCAGCACGTTTGCTAGTTCAGGCGGAACGCGAGATGTCCTCCCGCCTTGGGATCGCCGCGGGTGAGATACGGGCTGGTCGAAAGAGAGTCGAGCAGGTTGTCGGTGCCGCCGCGCACGAGCACCGAAAACGTGGCGCGCGCTCCGGCGGCCTCGGCCAGCTGCACGCCGCGCACGCTGGCGGATTCGGCCAGGAGCTGCGATGCCCGCGCGTACTCCCGCAGGCCGGGCACGTTTTCGATCTCGACCAATAGTTCGACCTCGGGCAATGACGCGTTCGCGATGTCCTGGCGCGCGAAGACGTCGGCCGCGACGTTCACGCCTTCCTCGAGCGCGCCGCTCCAGGTTTCGCTGACACCGGGCGCCGTCAGCACCCAGCGCCACGCGCCGCCGCCCGGCACCGCGTCGCCATGGCCGACGAGCACCGCGTCGGCGCCGAGGCGCTGCGCGGTCGCGAGGCCGGTGTCGGCGGGAATGTCGCCCATCGCGGGCAGCCCGACGCCTTCCGGCCGTGCCACGCGGATCGGTTGACCGCGGCGATTGGCGGTCGCATCGAGCGCGCCCTCGACCTGTCGCCGGGATTCGAAGGCGCCGCTCGCGGGTCCCCCCGTGAGCACGATCAACACCAGCGGCCGCTCGCTCGACCAGATCGTGCGGCCCGCCGCGAGGATGTCGCGCTCGAGAGCCGCGGCATCGAAGACCACCTGGACGCCGGGACCACTCGCCGGTGGCCGCGTGAGGAGCACGTATTGCTGCGCGTTCGCGAGAATGCCCGCGAGGGCCGGATCGTTGGCCGCGTCGCGCGCTCCGGTCGCGCGCACCAGCACCTGGCGCAGCGCGGCCTGCGCCTGCACGGCGGCGTCGGTTTGCGCGGCGACAGTCGCCTCGTAGACGCGTACCTGGCGCAGGGCGAAAGCGTCGCGCGCGGCCAGCAGCAGCACGGCGCCGACTAAACTGACGATGAATGTGCGCATTGGCTACAATATCGCACGTTTTTTCCCGGGCTGTCGTGCCCGCAGACACAAGCCATTCATGACCGAATCCGGACTCACCTACCGAGACGCCGGCGTCGATATCGACGCGGGCGACGAGCTCGTCGAACGCATCAAACCCGTGGTCAAGCGCACGATGCGCCGCGAGGTCCTCGCCGGCATCGGCGGCTTTGGCGCGCTCGTCGAGGTGCCGCTCGACCGCTACCGCAAGCCCGTGCTGGTCTCGGGCACGGACGGCGTCGGCACGAAGCTCAGGCTCGCGATCGACACCGGTCGCCACGACAAGATCGGCATCGACCTCGTCGCGATGTGCGCGAACGACGTCGCGGTCTCGGGCGCGGAACCGCTTTTCTTCCTCGACTATTACGCTACCGGCAAGCTCAAGGTGGAAGTCGCCGAGGCGGTGATCCGCGGCATCGCCGAGGGCTGCGAACTCGCCGGCGCGGCGCTGGTCGGCGGCGAAACCGCCGAGATGCCCGGCATGTATCACGGCGACGACTACGATCTCGCGGGCTTCTGCGTCGGCATCGTCGAGCGCGACCGCATCATCGACGGCGCCACGACGGCCGCGGGCGACGTCGTGATCGGACTCGCCTCTTCCGGGCCGCATTCGAACGGCTACTCGCTGATCCGCAAGCTGGTCTCCGTGGCGGGCGCGAACGAGAACACGCAGCTCGACGGCAAGCCGCTGTTCGATCGTCTGCTGACTCCGACGCGCATCTACGTGAAGTCGATGCTCGCGCTCGCGCAGAAGATCCCCGTGAAGGGATTCGCCCACATCACGGGCGGCGGACTCACCGACAACATTCCGCGCGTGATTCCGGATGGGCTCGAAGTCGTGCTGCAGCGGCGCTCGTGGGCGCGCGATCCGGTATTCGACTGGCTGGCCGCCGCGGGCAAGGTCAGTGCCGCCGAGATGTATCGCACGTTCAACTGCGGCATCGGCATGGTGGTGGTGGTCGCTCCCGCCGACGTGGACGCCGCCCTCGCCCAGCTGCGCGCGACCGGCGAAACCGCGAGCGTCATCGGCGCGCTCGGGCGCGGCTCCCGCGGTGTGGTGATCGAAGAATGAAACTGCCCGTCGCGGTGGTCATCTCCGGCCGCGGCAGCAACATGGAAGCCATCGCGCGCGCGTCGTTCGCGCCCGGCAGCCGTTACGAAGTAGTCAGGGTCATCGCCGACCGCGACACGGCCGGCGGAATCGCGCGCGCCGCGGCGCTGGGTGTGCCGGCCTCGGTCGTGCCCGTGAAGCAGTTTCCCGATCGCGAGACTTTCGATGCCGCGCTGGCCGCCGAGATCGAGGCCTGCGGCGCGCAACTCGTCGCGCTCGCGGGTTTCATGCGGATCCTCTCGGCGGGATTCGTGCAGCGATTCGCGGGCAAGCTGCTCAACATCCATCCCTCGCTGCTGCCCAAGTACAAGGGCCTCGATACGCATGCGCGGGCAATCGCGGCCCGCGACTCGCACCACGGCGCGAGCGTGCACTACGTCACGCCCGAGCTCGACGGCGGCCCGGTGATCATGCAGGGACGCCTCAGGATCCGGACGGGCGACACCCCGGAAACCCTTTCAGCGCGGGTTCATACGCTCGAACACATCATCTACCCGCATGTCTGCTCGCTCATTGCCGCGGGCCGGGTCGCCTGGCGCGAAGGCTCCGTGTATTTCGACGGCGAACCGCTCGCCGAGCCGCTCATCGAGGAATGCGATGAAGCTGCTTGAGCGCCTGTTCGTCGTGCTCGCGCTCTGCACCACCGGTGCGTTCGCGGACCCCGTCGACATGAAGCCGTTCCGCGCGAACTACGTGGTCGAATGGAAAGGCATCTCGGCCGCCAATTCGTCGATCGAATTGCGCGCGCTGGGCGACGGCACGTTCGAATACGAAACGATGAACGAGCCGCGCGGCATGTTCCGCATGGCACTGCCGGATTCGCTGTCGCAGACCAGCACTTTCAAGATCGCGGACGGGCACGTCGTGCCGCAGCGGTTTCGAGGCACGGACGAGAAGGAACGGCCCATCGACCTGCGTTTCGACTGGAAGAACAAGCGCGTCACCGGCACGGCCAAGGGAAGTCCGGTCGACGCCGAACTGCCCGAGAATGCGCAGGACCCGATGTCCCTGCAGATCGCGTCGTTGCGCAATCTCCAGGAACGGAAGCTCCACGACACCGTGTGGCTCGTGGACGGCGACGGCAAGGTGAAGGAATACCAGCTCAGGCTCGAAGGCGAAAAGCAGATCGACACCGCGCTCGGCCGGTTCGACACGCTCGTCTACACCAGCCAGCGCTCCGGCTCCCAGCGCCTCACGCGCACCTGGGTCGCCCCGGCCCTCGGCTATCTACCCGTGAAGGCCGAACGCACCCGCAAGGGCAAACTGGAGTTCACCCTGCTGATCGAGTCGGTGGACCAATAGTCCCCCTTTCACTTCATGGACGGCCCCGCTTCGGGGCCGTTCTCCGATGTGGCGCTTGCGCCTGACTAAGTCTTCGGGAGCGTGACGCCCGTCTGCCCCTGGTACTTCCCGCCGCGATCCTTGTACGACGTCGAGCAGATTTCATCCGACTCGAAGAACAGCATCTGCGCGACGCCTTCGTTCGCGTAGATCTTCGCGGGCAGCGGGGTGGTGTTCGAGAACTCGAGGGTCACGTGGCCTTCCCACTCGGGTTCCAAAGGCGTTACGTTTACTATTACACCGCAACGTGCATATGTCGATTTTCCGAGGCAAACCACCAGCGTGGAGCGTGGTATGCGGAAGTACTCGACCGTCCTAGCTAGTGCGAAGGAGTTGGGCGGAATGATGCACACGTCGCCGGTGAAGTCCACGAAACTCTTCTCGTCGAACGCCTTCGGATCCACGATCGTCGAATTGATGTTCGTGAAGATCTTGAATTCGCGCGAGCATCGCACGTCATAGCCGTAGCTCGAGGTGCCGTACGAAACGATCTTGTGGCCGTCGGCCGCGGTGCGCACCTGCTCGGGCGCGAACGGCTCGATCATCTTCTGCTGCGCCGCCATGCGGCGGATCCAGTGGTCCGACTTGATGCTCATCTGACTCCCTTTCGCGGGCTAACTTTCTTCTACGACGATCTTCGGAAACAGCGTCGACCGGTCCTTCGAGCGCCGCGCGAGCGCGGCGGCCGTCCGGCGCGCCATCGTGAAATACGGCGCGGCATGCGGCGAATCCGGCGCGGCGACCACGGTCGGGGCGCCCCCGTCCGCCTCTTCGCGAACTCGCGCGTCCAACGGTAGTTCGCCCAGCAACTCGACTCCGTACTGCGCGGCCATGCGCGCGCCGCCGCCGGCGCCGAACAGGTGTTCCACGTGGCCGCAGTTGCCGCACACGTGCACGCTCATGTTCTCGACCACCCCGAGCACGGGCACGTTGACCTTCTCGAACATCTTGAGTCCCTTGCGGGCGTCCGCGAGCGCGATGTCCTGCGGCGTCGTCACGATCACGGCGCCCGCCACCGGCACGCGCTGCGCGAGAGTGAGCTGGATGTCGCCCGTGCCGGGCGGCATGTCGATCACGAGGTAATCGAGATCGCCCCAGTCCGTGTCGTTGAGCAGCTGCGTCAGCGCCTGCGTCACCATCGGTCCGCGCCACACCATCGGCTGCTCGGGATCGATGAGGAAGCCGATCGACATCGCCGCGACACCGTGCGCGATGAGCGGCTTGATGCGCTTGCCGTCCGGCGACGTGGGCTTCTGGCCGGCGAGACCCAGCATGATGGGCTGGCTCGGGCCGTAGATGTCCGCATCGAGAATGCCGGCGCGCGCGCCCTGGCGCGCCCACGCCAGCGCGAGATTCGCGGCGACCGTCGACTTGCCGACGCCGCCTTTGCCGGATGCGACCGCGACGATGTTGCGAACGCCGGCGAGCGGTGAAAGCTGCCGCTGCACGGCGTGCGCGGCGATCTTCGCGACGACCTCGATCTCGACGCCTGCGGGCGCTCCGCCCGCTTTCAGATGCGCGGCGAGCCCCCGCGTGAATTCCTCGCGGTAATCGTCGATGGGGAAGCCGAGTGCCACGCGAACGTGAGCCCGTTCACCTTTCAGCTCCACGGATTCGACCGCTTTCGCGTTTCCGAGCGTCGACCCGACGAACGGGTCGGAATAACTTTCGACCAGTGCGCGAAATTCGGCGGAAAGCTCTGCAACCATAAGATTCTTGAATGTCCGCCGGGACAACGGGGGGGCCGGATTCTACCGAATCGGCTGCCACGGGCGAGACATGTGGCATAATTTTTGTAGCAGGGACAGTAAGGACGGCAAGCTTGTATCAACCCGTGAGCGCATCGCAGGACCGGAGTCGGTGGGCGCCAGGCGGGTCACCCGTTCCATGAGTTTTTTCACCAACATCCGGGCAGACCGGTTCATCACGGAGCTGAAAGAAGCGACCGACGTCGCGGCTCCCCAGACGCAGAAGGCCATCGCGAAGCTTCGCGAGCTGGGGCCGGGCGCGATCGAACCCGTCACGGCCGCGCTCGCCGACGCCGACAAGATCGCGACCGTGGCCTACATCGAGGTCCTGACCGGCCTCGTCAATCAGAAGACCTTCCCGAAATTCATCGAAGCGATGGTCACGGGCAGCCCGCGCGTGGTCGCGGGCGTGGCCTGGGCCCTCTCGAGCAGCCGCGCCTACCCGCCGACGATGCTGCTCGATGCCCTGAGCACCGAGGGTGTCGCGAAATCCGCGCTGCTCGACGTGATCAACGCGCATCGCGCGCGGCTCTCGGTGCGCGAAATCCTGCAATCGGCCTACAAGCAGGAAGCTAACGAAAAAGCCGCGCTGTTCCGCATCCTCGGCGAGATCGCGACCGACAACGACTTGCCCGAGCTGGTCGGCCGCCTGAACGGCAAGGATCCGGTCGCCCGCCTGCACATCATCAACATCCTGTCTCGTTTCCCGAAGCCCGAGGTTTCGCGCGCCCTGCAGCAGCAGCTCAACGACACGAACAAGCTCGTGCGCTCGGCGACGCTGTCCGCGCTCGCGAAAATGGACGGCGCGATCGACGTCGAAAAAGTCTGCGCGCTGCTGCGCGATCCCGAGATCGACGTGCAGAACAAGGCTGTCGACGTCGTGATCCGCGCGAACGATCCGGAAACCATCAAGTACCTGATCCCGGTTCTCAAGGACGAAAACGAATACGCGCGCCGCGCGGCCGTCGAAGTCCTCAACGAGATCGGCAGCTCGAAGTCGGTGAAAGAACTGCTCGAGGCCGTCGCGGACGACGACTGGTGGGTGCGCAGTCGCGCCGCCGATGCGCTCGGCAAGATCGGCGGGCCGAAGGTCGTCGAGGCCGTGTTGCAACTCGTCGGCGACCCGGATCCGGACGTGCGCCGCGCCGCCGTCGAAATCCTGAACCAGACCAAGGACGACCGCGCCGTCGGTCATCTCATCGACGCCACCAAGGACAAGGACTGGTGGGTCAGCGAACGCGCGGTCGATGCGCTGGCCGAGATCGGCAGCAAGCGCGCCGTGCCGCGCCTGCTCGAGATGCTCGAAACGACTCCCGCGCGCTCACTGCCCGTCGTCGTGCGCGCGCTCGGCCGCCTCGGCGATCACAAGGTCATCGACTCCGTGCTGCCCATGCTCCAGCGCGACGAGAAGGACATCCGCATCGAGGCGATCTCCTCGCTCGCGAAGCTCGCCGACGAGCGCCGGCTCGAAGCCATCCGGGTGCAGATCCAGGGTCACTCCGCCGATCCCGAGCAGACCGTGGCCCAGGCGGCGCTGCGCGCGCTCTCGGATCTCGATTCGCGCTTCTCCGTGAGCGGCTCGCGGCTGTCGTCGACGCAGAACCGGATTCCGATGTCCTCGACTCCCCCGGTGGGATATCGCTCCGAGGGCGCGACGCAGGCTCCCAACACGACCGCTCCGCCCCCGCCGCGTCCCCGCGTGGAGCCGGCCCCGCCGCCACCGCCGGCCGCCACCGCGCAACAGCCCGCGCGCACGTTGCTCATGTCCGAACAGGAAGTGCAGCGCTCGATCAAGCAGGCCGAGCAGATGGCCGGGCCGCAGAAGCTGGACATCCAGACGCTCAAGCCCGGCGACATCATCGAAGGGCGTTACAAGTTCGTCGAGCGCATCGGCAAGGGTGCGTTCGGCACGGTGCTGCTCATGGAAGACACCGTCGTCGACGAGCGGCTGATCCTCAAGTTCCTGAACCCGAACGTCTCGGAAGACGAAGAGATCATGAAGCGCTTCGTGCATGAGCTGCGGTACAGCCGCAAGATCACGCACAAGAACGTCATCCGCATCTACGACTTCCTGTTCATCCAGGGCAACTACGCCATCTCGATGGAGTACTTCCCCTCGCACACGCTCGGCAGCGAAGTGGTCGGCGAGAAGCCCATGCCGCTGGCGCGCGCGCTCGGCTTCGGCATCGACATCTGCACGGGCATGGAAGTCGCGCACGCGGTCGGCATCGTGCATCGCGACCTCAAGCCCGCGAACGTGCTGATCAACAACGAAGGCCTGCTCAAGATCGTGGACTTCGGCGTGGCCGCCGCGCAGCGCGAAGGCGACACGCAGCTCACGAAGACCGGTTACGTCATCGGTTCGCCGAAGTACATGGCGCCCGAGCAGATCCTCGGCAAGAAGGTCGATCAACGCGCGGACGTCTATGCGCTGGGCGTCATCCTCTACGAGATCATGACCGGCGTGCCGCCGTACGCGCGTGGCGATCACATGTCCGTGATGTACCAGCACGTGCAGGGCAAGGCGCGTCCGCCCCGCGAGCTGAACCCGGCCCTGCCCCCCGGCCTGCCCGAGGTCATCATGCAGGCCATGTCCGTCGACAAGGACAAGCGCTACCAGACCATGCAGGAATTGCGGGCGGCGCTCGAAAAATACCGCTGAATGGGGACATTCCTCATTTGCTAGCAAAAGGGGACGCACCTGCGACAGGTACGTCCCCATTTGCCCGCGAAGCGCGGGCAAATGAGAATATCCCCGAAGAATCGCGCAGTGCGTCACACTTGGATCCCGCCTCACCGTCGCATGCTTGGTGAGACATAACTGACCCGGAGAGCGCCCCGACGTGGCCCGTATCGATGCCTTCCTGAAGCTCGGTATGCAGCAGAACTGTTCCGACGTGCACCTGGCCGTCGGCGTTCCGCCCATGCTGCGCATGAACGGCGACCTGATGCCGATCAAGTTCCGTGACGTCGGCGACCAGGAGCTCGAAAGCTACCTGACCGAAATCTTCACGAGGAACCAGCACGAGTACTTCGCCAAGGGCAACGATCTCGACTTCTCGTACGTGACGGCCGACGGCGGCCGCTTCCGCGTCAACGTCTTCCGCAAGGAAACCGGCATCGGCGCCACGTTCCGCGCAATTCCGCAGGACATCCCGAGCATCGACCGCCTGGCGTTGCCACCCGTCGTCAAGAAGCTCTGCGACTACCACCAGGGCATGGTGCTGGTCACCGGCGCGACCGGCACGGGCAAGTCGACCACGCTCGCGGCGATGATCGATCACCTGAACACCACGCGGCGGCTCAACATCATCTCGCTCGAAGACCCGATCGAGTTCGTCCACCGCAGCAAGCAGAGCCAGGTCATCCAGCGCGAGCTCGGCACGCACATCCCGACCTTCGCCGAAGGCGTGCGCGCCGCGATGCGCGAAGACCCGGACGTCATCCTGGTCGGCGAATTGCGCGACGCGGAGACGATTTCGATGGCGATGACCGCCGCCGAAACCGGACACCTCGTGCTCGGCACCCTTCACACGACCTCGGCCTCCAAGACCATCGACCGCATCATCGATGCGCTGCCGATCGAGGAGCGCGAGCAGACCAAGAGCTTCCTCTCGCAGTCGCTGCTGGCCGTGGTCACACAGATCCTCGTGAAGACCGCCGACCAGCGGGGACGCAAGGCCATTTGCGAAACGCTGGTCATGACGCGCGCGATCGCGAAACTCATCCAGACGGACCAGACGCACCAGATTCCCAACCAGATCATGACCGGCAGGGATCTCGGCATGAGCCTGATGGACCAGTCGCTGCTCGACGCACTGTCCCGCAGGGAAATCGATCCCGACGACGCCGTGACCTACGCGTCCGACCGCCGCCCGTTCCAGCGCTACGCGACCGATACCTCGCTCATGCCGAAGATCGAAGTCGCTCCGACCAGCGCCGCTTCCGGTAGTTAGCCAGGGGCGCACCGATGCCGGTCATCGACGAATACCTGAAGGAAGTCCTGGGCAAGAAAGGCTCGGACCTGCATTTCATCGCCGGCGATCCGCCGCGCATCCGCCTGTACGGCGACCTGCAGCCGCTGCGCCCCGATCGTCTCGACAAGGAATTCGTGCAGAACACCCTGTACGAAATCATGCCGAAGACCGCGGTCAAGCGCTTCGAGGAGCACGACGGCGCGGACTTCGCGTACAACATGGGCGAATACGGCCGCTTCCGCGTGAACGTGATGCGCCAGATAAACGGCATGGGCGCGGTGATGCGCGCCATTCCGTCGAAGGCGCTCACGCTCGAGCAGCTCAACCTGCCGCCCGCGATCCACCAGCTGTGCCGCGCCAACAACGGGCTCATCCTGGTCACCGGCAAGACGGGCTCGGGAAAATCCACCACGCTCGCGGCGATGATCGACGACATCAATACGCGCGTGAAAGGACACATCCTCACCATCGAGGACCCGATCGAGTTCGTCCATCGCCGCAAGAACTGCCTGATCAGCCAGCGCGAGGTCGGAGTCCACACGAAAGGATTCGCCGCCGCGCTGCAATCCGGATTGCGCGAAGATCCCGACGTCGTGCTGGTCGGCGAGTTGCGCGACTACGAGACGATCAGCATTGCCGTCACGGCCGCCGAGATGGGCATCCTCGTGATGGGCACGCTGCATACGAACGGCGCGGCGCAGACCGTCGACCGCATGGTCAACGTCTTCCCGGCCGACAAACAAAGTCACGTGCGCACGATGCTCTCGACCTCGCTGCGCGGCGTGGTCTCGCAGCAGCTGCTGCAGAAGGCGGACAAGAGCGGACGCGTCGCGGCCCTCGAGATCCTCGTGAACACGCCCGCGGTCTCGAACCTGATCCGCCAGGGCAAGCTCGACCAGCTCGAGACCACCATGCAGTCGGGCAGCCAGTTCGGCATGCGCACGATGGACGCCGCGATCGAAGCGCTGCTCAACCAGCGCATCGTGACGGGCAAAGAGGCCTACAAGAAGGGAATCAACAAGGCCAAGTTCGAGCCTTTCAAGGATCAGGGCTAAGAGGCCCTCCGGCCGCTTATACTTGCGGGCCCAAAACCGACCCGGACTCGATCACGCGCGGCTTCGGCTGCGCGGCTTACCATGACCCGCAAGATCCTCGTCACCAGCGCGCTGCCGTACGCCAACGGCTCGCTGCACCTCGGCCACATCATCGAAGCCGTCCAGACGGACATCTGGGTGCGGTTCCAGCGCATGCTGGGCAACGACTGCATCTACGTCTGCGCGGAGGACTCGCATGGCACGCCGGTGATGATCAAGGCGCAGGCCGAGGGCATCACGCCGGAAGAACTCATCACGCGGATGGCGACCGAACACGTCGCCGACTACCAGGGTTTCCTGATCGGCCACGATCATTTCCATTCCACGCATTCGCCCGAGAACCAGGCGATCACGGCCGACCTGTATCTCAAGCTCAAGGCGGCGGGTCACATCACGACGCGCAGCGTGCGACAGGCTTACGACGAGAAGGCCGGCATGTTCCTGCCCGATCGATACGTGAAAGGCGAATGTCCGGTCTGCCACACGGCGGACCAGTACGGCGACTCGTGCGAGAACTGCGGCACCACGTACACGCCCGACAAGCTCATCAATCCGTATTCGACGATCTCGAAGACCACGCCGGTGTGGCGCGAGTCCGAGCACTACTTCTTCAAGCTCGGTGATTTCGAGAGAGTGCTGCGCGAGTGGCTGGAGGGAGGCGGCGCGCGCCAGGCGGAAGTGCGCGCCAAACTCGACGAGTGGTTCACCGCCGGCCTGCAGGACTGGGACATCTCGCGCGACGCGCCCTACTTCGGCTTCGAGATCCCGGGCGCGCCCGGCAAATATTTCTACGTGTGGTTCGACGCGCCGATCGGTTATCTCGGCAGCTTCAAGGCGCTGTGTGAAAAACGCGAGCTGAACTACGACGAGTACCTGAAGGCCGACAGCACCACCGAGCTGTATCACTTCATCGGCAAGGACATCAGCTACTTCCACAACCTGTTCTGGCCGGCCGTGCTGCACGGATCCGGCTGCCGCAAGCCGACCGCGGTGTTCGTCCACGGCTTCCTGACCGTCAACGGCGTGAAGATGTCGAAGACGCGCGGCACGTTCATCACGGCCAGCAAGTACCTCTCGTTGCTGCCGCCCGAGCCGCTGCGGTTCTATTTCGCAAGCAAGCTCAACGCGGCCGTGGAAGACATCGACCTGTCGCTCGACGATTTCGTCGCGCGCGTGAACTCGGACATCGTCGGCAAACTCGTGAACATCGCGAGCCGCTGCGCGGGTTTCATCCAGCGCGGCGGCGGCAAGCTCGCGGCCAAACTACCCGATCCGCAGCTCTACGAGGAATTCGCGGCACTGCGCGGCACGATCGCCGATCTCTACGACGGGCGCGACTATTCCGCGGCGCTGCGCGGCATCATGGGTCTCGCGGATCGAGCGAACCAGTACGTCGATTCGAACAAGCCCTGGGCGCTCGCCAAGGATCCGGCCAGGGCCGCCGAGGTCCTCGCCGTCTGCACGCAGGGCATCAACCTGTTCCGCGTGCTGATGAGTTACCTCGCGCCGGTGCTGCCGCAAATGGCCGAGAAGGCGGGCAGGTTCCTGCGCATCTCGTTCGCGGACTGGAACTCGGTCGCGACGCCGCTGTTCGATCATCCGATCGAGCCGTACGAACCGCTGGCCGTGCGCCTCGATCCGAAGGTGGTCGCGCAGCTCGTCGAAGCGCCCGCTCCTGCCGAGAAACCCGCCGACAGGCCCGCGAAACAGGCGAAGAACAAGGAAGCCGCCGTGAACGAATCCGCCGCGCCCACCGCCGCCGGCGGCCCCGTGAAGATCGACGACTTCGCGAAGCTCGACCTGCGCGTCGCGAAAGTGCTCGACGCGAAACACGTCGACGGCTCGGACAAACTACTGCAGCTCACGCTCGACCTCGGCACCGAGCAGCGCAACGTGTTCTCGGGCATCCGCGCCGCCTACGACCCGGCGAAACTCATCGGCCGCCAGGTCGTGATGATCGCGAACCTCGAGCCGCGCAAGATGCGCTTCGGCGTGTCGCAGGGCATGGTCCTGTGCGCGAGCGCCGACGACGGACCGGAAGTGTTCCTGCTCTCGCCCGACAGCGGCGCGACGCCGGGCATGAAGGTCACCTGAGTCCCATGCGCTCGCAGGGCGCCGCCGCCATGCTCGCGCGCGCCGCACTCCCCGTCCTGCAGGGTTTCGAGCCGGAGACTGCGCATCGGCTCGCGCTCGGCGGCCTGCGGCTCGTGCGACCCGCGTGGCGCACGCCGCGAGTGCCCGACGAACTCTCCGTCGATCTGCTCGGCCTGCGCTTCACGCACCCTGTCGGACTCGCCGCCGGCTTCGACAAGAACGGCGATTACCTGGATGCGCTCGGCGCGCTGGGATTCAGCCACATCGAGATCGGCACGGTGACGCCGCGCGCGCAGCCCGGCAATCCTCGCCCGCGCCTGTTCCGCTTGCGGCGTGCGGGAGCGCTGGTCAATCGCATGGGCTTCAACAACCGTGGCGCCGCGTACGTCGCCGGCAGGCTGCGCGCCAGCCGTTACACGGGTGTGCGCGGCGTCAGCATCGGCAAGAACGCGGATACGCCGCTCGAGCGCGCGACGGACGACTATCTCGAATCGTTCCGCGCGTTGTTCCGGTACGCGGACTACTTCGCGCTCAACGTCTCCTCGCCCAATACGCCGCGGCTGCGCGAGCTGCAGGCGGGCGATGCGCTCGCGGCCATCGTCCGCGCGCTCCAGGCCGAGCGCGAACATCTCGCGGCGACTCACGGTCGCCGGCCGCCTCTACTCGTAAAGGTCGCACCCGATCTCGCGCCGGAGGACATCGCCGTGTTGTGCGCGCAGATCCGCACGCTGGGGCTGGATGGCGTGATCGCGGGCAACACCACGGTCCATCTGGAGGGCGTCGACGGTGTCCTGCCGATCCACCAGGGCGGCGGCCTGAGCGGACGGCCACTGCATGCCCGCGCGCTCTCGCTGGTGCGCGCACTGCGCGCCGGACTCGGCCCGGCATTTCCAATCGTCGGCGTCGGCGGCATCATGGACGCGAATTCCGCACGGGCGATGTTCCAGGCGGGCGCGAACCTGTTGCAGATCTATACCGGCTTCGTATATCGCGGACCCATGTTGCTGAGCGAAATCCTCGAATCGTTGTCCGCGTCGGCGGGAGTTCGCGCGTGACTCCGGTGCTCTCGGCCGCCGACATCGATGCCCTGTTGCCGCAGACGCAGTGCACGCGTTGCGGCTACGAGGGCTGCCTGCCCTACGCGCGCGCGGTAGTGAGTGGCGAGGCGGACATCAACCAGTGCCCGCCGGGCGGCGCGGAGACCGTCGGCAAACTCGCGGCGCTGCTCGGCAAGCCGGCGAAGCCGCTCAATCCCGCGAACGGCGTCGAAGCGCCACCCACGGTCGCATTCATCGACGAGGAACGCTGCATCGGCTGCGCGAAGTGCCTGCCGCCCTGCCCGGTCGATGCCATCGTCGGCGCGCGGCGGCGAATGCACACGGTGATCGCCGACATCTGCACGGGCTGCGAGTTGTGCGTCGCGCCCTGCCCGGTCGATTGCATTTCGATGATCCCGCGCGCTTCGGTCGCGGACATCGCCGCGCAACTGCCGCCGCCGGACGAATCGCGCGCGAGATACGCGGCACGCAACGAGCGCATCGCGCGCCGCGCGGCCGAGAAGAGCGCGCGGCTCGCCGCCATGAAGAGCGCCGCACGTCTCCCCACGGGAAACGCATGAACGCCGCCAAGCGCCGCGCGATCTTCGAGAAATTCCGCGCGGCCAATCCTCACCCGGCCACCGAACTCGAATACCGGACGCCGTTCGAACTGCTCGTGGCCGTGATCCTTTCAGCCCAGGCCACGGACAAGAGCGTGAATGCGGTAACCCGTAAGTTATTCCCTGTGGCGAACACGCCGCGCGCGATCGCGGACCTCGGCGTCGAAAAATTGTCGAAGTACATCCGCACGATCGGCCTCTGGAAGGCCAAGGCGAAGAACGTCGTCGCGACGGCGTCGGCGATCGCAGACGAACACGGGGGCGAAGTACCGCGCGCGCGCGAAGCGCTCGAAGCATTGCCGGGAGTAGGACGCAAAACTGCGAACGTCGTCCTGAACACGATTTTCGGAGAACCCACAATCGCGGTCGACACACACATCTTCCGCGTCGCCAATCGGACGAAGATCGCGCCGGGGAAAACGCCGCGAGACGTGGAGGATGCGTTGACGAAACTGGTACCCGGGGAATTCGCTCATGACGCTCATCACTGGCTCCTCCTGCACGGGAGGTACGTATGCAAGGCGCTGAAGCCCGCGTGCGCCGCGTGCCTCATAAACGAGCTGTGCGAGTACGGCCCCCGACGCCGGATTATCGCGGCCGCCTCCAGGAGCACTGGATGATCTACGAGGGCACGTCGCGCGATCAGCTGCGCGAGATGTATCGCGCGGCCTGGCGCAAGTTCAAGGCGGAGCAGCCGCTCACGGCGCTCGAAAGGCAGCTCGTCGCGGTGATCTCCGGACATCCCGAGTACCACGTGATCGTGGAATCGGCGGCCGCCGACCTTGCTAACTACTCGCCGCGCGGCGGCCAGCTCAATCCCTGGCTGCACATGGGGCTGCACCTCGCCATCCGCGAGCAGGTGGCCACCAACCGGCCGCACGGGATCACCGAGATACACGCCAGACTCTCGGCGCGCGCCGGGGACGCGCACGAGGCCGAACACCGCATGCTCGAGGTGCTGGCCGAAGCGCTGTGGGAAGCGCAGCGCGCCGGCAAGTCGCCCGACGAAAACGCCTATCTCGAACGCCTGAAAACGCTCTAGACGATTCGCCCCCGGGCGTGCGCCGGGGCCGGATTCTGTGAACCAGTACCCACCCCGGAGAGCGGCGGGACAGTCAGGCCCGGGGGCCGGACTACACTCCAGAAAGTTACGCCGGGGCCCGCTTGCGCCCCGTGCATTCGAGAGGTTCAAGGGATGGGTCTGTCGGAAACCATCATCGCCGCGATCATCGGCGCGATCGCCACCGTGGCGACCGCCATCGTGCAGATCGTGAGGAGCGCCGCACCGGCCGAGAGCGGCCGCCCGAAGAAGAGCCGGACCCGCTCCGCTTTCGCCCTCATCGCCCTGGTGCTGGGCGCGATGTTCGGCGGTTATTTCTGGTCCGAGCTGCGCGCCGTGGGCGCGCGCGAGGAAATCGCGGCCTTGCGGGCGGACCTGAAACTCGCGATGCGGAACGAGGCCGCCAGGCAGTCCGAGGACACCCCTTCTCCCGCCGATCCAGGCGCACCCCATCCGGCGCTCGCCACGCGCGTGGGCGAGGTCGCCAGCGCGGAGTCCGTGGCGCATCTGCCGCCCTGCCATGTCACCCCGCAGGCCGAGGAAGCCGGCCCGACGGCCTGCAACGACTCGCTCGCCACGGTCGTCGCGGTCTGCGCGACCGTGCCGTCCGGAACCCAGACCACGGCCGTACGTGTCCACGCGCGGGTTCCCCTGAGCGAAGAGCCGTGGCTGGAACGCGATGCGGGCGCGCCGACGCTCGGCAGCCTGCACATCGCGCAATCGCATTCGGAGTATCCGACGAGCGCCGACCGGCGCGCGGTGTGCCTGGACGTATCGAACTGGAGCGTCGAACAGACGCTCGCGGTACGCCTGACGGTCGACTACGTCTTCGGGCCCCCACCGGCGACCGAGCTGACCGCCGCGGCGCCCACCGGCCATTCACTTTAATAAGACGTCCCGGATCTACGCCTTCTTCGGCATGTAGAGGTCCGTGATCGTCCCTTCGAAGGCTTCCGCGGAGAGGCCGACCGTTTCGGAAAGCGTCGGATGCGCGTGGATCGTGAGGCCGATGTCGGCCGCGTCCGCGCCCATCTCGATCGCGAGCGCGACCTCCGCGACGAGCTCGCCCGCGTTGGGCCCGACCATGCCGCCGCCCAGCACGCGATGCGTCACCGGGTCGAACAGTAGTTTGGTCATGCCCTCCTCGCGACCGAGCGCGAGCGAACGGCCGCTGGCCATCCACGGGAAGCTGCCCTTCTTGTAAGGCGTGCCGTTCTTCCTGGCGTCGGTCTCCGTCAATCCCACCCAGGCGACTTCCGGATCCGTGTACGCCACCGACGGAATCACGCGCGCGTCGAAGTAGCTCTTGTGGCCCGCGGCCACTTCCGCGGCGACCTTGGCCTCGTGCATCGCCTTGTGGGCGAGCATCGGGCCCGGCACGAGATCGCCGATCGCGAACACGTGCGGCAGGTTCGTGCGCATCTGCCTGTCGACCGGGATGATGCCCCGGTCGCTGACGTCGATATCGGCGTTCTCGAGCCCGATGCGCTTGCCGTTGGCGCTGCGGCCCACGGCGACCAGCACGCGGTCGAAGGTGTCGTTGCGTTTGCCGTTGGCGTCCTCGAACGTCACCTCGAGCCCTTCGGGCTTCGCGACGCAGGCGGTGACCTTGGTGTTCAGCAGGATCTGCTCGTAACGCGCCTTGAGGCGCTTCTCGAGCGGCCGCACGAGATCCGGATCGGCGCCGGGCATGAGCTGCGGCGTGAGCTCGACCACCGACAGCTTCGCCCCGAGCGAGGAGTACACGGTGGCCATCTCGAGGCCGATGATGCCGCCGCCGATGACCAGCATGCGCTTCGGCACGCCGCCGAGCTCGAGCGCGCCGGTCGAATCGATGACGCGCGGATCGTCGGGAATGAACGGTAGTTTGATCGGCTCCGAACCGGCCGCGATGATGCACTGCTCGAAGCGGATCTTCTGCGTCTTGCCGTCGTTTCCGATGACTTCCATGACGTGCGGGCTCGCGAACCGGCCGATGCCGTTGACGACCTCGACCTTGCGCTGCCGCGCGAGTACCGAGAGACCGCCGACGAGCTTCTTGACGACGTTGTTCTTCCACTCGAGAAGCCTGGGCAGGTCGATCTGCGGCGCGCCGAACGCGACGCCATGCGCGCGCATGTCGGCCACTTCGTCGATGACCTTGGCCGCATGCAGCAGCGCCTTCGACGGGATGCAGCCCACGTTGAGGCAGACGCCGCCGAGCATGGGCCAGCGCTCGACCAGCGTGACCTTGAGACCGAGAGCCGCGGCGCGGAACGCGGCGGTGTAGCCACCGGGACCCGCGCCGAGCACGAGCAACTGGGTCTCGCGGTCGTGCGGCACGTCGGGCTTGAGCGGGCGCGACGGTTTCGGCGCGGCGGTCGGGACCGGCGCGGCC
>JAFAGC010000005.1 GCA_023423065.1 Pseudomonadota bacterium
GGCCCGCCGCGCCCGCCCGCCCCCCCCGGCCATGCTCAGCGCGATTCGCCGGTGAGATCCGCGGATCGCAGAAACTTTCCATTGTTGAGCACGCCGTAGACACGCGCGGTGGCGCTCACATCCAGGCTCGGATCCGCGCGGAACGCGATGCCTGCGTCCACCTGCTGGCTGACCTGCGCGACTGAGGGCGGGTGCGTCAGTCAGCTACGCGCCTGCGCCACCAACGACATCTCGAGCTTCACGCGATCGATGTCCGCCGGCTTCACGATGTAGGCATCGAAGCCCGCGCGCTCGCCGCGTTGCACGTCGTTGTCGGCACCGTAGCCCGACATCGCCACGAGTCGGATGGACTGGCCGCGCGTGGCGCGGATTCCCTGTGCGGTCGCGTACCCATTCATCCCGGGAAGCCCGATGTCGACAAATGCAATGTCGATGCCGGGTTCCTGTTCGATGAGCTCGACGCCGCGGATGCCATCCGCCGCTTCGAGGACTTCATGTCCATCCAGTTCCAGCAACATGCGCAGGCTCATTCGCGCATCGTCGTTGTCCTCGATCAACGCGACTCGCAGCCTGCGCGATGACTCGGGCTCCAGTGCTTCGGTCGCCGACACGGCCGGCGGCTCGATCGCGGGCAGTCTCACCGCGAACTCGGCGCCCTTTCCGGAACCGGCGCTGTGCGCTTCCGCGCTGCCGCCATGCAGCTCCGCCAGTCGTCTGACCAGCGTCAGGCCGATGCCCAGTCCGCCTTGCGCGCGGTCGAGTGCGCGCTCGCCCTGCACGAACAGATCGAACACGCGGGGCAGCAGCTCCGGCTCGAGTCCGATGCCCGTGTCGCTGACACCGATGACCGCCGTTTGATCTTCTTGCCGTACGGAAACGCGGATCTTCCCTCCCATGGGCGTGTACTTGACGGCGTTGGTGACTAGATTGGTCACGATCTGATCGATGCGCGTGGAGTCCGCGCTGACCCACACGGGGTCGACTTGCAGCTCGAGCGTGTGCCCGGAAAACCGCCCCGTGGCGCGCAGGCCTTCGACACAGTTGCGCACCAGCACGGATAGATCGAGCGGACCGCGCGTCAACGAGATCTTGCCGAGAATCACCCGCCCCGCATCCAGCAGATCGTCCGTGAGCCGCGCGAGATGCCTTGCCTGGCGATTGATGATGGCCGCGGCCGCGGCACTGCCCGCGTCGAGGGAGGCACGGTTCTTGTCCACGATCTGTGATGCATTGGTGATGGCCGCGAGAGGATTGCGCAACTCGTGGCCCAGCATCGCCAGGAATTCGTCTTTCGCCCGGCTCGCGTTTTCCGCCGCGAGCCTGGCTTCCCGTTCGCGTTCGAATGCGGCCTCGCGCGCATCGTGAGCGGCGCCCATGGCCACGGCGACGCGCCGAACCTCCGGCAGGCGCGAGTTGGGCATGCCCGGCGCCTTTCCACTGCCGAGCAGCAACGCCTGCTGCTCCAGCTCGCGCATCGGCCGGACGATGGTACGTCCCACGAGCAACGCCGCGCCCAGGCCCAGCAACATCGACAGCAGCAACGATCCACCGAGGATCAGATAGGACCGATAGATGGGACCATCGACGACCTGCAACGGAATGCCGGCCGCGATCCACCAGCCGGACACCATCGAGCGGCGAAACACCGTGTAGACCGGCACGCCTTCGCGCGTGTCGGTTCGGGAGATTCCCTGCGTCGACCCGGAGCGCAGGAATCTCAGCAGCGTCGTGGAAGCGGGTTTGCCGACGGATTCGGCATGGTTGAGCGTGCGCGCCACGATGTTGTAGTTGCGATCGAAGATCGCGATCACGCCGGGCTGTGTGATGCTCTGCGTATTGAGCAGGTCGAGCATGGCCTCGGGCCGGATTCGCGCGCTGAGCACATATCGCACTTCACCGTTCCGTACGTACGGAATGTGCACCGACGCGGCGTATTCATTGAATACCGGAGTCCGCTCGATATTGCCCACGACGGACTGCTTCGTGCGAATGACCTCCGTCACCGCAACCTCCTCCGGCGCCGAGGGCGGCGCGGTCGCCCCGGAGTAGCGTGCATTCATGACCTGGCCATGCTCGTTCGAAACGACGACGTTCATCCACGAGGGGCGGCGTGTCATGAGCTGGATGGCCTCTTCCTTGAGACCCTCGAAGTTCTCCCGGACCAGTCTCGGACTGGCGGCGAGCACGTCGAGGGATGCGATCGCGGTCTGCAATTCGGAGTCGATCGCACTGAGCAACGCCAGCATCGTGTCGTCGTGCGCGCGCAGCAGACGCTCGCGCTGGTCGTGTGCACTGCTGATCAGCTGCGCGAATGCCACGACCGCCAACGGGACCAGGCTGGCCAGGGCGACGAGGAATACCCGGCGTTCGAGCGGGTTGAGTGTCAGGGAACGAAACGAGGGCATCCAGCTCCAGTTTAACGTGTCCCGGAATTCACCTATGTAGGAGGATTACCGACGCCGGCTAGAATCCGCGCATGTGCTATTCCGCCCAGATCCAGTCCGCATACACCAAGTATCTCCGCGAAACCGGCGCGGAGATGGACATCGACCAGTTCGTCGAGATCTTCGGCGCGCGGTTCTCGGATTCCAGCATTCGGATCCCGCGCGCGGTCGAGCGCTGGTTCGACCAGCCGAAGACGGATGCGGAACGCAGGATCAAGTCGATGATCGACGAGTACCGCGCCGCCGAGACCACGAAGCTCGAACGCGAGGTGTTCGCGCAGAAGAAGCGGCTCGCCGATGCGGAACGCACGCTGCTCACCAAGACCACGAAGGCCGCGACGGAGAGCAAACGCATCGCGGCCGACAAGATCGAGAAGGCGCTGACGCGGCTCGAACGGCTCAAGGCCGAGAAACCGCACCCGGCCGAAGCGCGCATCTTCCCGATGCACTACGCGCCCATCGTGTTCCAGGACGGCAGCCGGCGCGTGATGCGCCTCGCGCGTTATCACTGCCGCAAGCCCAACGAGCCCGCGTTCATCGACCGCAAACTACCCGGCCTCTACAACGCGCGGCGCGACAGCCTGGGCAAGTACTGGCGCGAGCAGTTCGGCTTCTCGCATGCGGTGATGCTCGTCGAGTCGTTCTTCGAGAACGTGGATCGCGATGGCAGGAACCAGGTGCTGCACTTCGTCCCGAAGCCGGCAGGCACGATGCTGATCGCGTGCCTGTATTCGAAGTGGCTGGACCCGAAAGGCGGCGCGCCGCTGCTGTCGTTCGCGGCGATCACCGACGAGCCGCCGGCCGAAGTCGCGGCCGCGGGGCACGACCGGATGATCGTGAACCTCAAGCCCGAGTATCTCGATACCTGGCTTTCACCCGCGGGTCACTCAACGGATGAACTGCAGAAAATCCTCGCGGACCACCAGACGCCTTACTACGAGCACGAGGTCATGGCGGCCTAATCCGCCCGCCACTCGTAGAAAATCAACGGCACCACCCCTTGCGCGCTGGGTCCGACCGCGCGAAAGCCGCATTTTTCATAGAACGCCCCGGCGCCTACCGGATGATCGTACGCATCCAGCCACAGCGCCTCAGCGTGCCATGACCTTGCCTTCACCTTGGCCTCCTCCATGAGCGCGCGCCCGACCCCGCATTTTCGAACGTCCGGCGCGACGGCCAGGCCGAGCACATAGAGCGCCCTCTTCGCGGGAGTGAAAGAGTCCGAATCGATGGCCCATTGCTGTGCGACCGCAAGGCGAACCGTACCGACGATGACGCCGTCGCGGCGCGCTACCAGCACGTGAGACGCGCGCATCTGCCGGGCCACCGCAGCGACGCTGGGAATCGCAGACCAGTGACCTTTCCCGAACTCGCGCGTCATGCCCCGCGCGACCTGCGTCCGCAGCGCGGCGATGGCCCGGGCATCGTCCAAGGTCGCCGGGGAAATCGATGTCGTCAACAGCGACTCATGAAGGTGGGTACGGGACGGCCGGCCGCAGTCAACCATTGCGCCATGGCCCTGACCACCGTGCGCACGGGCGCGCGTTGCGACATGCGCTCGCGCCACGCGAGCAGATGCGGAGTCGCCTTGCCCAGCGGCGCGCCCTGCCGCTCGCCGAACAGCGCGGCCATGTAGAAGGCGATGTCGGCGTATGAATAGCTGTCCGCCAGCCATTCTCTCGTCGCCAGGCGCGCGTCCATCCGCGCGTAGAAAGAATTGGCGGCGTGGATCGCCGCGCGCGCGGCCTCGCCCTCCAGGTCCTGCTGCAGGCCCATCAGCCGGATGACGTGCGGGAAGTAGACCTCGTCGGACTGATGTTCGAGTCCGCGCGCACGCGCGCGCGCCGCGGGCGTCGCGGGCCACAGCGCCGGATCGGGCGCAAGGTCCTCGAGGTACTCGAAGATCTGCGTCGAATCGAAAATCTCCAGGTCGCCGTGCACGAGCACCTGGCGCTTCGGATTGATCCGCAACACCTCCGGATGTTTTGGATCGTAGCCGCGCGTGGAATCGTAAGGGACCATCACCAGCTCGAAATCGAGTCCTTTCTCCAGGGCCGCGATCTGTGTCTTCGCGCCGAACATGCTGAGCGGGCCGGAATAGAGGATCGGCCGGTCCGTACTGTGGCTGTTTGTCATCGCGAGATCATTACATTTTTGTGCCCGGTGAACAGACATGTCCTCCCGCCGCCTACAGTCGCCGCGGGAAACCTTGGCTAAGCTCCGAGCATGCGTGGCTTCGACTTCAGCTCCTGGCAGGCGGTGCTCTCGACGCTGCTCGGTCTCGCCATCATCACCTTGCTCGGCGTGGGCATCCGGCTGCTCGTCATGCAGACGATCCAGCAACGCCGCGAGCGCGAGAATCGCCAGATCAACGAGCGGCTGCGTACGCTGATCGCCGCCTACAAGACGCTCGGCGGATCGTTCACGGGCGACCTGGCGGTCGATCCCACGCATCTGCGAGACCTGAGACTGCGCGAGCCCGAGGATGCGTACGCCCCATTGCCCATCCTCGTCTACGAGAGCACCGACCGTTCGCGCCGCATCCGCGACGCGGTCGAGGCCGCGCTGTCCGACATCATCCTGTTAGGCACCGAGGGGCAGGTCCGGCTCGCGGCCCGTGCCGCGACCGAGCTCGTCTCGGGCAAGCCCGTGCACACACACGAACTCGTCATCAGCCTGCGCAACTTCATCCGCTCCGTGCTCGACCTCGATCCGATCGCGGCGGACGTCGAGATTCCGAAACAGGGCCCCGCCCGCCCGGCATCGGGAAAGCCCGGCGGCGACAAGGAAGGTGGCAGGGCGGGCGGCAAAACGGGTGGCGGCGGCATGGCCGCGAGCGCCGGGGCCGGCATGGGCATGGGTTTCGGCCTCGGCGCCGCGACGGGCACCGAGGACGAGCGACACTGACTCGTCAGCGTTTCGCGAACTCTGCCTGCGCCTCGCTCGTGAGCGCCTTGATCTGATCGGACTCCGCCTGCCGATACGGCCTGCCATCCGGATGAAACACATCGTGGAACCACACCGTCGGCGGCGAAGTGTACGGTCGGCCGACGGAATCCCACGGGTAGATAGTCTGCGTCTTTCCGGACACCAGTCCCCAGTTGATCATGCCTACGTCGTACTTGCGGGCGATCGGCAGCGAACTGTCGAACGTGGAGCCCGCGCTGCGCGCCAGGTACTCGGTGCAGAGGATGGGCCGGCCGTAGGTCTGCAGTTGCTCGATCTTGCGCTGGAGCGCCTCGGGCCAGTCGTAGACGTGGAACGTGATGATGTCGGACTGCAGGAGCTGCACTCGTTCGACCGCGGTGAGGTTCTCCGGCTGCGACCAATCGTCTCGGATCCACACGCCCGAGGTCAGCGGCTGTGACGGGTTCGCCTCGCGGGCCCACTCGAACACCTGCGGAAGCAGCTCCGCGACGAGCCGAATCTTTTCCCTGCCCTCCGGTGAATCCGGCCCCGCGCCGCCATAGGCATTGTCGGGCTCGTTCCAGAGGTCCCAGCCGAGGATGCGTTCATCCTTGCCGAACGCGCGCAACACGCCCTGCACGTAGGCCTTTAGCCTCGGGTAGTTAGCCGCGTCCGCCAGGCCCGCCCGTCCCGGGCTTTGAACCCAGCCCGAATTGTGCACGCCGGGCTTGGGCTCGCGCTGCTTGCCGAGCCTGGGCTCGGAATCCCAGCACGAGTCGAAGAACACGAACAGCGGCTTGATGCCGTGTTTCGACGCGATGGCCAGGAACTGGTCGATGCGCTTCTTGAATCCTTCCGCATCCTGCTCCCAGAGCAGGTCGTGCAGGTAGACGCGCATGGTGTTCATGCCGATGCCGGCGGCCCACGCCAGCTCCTGGTCTATCTGTTCGGGATTGAACGTCTCCGCCTGCCACATCTCGAGCTGGTTGATCGCATCGCGATTGATGTAGTTGCTGCCGACGAGCCAGCGATGCTTCGCGTACCACGCGTTCGCCTTCGCAGGGGACCACTGAGTGGTGTCCGCGAGCGCGGGGCCCGCAATCAGGAACGAGACCGCAAGCAGCAGGGATCCGAATGCAACGTGTTTCTTCACCATGTCCTCAAGCAGCCTTGGGCACGAACTTCAGTCCCAACGCATGTGCCACTTTCAATACCGTACCAAAGCTTGGATTGCCCTGCGTGTCGAGCGCTTTGTGCAAACCGACTCGACTCATGCCCACTTCCTTCGCGAGTTTGGTGATTCCATACGCTCGCGCGATGTCACCCAGTGCGGCCGCGATCAATGTGGCATCGTCGCCCGCCTCTTCCATGCAAGCCCTGAGGTAGGCCACAGCATCGACCTCGTTCTTCAGATAATCGGCCGCATCGAACCGCGAAAATTTTTGGCGCGGGGTGCGCTTGCCCGCAGACTTCATTCCACGAGTTCCTCTGCCATGAGGCGTGCCCGTTTGATGTCTGCCGCCTGTGTACTTTTTTCGCCCGCGCATAGTAGGAACACCACCGACGTGCTTCGCCGCGTAAAGTAAACTCGATATCCGGGACCGTGATCGATACGCAGTTCGCTCACTCCGCCCCCGACGGAATGCGCGTCGCCGAAGTTTCCCAACGAGACCCTGCGAATCCTCGCAATCACGCGCACCCGCGCAGCCGCATCCGAAAGTTGGCGAAGCCACACGTCAAACGCTTTCGACTTTCGTACTTCGAATTCTCGCGAATCGCCTGCCACAAGAAGCTTATTCCCGCTCGGAACGCCTGTAAACCATAGTTAACAAGGCATGTGCGTCGCTTAACACCTTCGAAAATCTTCAATCGCGACAGAAATCCCGATACGATTCCGCGTCACTCAGGGGGATCTCATGCGTTCCAAGCCGACGTTTCGTCTCATCGCATTGGTCACGGGTCTCGCACTGACCTTCGTCGCCACCGCGCAATCCCCGCGCCCTGCTCCTCCGACCCGCCCCGCCGACGGCCACGGCGCGCCGAAGTGGACGGTGGTGAGCGGCGCCGGCCGGAACGCGCCGGTCGACGCCGAAGGCGATTTCCTGATCGGCCCCGAATACGCGCCCGCGCCCGAGCTCACGCCGGTCGACGACGTTCCCGCTGGAACGGTCCAGCAGTTCACGATGGAATCGAAGGACAGCAAGTTCTATCCGGGCATCGCGCGCGACGCCTTCGGCACGGTAGACCCAAACAACCCGAAGACGCTGATCGTGCAGACGCACGAGCAGCCCTGGACGCGCGCGATCACCGTCTACATCCCCGCGCAATTGAAGCGCAATGAACCCGCGCCGTTCATCGTCGTGCACGACGGCCCGAAGCTCGGCGATCCGGACCGCACGCTGCCACGCGTGCTCGACAACCTCATCGCGCAGAAACGCGTCCCGCCGATGATCGCGATCCTGATCCAGAACGGGGGCGGCGACGCCCAGGGCAGCCAGCGCGGCCTCGAATACGACACGATGTCCGGCAAGTTCGCCGAATTCATCGAGGCGGAAGTGCTGCCGCTCGTGGAGAAGAACTACGGCGTGAAGCTCACGCGCGATCCGGATCAGCGCGCGGCCATGGGCTGCAGCTCAGGCGCGGCCGCGGCATTCTCGATGGCATGGTTCCATCCCGAGTGGTACCGCCGCATCGTGAGTTACTCGGGCACCTACGTGAACCAGCAGTGGCCGTTCGATCCGGCGACGCCCGGTGGCGCCTGGGAGTATCACGCCTCGATCATTCCAAACAACCCGCCGAAGCCCATCCGCATCTGGATGCACGTCGGCGATCGCGACCTGTTCAACCCCAACGTCATGCGCGACGACATGCACGACTGGGTTGCCGCGAATCACCAGATGGCCGCGGCGCTCGAGGCCAAGGGCTACCACTATCAATACGTGTACGCGCTCGACTCCGGCCATTGCGACCGCAAGGTGCGGGAGCAGACGCTGCCGCAGGCGCTCGAGTGGGTCTGGAAGTAGTCAGCGGGCCTCGAACGTCGCGACCGCTTCGCCGCCGATATCGAGTAGTTCGAGCCGCCCGCCCGACATTCTCCAACGCGCCACGCGATTCAGCGCATCGTGGAGCGCCTGCTCCTGCTCCATGCCCGACTCGCAGGCCATCATCGTCGACGCCATGCGCGAGAGCGTCAGCTTCTCGCCTTCGATCTCGAACGTCCCGCCCACAGCCGCAGTTGTTGGTCCAGACGCTGTACCGGTTCTCGCCGAGACGCGATCGCGCGCTGCGGACCACCTCGGCGGGTCCGCGGCATGTTTCCGCGTGGCCGATCAGAAAAACAGCTCGTCCCTGCGCAAACGCCTGGAGCGACACTTCCTCCACCGGGCGACGCACAAGGTCGTAGAGCAGCGCGCCGTAATGCACGACCTTCCCGCCGCCGGTGTATATGCCGTGGTGCGCAAAACCCCAGCGTGGTGAAACCAGGTGTGCGCCCAGCGGAGGTGTCTCGTCTGGCCCCAGTGGTTCATAAGTTCTCGCAGGTCGTTGTCCGGTGATCGAGCTCACGGTAGTCAGTACACCACCGGGTAGTTCGATCAGGCAGCGGCATGCGCGGCGCGCGTGCGTCGAAAACCGTCCGTCCGGTTTGCGGAGAGGCGCCGACAAACGAGCGAGTGTCGCGGCGGCTTGTAAGACACCGCCGCGAAAATGCGGATCAGAACTGGAAAGCGCGCGCGATTGCCCAGGTAATCCCCGAGGCCAGCGCGACTCCTGCGACAAAACGCACCCAGGAGAAGCCTGTTACCGGCGCGACATCGGGGACGCGATACTCGCGCGCACCCGTCACCATCGCGCCCACGAGGTTCTCCTTGCGGAAGATCGCGTAGAACAGCACCGCGACGATGTGCACGCAGACGACCGCCAGAAGCACATTGAACAGAACGTCGTGCAGTTTGGCCGCGTCGCGACCCGTGTCGAAATCGACATACATCGATAACGGACCGGACTCGATGCCGTCCACGTCGACGGCGAACAGGCCGAGCCCCACCTGCGCGAGCAGCAGCACGATCAGCGCGACGACGCTCCAGGAGCCGAGCGGATTGTGCCCCGCGGCGATCTTCCAGGAGCCACGCATGTATTCGAACACCGCGCGCGGGCCGCGCACGAAGCTCGCGAACCGCGCGGTCGAGCTACCGAAGAATCCCCAGTAGATGCGAAAGACGAGCAGCCCCAGCAGCGCGTAGCCGCTCCAGCGATGCCACTCGAGCCGCCCCGTCTCGGCGGTCCACCAGGACACGCCGACGCAGCCGACGACGAGCCAGTGAACGAGGCGCGTGGGGAGATCCCACACGCGCACTCGTGACCCGACGCTCATTTATTCGGGAGCGCGGAACTTGTCGTGGCAGTTCTTGCAGGAACCGCCCACTTCGCGAAACGCCTTCTTCACGGCGTCGACGTCCTTGGCCTGGGCGGCCGCGGCAAGCGCCGGCGCGCGCTCCTCGAACATCTTCATCGCGGCGGCGAAGCCCGCCGTATCAGTCCAGATTTCCGGCAGCGCGCGCGTCTTGCCCGCTTCGGGACCCGAACCTTTCGGGAACCACTGCTGCTGATTGACCGAAGCTTCCTGCACGGTGTTCGCGGCCTTCTGCAGCGCCGCGAAATCGGGGCTGCCCGCATTGCTCTGATCGCGTACGGCCTTGAACGCATCGCCGAGCTTTTCATAGTGCTCGTGGCGCGCCTTCTGCGTTTCCGCGGGCGTCGCGGCCTGCACCGCGCACGCGATCACGGCCGCGCCGACGACGAATGAACATAGCCTCTTGAACGAACTTCCTGACATGGGCTCGGGTCCTCAGTAGTGTGATGTGAGACGCATCTATAAACGATTTCCGTCATGCATGGCCATAACGGGAACGAATCAGAGTCTCCCCGACTCGAAAAGCCCGTGACCCAATAGACGAAAACCCGCAGAATGCGCAGCGTTTTCAAGCGGATCAAGGGGGCATTGGGATCGTGAGATCGAAGCGAGTCATCCGTATCACCGCACCGCTTGCGTCCGTGTTGGCGTGCACGATGGTGTTCGCGAAAACCCCCATCGAGACTTACAACTCGCAGATCCTCCCGATGCTCGAGAAGCACTGCTACGAGTGCCACGGCGACGGATACGACAAGGGCAAGGTCGCCTTCGACTTGCTGGAGACCGACCAGGAAATCCTCGACCCGAAACTCTGGCTGCGCGTGCTCAACAACGTGCGCGCCGGACTCATGCCCGCCGAGGACAACCCGCGCCTGAACGCGGATGAACAGGCGACGCTCGAGCGCTGGATCAAGCGCGACGTCTTCCACATCGATCCCGCCCGCCCCGATCCGGGCCGAGTGACGGTGCGCCGGCTCAACCGCGTCGAGTACCGCAACACGGTGCAAGACCTGCTCGGCGTCGACTACAACACCGACCACGAATTTCCGCCCGACGACACCGGTTTCGGATTCGACAACATCGGCGACGCACTAACTACCTCGCCCATGCTGATGGAAAAGTACGTCGCGGCCGCGCAGACGGTGATCGCGCAGGCCGTGCCGACCGTCGCACGCAAGCCCGCGATCAGGACCGAGCCCGGCACCGTGTTCGAGGGCAAGGGCGCGGGCTTCAAGTGGGGCCGCCGCCAGCTCGCCTTCGACACGCCAGCCGACGTCGCGGCGAAGTTCAAGACGGATCTCGCGGGCACGTACCGCGTGAAGCTCGACCTCGAAGTGAACGGCAGCTACTACCCGGATCCCGGCAAGGCGCGCGTCGTGGTCAAGGTGGACGGCCAGGAGATGATGAACCAGGAGTTCGCCTATCACGACGAGAAGGCCTTCACCTTCGAGCGCAGCCAGAAGTGGCCGGCGGGTTCGGATCACGTCGTGACCATCGAACTCATGCCGACGGTGCCGGAGGAAAAGAAGGAAACCATCGTCGACTTCTTCGTGAACCGGCTGCACGTCGAAGGACCGCTCGAGACCGGGCACTGGGTGAAGACGGAGAACTACGATCGCTACTTCCCGCGCGAAGTGCCGAAGTCGCGCGAGGCGCGCCGCGCGTATGCCGAGGAACTGCTGACCTCGTTCGCGACGAAGGCGTATCGCCGGCCGGTTTCCGACGACACGGGCGAGCGGCTCGCCGCGCTGGCCGAGGCGACGTACACGCAGAAGGGCAAGACGTTCGAACAAGGCGTCGCGCACGCGATGTCCGCGGTGCTCGCTTCGCCGCGATTCCTGTTCAAGCTCGAAGAGGCCGCGCCGAACGCGGTCGGTGGCGTCGCGGAAGTCGACGAGTATTCGCTCGCATCGCGCCTCTCCTATTTCCTGTGGTCGACGATGCCCGACGACGAGCTGATCGCGCTCGCCGGCCGCGGCGAGCTGCGCAAGAACCTCGCGGCGCAGGTCGAACGCATGCTGAAAGATCCGCGCGCCGAGAACCTCGCGCGCAACTTCACCGGCCAGTGGCTGCAGGCGCGCGACGTCGAGGGCATCGCGAGCAATCCCCAGCAGGTCATCCTGCGCGACGCGGGCGAGGAAGAAACGCAGCGGCAACTGCGCCAGGCCTTCATGAAGCGGGATTTCGAGGCGGCCAAGAAACTCAACCAACACATCGAGACGGTGGTGAAGTCGAAGCCGGACTTCAGCAAGGACATGCGCAAGGCGATGCGCGAGGAAACCGAGAAGTACTTCGAGTACGTCGCGCGCGAGGACCGCCCCGTCACCGAATTCCTCGAGAGCGACTACACGTTCCTCAACGAGGATCTCGCGAAGTTCTACGGCGTGCCGGACGTGATCGGAAAGGAAATGCGCAAGGTGACGTTGCCGGCGGGCAATCCGCGCGGCGGCATGCTCACGCAGGGCAGCGCGCTGGTCGTCACGTCGAACCCGGATCGCACTTCACCCGTGAAGCGCGGATTGTTCGTGCTCGCGAATTTCCTCGGCACGCCGCCGCCGCCGCCGCCCGCCAACGTGCCGGCGCTCGAAGCGAGCGAGACGGACTTCAAGGACGGCCACGAGCCGACGCTGCGCGACGTGCTCAAGGTGCATCGCGAGAATCCGATGTGCGCCTCGTGCCACAACCGCATGGATCCGATCGGCCTGGCGTTCGAGAACTTCAACGCGGTCGGCGCGTGGCGCGACTCGGAGCGCAAGCAGCCGATCGTCGCCGAAGGCAACCTGATCACGGGCGAGAAGTTCAAGAGCGTGAATGAGCTCAAGCGCATCCTGGTCACGCAGCATCGCGAGGAGTTCTACCGCACTCTCACCGGCAAGCTCATGACCTATGCCACCGGTCGCGGGGTCGAGTATTACGACGTCGAGACCATCGACCAGATCGTGAAACGGCTCGAAGATGACGGCGGCCGTTTTTCCGCTTTGTTGACGGGCATCATAGAATCGGCCCCATTCCAGAAAATGCGTACCACTGCGACTGTCACGGCGAACAATCCGACGGTGAATTGATATGAGCAAACAACGCGAGCGCTTCGAAAGCTTTTCCCGTCGGCGTTTCCTGCGCGGAGCGGGCACCGCCATTGCCCTGCCCGCCCTGGCCTCGCTGATGCCGCGCGAGGCCTTCGCGGCGCGTCGGGAGTTGAAGGCGCCGACGCGTATGGCGGTGGTCTACGTGCCGAACGGTGCGATCCCCGCGGCGTGGTGGCCGGCCGGCGACGGCGGCGCGGGCTTCGAGTTGTCGCGCACCCTCGCGCCGCTCGCGAACGTGCGCAAGCACGTCCAGGTGATCTCGGGGCTCGAGGACCTGAGCGCGAATGCCGGTCCGGATGGCGCGGGCGACCACGCGCGCGCGGGCGGCACGTTCCTCACCGGTGTGCGCATCAAGAAGACCGCGGGTTCGGACATTCACGCGGGCATTTCGATCGACCAGGTCATCGCGAACCAGGTCGGTCATCACACTCGCTTCGCGTCGCTCGAGCTGACCTGCGACGCCGTGCGCAAGTCGGGTGAATGCGATTCGGGTTATGCCTGCGCGTACGAGTACAACCTCGCCTGGAGCTCGCCTAACCAGCCGCTCTCGCCCGAGCACAATCCGCAGTTCGCGTTCGAGCGCTTGTTTGGCCAGGGCTCGGCGAAGGAGCGCGTCGCGAACCTCAAGCGTCGCCAGGCCGAGCAGAATTCGATCCTCGACTTCGTGATGGAAGACGCGCGCGGCGTGGCGCGCCAGCTCGACGGCCGCGACCGCCAGAAGCTCGACCAGTACCTCACGAGCGTGCGCGAGATCGAACAGCGCATCGAGAACACCGCGAAGATGAACGTGCAGAACCCGGACGTCGACGCGCCCGCGGGCGTGCCGGTGAGCTACCTCGAACACGCCGAGCTGATGTTCGACATGCTGCTGCTCGCGTTCCAGACGGACTCGACGCGCATCGCGACGCTGCTGATGGCGCGCGAAGGCAGCAACCGCCCGTTCTCGGACATCGGCATCACGTCCGGTCACCACGATCTCACGCACCACAAGAACAGCGCCGAGATCATCGCGAAGGTCGAGGAGATCGACCGCTGGTACGTGGCGCGGCTCGCGCGCTTCCTCGAGAAGATGGAGCAGACGAAGGATGTCGACGGGCAGTCGCTGCTGCACAACTCGATGATCCTGTACGGCTCGGGCAACGCCGACGGCAACCGCCATTCACACGACAACCTGCCGATCCTGCTCGCCGGCGCCGGCGGCGGCGCGTTCAAGCCCGGCCGCTACATCAAGGCGACGCCCCAGCCCCTGACGAACCTCTTCCTCTCCATGGCCGACGCGATGGGCGCGCAGTCCGTAGAGCGTCACGGCGACTCGACCGGGCGATTCACGGCTTAAGACGGTGCCTGGCACGGAAAACCCGGGAGAAGCCGGTCAGTCGGTTTCTTCCGGATAGGTCCGCATCGCATATCGCAGCGTGCCTTCGTCTCGGCATAGTGCGCGCGCCACCTCGGCGAGACTCGTGATCCTACGCTGCTTCGCCTGGGCGGCGATCCAGCCGCGCACCTTTGCCAAAAACTGATCGCGCGCGGGCGACTGAAGCTGTTCGAGCGAAACCTCGAAGCGGCGACAGGCTTCGGCGATCAGCTCATCGAGGTTGGCTTTCGAGCGCGCTCGTGACGCTGACGCCGTCTTCTTGGGCGATGGCTGCTGTGCTTCCTCACACTCGCCCTCCTTCGGTGGTTTCCAGTCCAGGGCATCCTCACTCCGGACGAATTCGAGATACGCCGCGATCGCTTTCTCGCGTGTCTGGCCGAACATGTCCAAAGCGAAAGTGGATGTCACCCAGCTTTCCTGCCGGCGGCCAAGGTAGTTGTGGTGGCTGGACCAGGGGTACAGCGCCGGATCATCGACAAGTTTCGCACCAACCGGATTCAGATGGATGTAACGCACGAGTTCCAAGAAGTACGAATCCCTCGAAACCAGCCGCGCGAAGTAGCGGCGCTCGAACAGGTGACCGGTCACCTGCATCCGGTAATTCATTGCCCGCGCGTATTCCCCGGCAATGTGGCGCATGGGATCCGCGAGCGGCGCGTCACCGACCTGCATCAATAGATGGATGTGATTGGTCATCCAGCAATACGCATGGAGACGCGCGTCGTAGCGATCGATCGCGCGTGCGACGATCGAGTTCAGGACCGCGCGATCGCCCGGGCAAAAGAAGATGTCACGCTGATGATTGCCCCTCAGCGTGACGTGATAGAACCCATTGGGTTGGTGGATCCGCGGGCGGCGGGGCATCCTTGCCTCGCTTGGTTGCAGTCAATTCGCTCTATCTTGCGCGCTACCCGCAGCTTGCTCGATCCATATATCTGTCGACTTTTCCGACTTATCCCGGCTTTTCCGTGCCAGGCACCGTCTTCTTCAGGCCGTCTGCTTGCGGCGGCGGGCGAGCCCGGCACCCAGCAGCGCGAGACCCATCAAGCCCAGCGTGCCCGGTTCCGGAACACTGCGCTCGACCGTGCCCGACGTGGACACGTGGCTCACCATCGCGATTTCCACGTTGCCGCGATTGCGGCCGAAGAGATCGAGATCGATGACGCCCCAGTTGAAACCCGACACGTTCTGGAACAGGAAGTGGCTGTACACCTGCGTGCCGCCAGAGAGCGTGACGTGATTGCCCGTCTTGACGAGGAAATACGCAGGCGTGAGGGACCCGAAATCGAACGCCCACAGGGAGTCGTCTTCGATCACCGGATTCCAGACGCCGCTCTCGCCGCCGCTCGCGGCACCCGAGAGATGCGTATAGGTAATGGTCGAGGGTGCGACGCCGAGGTAGCTGGCGATGAACGCCCGCTCCGAAGCATCACTGCTGTTGCTGAGCCGTGCCTGCGTCACCAGCGTGTCGGCGCCGCCGACCGTGGCAATCGGCACGGGCACTGCGAATGCCGGCGCGCCCAGAGCGAGCAACGCGACAGCCGCGATCGAGGAAAGACATTTCATGGTGGGAAGTCCTGAATCTAGTTATTTGCCTGCCAGGCCAGACAAAGCAAATTCCGGGCCCGCCCGAGATTGCGCTGCACCACCAGCTCCAAGCGTTTGATATTTCTTCGATTTTATTCGCCCGCTTCGCCAGGCCCGAGCGCGTCTGAAGCCCCCATCCCACCGACCGTAAACTTCTTCGACTCAGGGTTCACCCCTATGTCAAACCCGCGCGATCAGCCCGAATAGCCCTTCCCGTTATTCCCGATCAGCGCCAGGAATTCCCGCCGCAAGGACCCGTCGGCGAGGAACACGCCGCGCATCACGCTGTTGGTCATCTTCGACGCGTTGTCCTTCACGCCGCGCCAATGCATGCAGAAATGATCCGCCTCCATGACGACGGCGAGCCCGTTCGGCTTCACCATGTCCACCAGCAGGTCCGAGAGCTGGATGATCGCCTCCTCCTGGATCTGCGGCCGCGACATGATCCAGTCGGCGATGCGGGAATACTTCGAAAGCCCGATCAGGTTCGAGTTCGCGTTCGGCATCACGCCGATCCACAGCTTTCCCATGATCGGACACAGGTGATGACTGCACGCGCTGCGCACCGTGATCGGGCCCATGATCATGAGCTCGTTCAGATGCTCGGCGTTCGGAAATTCCGTGACGTGCGGCGCCGGCACGTAGCGGCCGCGAAACACCTCGGTCACGTACATCTTCGCGACGCGCCGCGCGCTCTCGCGGGTGTTGTGGTCGTTCTCGACGTCGATGACGAGGCTCTCGAGCAGACTGCGAACCTTGCCTTCGACTTCCTTCTGCAGCGCCTCGAGCTCGCCCGGCTCGATGTACGCGGAGATGTTGTCGTTGGCGTGGAAGCGCTGGCCGCGGGCGCGGATCCGCTCGCGGATGCGCGTGGAAACGGGCGAATCTGTAACGGGTTTGGAAGCTGCCATGCGGGCAGCCTATGCCCACCCGATGGCGGGTGGCAATCAGCGGTCAGCGACGCATCGCGGCCGGCAGGAACGGCAGGTCTTCCTCGCTGACTCCGGCGACCGGCACTTTCGGCGAACGCTCGGCCAGCTCGAACTCGACGTAGACCTCGAGCGCGGACACCTGATCCGTCAGGCGATTGCCGAGAATCAGTCGCTCGCGCACGGTCTTTGCGTTGCTGCCATGGGCGAGCAGCTCGATCGCCGCGGCGATCATGCTGATTTCGGGAAAACCGAAGGAATCCGCGGCGCTCGATATCTTGTGCGCCATGCGCTCGATCTGCGCGACGGCCGGCGGTTCGAGCGCGATGAGATCGTCGGGCAGACACGCCCGCATCTGGGAGATCTCGACCTGGGTGCGCTCCAGGAAACGCACCGCCAGCGCCTGCTGGCTGAACTGGGACGTCGTCGTGTCGCCTGTACCGTTCACGTAGTCACCTCGGAACCGATGGTATGCGACTGGTTAGATCGGCGGGCGGCCTTTCCTCGCCGTATTGCCGACTGCGTCTCACTATTCCGCCGGCCGGCGCGCCGTTGGCCTGACAGGACATCGCCTAGCTACTGAAAGCGGTTTCACGAGACAATCGCGCGGTCCGACCGGTCAATTCGCCTGTCCACCGGTGGCAGGAACGGGCACCGACAGCATCACGATACCGTCGAGCTCCGCGACGATGTGTCCACCGGTGGCAACGACCGTCTGCACCACGGCGGATTCGCGCGTGCCGGGGCAGCCGACCAGGATGCGCGTGTGATCCAGGTAGTTGGATGTCGCGGCGGATTCGCCGAGCCGGCGACACGGACTGCCTTTCGTCGGAAAGCCGTCGCCAAACGGGCGTAGCTCGTCGGGAATTTCGGCACTCGTCGCGCCTGGCGTCGCATCGGGCGAGCCACCGTCACATCCCGCGACCAGGCCACCGACGCAAACCATCACGGGCAGCAGCTTGTTCATGCCCCGACCATAAGTCGCTTCACCGCCGCCCGGTATCGGCGTACGACTCCTTCCCGCGCATGGTGCTGACCGCGCGTCACCACCTTGTGGCCCGCGCGCCAGGCGCCGTCGATCGTCGCATTCCCGCCGCCGAAGATGAAACTGTCGAGCAGTGCGTCGCCCTCGCGCTCCGCCAGTGCCGGCGAGTCCGTGTCGAGCGTGAAGAAATCCGCCGCCGCGCCCTCCGCGAGCCCCGTCTCCGGCTGCCCGAGCGCGCGCGATCCGCCACGCAGTGCACCATCGAACAACGCCCGTCCCGTCGACCGCGAACCCGCGGCCGAGACCACGTTGCGCGCCCGATCGCGCAGGCGCTGCGCATACTCGAGCTGGCGCAGCTCTTCGCGCACGCTGATCGACACGTTCGAATCCGTGCCGATCCCGAACGCGCCGCCGGCCGCGATCAGCGGTGCCGCGGGCGCGATGCCATCGCCGAGATTGGCTTCCGTCACGGGACAGAAACCCGCGACTGCGCCGCTCGTTCCGATCCGGGAGATCTCGGCCGGCATCATGTGCGTCGCGTGCACGAGGCACCAGCGCTCGTTCAATGCCGCGTTGTCGAGCAGCCATTCGACGGGACGCTTGCCGCTCCAGGCCACGCAGTCCTCGACTTCCTTCACCTGCTCGGCCGCGTGGATGTGGATGGGACCTTCGGGCGCCAGGCTAACTACCTCGCGAAGCTCTTCGGGAGTGACCGCGCGCAACGAATGCGGGGCCACGCCGAGTGTCGCGCCGGGCAACCCCGCGGCGATGCGGCGGCCCGCCTCGAGCAGCTTCGCGAATCCCTCTACATCGTGAACGAATCGCCGTTGTCCTTCATCGGGCGGTCGGCCGCCGAAGCCGGCATGCGCATAGAACACCGGCAGCAACGTCAGCCCGATGCCCGTCTCCGCGCAGGCCGCCGCCACGCGCCGCGCCATCTCGGCCGGATCGGCGTACGGCTTGCCCGACGGATCGTGATGAACGTAGTGAAACTCCCCTACTCGCGTGAATCCGCCTTCGAGCATCTCCACGAACGCCATCGCGCTCACCGCTTCGAGATCCTCCGGCGTCATGCGCGCGCAGAAGCGGTACATGAGCTCGCGCCAGCTCCAGAAATTGTCGGCCGTCGAGCCGCGATACTCCGTGAGCCCGGCCATTCCACGCTGAAACGCGTGGCTGTGCACATTGGGCATGCCGGGCAGCGCAACCCTCGCTCGTTCGTCGCGCGGCGCCGCGGCCGCATCGCGCTGGATTCGCACGATCCGCCCCTCCGCGATCTCGACGCGCACGTTGCGCGCCCAGCCATCCGGCAGCAATGCGGAGTCGAAGTGCAGGTTCTCCATTGGCGCTCATTATATTAATGTGCCGCCATGCGCTGTGATCGTATCTGGCGTAACGCCCGCCTCGCGACTCTCGTTCCAGGACGCGAGCAGCTGGGAATCGTCGAGGACGGACTCATCGCCTGCCGCGGTGGACGCATCCTTCATGTCGGTCCCGCGGGCGATGCGCCTTCCGGGCTCGAAGCGCTGCAAGTCACCGATTGCGACGGCCGGCTGATCACGCCCGGACTCATCGACTGCCACACGCACCTCGTCTACGCCGGTGATCGCGCCGCGGAATTCGAGCAGCGCCTGCAGGGCGTGTCCTACGAAGAGATCGCCAGACGAGGCGGCGGCATCCTCTCGACGGTCAGGGCCACGCGCGCCGCCACGGAATCCGAATTGCTTTCGCAGTCGCGACCGCGCCTCGATGCGCTGGTCGCGGAAGGCGTGACGACAGTCGAGATCAAGTCGGGATACGGGCTGACCACCGAGCACGAGCGCAATCAGCTGCGCGTCGCGCGTTACCTCGGGCGCGAATGCAGCGTGAGCGTATTCAAGACGTTTCTCGGCGCGCACACGCTGCCGCCCGAGTTCGCCGACCGTCCAAACGACTACATCCTGCGTGTGTGCAACGACATGTTGCCGATCCTTGCGCGCGAGGCTCTCGTCGATGCGGTCGATGCGTTCTGCGAGAACATCGGCTTCACTCGCGAGCAGACCAGGCGCGTATTCGAGACCGCCAGGTCGCTGCGGCTGCCGATCAAACTACACGCCGAGCAGCTCTCGAACATGCAGGGCGCCGAACTCGCGGCGCAGTACGGCGCGCTTTCTGCCGATCACCTCGAATACGCCGACGAATCCGCCGTGCAGGCGATGGCCGCGGCGGGCACGGTCGCCGTGTTGCTGCCCGGGGCGTTCTACTTCCTGCGCGAAACACGCGTGCCGCCGGTCGGCCTGCTGCGCGCTCACAATGTTCCGATGGCGATCGCGACGGATTGCAATCCGGGCACCTCGCCGCTCACGTCGATCCTGCTCGCGATGAACCTGGCGGCGACCTTGTTCCGGCTCTCGGTCGACGAGTGCATCGCGGGCGTGACGCGCGCGGCGGCGCGCGCGTTGGGCCTCGAGGATCGTGGCACGCTGGAAGTGGGCAAGCGTTGCGATCTCGCGATATGGAACGTCGAGCGGCCGGCCGAACTCGTCTACCGGATGGGGCTCAACCCGCTGCATGCGCGCGTGGTGGAAGGTCAATGAACGAGTGGCTCGCGGTCCATCACGGCGACTCGCCACTGGTGGTGAGTTTTCCGCACACGGGCACGGACATTCCGCCCGAAATCGAGACCCGACTCGTGTCGCCGTGGCTCGCGCGCAAGGACGCCGACCACTGGGTGGACGTTTTGTACGACTTCGCGCACGAGATGGGCGCGACGACGATCCGCACTTCGATCTCGCGCACCGTGATCGATGTCAATCGCGATCCATCGGGCGCTTCGCTGTATCCGGGCCAGGCGACCACGGGCCTGTGCCCCATCGAAACCTTCGCGGGCGAACCGCTGTACAAGCCCGGCGAAGCGCTGGATGCCGCCGAGATCGAAAGGCGCACGCGCTTGTATTACCTTCCCTATCACTCGCACATCGAGGCGGAGCTCGCGCGCCTGCGCGCGCGCTACGAACGCGTGGTCCTCTACGACGCGCACTCCATTCTTTCGCGCGTGCCGCGGCTCTTCGAAGGGGAACTGCCGCAGTTCAACATCGGCACGAACAACGGCGCGACTTGCGACCCATCGCTCACAGCCGCCATCGAGCGCATCTGCGACGACTCCGGCATGAGCCGGGTGACGAATGGCCGATTTCGCGGCGGGTGGATCACGCGCCACCATGGCAAGCCGGAAAACGGCGTACACGCGATACAAATGGAGCTTGCGATGCGCGGCTATCTGCAGGAGCCCGAAGGCGCCGCGACCCCGGAAGACTGGCCGGCGCCGGTCGACGACGCGCTCGCCGCACGGTTGCGTGTCGCGCTGCGCGACATCCTCGACGCGTGCATGAACTTCGCGAGGCGATCATGAACCGCACCAGTCAACCACGCGTCATCCATGCGCCCACGGGCACGACGCTCACCGCGAAGAGCTGGCTCACCGAAGCACCGCTGCGCATGCTCATGAACAATCTCGATCCGGTCGTTGCCGAACGCCCGGGCGATCTCGTCGTGTATGGCGGCATCGGCCGCGCCGCGCGCGACTGGCCCAGCTACGACGCGATCGTCGCGACGCTCACGAGGCTCGAAGCGGACCAGACGTTGCTCATACAGTCCGGAAAACCGGTCGGCGTCTTCCAGACTCACGCGGACGCTCCACGCGTCCTGCTGGCCAACTCGAACCTGGTGCCGCGCTGGAGCACCTGGGAACATTTCAACGAGCTCGACCGCAAGGGCCTCATGATGTTCGGCCAGATGACCGCGGGCTCGTGGATCTACATCGGCTCGCAGGGCATCGTGCAGGGCACGTACGAGACGTTCGTCGAGATGGGCCGCCAGCACTACGGCGGCTCGCTCGCGGGACGCTGGCTGCTCACCGCCGGGCTCGGCGGCATGGGCGGCGCGCAGCCGCTCGCGTCGGTCATGGCCGGCGCCTCGTGCCTCGCGATCGAGTGCCAGCCCTCGCGCATCGAGATGCGGCTCAAGACCGGCTACCTGGATCACGGCACCGGGAAGATAGACGAGGCGCTCGAGATCATCACGGAGTCGTGCGCGGCGCGCAAACCGGTGTCGGTCGGCCTGCTCGGCAACGCGGCCGAGATCCTGCCCGAGCTGTTCGAACGCGGCGTGCGCCCCGACCTGCTCACCGACCAGACTTCCGCGCACGATCCGGTCAACGGCTATCTACCCATCGGGTGGAGCGTCGAGAAGTGGATAGCCACGCGCGCCAGCGATCCGCAGGCGGTGAGCAAGGCCGCGAAGGCGTCGATGGCCGTGCACGTGCGCGCGATGCTCGACTTCCAGAAGGCGGGCGTGCCCACCGTCGATTACGGCAACAACATCCGCCAGATGGCCCTCGAGGAAGGCGTGAAGAACGCGTTCGATTTCCCGGGCTTCGTGCCGGCATACATCAGGCCCCTGTTCTGCCGCGGCATCGGCCCATTCCGCTGGGTCGCGCTGTCGGGCGATCCCGAGGACATCTACAAGACCGACGCGAAGGTGAAGGAACTGCTGCCCGACGACCGGGCGCTGCATCACTGGCTCGACATGGCGCGCACGAAGATCAAGTTCCAGGGATTGCCCGCCCGCATCTGCTGGGTCGGCCTCGGCGATCGGCATCGCCTCGGGCTTGCGTTCAACGAGATGGTGGCGCGCGGTGAACTGAAGGCGCCGGTGGTCATCGGGCGCGATCATCTGGATTCGGGGTCGGTGGCGTCGCCCAACCGCGAGACCGAGGCGATGAAGGACGGCTCGGATGCGGTGTCGGATTGGCCGTTGCTGAATGCGCTGCTCAACACGGCATCCGGCGCGACGTGGGTGTCGCTGCATCATGGCGGCGGCGTGGGCATGGGCTTCTCGCAACATGCGGGCGTGGTGATCGTGTGCGATGGCACGGAGGCTGCGGCAAAACGCATCGCGCGCGTGCTGTGGAACGATCCGGCGACGGGCGTGATGCGGCACGCGGATGCGGGTTATGAGATCGCGATCGAGACGGCGCGGAAGTTCGAGCTCGACTTGCCGGGGATTCTCACTGCCAATTGAAAGGGAGCTCAGCGTGGAATGCAAAGGACTCCTTGCAATTGCGACAGCCACGCTGTCGTTGGCTGTCTCTCATGTGACACTCGCACACGATCCGCCGGTCCCGGCCTGGCGCCGCACCATGAGCGAGCTCTCCGCCATTCCTGGTAGTTAGCACGCGATATTCGTTCCCTAACAACTTCACTTCGCTTTGCGTTCCACGTATACTGTACGCATCCACAGCAGCGGTTACACGGAGTTGCCAATGCATACGATCGACGAGCTCGTCACGGAGATCTGCACCCTTACCGGCCACATCAACGCGGCGAACCATCGCTGGTTGATGCTCATCGCCGAGTTCGACCGGCGGCAGGGATGGTCCGATGGCGCGACGCAATCCTGCGCGCATTGGCTCAACTGGAAATGCGGCATCGCGCTGGGCGCCGCGCGCGAGAAGGTGCGCGTCGCGCGAGCGCTCGAGCACCTGCCAAAGATCTCCGCGGCGATGGAATGCGGCAAGCTGAGCTACTCCAAAGTACGTGAGCTCACCCGCGTCGCAACCGCCGAAACCGAAGACACCCTGCTCATGATCGCCGAGCACGGCACCGCGCAGCACGTCGAGAAACTCGTACGCGCGTTTCGTCGCTGCAAGGATGCGGAGGAACTGTCGCGCGAGGTCCGCCAGCAGGAGAGTCGCGCCGTACGATTCAGCTACGACGAAGACGGATCGGTTCTCCTCTCCTGCCGTCTGCCGGCGGAAACGGGTGAGCTGGTGCTCAAGGCGCTCGAACTCGTCGTGCGCGAGTTGCCATTCAAGGCCGATGGCGTTCCCGCTGGAATGCCGCCGCAGATCATTCCCATAAGCAGACGTCGCGCCGATGCGCTGGCAATGGTGGCCGAGAGTTTCGTGGCGCACGGCGCGATGGAGGCCAAGGGCTGCGACCGACATCAGATCGTCGTGCACGTCGCGGCCGAGACATTGAAGGAGCGGACGGCGGGCTGCTGCGAGTTCGAAGACGGTCCGTCGATGGCCGCCGAAACCGCGCGCCGGCTTTCCTGCGACGCGAGCGTCGTCACGTTGATCGAAGACGACGAAGGCGAGCCGCTCGACGTGGGTCGCAAGAAGCGCACGATTTCGGCCCCGCTGCGGCGATTGCTCAATGCACGCGACAAGGGCTGCCGCTTTCCGGGCTGCTGCAACAACCGCTACATCGATGCGCACCACGTCGTGCACTGGGCAAATGGCGGCGAGACGAAGCCTTCAAATCTCGTGTCGCTCTGCCGCTTTCATCACCACGCCGTTCACGAAGGCGGCTTTCGAATCGAATTGCTCGATGACGGTGCATTGAGATTCGTGAAGCCCGACGGTGCTGCCGTAGACAGTGTGTTGCCGGGCTGCGCGCAGCCGCTCGGCGACCTGAAGCAGCTGACTGCCGGCCCGCGCCGCGAGCTGGCCAAATGGAAGGGCGAGAAGATGGACTACGGTCTCGCCGTCGAGGTGCTGCTGCAGCAATCGAATCGAGCGCAGCGGCAATCGACGCAGGCTAACAACGTTCCAGCTGGAACGCCTCCGCCCTGACGATTGCCGCGCACGCCGACGTTCCAGCGGGAACGCCCCAATAGACCGCGACGGGACCGTCAGCCCGACTCACGGCGGCGGCGCCGCCCGAATCTCGAGATCCTCCGTCACCACGAAGTCATACTCATCGCCCGCACTCGTGGCCGCGCGCCCGAAGTCCGCGCTGAGCGGGCCGACATTCCGCGCATGAAACGAAATCCGGACCGCGCCATCGCGATCCGGCCGCCCGCGCGCATACTGCTTTTCGCCCGGCTTGATCTGTCCGTTCCAGATCTCCTTCCCCGCCAGCGCGATCTTCACATCCGCCAATGTCACATCCGCCTCGTTCCTCAGCGACACCGTGGTCGTCTGCCGCCGGTCGGCGCCGAAGACGGCCAGCAGCGCGACGGCGGCAAACACCATCACCCAGATGATCCTGACTTTCATCACGTTGGTCACAAACTACAGCTGCAATTGCAGTCGCGTCTGAAAGAAGTGTGTGGCGCCGGTCATTCCAAACCGATCCAGTTCCCCATATCCATACACGAACTCGAGCCGCACGTTGTCGGACATGTGCCAGTTCGCCATCGGCGTTATGCGCCAGAACCTGCCGCCCTCGATGTCCTGCGAGTCCATGTCCGAGTATGAAAACCGCAGGACGAACTCCCATGCACCCGGTCCGCCGTCGAACACGGTGCGCGCCGGCGAAATGCGCTCGAAATGCGCACCCTTCGCGTTGTAGGGCCGCGCCTCCCCGGTCGCGATCCACGCCAGGAACACTTCGCCGCCGTGAAAGAACGGATCGTCGTGCTCTCGCGAGGAGACCTGGTTGAAGAAATACTCCATGCCGAACATCAGCGGTCCGGGCCGGTAGTAAGTTTCGATTCCGACGATGTCGGAGCCCTGCGCCGCGAATCTTCCCGTGTCGATGGCGTAACTCTGCGCCGGAAACGACTCCGGCTTGGACCGCAGCTGCAGTTCGCCGTCGTCGGCGTCCGCATGCCGCCATGCGACGCCGAGATGCAGCACGCGCTCCGGATCCGACACGGCGAACGGCAGCCAGATCGCGCGGCCGACTATCTGCTCGTCGCTGCGATTGAATGATTCCTTCTCGGAGAAATAGTCCCCGAACCAGCCGACGCTGTACGCCAGGCGGCCGTCCGGCGAGTTGCCCATCCACTTGATGCCGTCGGCCAGAATCGGGAGGAACGCATCGTTCACCGTCGATCGCTCCATGGTCCAGCCCTGGTAGCCGACCATGAGCTTGTTGGTGGAGATACCCTCCTTCGTGCGACCCACGAAGACGCGCCCATGTAGTTTGGGGACCTCGTACTGCAGCCCGGTCTGGCGGAACTTCCAGTCTTCCGTCGCCGCGTCGTACATGTAGCCGAGCGTGTAACTCAAGCCGGGAAGCTTCGGAAAGTTTCCCTTCAGCAGAAAACGGAAATCGCGCAGCTTGCCCGTCGCCGCGAGATCCATCTGCTCCCTGCTGTTCTCGTCCTGGCTGTACCAGACGTAGTCGTAGAGGAATCCGCCGCCTAACCGCAACGTCGCGAAAGGACCCTCGTACTCGTTGAACTTCACGAGCTGCCGGCGCGGAGTGTCGCCATCCGTGCCGGCGGCTTCGGTCCTCTCCGTGATCGAGTCGTCCGCGGCGAAACATGCGGAGGCCACCAGCCCGCACATCCCCAGCGCGAACGCGAGCGAGCGCCCGTTTGAGCGCGAGCGCATGTCGACTTCAATACGTCCGGTACAAGGTCTGCATGTTGCTTGCGTTGCGCGGTTTCATCAGCGCCAGCGCGAGCAGGATGCGCGCCTTCTGCGGATTGAGCTCGTCGGATGCGACGAATCCCAACTTGTCGTCGTCCAGTTCGACGTTGCGCCCCACGAGGCCGGTCGGCACGCGGCTGCTGCGCACGACGACCACACCCTTCTTCACGGCGTTCGCGGCAGCATCGACCATCGCCTTGTTCATGTTCCCGTTGCCGACCCCGGCGATCACGATGCCCTTCGCACCGGCCGCGACCGCGGCGTCGATGAGATCGGCGGACGCATCCACGCCGGCATAGATGATGTCCACGCGCGGCAGCTTCGTCACGTTCGTCACGTCGAACTCGCTCTGCAGCGTGTGTTTCCACTCGGGCTTCTGGTAGTAGTCGTTCTTTCCGTAGCTCGCCACACCGATCACGCCGCGGATCGGCGAAAGAAACGTGTCGACCGACGTGGTGCTGGTCTTGGTCAGCGAATGCGCGGCGTGGATCTTGTCGTCCATGACCACCAGCACGCCGCGCCCGCGCGCCTGCGGATCCGCGGCCACGCCGACGGCGTTGTAGAGATTGAGCGGCCCGTCCGCGCTGACCGCGGTGGATGGGCGCATCGAGCCGACCAGCACGACGGGCTTGTCCGTCTTCGCGGTGAGATTCAGGAAGAATGCGGACTCCTCCATCGTATCCGTGCCGTGCGTGATGACGATGCCGGCCACCTTCGGATCCTTGGCGAGCTCGTTGATGCGCTTGGCCACTTTCAACAGGATGTCGAACGACATGTCCTGCGAACCGACATTGGAAATCTGCTCGCCTTTCACCGTCGCGAGCTTCTCGATGCCGGGCACCGCCTTGAGCATCGCATCGATCGTGACCGCGCCTGACGTGTATCCCGACTGGGTTCCGGTCGCCGCGGCGCCGGCGATCGTCCCGCCGGTCGCGAGGATCACGACGGTGGGTTTCGCCGCCGGCGACTGCGCCGGCTGCTGCGCGTACGCGGACGGCAAGGCGACCCACGCGAAGAGCATGACGGCCGCGTATCCGGGATTCCTTCCTTTGATCTTCATGGCACCCACTCCTATTTCGGGTACTTGCTCTTGTCGAGGTTGGCGAGCTTGACCGGATCGAGCAGATCCTTGATCTGCTCCTCGGTCAGGATCTTCTTCTCGCGAATGATCTGCAGCAGGCCCTTGTCGGTGCGATAGGCCTCGTTCGCGAGCTCGGTGGCCTTCTCGTAACCGATCACCGGGTTGAGCGCGGTCACGATGCCGACCGTGGTTTCCAGGTAGTTGGCTAGCACCTTTTCGTTCACCGTGATGCCGTCGACGCACTTCGTGCGCAGCGTCGCGGCGCCCTTCTGCAGAAGGTCCTGGGATTCCATCATCGCCAGTCCCGACAGCGGCTCGTACGCATTGAGCTGCAGCTGCCCGCTGTGCGAAGCGACGCCGACCGCGGCATCATTGCCCATCACGCGGAACGCGATGACGTTGATGACCTCGGGAACCACCGGATTGACCTTGCCCGGCATGATGGAGGAACCAGGCTGAACGGGTGGCAGATCGATCTCCGCCAACCCGGCGCGCGGCCCGGAACCCAGCAGGATCAGGTCTCCCGAGATCTTGGATAGTTTGATCGCCAGGCTCTTCAACGCGGCCGAATACGCGACGAATGCCTGTTGATCCCAGGTGGCAGCCAGCAGGTCGGGCGCAACCACGATCGGCTTGCCGGTGATCTTCGCGAGCTCCACGGCCACGGCTTCGGTGTACCCCTTGGGCACATTGATGCCCGTGCCGATTGCCGTCGCGCCCATGTTCTGCGAGTACAGCGCCTTCTCGGCATCCTTCAGGTACTGGATCTCGCCCTCCAGCGCCGCGCCGAACGCATGGAACTCCTGCCCGACGGTCATCGGCACGGCGTCCTGCATCTCGGTGCGACCCATCTTCGGTATCTCGAGATACTGGTTTCCCTTCGCGCGGAAGGCCGCGGCCAGCCGCTGCATCTCCGCGACCAGCTTCTCGTTGCGCAGGATCAGCGCAACCTTGATCGCGGTCGGATACGAGTCGTTGGTCGACTGCGACATGTTCAGGTCGTCGTGCGGCTCGAGGTACTGGTACTCACCCTTCTTGTGGCCCGTGAGCTCGAGCCCGACGTTCGCCATGACTTCGTTCGCGTTCATGTTCGCGGACGTGCCCGCGCCGCCCTGGTACCAGTCGACCAGGAACTGGTCGCGATATTTACCTTCGCGGATCGCGGTGTAGGCCTTCTCGATCGCCGCGAGACGATCCGGCTTCATCGCGCCCACCTTGGTGTTCGCGCGCGCCGCCGCGAGTTTCACGATGACGAAGCCATCCACGAACTCCGGGTAGGTATTCATGTTGACGCCTGAGAACTGGAAGTTCTCGAGGGCGCGCGCGGTCTGCACGCCGTAGTAAGCCGTCGCGGGTACCTGCTTCTCGCCGAGCAGGTCGTGTTCGGTGCGCGTCGCGGATCCCTTCTCGGCCGCGTGCACCGACATTGCAGCCGCAAGCAACAGAGTCGGGATCAATCGGGCATGGGACATGACGGCGTCTCCGGCAACGACTCGCCGCGAATTGGGCGCGCGAGTGCTGCCGCCGACAACTACCCAAAGAGGCAGTATTCGCGGCCGCGCCTCAGGATCGTCCTACGGGTGCGCCCATCATGATCGATTGATGGGCGATGGTGGCGGAGCAGCGGGAATGATCAGGCCTCTCTGCGCGAGCGACGCGAACTGCGCGTCGCCGCCGCGGAATACGCCCGACTGCTGAAGCTCCCACAACAGCGCGCCGAGCTCGCGTTCGACCGGCAACACCTGCGGCGACGGATCGTCCCGCACGCTGAGCACGACGAACGACTCCTGCCGCGACAGGGTGTCGCACGGATCTCCATGCGCGATCGCCGCGAACAGCGACCGCGTGTCGTACGAAAAACGCGCCACCCTCACGAGCGGGTGGACCCGCGCGGGGACCTCGCGAACCGACGAGGCAAGCCCCGTGGTTTCCGCCAGCAGGCGCCGCCGCGGCAGGTTCCGCAGATCGTTGGACGCGAGCTCGAAATCCAGCAACTCGGGCAGGCAGGCAATGGCGAGCGCTCCGTCCTCGATCCGTCGCTTCAGGAAATGGGCGAATCGTTCGATCTCCAGCCGGAAACGGCGGTCCGAGAATTCCTCGCTCCGCCAGTATTCGTCGAGCTCGGTCTCGAGCCGGTTCGCGAGCGCGAGGCACGACAGGTGCAACGAAGTGTAGATAGGCGTCACCCGTTGCGAGCGGTACAGGGCGCAGTTCGTGGCCATGCCCTTTTGCCGCACCGCGTCAATCACTCGCCTCCGCTCGCGCGCCGTGAGGTCGTAGCGGGCGAGCGCGCTCACCGGATCCCAGCGCGCATCGAGGCAGCGTTCGGGCGAGGCGATCAGGTCCATCATCGCGAGCTGGAATTGCGCGAGGCTCATCCGGGCCTCGCCGCCGTGTGGCGGCTCACGATCTCGCGCGCCCGGGCCAGCTCCCGCAGGACTCCCTCTTCGCCCAGCAGCGGAAAATAGGACTCGTGGAATTCGAAGGTGACCGCGCGCAGGTTCGGGGCGCGCGGAACCACGTGATCGAGCAGTTCCCAGACGATGGGATGACAGGCGCCCGCGTGCGAGTCGATGTACATGCCCGCCAATTCCGTTCCGCCCGCGACGTGCAGTTCAGTCACGGCGTCCAGCCTGAGCTGCCCCAGGAACTCGAAGGGGTTGAGGCGGAAATTGCGCGAATTCACGTAGACGTTGTGCAAGTCCAGTAGCAGACCACAGGCGTCCCGCGCCACGAGCGCATTGAGGAATTCGGTTTCCTCGAGCTCCTGCTCGGCCAGCCGCACGTAGTAGACCGGGTTCTCGATGAGGAACGGCAGGTTCACGCGCCGCCGGATGTCCCGCACCCGATCCGTGACCCGCTCGAGCACCTCCTGATCGAGCGGCACTGGCGCGGGGAAGCTGTTGGGCGCGGAGGAAAGATGGCCGCTGTGCCAGCGGAACGGGTAGCGCGCGAGCCAGTCGGCCAGGTGCGCGAGGTATTCCTCGTCCGGCGCGGCCGCCGACGCGATCGAAAAGCCACTGACGTGCGCCACAAGCGCGCAACGCGACGCGAGCCACTCGATCTCGTCGCTCCACGACTCCAGGTACTCGAAGCGCTGCGCCGACCCGGAACCGTGATCGGTCCAGAACATGTCGGGCGAGATCTCCACGTAGTCGACCGCCGACAGGTGCGAACGAAGGAATTGCGGCGTCGCCGGGTTGTAAAGCAAACCGACACCGCAGAGTTGCGAATCCATTGCCGAAACTAGCGGCAAACTACTTTCGCGAGGTGTAAGGCCCTGCCGCGAGTCGCACGAATTGTGAATCAGTTCTGCCCGTCAGGGCGTATTGACCTTCTTGAGGCAGACGTACTGGCCGCCGGAGATGCCGCGGAACTTGTTTGCGTCGATCTTCCATTGCTCGCCGGCCTCCTGGCAGCGCTTCTCGCTGACGAACCCCGGCACGGTGCTCATCTCGTATTCGCCCACCTTCAGCAGCAGCACCAGCACCCACTCAGTACCCATGTCTGTCCCTCCCGGATCACGAAGCGCCGAGCCTAGCAAATTCCACGCAGGCTCCCACGCCGGCTTCCACGCGTGCCGCGCAGCCTTCCGCGCGCCCGAACTACAACCTGGAGTCAACTCCCATGATCAAGTCTCTCTCCTTCCTCGCGCTCGCCGCGACGGCGGCGATCCCGGCGGCCAACGCCGGCGCCTGCCCCACTCCCATCGACGGCACTCGCGAGGTCATCGTCGAATGGAACAACCTGCTCGAAACCACGGTGCCCAATTCCGCTGGCGTCGCGCTGCCGCGTCCCTACGCGATGATGCACATCGCGATGTTCGACGCGGTGAACTCGCGCGACGGCGCCTATGAGCCCTATCGCACGAAGGTGCCCACCTGGTGTGACGCTTCAATGGAAGCGGCCGCCGCGCAGGCGGCGCACGACGTGCTCGTCGCGCTGTTGCCCGCCAGCAAGGCCACCTACGACGCCGCGCTCGAAGCCCGCCTCGCGCCCATCCAGAAGGGCCGCGCGAAGCTCGGCACCGATCTCGGCAAGGAAGTCGCGCGACAGATCCTTCAATGGCGCGCGAACGACGGCTGGTCGCAGCCGCAGACGTTCACGCCACCGCACCTGCCCGGAGTCTGGCGTCCCACGCCGCCCAGCTTCGCGGCCGCCGGATTCGTGCAGGCAGTCGATGCGAAGCCCTTCGGTCTGCCGACACCTTCCTACTACCTGCCGCGTCGTCCGCCCGAACTCGACTCGCAGGAGTACGCGGATGCCGTGAACGACATCAAGGCTATCGGTGGAGAGATCAGCTCGGTGCGCACGCCCGAGCAGACGCGGCTCGCGCGCGCCTGGGCATCGGTCAACTACCGTCAGCAGTGGTCCGCGATCTGGAACAACGTCGCGCGCGACACCGCGCAGTCGCAGAACCTCGGCATCGTCGAAACCGCCCGGATGTTCGCGCTGCTGAACGCCACCCTGCAGGACAGCGTGCAGACCTCGCAGGCCAGCAAGTTCGCCTACCAGCTGTGGCGCCCGGTGACGGCGATCCAGAAGGCGGACGAGGACATGAACGACGCCACGGTCGCCGATCCGACCTGGATGCCGCTGCTAACTACCCCGCCGTACCCGTCCTATGCCGGCAACATGGCCTGCATCGGCGCGGGAGCCGCGCGTTCGCTCGCGCTGATCTTCGGCACCAACGACATCCCGGTGACGGCCCGCTGGACCGGCATCAACGGCAATGCCGACCTGGCGCTGTCGTATCCCGGATTCTGGCAGCTCGCCGAAGCGCAGGGTGTGAGCCGTGAGTACGGCGGTATCCACTACCGTTTCGACACGCTCGCGAGCCAGGAGGCATGCCCGAAGGTCGCCTCGTACATCTTCTCGAACTACGCGCGTCCGAAAGCGGACTGACCGATCGAATCGTTTCGAAGACGTGACCGGAAGGGCCTGGCAACACCAGGTCCTTCCGGTCTATAAAACAAAAGTCGCATGGACTTCATGCACTTCCGGTTTCATGCTCGTTCGAGCTGTGAAATCGCCCAATCTCATCGTTTATCGCGGTTGCGCGGGGGACCGGAATGTGCGCGCGCTCGTCGGAGCTCAGCTGGTGGGCAACGCGCTCTCCGGCAAGCTCAACGTGACGCCTACCTACGTGGGCACGCCCCACGACCCGCAGCGACTGCCCTGGGACCGCGAGCTCGCGATCGCGCGCGGTGACCTGCGCACGCTGGCCTCGGTCTTCGACCAGGTCATGGCGAAGAATCACACCGTCATCACGACCATGGGCCGCTGCGCGGCCGGCCTCGCGACGATTCCCGTGATCGCCAAGCGGCGGCCGGACGCCTGCATCATCTGGCTCGATGCGCATGGCGAGCAAGCCGCGCAGGATTCCCGGCCGCAGCCCAACCTCGGCGGCATGGTGCTCACGGGCGCCGCCGGCCTGTGGGACAGCGGACTCGGCAGCGGACTGTCGCTGTCGAACGTCGTGCTGGTCGGGGCGCGCGACCTCGAACCGCACGAGCAGAAGCTCGTCGACGACGGCCGGCTGAATCACGTGAACGTCGGCGCCGAATTGCCGGCGCGGCTGCGCGCGGCGATCGCCCGCCGCCCCGTCTACGTGCACATCGACTGCGACGTGTCGGAAGACGCCATCGGCCTGCCGCTCGAGACGGTTCGCTCCATCGCCGAAGTGGTCGCGGAACACGAGGTCATCGGCGTCGAGATCGCCGAATTCGAATCCGAATGGTCCGAGGACCACCCTGCTTCCGCGAAGCCGCTGCTCGACGCACTGACTCCGCTGTTCGCCGCGAACCAGGCCGAGAGACGCTCGGCTTAAGGGCGTTCGCCCTGCTTCGCGGTGCCTATCCCTAAAGGGATAGCCGCCCCCCACGCTAACGAGACCCTGAGTTTGGCCCGCCCGGTGAATGTCCGCCGGGCGGCCGGAAGCACACCATGTGCATCACAGACCCGGGAGAAGAAACCTCGTGAAGAAATCGCTCAAGCTGATCGCCATCCCACTCGTCATCGCGACGCTGTCCGCCTGCGCGCGCAACGAGGCCGCGGAGGCGCCGCCCGCGCCGCCGACCGTGGAAGCCGCGAAGGTCGTCACGAAGTCCATCACCGAGTTCGACGAGTTCACGGGTCGGTTCGAGGCGGTCGATCGAGTCGAAGTGCGTCCGCGCGTTTCGGGCTACGTCACGTCGGCGCGCTTCCAGCAGGGTCACGAGGTGAATAAGGGCGACATCCTCTACGTGATCGACCCGCGCCCTTACCACGCCACGCTCAAACACGCGCAGGCCGAACTCGCCCGCGCCCGCACGCAGCTCAGGCTCGCGCAGTCCGAGCGCGAGCGCGCCGACCGGCTGATCGAGAAGCGCGCCATCTCGCAGGAGGAATACGACGAGCGCATTTCCGGCAGCGAACAGGCGAGCGCGAATCTCGCCGCCGCCGAGGCCGCGGTCGAATCCGCCGCGCTCGATCTGTCGTTCACGGAAGTGCGCGCGCCGATCTCCGGCCTCGTCGGGCGCGCCGAGATCACCGCCGGCAATCTCGTGACCGCCGGGCAGACGCTGCTCACGACGGTCGTCTCGATCGATCCCATCTACGTCGCGTTCGACGGCGACGAGCAGGTGTATCTCAAGTACGTCGGCATGGACCTGCGCGGCGAGCGCAAGAGCTCGCGCACCGCGCCGAATCCGGTGTGGGCCGGCCTCGCCGACGAAAAGGGGCACCCGCACGAAGGACACATGGTGTTCCTCGACAACACGCTGAACCCCGAGACCGGCACGATTCACGCGCGCGGACTATTCAAGAACCCCGACCGACGCTTCACCCCCGGAATGTTCGCGCGCGTGAAGCTGGTCGGCAGCGCCGAATACGACGCGCTGCTCATCAACGACAGCGCCGTCGGCACCGACCAGAGCGTCAAGTACGTGCTCAAGGTCGGCAAGGACAACACCGTCGAGTACACACCCGTGAAGCTCGGCCCGCTGATCGACGGCCTGCGCGTCGTGCGCGAAGGCCTGCACGCGGACGACGTGATCCTGGTGCGCGGCCTGCAGCAGGTGCGCCCCGGCATGCCCGTGACCCCGGAGCTCGTCGCGATGGGCGAACGCCCCCGCGGCGCCAACACGCTGGTGGCGCAGCATTAATGGGGACATTCCTCGTTTCCTAGCAAACGGGGACAGACCTCGAACCGAATGGGCAGACAATGAAATTCTCCAGCTACTTCATCGACCGGCCGGTCTTCGCGACCGTGCTCTCCGCGTTCATCCTGATCGCGGGCGCCATCGCGCTGTTCAAACTACCGGTCAGCGAATACCCGGAAGTGGTGCCGCCCTCGGTTGTGGTGCGTGCGAACTACCCGGGCGCGAACCCGCGCGTCATCTCCGAAACGGTGGCCGCGCCGCTCGAGCAGGAAATCGTCGGCGTCGAGGACATGCTCTACATGTCCTCGCAGTCGACGATGGACGGCACGCTGGCGATCACGGTGACGTTCGCGGTCGGCACCGACATCGACAAGGCCCAGGTGCAGGTGCAGAACCGCGTCGCCCAGGCGCTGCCGCGCCTGCCCGACGAAGTGCGCGCGCTCGGCGTGTCCACGCTCAAGAGCTCGCCCTCGTTCCTGATGGTCGTGCACCTGACCTCCCCCAGCGGCCGATACGACAGCCTCTATCTACGCAACTACGCCACGCTGAACGTGCGCGACACGCTGGCCCGGCTGCCGGGCATGGGCGACGTGCAAGTCTTCGGCGCCGGCGACTACTCCATGCGCGTGTGGCTCGATCCGCAGAAGCTCGCCGCGCGCAACCTCACCGCCGGTGACGTGATCGCGGCGATCCGCGAACAGAATGTGCAGGTGGCCGCGGGCCAGATCGGCGCTCCCCCCGCCGCCGGCGCGGAATTCCAGGTCGCGCTCAATGCCCGTGGCCGCCTGCAGAGCGAGGAGGAGTTCGGCGACGTCGTCGTCAAGACCGGAGACGACGGCGAGGTCGTGCAGCTCAAGGACGTCGCGCGGCTCGAGCTCGGCGCCGCGACCTACGCGATGCAGTCGCTGCTCGCCAACGAAAACGCGGTCGCCATTCCCGCGTACCAGTCGCCGGGCTCCAACGCGCTCGATCTGTCGACGCAGGTGCGCGAGACGATGGAGCAGCTCAAGAAGTCGTTCCCCGATGGAATGGACTACGACATCATCTACGACCCGACGCAGTTCGTGCGCCAGTCGATCGACGCGGTGATCACGACGCTGCTCGAGGCCATCCTGCTGGTGGTGCTCGTCGTGGTGCTGTTCCTGCAGACCTGGCGCGCGTCGATCATCCCGCTGGTCGCGGTGCCGGTGTCGATCGTCGGCACGTTCGCGGTGCTGTACGCGTTCGGCTTCTCGATCAACACGCTCTCGCTGTTCGGACTCGTGCTCGCGATCGGCATCGTGGTCGACGACTCGATCGTGGTCGTCGAGAACGTCGAGCGTCACATCGCGAACGGCCTCAGACCACTCGAGGCCACCAAGCGCGCGATGCAGGAGGTCAGCCGGCCCATCATCGCGATCACGCTGGTGCTGTGCGCGGTGTTCGTGCCGGTCGCCTTCGTCGACGGCCTCACGGGCCAGTTCTACCGCCAGTTCGCGCTGACCATCGCGATCTCGACGGTGATCTCGGCGTTCAACTCGCTCACCTTGTCGCCCGCCCTCGCCGCCGTGCTGCTCAAGCCGCACGACGCGAAGCCGGACGCGCTGACCCGCGGCATGGACCGCGTGTTCGGCAGGTTCTTCCAGCGCTTCAACCGTGGTTTCGCGGCCGCGGGTGATGGCTACTCGAAAACGGTCACCCGCACCGTGCGTCGCGCGCCCATCGCGATCGCCGTCTACGCGGGCTTGATCGGGCTCACGTGGTTAGGCTTGTCCTCTCTCCCTGGCGGATTCATTCCGCAGCAGGACAAGAACTATCTCGTGGGCATCGTGCAGCTGCCGCCCGCGGCTTCGATCGACCGCACCGACGGGGTAGTCAGGCAGATCGGCGAGATCGCGAAGAATCAGCCCGGCGTGTTGTCTTCGGTGCAGTTCGCCGGCGTCTCCGCGAACGGATTCGCGGCGAGCTCGAGCGCCGCCATCGTCTTCTTCCCGCTCAAGGACTTCAACGAGCGCAAGGGCGACGACCTTTCGGCCGGTGCGATCGCCGGCGCGCTCAACGCGCAGTTCTCGCAGATCCAGGACGCGTACATCGCGGTGTTCCCGCCGCCGCCCGTCATCGGGCTCGGCACGCTGGGCGGTTTCAAGCTCAACGTGCAGGACCGGCAGAACCGCGGCGCCGACGCGTTGTACGCCGCCGTGCAGGACGCCATCGGCAAGGCCTATCAGGACCCGCGTCTCGCGGGCGTGTTCTCCAGTTATCAGATCAACGTTCCGCAGCTCGACGTCGACGTCGATCGCCTGAAGGCCAAGCGCCAGGGCGTGAAGGTGTCCGACGTGTTCCAGACGCTGCAAGTCAACCTGGGATCCCTGTATGTCAATGACTTCAACCGATTTGGCCGTACTTACCGTGTGGTGGCGCAGGCGGATGCGCCGTTCCGTTCGCAGGTTGACGACATTCTTCCACTTAAAACGCGTAACGCCGCCGGAGAGATGGTCCCACTCGGTTCGCTGGTGAGTGTCCGCGAATCCTTCGGGCCGGACATCGTCGAACGCTTCAACGGGTATCCGTCAGCGGACATCACCGGCGGACCGTCGCCGGGTCACAGCTCGGGCGAGGCCCAGGCGGCGATCAGGGAAATCCTCGACGCCAATCTACCCGCCGGCATGAGCTTCGAGTGGACGGAGCTCGCCTATCAGCAGATCGCCTCGGGCGACGCGGCGCTGTGGGTGTTCCCGCTGTGCGTGTTGTTCGTGTTCCTGGTGCTGGCCGCGCAGTACGAGAGCTTCTCGCTGCCGCTCGCGATCATCCTGATCGTGCCGCTGGCCGTGCTCGCGGGCGTCACCGGCATCTGGCTGCAGGGCGGCGACAACAACATCTTCACGCAGATCGGCTTCCTCGTGCTCGTGGCGCTCTCGGCCAAGAACGCGATCCTGATCGTCGAGTTCGCGAAACATCTCGAGGAACAGGGCCGCGACAAGGTGGCCGCGGTGCTCGAAGCCGCGCGCCTGCGACTTCGCCCCATCGTGATGACGTCGATCGCGTTCGTGATGGGCGTGGTGCCGCTGGTGCTCGCCTCGGGCGCCGGCTCCGAGGTGCGCCGCGCGATGGGCGCCGCCGTGTTCTCCGGAATGATCGGCGTGACGATCTTCGGTCTGCTGCTCACACCCGTGTTCTACGTGCTGGTGCGCCGCGCGGCGAAGCCCTCGCCCGCCGCACTGCCCGCCCCCGTTTCGGCTGAGGTTTGAAAATGATGCTCAAGGTCGCTCGCTTGTCGCTCGCCCCCCTCGCCGCAGCCGTCCTGGCTGCGTGCGCGGTGGGTCCCAACTACCACGCGCCGGAGACCGAGGTCGCCGGGAAGTTCGATGGCGTCGAATCCGCCACGACTTCCACGCAGACCTTCTCTTCGCAGGAAGCGGTGGAACAGTTCTGGCGCACGTTCGGCGACTCCGCGCTCGAGGAACTCGTGGCCGAGGCCCGCGCCGCGAACTACGACGTGCGCATCGCGCTCACCCGCGTGAACGAAGCGCGCGCACTGCGCCGCGACTCCGCCTTCGACCTCGCCCCCAGCATCGAAGCCACCGGCGGCTACACGAAGACCCGGACCTCGCGACTTTTACCGGGTACGGTGCCAGGCACCGTACCCCGGCAAAACGAGTATTACGACGCGGGGTTCGATGCGTTCTGGGAGCTGGACTTCTTTGGTGGCGTGCGGCGTGGGCTCGAGGCGAGCAACGCGGATCTCGGTGCGGTCGAGGCCGCGCGGCGCGACGTGCTCGTCACCGTCACGGCCGAGGTCACGCGCACCTATTTCGAGCTGCGTGGTTTCCAGCAGCAGCTCGATGTCGCGCGCCGCAACGTCGTGAACCAGAAGGCGACGCTCGATCTCGCGCAGGCGCGGCTCGACGCCGGCACCGGCACGGAGTTCGACACGGCGCGCGCGCAGGCGCAGCTCTCGGGCACGCTCGGCACCATCGGCCCGCTCGAGGCCGCGGTGGCGCGCGCGATCCATCGCCTCTCGGTGCTCGTCGGGCGTGAGCCCGGCGCGCTGCGGGCGCAGCTCACGCCCGCTCAGGATCTACCCCCGCTCCCGGGCATCGTCCCCGTGGGCGACCCGGCCGGACTGCTGCGCCGCCGGCCCGACATCCGCATCGCCGAGCGCGAGCTCGCGGGCGCGACGGCC
>JAFAGC010000084.1 GCA_023423065.1 Pseudomonadota bacterium
GTCTTTCGACCGGCCCGCCCACGTTGCGGGTTGGCTACGCCTATACCCTGTTAGCCGATCAGGTAGGGATCGACGGGCAGTTGCACCTGCGCGGGCACGCGCACCGCGACGTCGAAGTTGCGCGTGACGTATTCGGCCTTCGGGTCGATCGCGCGGGCGTTCGCGAGATCCACGTACGCCGCTCCGGTATCGCCGGCCAGCCAGTTCATCACCGCCCGGTTCGACAGGGCCACCGTGGCGACCTCATTCGCATGCCGCATTTTCGTGCGGTCCCAGCGCTTGACGAACGAACGGGAGCGCTTCGCCGCTTCCACGGCCGAGTCGCACGCGCCGCGCGCATCCGCGAAGTTTCGCTCGAGGGTGCGCAGCACGCAGAGGTTCGTCTTTTCGCGCGCCGAGTCGACGCGATCGCCGATCTGGCGGCTGGCCTTTTCGGTGTGGCCGTCGACCAGCGCCTTGCCGCCGGGGGCGTCGAGGAAGCTGGCTAACATCATCGCCTTGGGAGCGCTTTCCTGGGCGACCGCGCACTCCGAGGCCGCGTTGATGCGACGCGGATACTTGAAGGAACGGGCCGGGTGTCCGACGTAGCGAACGACTGCGCTGCCCTCGGTCGCGCAGGACTCGACCTGGGCATCGGCGCCGGCGCCCGCAATCGCGAGATTCGTCGCCGAAAAGGAACACAGCAGGGCAAGGGTGGCGTAGGCCACGAGAGACTTGTGAGACAACATGACGATTACTCCTTGAAGATTGGTTTGATTCCCAATCCAAAGGCGTAACGGATTCCGGAACATTGTTCCTCGGCGCGGGCCGAGGCCTAACATCCCTACGGATTCACTGGAACGAGTCCAGCAGCTCAGGTCCCCGCGAGGTATCCCCGCTCACCGACGAACAAGGAGTTGGCCGCCTCCCGGCGCCAGCTTTCGGGCGCGCGTTGCCCGAGCAGCACCACCGCCGCATACCGCGCGGGGTAACGCAGGTTCACGTTCAGATCTGGATAGGCACTGGCGGGATCGGCGCCCGCGCGCAACGCATCGAGGAAAGCGATCATGGGGCGGGCCTGATCGCCGGATTCCGTCGTCAGGCGCGCGGCCAATGCGGAAGTGTCCTGGCCGAGTCGCGACGCGAGCGCGTACATATAGAGCGCGGTGGTGAAGTCGGCCGCGCCGGGGTCCAGCGCCAGCGCGGTGTCGATCATCTCGCGAGTCGCTCCGTCCGAGGCCGCCACGAGGCGCAGCACGCGTTCGCCGCCTTCGGCATGCGCCCTGGCTTTCGCGAAAGCTGCATCGAGATCGCCGCTCGCGAGGGCGGCATAGGGTTCGAGCGCCGTCCCCGCGATGTCGACTCCCGATTCGATCGCGACGAATGTCGAGAGCGCTTGCGACGCCTGCGCGAGGTCGCGCAGGTTCGACTCGCGGCCGAGCACCAGTCTTCGCATGCGCGCGGTTTCCAGCGCGAGATAGTCCTGCATCGGACGCACGCCGCGGCGCGCCTGCTCGTACAGCGGCAGCGCGGCCTGGTAGTCGCCGGCCTCCGCGTAGGTAGCCGCGGCGCCCAACGTGAGCCAGGGATGGTCCTGCCACTTGCGATGCGCCTCGAGAAACCGCGCGTCCTGCTGCGCGGAATCGCCGATGCAGCGAATGCCGAGATACTGCAGGTTCGGATCCTCGGGCGCCGATGCGGCGAGCGCCCGGTGACGCGCGCAGACCGCGTCGTGTTTCTCACCCTTCGCGCTGTCCTGCTCGAACCTCAACAACACCACGTCGTTCGCGGTTTCCTTCAGGCGATCGGCGAACACGGTTTCGAAGCCCGGCTGCGCCGCGGCGACCTGCAGCCAATCGATGAACTGCGGCGAATGGGTGTCGTCCCAGCGCAGGTGCGTCATGATCAGGTCCGCGCGTTCGGTATCGTCGCGCACCATCTCGACCTGCTGCCAGGGAGACGAGCCGCTCGCCGAGGCCAGTACCTTGCGGTACCCCGACGAACTGCTGATCGTCTGTGGCGGCTCCTCGAACACGTGATCGACGCGGGTCCTCGACCAGCGCAACGCGCCGATCGGCCGCTCCTTCGGCGGAGCGGCCCTGGCCGCGGCGGAGCTCGACGAGTGGTAGGTAGCCGTCCATTCGTACAGCGGCGCGGCGCCCGCGACGTTGTACACGTAGTGCGCGCGCACGCCGTTGAGTTTCTCGTCGAACGATTCGATGACGCGCTCGTCTTCGGTGAGCGCGCGCACGCTGAGCGTGCCGGAGGTGGGCATCGTCACCGTGACCGGCGAGTTCGGCAACGCCCGGACCTTCTCGCCCGAATACTCCACCCACACCGGCTGCGCGAGCCCGTTGTAGATAGTCATGTGGGCGACGCCGACATTCGCGCCGAATACGACGACGCCGCCCACGATGCCGAGCGCGACCGTCGAGCGGGCGATCGTGGGAAGCGTGCCGTCGGCGGTCTGGAACCGGTCCCACCAGTCGAGCCGCTTCTGGCGGGGACGCTCCTTGCCGGGCAGCAGCGTCTGGTATTGCTTCGGCAGCACGGATGCCGGCGGCGCGTCCGCGGGAGCGACGGCATCGCGCACGAACTTCGCCACCTGGCTTTCGGCGAGCAGCAGCTGCTCGAGCGCGGCGTCGCGCAGCCGACCGAGCGCGAAGCGCGCGGCGCCCACCCACCCGTCGATGACATTGAGCCATTCGCCGATGTTCTCGCGGGCCGGCGGCGGTAGTTTGAATTCCTCGAGCATCGCCATCCAGTTCGCGACTTCGAGCCGGCGCGCGAGCGTGCGATCCAGCGTGATTCCCGGTCCTTCCTCGTAGACCCGCTGCAACACGGCGTGCAATTGCTGGCAACCGGCAATCAGCCGCGCGAGTTCGTTCGAGCTCACCCGGCCGTCGGCGGTGACGATGCCGTAGATGTTGGCCACGTATCCCTGCACGTCGCGCAGGTTGGCCTCGGAGTGATCCGCGTAATGCAGCGCCGCGGCCAGTCCCTGCAGGTATTCCGGCCATCCCTTCTGCAGGGAATGCGCGGCCGCCAGGTGAGCGGTGCGGCAGCGTTCGTCGTGCGCCTCGATCCGGCCGCGCACCGCGTCGATTTCGACCTCGAGCGCAGCGATGACGCGCGGCAGGTCGGCGCGGCGGAGCTCCTCGCCGCTGTGGCGGATGACCCCGCCGGGCGCCTGCGCGATCTCGTCGCGCAACGCCTCGAGCGCATGTTTTTCCTCGAGCTTCTCGTTGAGCAGCTCGACGTCCTGCGCCAGGCTCTCGGGGTAGAGAGTCGCGATGACGCGCGTGGCTTCGCTCGCTGGAATCGTCGTGCCGTAGAGCTTCGCGACGCTGTCCACGTGCCGCACGGGGGAACGATTCAGGTATGCGCCGCGGTAGGCGCGATCGAGGAAAGCGCGGCCGTACAGTTTCTCGAGATGCGCGAACGTCTCCTCGGTGGTCTGCACCGCGAGCTCGGCGTCCCGGAACACGTGTGCCGACATGCGCTCGCGCAGGCTCTGCGGGTTGTCGAACACCGCCCAGGCGCTGCGTTCGTCGATCGGCGCCGGCACGTAGAGAGTCTTCGCGTTGCGTTCGCGATCGGCGCTCGGCGGATGCGTGGCCCACATGCGCGGCGGCTGGGCGAGCTCCGTCTTGAACACGCGGTGCATCTCGCGGGCGTTTTCCGGCATCGGCGGCACCACGCCGTAGTCGGGCTGATTCAGGATCTCGCGCATGCGATCGATGATCCGCGACTGCACGGAGAACAGGTCCGTCACGCGCCGCTTGTCGCCGGCTTCGCCGCTCGCGAACGACAGGGTCTTGTCCCAGGCGTCGTCCGCCGCGTTGAGCTTGTGCAATGCGTGGATCAGCGCATCGCTGCCGGTGAGGGAAACCGCCACGAGGTCCGCCTGGAATTCCATCTGGCGCGACAGGGCGCGTTCCGCGAGCAGCACGACCCGGAACAACACGTCCATCATCGAGCGGATCGACCAGACGATGATCGAGAGGATCCAGCCGATCCACGCGACACGCAGGTCGAAACGCGAGAGCTGCTGGAGCAGCCGGTCGAGCGCGTCGCGCCGCGAGACGACGTGCCCGGCGATCTGGCGCGCGATGTAGACCCAGCGGCCGACCGCCATGGAACGCTGCGCGAAGTGGCCGAATTCGTGGGCGAGCACGGCCTTGAGCTCACCGAGCGTCACGACGTTGACGAGTCCGAGGCCGATTTCGAGATTCTTCTTCGACGGGATGATCAGGTTCAGCAGCGAGAGATCGTAGAACACCGCCGCGTTGACCCGCGGCGAGAGATACACCTTGTGCGCGCGCGGCGCCCGCGCTTCGTCCGCGAGGCGGTCGATGAATTCGAACAGCCGCGGCTGCTGGTCGCGCGTGACCTCGATGTCGTCTATCTCGTAGCGATGCTGGATGAAGAACAGCGCCTTGAACATGAACACCGCGAGGAATGCCGCGCACAACGCGGCGACGAATCCCCACAGGTCGAAGTCGCCGTCGGCGCCGAACATGCCGCTCGCGATGCGCCACGCCGTCCACGCGAACCAGGTCGACAACGCGAAGTACATCACGATGAACGTCGCGAGCCCGAGCATCGCGAGCCACGCATGGCGCTTGTAGGCGGCGCTGGCGGCGGTCAGGTTCGGCGGCACCGCGGCCGGGCCGGGTGGATAGACGTGTTCCATGCGAGACCCCACGTTCTTCTAGTCGGCCGGTAGTGTGCGCGCCCGCACGGCCGCGGAAAAGGGTCAAGGCACATGTTGTGCGACGCCTGTCACTCTTCGCCGCGTGACGGCAGATGGCGCTGAATGTCCGGCGGGAATCCGATTCCTTGCGCGCCTTGGCAAGCCACCTTGAAATCATTCCACGCGCCGAACCCGGGCTGCGACTGCCTGCGCAGTCTGCCGCCGCGGTGCGGCCGATCAGAGCAGGCCGGCGCGTTTGACGGCGTTGTAACGGTTGACGAGTTCGATGCCGAGATTCTGCGGTTCGGCATCCACCATCAAGGCATCGCGCGCGGCCAGCCGGTTGAAGGCGTCGCGGCGCGCCTGTTCGTACAGATGCGCGCTGCCGACGTCGAGCGCGGCGTCGGCCGACGAGATGGTCTGCGATATCAGCTCGCCGACCACGCGCTCGCGCAGCGACGCGAGCAACACCAGGTGGCGCGTGCGCAGCAGGCGCAATGCCTGGCCGAGCTCGCTCGAATCCTCGTCGCGGAAATTGGTGATCACGATCACCAGCGAGCGCTTGTGATGCCGCAGCAGCAGGTTCTGCGCGACGGATAGATAGTCCGAGTGCGTCGCGCTGGGCTGCACGGAATACAACTCGCCCATGAGCGCGTTCAGCGCGTGCGCGCCCTTGCGCGGCGCGAAAACCCTCGAGTCGTCGGGCGGCGTGCCGAAGGTGAGGGCGCCGACGGCGTCGCCCTGCTTGAGCGCCACGTACGACAGCAGCATCACGGCGTTCAACACCTGGTCGAAGTGACCGCTCCTGACGCCATGTTCGACGTCGTACGCACGCATGCGGCGCCCGCAGTCGACGAGCAACATGACGCACTGGTCGCGCTCGTCCTGGAACTCGCGCAGGATCGGCTTGTTCTGGCGCAGCGTCGCCTTCCAGTCGATGTGCCGCACCGGATCGCCGTAGCGGTACTCCGCGAGCTGCTTGAAGTCGGTGCCTTCACCGCGCTGCTGATAGGTCTTGATGCCGATTTCCTGCAGGCGGCGGTCGCCCGCGAGCCACGCATAACGCGCGACCTGCGCGAAATCCGGATAGGCGCGGCGCGCATCGACGCCGCCCAGGCGCTCGAGCAGGTCGCACAGACGCAGCCGCGAGCGCACGCGCAGGTCCGCGGGCGCGAAGTCGATGTCGCCGCGCCGGGTCGGCACGACTTCGTAGGTGACCTCGGTGCGCTTCTTCGGATACAGCGTGACCTTCGCGGGCAGGCCGGCCGCCTCGAGGCTCGGATCGCAATGATCGAACAGTTCGCAGCGCCACACGTGCCGCCCGCCCGTTTCGAGCTGAACGTGAACCGGCCGCTTCACGCCGATCGCGAATGCCGACGGCAGTCGCCGAGTCAGGCGCACCTCGGAGCGCGCCCAGGCGCGGCGCGAAACGAAGAAGTCGATCGCGGTGAGCGCGGCGAGCGCGAGCGCGTACGCGCCCGACGCGAGGGCGACCGGGGCGCGGGGCACGCCGAACGACAACGCGGCAATGGCCGCCGTCGCGCCGGCCGCCAGCAGCGCGATGCAAAGCCTGCTCGGTATGAGCGCGAGTCGCATCAGATGCGGGGCGCGGCCACGCTGTCGATGATCGCGGCGAGCAGTTCGTCGGGCTTGCGGCCCTCGAGCAGCGCGTCCGGCGCCAGCGCGATGCGATGGCGAAGCGCCGGGATGGCGATGCGCTTGATGTCGTCCGGGATCACGAAGTTGCGGCCTTCGAGCAGCGCGACCGCGCGCGCGCCGCGCACCAGCGCCAGCGGACCGCGCGAACCCGCGCCCTGCGCGAGGCCGGCCCATTCGCGCGTGGCGCGCGCGATCCGCACCGCGTAGTCGACGACCTGCTGGTCGACGCGCTGGCGCGCCGCGATGAGCTGCAGGCTCGAGACCGCGCGCTCGTTGAGCACCGGCACGACCTTCGACAACGGTAGTTGGTCGCCGGGCTGGTCGGCGGTCGCGCGGATCACGACGCCCACCTCGTCTTCGAGCGTGGGATAACCGATCTCGATCTTGAACAGGAAGCGGTCGAGCTGCGCCTCGGGCAGTGGATAGGTGCCCTCGGTCTCCACGGGGTTCTGGGTGGCGAGCACCATGAACGGCTTCGGCAGCGCATGCGTCTGGCCTTCGAGCGTGACCTGGAATTCCTGCATGACCTCGAGCAGCGCGCTCTGCGTCTTCGCGGGCGCGCGGTTGATTTCATCGGCCAGCAGCAGGTGGGTGAACACCGGCCCGCGCACGACGCGCATTTCCATGGTCTTCGGATCGAGCACCGCGTGGCCGGTGATGTCCGAGGGCATCATGTCGGGCGTGAACTGCACGCGGCCGTTTGAGAGCTGCAATGCCTGCGACATCGCGCGCACCAGCAGGGTCTTGCCGAGACCGGGGACGCCTTCGATGAGCACGTGTCCCGACGCGACCAGCGCGAGGACCACTTCCTCGATGACGCGGTGTTGCCCGACCATCGCTTCGCCGATGCTGGTGCGTAGTTTGCCGAGCAGGTCGGCGGCTTTCAGGATCGTGGCGGCTTCAGTTTCCATGCGGAGACCTTTTGTATTTCAGTAAACGACGTCGCGCGGTCTCGAGCACCGCGATGGGGTTGCGCAGCTCGTGCGAGCAGCGCGCGCCGGAAAAGTTGAGAACGGGACCGAGCTCGTCGGATGGGATACCGCTGAGCTTCGCGACCGCTGCCACGCGCTCGTCGCTCGGCATGCGGTCGTAGGCGGGCAGGTGGCGGAGCGCGGCATCGCGCAGCGCGCGCACCATCGCCGAGTGCAGCGCGACGCCGCCGCCATGGCGCAGCGCGAACTGGCCGGTGCCGCGGATCTGTTCGGCCAGCGAGCGCCGCGCGCTTTCGGTGGGTGCGGTGAGCGGCCCGAAGCGCGCGACGGCTCGCCACAACGCGAGCGCGATCAGCGCGAGCAGCAGCAGCACCGCGGGTGCGCCGTAACGCCAGATCAGCTCGAGGATCGACGTCTGTTCTTCCTCGCTCAGGAACAGCACCGTGTCGCCGCGATCCAGCTGCGCCGCCCTCACGAACAACCGGGCGTTGTCGCCTTCGAGCAGATCGCGATAACGAAATGGTTGGGCGTTGATGACGGTCGCGCTGCCGCGACCGACGGCCGTGCGCAGCACGTGGATGTATTCGCCCTCGCGCAGCGCCCAGAGGACCTTGCGCCGGGTCTCGAGGGCGCGGGAATGATCGACGTTGCAGACCTTGAATTCCCGCTCCGTGCCATCCTCGACGAGCCGGTCGCACTCGCGCTTGAAGAGGCCCGACAGGAGTGGTTGCTCCGATTCGCTCAGGGATTCGGCCAAGTCCTCGTCTTCGACTTCGTCGTCGTCATCGTAGGTCGTCGGCTTGTCGATGCCGCTCCACTTCGCGAACTGGTCGTAGTCGCCGAGGAACGAACCGTCGACCACCAGTCGGCCGCCGCCCTCGACCCATTCCTGGATTCTCTGCCGGCGGGAGTCGATCAGCGTCCAGTTCCAGTTCGACAACACGATCACGCCGTCCGGATCGGGGGAAGTAAAGATGTGTTCCCGGCGCGCTTCGGCGCCGAGCCGCTCGGATAGTTTGATCGCGGCGTAGTACGGGTTGGTCAGCGCCTCGCCCTTGAGCGGCATCGGCACCTTCTCTTCCTTGAATTTCAGCTTTGTCGCCAGCGCCACGAGTGGCACGATGACGATCAGCGCGATCAGGATCTTGACGATGGGTCCTTTCATCCGGCGGCTTCCGCCGGTTGCGATCCGGGCGCCGCGGCCGAATCGGCCGAATCGAGATGCTGGGAGAATCCCGCGCACAGCGCGTACACGTCGGCCGTGTCGGCCTGGATGCCGCCGTAGATCGCGCGTTGCCAGGTGCGCACGAGCCGGGTCGCATAGCCGACGCGGGTGGCATCGAGCTTGCGCGCGGCGAGGGTCAGGCAATCGCCTTCGGTGCTCGAATCGCGGATCGGGACTTCGTGGACGTGCGCCAGGCGCGACAGCATTCCGCGATACAGCAACGCGAGCGCGGCGCGATGCTCGCCGCGGTCCCACAATTCGCGTGCCGTCGCGCCGATGTCGGGCGGCAGGCTCTCCGGCCGTATGTCGAGATCCTGCACGTGCGTCGGCGCCACGAACCGGGTGCCGCGGCCGAAGCCGTCGCGGCCGCTCGCGAAGATCCGGAAGAGGAAGGTCGCGAGCAGCCCGACGAGGACCGCGATCAGGATCCACATGAGCACGCGCGATGCCTGCCCGATCCACATGAACAGGTCGCCTAACCACTCGAGCCAGCCCGGCAAGTCGGTGTTCCTGCGCTCCTTTTTCTCATCGGGATCCGGGTCCCAGTCGAGCGTGCGGACCGTGCGCTCCGCGGAGAGATTCGGATCCTTCCTGACGTCCTCGAGCGCGCGTTCGACCTCGGCGTCGGGTATCGGGGCAGGCGGGGCGGCGGGCTCCTGCGCGAATGCGGGAATCGCGAACCACAACGCGGCGAACGCGAGCAGGGGCCGCAGTCCGCGCGACCGGCGCCAGTCAGTCGGCGAACGCACGGCGAAACTCCTGCTCGATGTCCCAGGCCTCGAGCTCGGCGCGACGATTCAGGTACATGCCGAAGCCGGCGGCGACGTAGAAGGGCTCGAGGAACAACACGGTCAGGAAGTAGGCGATGGACACCGCGAGCTGGGCGAAGCGCGTGGCCTCATCGCTGAACAGGGCCGTGAGCTGGAGGTCCTCGCCGGGTGGCGTGAACCAATACAGCATCGACAGGGCCGCGAAGGTCAGCCCGGTTTCCGCCCAGAAGAAAGCCTTGGTCACCATGAACGCGGAGCCGCCGTACCTGCGCCGCAGCTGCGCGATTCGCCCGCGCATCTGGAAGAACGGCAACCCCTCGAGCTGATAGACCGGCTGCGTGAACGAACGCCAGGGAGAGAGCCTGCGCCACGTCCAGGTGACGAAGAACTGGCGCCACAAGACCGCGCGTTGCTCGCGCCACAGGTCGCGGACCGTCGTGGATTGGCCGAACGCGGCGCGCGCCAGCACGAACAGCACCACCCGGTCGAGCCACGGTTTCGACCACCACAACACGAGCCACGGGAGCCACGGCGCGATTTCGAACAGGGACATCGCGACCAGGCCGGTGGGCACCGCGACGAGTAGATAGCAGGCGTACACGGAGCGCGCGGTCTCCTGGCACAGGCGCACGCCGAGATCGGCGGCCTCGTGTGCCGCGCGCGGCCGCATCTGCAGCGACAGCGTGTCAATCCGCACGGCGGCCCTGCAGCGTGAAATAGGAGATCACCGCGATCCAGCAGGCGGCCGCGACGCTGTACTTCAGGACATTCGGCAGCCAGCGGGCCGACGACCAGAACGCTTCGATCGCGGCCGCGATGAAAAACATCACCGCGAAGCCGTATACGATGATCATGCACTCGCGCGCGGCGAGTACGAGACTCTGCAAGCGCGTGTTGCGTCCGGGCGCGACGATCGAATGTCCGAGCCGCAGTCCCGCCGCACCCGCCAGGACGATGGCGGTGAGCTCGAAGGCCCCGTGCGTCACCACGAACGAGTAGAACGTTTCGGAAAAGCCGCGCTCGGTGAGATATCCGGCGATCGCGCCGATGTGCACCCCGTTGAACACGAGGAAGAACATGCTGCCCAGTCCCGCGAACAGTCCGCCGGCGAAGCACTGGAAGCCGATGCCCGTGTTGCGAAAGATATAGGTGCCGAACATGTACCAGTCGGTGTCGGCGCCGCGAACGTTGCCGATGGACTCGGCGGATTCCGAATACATCTGCTCGAACATCGCCGCGGTGGCGGCGTCGGTCACCGACAGGATCAGGTCGGGCCGCAGGTACACGAGGACGCCCATGATCAGCATCGGCAGCCCGAGCAGCGCGGCCGAGAGCCACACGTAGCCGGAGTGCGCGCGCACCGCGCGCGGAAAATCGACCAGGAATGCGCGCCGGATGCGCGCCAGCCCGAACTCGCGCCGCTGGTAGATCACCTGGTGAGCTTCGCTCGTGAGCTTGTCGAGCCGGTCGAGCAGGTAGCGCGGATAGGAGCGGGCGCGGGCGAGAGCCAGGTGCTCGCAGGCTCGCCGGTACAGGGCCGCGACGCGCTCGCCCTGGATCGGGCTCGCGCCGCGCGAAAACCGCTTGCCGCGCAGGATCAGCTTCACCTGGGACTCGAGCTCCGTCCATTCCGCCTGGTAGAGGCTCTCGAACTGCAGCGGTGTCATGCGCGCCTGCCTAACAACCATTGCGCGACGCCGAGCACGCGTCGGGTCACCTCGGACTCGGAGCGCGGCTCGTTGCCCTGGATGGGCGCGGCGATGGCCGCGAGTTCGTCGAGACGTTCGATCGTGAGCGTCGGCGCGCGCGCGGCCAGCGCGATGACCGCGGCCTGGTCGCGCGGCGCGATCGGGCGCACCGGGGCGAGCGGAGCGACCATGTCGAGCGTGGCCTTCGGCGCCGGGCGGCGCTCGTGCACGACGAGCGTGGCCGCGGCGATGTCGCCCAGGCGTTTGCCGTCCTTGCGCAGCAGCATGCTCAGGATCCCGAAGCCGAACGCGGCGGGCAGGAAATCCGCCACGCGCAGCAGGTTGCGCGTGATCGATGCGGCCGGCGTGATCGGCAGGCCATTGTCCATGACGACCTTGAGGCCCATCGCGCGTTTGCCGGGCGTCGCGCCGTTGCGGCCGAGCTCGAAGACGACCGGGTAGAACCACATGAGCAGGAAGATCAGGATCAGCCAGAAACCCATGCCGACGCCGCCGAGCAGCAACGCCACGAACGCGCTCCCGTAGTAGATGGCGAGGATGATCAGTTCGTCGATGAGGAATGCGCAGAAGCGCGCGGAGATTCCGGCCGGGCGCAGCTCCAGCAGAATTCCCTCGGGTGTTTCAGCCGCGACGATCGAATCGAGCACGAGACCTGTGGTTGTAATTGTCCGACCCCGCCGATTCTCGCCTAACCACGGAGCAATTGTCGCCTCGCGCGCCACATTTTGCGTTGACCAATGTGACGAGGCCGGCCAGCATTGTCATGCGGGGGCTTTCCCGCGGGAGCCTGCGCGTGTCCGGAGCAGAAATGTTGACGAGTGTCCTTGCGTGTCCGCGCTGCCGGCGTGGACGGCTCGCGCTCGAGCGGGCCGGCTGGATGTGCTCGGCGTGCAGCAGCGGTTATCCCGTCATCGGCGAGATTCCCTGGTTGTTTCCGGATCCTCGCCTGGCGCTCGCCGACTGGCGCGCCCGCCTCGTATTGCTGACGCAGCATCTCGGTTCCGAGGCGGCCGCGATGCGCGCGGGAGCGACCGCGGAGCTGCCGGGCGCGACTCGCCGGCGACTCGAGAGGGTCGCGGCGGCCTACGAGGACCAGGTCGTCCGCCTGCGCGCGCTGCTCGCGCCGCTCGGCATCGACGCGTCCGGCACGCCGGAGCCGGTCCACCACGCGCTCGGCACGCGGCTGCCCATCGAGCAGGGCCTCACTAACTACTACGTGAACCTGCACCGCGACTGGTCGTGGGGCGAGGAGGAGAACGCGGCGGCGCTGGCCGAGATCGGCGCGGTGCTCGATGGCGGGTTGGCGGGGCTGGGAATCACGCTGGTCCAGGGCGCGGGCGCCGGGCGGCTCGCCTACGACCTGCACGCCGCGGGCGGAGCGCCTCTGACCGTGGCCACCGACTTCAATCCACTGCTGCTGTTCGCCGCGCGCGAGTTGTACGCGGGACGCGAAGTGGAGCTGTACGAATTACCGATCGCGCCGCGCCGGATCGAGGATCACGCGGTGCTGCGGCGACTGACGTCCCCCGGCCCGGCCCGCGACGGGCTCGTGCTCGTGGGCGCGGATGCGCTGGAGGCGCCGTTCGCGGACGGCGTCTTCGATACGGTCGTGACGCCGTGGTTCATCGACATCGTCGGCGAACCCTTCGCGCGCGTGGCGGCGCGCATCAACCTGCTGCTCAAGCCGGGCGGACGCTGGATCAACACGGGCTCGCTCGCGTTCGCGCGCGCCCCGCACGCCGAACGCATCGGACTCGAAGAGGCCCTCGAGATGTTGCCGGCCGCCGGCTTCGGCTCGGCACGCGTGCGCGAAACGACCGTGCCCTACATGCGCTCGCCCGCCAGCCGCCACTCGCGACTCGAGCAGGTCGTGACCTGGATGACGGAAAAAGTCGCACCCGCGCCCGAATCGCCACGGGCTCGCGTACTCCCCGACTGGCTACTCGATCCCACGCAGCCGATCCCGAAGACGCGCGCCTTCGAGATGCAACAGGTCTCGAGCCGCGTGCACGCCTTCCTGCTCGCGATGATCAACGGCGAACGCTCGATGCGCGACATGGCGCGCATGCTCGTCGAGCAACGCCTCATGGGCGCCGACGAGGCGGAGTCTCAGTTGAAGATCTTCCTCACGAAACTCCACGAAGAATCCGATACCCGCACCACGTTCTAGCTAATGGGGACATTCCTCGTTTCCTAGCAAAAGGGGACAGACCTGATCGGCGAGTATGCCGTCCACGCAGGCGCTGGTAATTGCCGGGACTCGTCGGCCCCTCATCGAGGTC
>JAFAGC010000095.1 GCA_023423065.1 Pseudomonadota bacterium
CGACCCGCGCGGAGTTCGAGGCGCGCCAGCCGAGGGGGCGGTTCGGCAAGCCCGGGGAAATCGCCGCGCGCGCGCTGTATCTCGCGAGCGACGAGTCCGGGTTCACGACCGGACAGATCCACGTCATCGACGGTGGGTGGATGATCTGAAGCGGTGCGAGCGCGTCAGCTCGCGACCCCGCTCTTCAGAAATTCGTCGAGCGCCGCCAGCAACTCGCGCTTCGCGTTCACGAACTCCTCGACGACCGGCATGTCCGCGGGATGCGTGTATTTCGCGGCGCCCGACCAGAATTTGACGTCGGTGCGCAGTCCGGCTTTCAACGCAGTGACGATCTCGCTCGCCGAGGCCGCCGCATCGAAGGCCACCATCTGCTCGGCCTGCAGTTCCTTCTGATCGTTGGAGAGCTCGTTCAGCTGCTCGCGCTTCGCGCGCGATACCTTGGTGGGTCCTTCACCGCGCGCGGCCTTGCTGGCGTTGATCTTCGTTTCGAATCCGGCCTCGACGCGGGCAAGCGCCTCGGCCTTGAGCAATGCCTTCTCCAGGGCACGGCGCTCTTCCGTTGCCTCGGCCTTGTCCATCGCGATGCGCAATGCTGGAACGAACATGCCCGTGGAATCCTTCTTCTGGACGGCGCGCCGCACTACATCACGGGCGCTTCGGGGCCGTCAAACTTCCCACTCGTCGATCGCGTGGCCGCGAGATCGATTGGGGCTAATATCGCGGCATGAAACTTCCATCGCTTTTCGTTTCGCTTGCGTTGTCCGCCATGTGCCTGGCGGCGCCGGCCACGGCCGATTCGCGCAAGGACGTCCTCGCGCTCGCGTCCCGGGTCGCCGACTGGCAGCTCGCGCACATGGAGAAGATGCCCGCGGGGGTGACCTCTTTCAGCGAAGAGACGCAGCGGCCGCGGAGCTGGCAGAAAGGCGCGTTCTGGGTCGGCATGACGCGGCTCGCCGACGTGACGAAGGAAAAACGTTTCCGCGACGCCCTCCTCGCGCAGGGCCGTTCGAACGCGTGGCAACCCGGCCCGCGCATCTACCACGCGGACGATCACGTGATCACGCAGAGTTATCTGTGGGCCGCGCGCAATGGCGCCGGCAGTGAGGCCATCGTGCCGACCAAGGAGCGATTCGATGCGATCCTGCGCGCGCCGCCGGTCGCGCACCTGAGCTTCGCCATCGCGCAGGACTACGAGTCGACCGAGTGCCTCAAGCGCTGGTGCTGGTGCGATGCGGTATTCATGTCGCCGCCCGCCTGGCTCGAGCTCGCGCGGCACACGGGCGACACGCGTTACCGCGACTTCGCGTTGTCCGAGTTCTGGGCGACGACGGAATTCCTGTACGACCCGGTCGAGAAGCTCTACTTCCGCGACAGCCGATTCTTCGAGCGCCGCGATGCGCGGGGCCGCAAGTTGTTCTGGAGCCGGGGCAACGGCTGGGTCTTCGCCGGTATCGCGCACATGCTCGAGGCCATGTCCGCGGACGATCCCGAGCGAGCGCGCCTGGAGCGGCTGTACCGGGAGATGGCCGTGAAGCTGCGCGCGGTCCAGAAGCCCGACGGCTACTGGCCCCCATCGTTGTTAGGCCCGGAAGGGTCGCCGCCGGAGACCAGCGGTACCGGTTTCTACGTATACGGGCTCGCGTGGGGCGTGAACCAGGGCCTGCTCGACGCCAACGAGTACGCCACCTCGATCGAGAGCGGCTGGGAAGCGCTGAAACGCGCGGTCGCTAAGGACGGCCGCCTGGGCTGGGTACAGCAGGTCAGCGATCGGCCGGAAAACGTGCTGGAAACGGACACGCAGTACTACGGTGTCGGCGCCTTCCTGCTCGCGGCCAGCGCGGTCGCGCGGATGGAAGCCGATTGACGGCGGAGTGATAATCCCGGGCGCCGGATGTTTGGCGCCACTCGCAGGCGCGGATCAATACCCGTCAGAGGTACCGCCATGAAGAGTCTGTTTGCCGCCGTTGCACTCGCCTTTCTCGCCACTTCGTTGCACGCCTCCGAAGGCTGGCTGCTCATCGACAAGTCCGGGCGCGACGAACTCGTGTACGCCACCGCGCAGGGGATGCAGACGGTCGCCGAGCTCGGCGACCTGACTATCTACGCAAATCCGCCTGACCGGATCGGCATCATCACGCGGGACAAGAAGGCCGGGACGGGCCAACTACTCGTCATCGACAAGGCGACTCGCGCCGTCACCAGCACCTGGACGATGGATCTGTATCCGGGCAGCCAGATCCTGGGGCCGTCCGAGGAAATGGCGCTGGTCGGCAACGCGGCGTATTTCGCGAGCGTGCGTTACGCGTCCAACAGCGTGGATTTCGAGCCGAATGCCGAGGGCGGCTACTTCGATTTCAACCGCATGTCGCTCGCGGACGGCGCGATCGATTCGTTCGCGCTGTCGCGCGAGTTCACGAATCCGCGCATCGTCGTGATCGGCACGACGGTCTATCTGTTCCCCAACAACAGCTCGCCGGCGTGGAAGCTCGACGAGGCGAACGGACGGGTGGTGAAGGCGCAGGAAGACATCGTGAATCCGCACATCCTCAAGGACGCGGGCGCGGGACCGCTGCAGGTTGCGGTCGGCGCGGCGCCCGGCACTCTGTCCCGCCTGCCCGACCGCTCGATCGTCTACGTCGACGCGCAATCCGGCGCGATCGAGTCGAAGTCGCCGAGCGGCCACGTTCGCGAACTGTGGAACCCCGAGAAGCAGGTACCCGGCATTTCACGCACGGGCACGCGCGTCATCGAAGTCGTCGCGCAGCATGACGCCGAAAACGAGGACGGCGGGGAATGAGGTGGGGATAGTGGTGCCGGTGTAAAAAGTGGGGA
>JAFAGC010000099.1 GCA_023423065.1 Pseudomonadota bacterium
CCACGAGCCGAGCTGCGAGAGTCCGTCGTCCGCGAGCTGGCCGATCACGGCGATCGACTTCAGTTTCGCGGGATCCAGCGGCAGTAGTTTGCCCTCGTTCCTGAGCAGCACCATCGACTGGCGCGCGCTCGCGCGCGCCGCCTCGCGATGTTGCGGGGCGAGCAGCTCGCGCGCCTCGCGCTCGACGTCGTGGTACTTCATCGGATCGTCGAACAGGCCGAGCTGCTCCTTCACGCGCAGGATGCGCAGCACCGCCTCGTCGAGCAGCTTGAGCCGCACGGGATCCTTCGCGATGGATTCCCTGAGATCGTCCGCGTACACGCCGCCGACCATGTCCATGTCGACCGATGCGTCGAGCGCGAGCACACCGGCCGCCGCGCGGTCCGCCGCCACGCCGTGATTGAGCAACTCGCCGATCGAACCCCAGTCGGAGACCATGAGTCCCTGCCAGCCCCACTTCTCGCGGAGCAGGCCGCGCAGCAGTTCGCGGTTCGCGGTGGTGGGCACGCCCGCGATGTCGTTGAACGCGACCATGAAGGAGCCCGAGCCCGCGCGCGCCGACGCGAAGAACGGCGGTAGATAGACCTCCTGCAGCGTGCGGACCGAGATGTCGGCGGTGTTGTAGTCGCGGCCGCCGATCGCGGCGCCGTAGGCGCCGAAGTGCTTGGCGGTCGCCATGAGCGAGCCCGGCCGCAGCGAGTTGCCGCCCTGGTAGCCCGCGATCTGCGCCACCGCCATGCGTGCGCCCAGGTAAGGATCCTCGCCCGCGCCTTCGACGATGCGGCCCCAGCGCGGATCGCGCGCGATGTCGACCATCGGCGCGAAGGTCCAGTGCAGTCCGGCGGAGGTTGCCTCGTCGGCCGCCACGCGCGCGGCGCGCTCGTGCGCCTCGGGCGCCCAGCTCGCGGCGATGGCCAGCGGCACCGGGAAAATCGTGCGATAGCCGTGCACCACGTCCATCGCGAACAGCAAGGGTATGCCGAGACGCGACTCCTCGACCGCGACCTTCTGCAGCTTCGCGAGCGGCGCGGCCCCGGCGACGTGCAGATAGGAGCCGACGCCGCCGGCTCGCACGCGCGCGAGCTCGGCATCGTCGAGGCGCGAATTGAGCGCCTTGCTGCGCCCGCCGGCGCGCTGGACGAGCTGGCCGATCTTCTCGTCCAGCGTCATCTTCTTGAGCAGGGCTTCGGAACGCGACAACGCCTGCGCGTGCAGATGACCCGCGCAGGACAAAACGGCGACAGCAAGACAGGCCACCCAAGCGTGGCGCGCTGGACTCGGCAAGAGTGAATCCCCCCGGTTGCGGTGTTGCGAATCTAACCGAAACAAACATGAAGAATGAAGGTTTGCCCCCGACTTCATGCCACGTTCCATTGACTCCCGGTTCGCGGGGTTCCGTGGGCCCCAGGGCGCGCGAGCGGTCAAGGTTGACGGGCGGCCGCGCGCCGTCTGCAATGACGTGATGCGACGTTCCTTCGTTCTCGCGTGCGCGCTGAGCGCCCTGGCCTTCGCGCCGCTGTCGGCCGCGCAGGTGTCATCTCCGGCGCCTTCTCCGGCGGTCTACGGCGAGCGGCTCGGCGCGGCGCGCATTCCCGCCGACGCCGCGGCGGCCATCGTCATTCCGCTCGACGGCGGTGCATTGCGGTTCGCGTCGAATGACGCGAAGCCCATGAATCCCGCGAGCACGATGAAACTCGTGACGACATATTCGGCCCTGCACCTGTTGGGCCCGGCCTTCACGTTCCGCACCGAAGTGGTGACCAATGCCCCGGTCACCAAGGGCGTCCTGCGCGGCGACCTGTTCGTGCGCGGGGGCGGCGACCCCAAGCTCGTCATCGAAAACCTGTGGCTGCTCGCGAATCGCGTGCGCGGCTTCGGCATCCGCGAGATCGGCGGCGACATCATCCTCGATCGCACTCTGTTCGAGCCCGTGGCCCACGACCCCGCGCAATTCGATGGCGAGGAGGGGCGCGCGTACAACGTCGGGCCCGATGCATTGCTCGTGAACTTCAAGTCGATCGCCGTGACGCTGGTGCCGGATGCCGCGGCGAACGTCGCGCACGTCGTCGTCGTGCCCGACGTGGCCGGGCTGCGCGCGCCGCGCACCGTGCCCGCCGTCGCGGGTCCTTGCGGCAACTGGCGCGGGAAACTGCGTGCCGACCTGTCCGATCCCATGAACCTGAGGTTCGCCGGCGTCTTTCCGCTCGACTGCGGCGAACGCTCCATCCACCTGGGCGCGCTCGACCACACTAACTACTTCACCGCGGTGTTCCGCGCGTTGTGGGAGCGGCAGGGCGGCGTGTGGGCCGGCAAGGCGCGCGACGGCGCGGCGCCGGGCGACGCGCGGCTCATCGCCGCGCAGGATTCGCCGCCGCTCGCGCAGCTCATCCGCGACATCAACAAGTACTCCAACAACGTGATGACGCAGCAGCTGTTCCTCACGATGGGCGCGGCGGGCGGTGAGCCCGGCAACTTCGCGCGCGGGGCGAACGCGGTGCGTGGCCTGCTCGCGGCCCGCGGGATCGAGGCCCCCGAACTCGTGCTCGAGAACGGCTGCGGCCTGTCGCGCGTCGAGCGCATCTCCGCACGTTCGCTCGCGGGCGTGCTGACCGACGCGTGGAACAGCCAATGGATGCCCGAACTCATGGCCTCGCTGCCGATCGCCGGCGTCGACGGCACCATGCAGCGGCGCAACGTGCCGAGCGGCTCGGCGCACATGAAGACCGGCCTGCTCGAGGACACGCGCGCGATCGCGGGATACGTACGCGCCGCGAGCGGCAAGCGTTACGTGGTCGTGGCCATCATCAACCACCCGAACGCCGCACGCGGCACGGGGGCGCACGACGCCTTGATCGAATGGGTGTACCGCGCCGGGTGAAACCCGGCCGGTTGCAGGCGGTTCCGGGACCGCCGGCCCCGTATAATCCCGCCCATGTCAGTCACCCCTTCACGCGTACCGGTCACGGTACTCACGGGCTTCCTTGGCTCGGGAAAAACCACGCTCCTCAACCGCATCCTCACCGAGAAACACGGCAAGCGCATCGCGGTCATCGAAAACGAATTCGGCGAAGTCGGCGTCGACAGCGAACTCGTCATCGGTGCCGAGGAAGAATTGTTCGAAACCAACAACGGCTGCATCTGCTGCACGGTGCGCGGCGACCTGATCCGCATCCTGGGCCAGCTCATGAAGCGCCGCGACCGCTTCGACTACATCATCATCGAGACCACGGGCATGGCCGATCCGGGCCCGGTGGCGCAGACGTTCTTCCTCGACGACGACCTCAAGGACAAGTTCTCGCTCGACGCCATCGTGACGATGGTCGACGCCAAACATTTCGAGAAACACGTCGACGAGCTCAACGAGCCGGCCGAACAGGTCGCGTTCGCGGACGTCGTGTTGCTCAACAAGGTGGACCTGGTCGAGCCGGCCGCGCTCGAGCGCATCGAGCGGCGCATCCGCGGCATCAACGGCACCGCGAAGATCTTCCGCACGCGGAACGCGGACGTCGCCATCGACAAGGTGCTCGAGGTGGGCGCCTTCGACCTGCAGCGCGCGCTCGCCGTGAACGATTCGTTCCTCGAACCGGAGTATCCGTTCGAGTGGGGCGGCGTGTACCAGCTCACGCAAGGCGACTATCTACTGAAGTCCGCGGGCGAACACGATCACCACGCGCACGAACACGGGCATGCGCACGAGCACGAGCACGATCACCATCACGACGAGCAGGGGCACGACCACGGGGATCACGAACACGAGGATCTCGAGCTCGCGGTGCTGCCGCTCTCCGCGGCGACACCCGAAGCCCTGCAGGCCGCCGTCGAGCCGGCGGTGCGCGTCTTCGCGGAGCCCGCGACGGTGGTGAACTGCCATGGTTCGCTCGATGCGGCGCAGGGGCACTACGCCATCGACATCTCGCACGCGGGCGCGGACTTCACGTTGCGCGTGACGAGGCCCGGCGCCTACGCGCTTTTCTTCGAGCACCATCCGCTCGAGTTCGGCCTGCACCTCGCGGGCCAGCGTCCCGCGGCGGAGCGCCGCTTCGCCTCGCACCACCACGAGGACGAGATCGGCTCGATCGGCATCACCGATCCGCGGCCGCTCGATCCGGCGAAGCTCAACCAGTGGCTTGACTATCTACTCAAGACGCGCGGCCAGGACATCTTCCGCATGAAAGGCGTGCTCAACGTCAAGGGTGAGGAACGCCGCCAGGTGTTCCACGGCGTCCACATGATGATCGACGCGCAGGCCGAGCGGCCCTGGGGCTCGGGTCCGCGCGAGAATCGCCTCGTGTTCATCGGGCGTGGGCTCGACCGCGCGGAACTGGAGGCGGGGTTCGAATCCGCCGTCGCGAAGAATTGAGATGGCGGTGAAGAATTCGCTGTCGTTCGGGCTGGAGCCGCGGGCCACCGCGCAGCTCGACGACTACGTGGCAGATTGCGCGTGGGGGCCGGATGGCTCCGCGATCGCGATCGCCGGCGGCGAGGGCAAGGTCGTGCTCGCGCGGCTCGACGACGCGGCGCTGGCGCTCGAAACCCTCGGCGAACACACGCTGGGCACCCTCGCGGTCGCGTGGCAGCCGCGCGCGAACGTCTGCGCCACGTCGGGCCAGGACGGCGCGATCGCGTTGTGGGATACGGCGAGCGGCAAACAAATCAAGCGCTTCAAGCCGGCTCCGACGGCCACACAGGCCCTGGCCTGGTCGCCGGGCGGCGAACTGCTCGCGAGCGCGGCCGGGAAAACCGTCACGCTCTGGTCCCCTACGGGCGAGAAGGTGCATGCCTTTTCACCTAACACCTCGACGGCCGTCGCGCTTGCGTTCGACCGTCCCGGAAACGATCTAGGTGTTGCCCTTAACGGCGAAATCGCGGTGTACCGAGTCGACAAATCTCGCTACGAAACCCGCCGCTACAAATGGCCGGCCGCATGCCTGACGGTAAACTTCAGCGCCAATGGACGATTCCTCGCCTCCGGCATGGCCGATGGCTCGCTGCATTTCTGGAATCGTTCGAATGGCAAAGATTCACAGATGCGTGGCTACGAAGGGAAACTCGACCTGGTGGGCTGGAGAGACGACAGCCGTTACCTCGCGTCCTGCGCGGGAAATGAAATAGTGCTTTGGGATTTCAGCGGACGCGGCCCAGAGGGCACGAAGCCCATCGTGTTGTCGGGTCACACCGAGAAGGTCGACTCGTTTTCGTGGCAGCCGGGTGGCGAACACCTCGTCAGTGGCGGGCGCGACTGGCGGCTCTCGCTGTGGCGGCCCGGAAAGGCGACGCAACCGATCGACGTGCAGCTGCTCGACGAAGAGGCCAGCGTCGTGCGCTGGTCCCCGGACGGCAAACGTGTGCTCGCGGGTGACAAGAAAGGGCGCCTGACCGTTTTCGAGCTGGTGGCGCGATGAACGTGGCGCTGCGGGATCTCACGCCGGCCGAGCGCACGGCGGTGCAGAGTCGCTTCGACTCGCTCGCGAGCAAACGTTTCGCGCCCATGCCGAAGAAGCCTCGCAACGAAGTGTGGTGGCCGAAGGCGCCGCTCGACGCGCGCGCGTTTCCGGAAGGAATCCATCCCGCCGACGGCGACGACGGCTTCAACGAAGCCGCGCGGCTCATCGGATTCATGAACAGCGTGTGTTCCGGCGAATTCTTCATCGCCAACCTCACGGCGCCGAAGCCGCATTTCCGGCACACCGGCAAACTCGACGAGGAACTGTGCCGCTGGCTGCGCGTGCGGCTCGTATCGAATCCGACCTGCCTGCTGGCGTCGAACGCCGACGTGCTGCTCATCGTGGATACGAAGATGCGCTACTCGGTGCTCGGCGGCCCACCGGAAACGATCGCGGAATTCGAGCGCCGCTTCGGCGGCGCCGAAGCGCTGCAGCGGACCTTCACGAGTTACGTCGACCAGATGCGGATGGGCGGAGGCCTCGACGGCACCCGGTGGGCGCAGGAATACCTGCAGAAGTGGTCGGGGTGGACGTAAGAAGAAAGGAGGCGGCCCCATCCTATTCCATGCGCGCCAGCGCGTTCCCGATCGGCAGGAGCCGGACTCCGATCGCTTCCTGGTAACTCCCGAGCAGCGCCTGCAGCGTGCGCGTCCAGCTGTAGTTAGCCGCGACGTGCCGCCGCGCCGCGGCGCCGATTGTCTCGAGATCGCGTTCGTACAGCGAGTCGATCGCCGCGGCGAGGTTGGCGGCGCAGGTCGCCGGGTCGTCGTGGGGTTCCGCGAGGATGCCCGCCGTGGGATCGATCAGCTCCGGTATCGCACCCGCGCGCATGCCGACCACCGCGCGTCCGCAGGCCATCGCCTCGAGCACCACGAGCCCGAAAGTTTCGTGCGTGCCGGCATGCACGACCGCGTCCGCGGCGGCGAACATGGCGGCGAGCTCCTTGTTGTCGCGGCAATAGGGCAGGCGCGTGACGTTGCCCGAACGCCCGCGTTCGGCGCCCCCCACGAGCAGCAGGTGGTAAGGCGCGCCTAACTTGCCAAAGGCCTCGATGAGGATCGGGATGTTCTTTTCCTGGGAAAAGCGACCGGCGAACACGAGCAGCCGCGTGCGCTTCGGCAGCGCGAGTTCCGCGCGCAGATCGCGTCCACGCCGTACCGGAGAAAACGTCTCGAGGTCGACGCCGAGCGGTTGCACGCTCGCGTGCGTGATGCCGAGTTCGTGCAGGTATTGGCACATGTACCGGCTCGGCGCGAACACCTGGTCGCAGCGCTGATAGGTCTGGCGCACGTGCCACTCGAACAATTTCCGCACGGCCGTACCGAGCCGGCGGCCCGCGAGCATCGGAATATTGGAGTGGTAGAACGCGATGAGCGGAATGCCGCGCCGCCGCGCAACGCTGGCCGCCGCCCAGGCCGGATGGAACACGTCGCCGATCTCGATGATGTCGGGTTCGAGCCGCTCGATCGCCTGCGCCCAGTGCAGCGGGTTCAACGGCAGCCGGTAGTTGAAGGTCCCCGGGACGAGACGGCCGGCGACGGTGGAGATGCCGTCCGGAACGTGCTGATCGCGCTCACCCGGAACCACGATGCTGTGGCGCCAATTCGTGCGCGACCGGATCCATTCCTGTTTGGCGAGCAGGTAACGCTTCACGCCACCGCTGGTCGGCGAGTAGAGCAGGGTTGCGTCAACGACGTGGGTCATGAGGTTCCTTCTCGCGACCATCGAGTATCGATGCGTTGCAGGGGTGCGACCAGTCGGCGCAGACTCGGTTCCCGCTGTCGACGTTCACCTACAACCAATGGCCTACAAGAAGTTTGTCCTGGCGCTGGTGCCGCTTTCGCTACTGCTCACGGCGCCGGCGTCGCCGGCGGACATCGATGCCAAGGTCATTGCCTGGCGACGGGATTTCCACCAGCACCCGGAGCTCTCGAATCGCGAGATGCGAACGGCGCAGGTCGTGGCCGATCACCTGCGCGGCCTCGGTCTCGAAGTGCGGACGGGCATTGCGCATACCGGCGTAGTGGGGCTGCTGCGGACCGGGAGGCCTGGGCCGACGATCGCATTGCGCGCCGACATGGATGCGCTGCCGGTGACCGAACGCACCGATGTGCCGTTCCGTTCCGTCGCGCGGTCAAACTACCGCGGCGAGGAGGTGGGCGTCATGCACGCCTGCGGTCACGACGCGCATACGGCCGTGCTCATGGGCGTGGCCGAAACGCTCGCGGGGATGAAATCGAAGCTGCGTGGCAACGTGTTGTTCTTGTTCCAGCCGGCCGAAGAGGGCGCGCCACCCGGGGAAAAGGGCGGAGCGTCGGAAATGCTCGCCGCGGGAATCTTCGACGACTACAAGCCCGGGATCACGGTCGGCTGGCATGCATGGGCGTCGCTGAACACGGGTATCGTCGGATATCGCAGCGGACCGTTCATGGCGAGCTCTCAGGCGTGGAAGGTGCTCGTCACGGGCCGCCAGACGCACGGCTCGCGGCCATGGCAGGGCGTCGATCCGATCGTGACCGCCGCGCAGATCGTCAATGCGCTGCAGACGGTGGTCAGCCGGCAGGTGGATCTCACGCGTAATCCCGCGGTGGTTTCGGTCGGTGCGATCAAGGGCGGCGTGCGCAACAACATCATTCCCGACTCGGTCGAGATGATCGGCACGATTCGCACCTTCGAGAAGCCGCAGTTCGAACAGATCACCGCGGCGATGAAACGCGTCGTGGAGCACACCGCCGCGGCGAACGGCGCGACCGCGACGTTCGAGCTCGAGGCGTACAGCAATCCCGTGACCTACAACGATCCGAAGCTCACGGAGCGTGTGCTGCCGGTGTTGCGCAAGGTCGCGGGCGCGGAGAACGTGAAGGAGATGTCGCTGATCACGGGCGCCGAGGACTTCGCGTATTACGGGCAGAAGGTGCCGAGCTTCTTCTTCATGGTCGGCGTGACGCCCAGCGAAACGAACGTGCTCACTGCACCGGCCAACCACTCACCGCTTTTCTACCTGGATGAGGCCGCGCTGCCGATCGCTTCGCGCGCGATGACGCAAATCTCGATCGATTACCTCAGGTAGATGGGGGTGGGGATAGTGGTGCCGGTGTAAAAAGTGGGGATTAGTGCTGCGATCGTTTGCCGCATTCCATCGCTACTAATCCCCACTTTTTACACCGGCACCACTATCCCCACCCTACGCGAGGTTCTTCGAGATCGGCAGCTTGCGGATGCGCTTGCCGGTGGCGGCGAAGATCGCGTTCGCCACGGCGGGCGCGATCGGTGGGGTGCCGGGCTCGCCGGCGCCGCCCATCTGCTCGCCGCTGTTGATGATGCGCACCTCGACTTCCGGCGCCTCGTTGATGCGCAGGATCTGGTAGTCGTGGAAATTGCTCTGCTCGACGCGGCCGTTCGCGAACGTGATCTCGCCGTGCAGCGCCGCGCTGAGACCGTAATTGATGCCGCTTTCCATCTGCGCGATCACGCCGCTCGGATTCGCGGCGAAGCCGCAGTCGATCGCGCACCACACCTTGTGAACCTTCACCTGGTTGTCTTCCACCGAAACTTCGGCGACCTCGGCGACGATGCTGCCGAAGGACTCCTGCATCGCGACGCCGCGGCCGCGCCCCTGCGGCGCGCCGCCGGACCAGTTGCTCATCTCGGCGACCGCGTCGAGCACGGCGCGATGCCGCGGCTTGTCCGCGAGCAGCTTGCGGCGCATCTCCACCGGATCCTGTCCCGCGAGCACGGCAAGCTCGTCCATCGCGCAGTTCACCGTGAACCCGGTCTGCGAGTGGCCGACCGAGCGCCACCACAACACGGGCACGGGCGAGTTGCCCTCGTGCACGTCCACGAAAAGATTCGGAATGCCATAGGGCATGTCGTTGATGCCCTCGACGGTCGTCGGGTCCCATTTCTGGCCCTTCGGAATGAACCCGTCGAACGGGCTGTTGCGCAACACGCCCTGGCTGGCGACCGACTGGTGCCATGCGATCGGTTTTCCATCCGCATCCACACCCGCGCGCACGCGCGACACCACGAACGGCCGGTAATACAGCCCCGCCACGTCGTCCTCGCGCGTCTGCGTCACGAGCACCGGCTTGCCGATGGCCTTCGATGCGAGCGCGGCATCCACCGCCGCTTCCGAAAACTTCTGCGCGCGCCGGCCGAATCCGCCGCCGAGGAACGCGATGTGCATCTTCACCGTCGACGGATCCACGCCGAGCACCCTGGCGACGGCGTCACGATCCGGCGACTGCATCTGCGTGCCGAGATACAGGTCGACGCCGTCCGCGCGCACGTCGGCGAGGCAGTTGAGCGGCTCCATCGGCGAATGCGCCAGGTAGGGCAGCTCGTATTCGACGTCGATGCTCTTCGCCGCGGACGCGAGCGCCTTGCGCGTATCACCCGCGTCGTGCGCCACTTCGCCGGTCCGGCGCAGGAGCTGCCGGTATTCGCGACGCTGGTTCTCCGTGGAGAAGCCGCGGTTCGCGCCCTCGTTCCAGTCGACCTTCAGCGCATCGCGGCCGCGCTTCGCGGCCCACGTGTTCGTCGCGTAGACGACGATGCCCGCCGGAATCTCCTTCACGTCGACCACGCCGGATACCGCGCGCGCCGCGGTGTCGTCGATACGCCTGACCTTTGCGCCGACCACCGGCGGGCGCGCGACCACCGCGAACAACATTCCGGGCACGCGCATGTCGAGACCGAACTTCGCGCTGCCGTCGACCTTGACCGGCGAGTCGAGCCGCTTCTGAGGCTTGCCGAGATAACGGAATTGCGCCGGATCCTTGAGCGTGACCTTCTCCGGAATGGGCTGATCCGCCGCCGCATCGGCGAGCTTGCCGTACGTCAGCTTGCGCGAACCGTTGTAGACCACGCCGTTCTCGGTGCGCAGGTTCGCGGGATCCACCTTCCATTTTTCCGCGGCCGCGGCGACCAGCATCGCACGCACGCGCGCGCCGGCCTCGCGCATCTGCATGTAGGTGGTGCTGGTGCTCATGCTTCCACCGGTGAATTGCACCGGCGCGAACGGCACGTTGAACGCCGGGTCCGCGCCCGCGAATTCCACCTTCACGCGCGCGGGATCGACGTCGAGTTCCTCGGCGAGCGCCATCGCGATGCCGGTGTAGATGCCCTGCCCCATCTCGGACTTGCCGATGACCACGGTGACGGAATCGTCGGGCGCGACGCGCACGTAGGCGTTGGGTTGCAGGGTGCGCCCGGTCGCGGCGGCCGCATCGTCGCCGAGATCGAAGCGCCGCTTGCCGACGTACACGCCGACTGCGACGCCGGTGGCGATGGCGCCCGCGATGATGAAGTTGCGACGGTCCATACGGGGCGATGCATCGCTCATGGCGGTCTCCGCAAGCTCGGGTTCCCACGATGTTAATGTAAGGTCACCATGGAATTGGAGTTCTTTGGAGCGGCCGGCGAGGTCACCGGGTCCTGCCACATCCTGCGGGTGGGCGGGCGTCAACTGCTGCTCGACTGCGGCATGATCCAGGGAGGCCGGGACGCCACCGAGCGCAATCGCGAGCCCTTCCCGTTCGACGCCCGGAAGATCGACGCCGTCGTCCTGAGCCACACGCACATCGATCACTGCGGGCGGCTGCCGCTGCTCGTGAAACGGGGCTTCCGCGGGCCGATCTACACGAACCCCGCCTGCGCCGACCTCGTGCCCATCCTGCTCAAGGACTCCGCGTATCTCGCGATCCGCGAGGCCGAGCGCATGAATCGCGATCTGCCCCAGGGCGCGCAACGCAGCACGGCGCTTTTCGACCTGGCCGACGTGGGCGAGACCCTGTACCTGCTCGACACGATCCTGTACGACAAGGTGCGCGAGATCCTGCCGGGCGTCCGGGTGCGCGTGCGCGAAGCCGGCCACATCATGGGCTCCTCGAGCATCGAGTTGTGGGTGAGCGAAGGCGGCGTGCAGCGCAAGATCGTGTTCTCGGGCGATCTCGGCCAGTACGACTCGCCCATCCTGCAGGATCCGTGGCGCTTCGATTCGGCAGACGCCGTGCTGATGGAAACGACCTACGGCGATCGCCGGCATCGCGACCGCAACGACACGGAGCGCGAGTTCGGCGCGGTGCTCGCGGCCGCGGCGAGCGCCGGCGGCAACGTGCTCATCCCGGCGTTCGCGATCGGACGCAGCCAGGAGATCCTCTATCTACTCGCGAAGAACTACGCACAGTGGCACGTCGCGCGCTGGCGCGTGTTCCTCGACAGCCCGATGGCCATCGAGGCGAGCGGCGTCTACTGGCGGCACCATGACCGCTTCGACGAGGAAGCCGCGCGACTGCGCCGCGAGTTCCGCTCGATGCCGCCGCTGCCCAACCTCGTGCTCAGCGAGACCTCGGACGATTCCCGCGCCATCAACGGGATGCGCGGCGGCGCGATCATCATCGCGGGCAGCGGCATGGCCAACGGCGGACGCATAGTGCATCACCTCAAGCACAACCTGCCGCGGTCGGAGTCGCACGTGATCATCGTCGGCTACCAGGTGCCGGGAACGCTCGGCCGGCAGCTCGTCGATCGTCGTCCCGAAGTACGCATCCACGGCCGCGAAGTTCCCGTGCGCGCCCAGATCCACACGATCGGCGGGCTTTCAGCGCATGGCGACCAGGAAGACCTGCTGCGCTGGTACGACAATTTCTCCGGTCGTCCGCCCGTGTATCTCGTGCACGGTGAACCGTCGTCCGCGGAAGCGTTTGCGGTGAAGGTGCGCGAGCGCGGCGCGTCCGCGACGGTCACTCGACCGGGCCTGAAAATCGATCTGGCTGCCTTGCCCGTGCTGGCCCGCGACACGGTCACCGCGTAGGATCGTCGCGGATGAACACACCTTCGGGCGCCCCGGCGTCACCTAACAAAGAGCCCTGGTTCCCGGTCAACGGTTCGGAAGCCCGCATCGTCATCACGGGCTTCATGCTGCTGTTCTGCGTGCTGGGCGGTTATTTCGCCGTGCGGCCCGTGCGGGAGACCATCGGCACGGTCCTCGGCCGCGAAGCGACGCAGAACCTGTGGATGTTCACCGCCATCGTCGCGATCCTGATCGTGCCGCTGTACGGCTGGCTCGTCGCGCGCGTCCGCCGCGCCGTGCTGATCCCGGCGATATACGGATTCATGGTGGTCGCGTTTTTCGCGACCGCGCGGATCTTCGTGGACCAGACGCCCGATCCGCTGGTCGCGAAGATTTTCTACGTCGCGATCAGCGTGATGAACCTGCTGCTGGTATCGATGTTCTGGAGCCTGATCCTGGAGATCATCTCGAGCGAACAGAGCAAGCGGCTCGTCGGGATCATCGCGGCGGGTGGTACGGCCGGCGCGTTCCTGGGACCGATGCTGACGGCGCTGCTCGTGACGAAAATCGGCAACGAAGGCGTGCTGTATTTCGGCGCGGGCATGTACGTGATGGCCATCGTGCTCCAGCGCCTGCTGATGATCGAATGGCGGCGCATGTCGCCGGATGCGGGATCGGGTCCCGCGCATCTTTCGGAGCGCGAGCGCGCGCTCGGCGGCAATCCCTTCGCGGGATTCATGCTGGTGATGCGCAATCCTTACCTGCGCGGCATCGCGCTGTTCATCGCCGGCATCTCGGCTATCAACACGTTCCTGTACTTCGAGCAGCTCGAACTCGTGGAGCAGAAGTTCGAGGAGCTCGCCGAGCGCACGCAGGTGTTCGCGAGCCTGGATTTCATCGTGCAGTTCCTGGTCTTTCTCACGCAGCTCTTCCTGACCGGCATGATTGCCACGCGCCTCGGCGTGATCGTGCTGCTCGTGACCATTCCGCTCGTCATGGTGTTCGGACTCACCGTGTACGCGGCCTTCGGCACGTTCAGCGTGATGGCCGCGGCGATGGTGCTGCGGCGTTGGGGCGAATACGCGTTCATCCGGCCAGGCCGCGAGATGCTCTTCAGCAAGGTCGACAAGGAGAGCAAGTACAAGGCGAAGAACGTCTGCGACGTGGCCGTGTACCGCATCGCCGACGCCGGCTTCGCGCAGCTCAAGAAGGTGCTCGACGTGATCGGCATGGGCGGTACCGCGCAGGCGCTCACGGCCGCGGCCGTCGCGGCGCTGTGGGCGGTCAACGGCTGGTGGCTGGGCCGTCGCTTCGTAAAGGAGAAAGCCCCCGCGGAAAAATAGGGGGCGGACTTCTTCGATTGCCTCACGCGTCCGACGCTGGGTAGGACTGACCCCTTTCGCGGGGAAACGGGGGCTGCCCCGAAACTCGCGCGGTCGGCATGCGTCCACCTCGCATGCCCTCGAGTGTCATCCGCCACTATCGCTACGATCCGGTCGATCATCACCTCGACGTGGTGTTCGTATCCGGGCGTCGTTATCGCTACTTCAACGTGCCCGAGCAGACGTACGACGAGATGCGGCGCGCGTATTCCAAGGGAGAATTCTTCAATGCCTGCGTGCGCGACCAATTCCGCTTCGCGCTGCTGAACTGATATGCCGCGCGAGCGCGCCGCCGGCCTATCTACTGACGATGGTCATCCGCGACGAGTGGGAGCACAGCATCGCGCCGATGGATGAGTTGCGTTACTCGATCACGTTCCGCAGCCGGCGGGGGTGATTCCGGGTCCCGCGTCAGCGGAAACGCGAAAGGGCGCACGGCCGTCAGGCCACCGCGGCGTCGCTGTTCTTCTTGACGTGCGGCAGCGACACGCGGAAGCGCGTGTATTCGCCCGGCTTGGTCGCGATGCCGACGCGGCCGCCGGCCTTGTTCACGAGATCGCGGACCACGTCCATGCCGTTGCCGCGCGCGCCGCCTTCCGCCGTCGTGAAGCCGGGGCGGAAGATGAGGCTCGCGAGTTTGCGCGGGTCGATGTTCGCGGCGGCGTCGGGCGTGAGCACGCCCTGGCGCACGGCTTCCGCGCGAATCTTGTCGTGGTCGAGTCCGCGGCCGTCGTCCTGGACGCTGAGCTGGAATCCGTCCGCGCCCATCTGCGTGAATTGCACGGAGACCGTGCCGGCCTCCGGCTTGTCCGCGAGCGCGCGTTCGGTAGGCGGTTCGAGCCCGTGCCGGATCGCATTGTGGATGAGTTGTCCGAGGATCTTCTCGATCACGCGCCGGTATGTTCCGGGCACGTCTTCGAGACCGACGACGACCAGGGAGACGCGCTTGCCGTACATGTCGGCCAGGAACTGCGCCATCTCGCCCAGGCTTTCCTGCGACAGGTCGGACAGTCGCGCGATCTTCTGCGTCGCGGAGGTCGGTTGCGCGGCATCGTCGCGCGCGATGCGGGGCTGGCGGATCGTCGTTCCCGTCGCCGTCGCGGACCGGCGCGTCGACTCGATGTCCGCGGGCGGCAGTTCGCCGTTCTGCACGCGCCACTCGCGCAGGCGGGTGACGACCTCGCCCTGGATCGCCAGATGGCTCAGCAGGTCGTCCAGCTTGACCGCGAGCGGCAGGAAATCGTTGCCCGACAACTGCTGCCGGTCGCGCAGCGCGTTGAGGGAATCCTCGAAGCGCTGCGCGCGCTCGCACACCGACGGCAGCGGCAGCCGCCTGGCGCGCGCATGGATGCCGCGGATGAGTTCGAGGATGAGCACGAGCTTCTCGCGGAACGCCTGCGGCTCGCGCGCGGGTAGTTTGAGAATGGCGCGCAGCTGGCCGGCCTTCTCGCGCGCCTCGGCGAGGAAGCCTTCGAGCCGCCCACCGTCCACGCGCATGACTTCGCCCAGCACCTCGGTGAGGCGCGGGTCGCGCGGCTCGATGATCGCGGCGGGATCGAAGCGCGCGGAAGCCTTCGGCGACGATTCGCCGAGCGACTCCGGCGCGGGCGTCGTCTCCGCGAGCGGGCTGCTGTCGTCGGACGCGAGGGTCGGGACCGGGCCGGATGCCGTCGCGGCCGGCGGCATCAGCACTTCGCCCGATTCCGAGATCGCGAGCGCCGGGATGATTTCCGTCTTTTCGCCAGCCTTCCCCGCCGCTTTTCCGTCCGTTTCGCCCGCGTTCCGAGCCGCCGGATCCGCGCTGTTGGCGGGCTCCGCGACCGTGCTCACCTGGACGAGCGCCGGCAGCGTGACCGAGGGCGGCGCTTTCGGGTTCGGCAACGAATCGGAGGTCACGTCGAGCGGGCCGAGGTCGAAATCGCTGGTCATTTCCGCGGACGCGGTCTGCGTCGCTTCGGGCTTGGCGGCTTCGCTGGCCGGGGCGTCGGTGGGCGTGGGCTGCTCCGCGGCGGGCGCGTCGATCGACGCCTCGTCGGCGGCGGACATTGGCATCTTGAGCGCCGGACGCGTGCCGGTCTCTCCGGCGATCCGCTTCGCGAAGGTGTCTTCGTTGAGGACGGGTACCTCGATCGTGTGCGGCACGATGCGGGGCGCGGAGATCCGCTCCAGCGAGACGATGATGTGATGCACGCGGCCGTCGACGACGAGGCGCGCGAAACGGATCGCAAGATGGCGCGAACCCGAATGCACGCGCTGCAGTGGATTGGCGGTGGCATCCACCACCGCGGTGGGATCGGCTTGCCACAGCGACTCGAGGTAGGCGACCGCCTGCCGGCGCACGTGAACGTCGACGACCTCGGAGAGCGCCTGCACGAACGCCGTTCCGGGCGCGCAGGTGTGGCCCAGCAACTCCGGCGCGGCCGCCGAGGCCTCGCCCATGAGCTTGTGCTCGCGGTCCAGGAACAGTACGCCGGCCTGCGACAGCTCGAGCATCGCGTAGGCCTGCGCGCGGGCCACGACCAGCTGCTCGTCGCGGTTACGCAGGGCGCCGCGTTGCATGATCGCGTAGATCGACACGCCGATGAGGCAGACGAGGGCCGCCGCGAGCGCCAGGATCGGGAAATTGAGGTATTCCATGGCGGTTCAGTTGCCGCCGCTGGCCGAGACCAGCGACGCCGGATCGAGGGCCACGTTGTCGTGGCTGAGCCGCATCTGTTCGATCGCCTTGAGCAGCTCGTCGCAGGATGCGACCCGGTTCTCGCGCGACTTGGACATCAGCCGCTCGAGCAGAGGTTGATAGGAAAGATGATGCACCGGCAGCTCCGGCACCGGCGCCATGACGTGCTGCTGCAGCACGTCGATGGCCGAGGCGCCGAGATAGGGTTTCTTGCCGGCGAGCATCTCGTAAAGAATGACGCCGAGACTGTAGAGATCCGTGCGCGCATCGAGCACTTCGCCCTGCGCCTGCTCCGGACTCATGTAGTAAGGCGATCCGCGCAGCACTCCGGTGCGGGTGCTGCCGTCGCCACTCAGCAGGCTGCGCGCCAGGCCGAAGTCGATGAGCACCACGCTGCCGTCGTCGCGCAGCATCACGTTCGGCGGTTTGAGATCCCGATGGATGATGCCCGCGTCATGCACGACCTTGAGCGAGCGGGCGATTTCCGTGAGGAACGCGATGGCCTCGTCCGCGGTCAGCGGATTCTGCAGCCGCGCCTTGAGGTCGCCGCACGGGAAATACTCCATCGCGAGGTACTCGACGCCCTCGTGGATGCCGTAGTCGAACAGGTCGATGATCGACGGATGGTCGAGCGCGGCGATCGCCTCGAACTCGCGCTGGAACATGATCGCGCGCTGGCCGGTGTCATTGGAGTCGCCCGAGTGCTTGCGCTTGCTGACCTTGAGCGCGACGTTGTGGCCGACGTCCTCCGAAATCGCGAGATAGACCGCCGCCGCTTCGGACTCGCCTATCTTCTGCAGCAGCGTGTAGCCGGGGATCTGGTGTTCCGGCGGCGCGACCGGCTTGGGCTCTTTCGTCGCGGCGGGCAGCGAAATCGCGGCCGGATCCGTGCGGGCCGCCGGCGGCGCGGAGGGCACGGCAACGGGCCCGGTCGCCGCCTTGGCCGCGTAGGCCAGGCTCGCGCCGGTGGCGGTCGAGACGTGCGGAATGTCGGTGGCGAGCGCGGCCGCCCGCGTGAGGGTCGCGCCGGCCTGCGTCGTGCCGGGCGATGCCGCGGCCTGGGTCGACGTGACCTGTGCTGGTGTGGCCTGAACGGCGGCGGCCGACTGCGCGGCGCGTTCGGCGCGTCGCTGCGCCTCTTTCTCGATGCCGCGCAGCGTGAGTTTGATCGAGCGCTGCAGCCGCGCCGGCGTGAGCAGGCGCTTCGGTAGATAGTCGGCGGCGCCCAGGCGCAGCGTGCGCACGGCGGCCAGCTCGCTGCCGCCCTCGGCCAGGATGATCATCTCGGGAAATCCGGGCTGACTGCGCAGCTTGCGGATCCAGTCGAAACCGTCGGTGGTCGGCTCCTCGATGCCTTCGTCGAAGGCCAGCGCGAGCACGACGATGTCGTAGTCGCGCACGGTCATCGCCGTGCGGACACGCCCGAACGAAGTCCAGTCCATGAGCACGATCGATTCCGCCGGCCAGCCGGTGCCGACCGCGTGTTGCACCCAGCGCGCGTACTTGTCGTCGTTCTCGACGATCAGGAAACGATGCGGGCGCGGCTCATCCATGAGGGATCATTCCGAAAAGCGGATGCGCACGGCCACGCGCTGCTCGACGGCCTTGCCGTCGCGCATCACGGGCTTGTAGCGCCATTGCGAGATGGCCTCCGTGGCGGAGGCGTCGAAAGTCTTTCGCGGGTTGGAATTGGTGACGACGATGTCGCCGGTCGAACCGTCGGGACGGACGGTGAATTCCACTTCCACCCAGCCGTTGACGTTTCGGTTGAACAGCGTCGCGGGAACCTTGGGCGCGACGTATTCGGTGCGCTGCAGCGAATTCGCGCCGACGACGGCGGTGCGTTGTTCCGCCGCGATGCGCGCGGATTCGAGCTCGCGCACGGCGTTCTCGAGCTCCGTGCCGCCCAGGCCGATGGATTGCGCTTCCTGGAGCCACACGCCGGCGGCGGCGAAGTCGTCGCGCGCGATCGAGCCGCGCATTTCCTTGAGCAGCGCGGCCCCGAGATTCGTGCGCGCCGTGCCCACGATCGGGTTGCCCGAATCGGTCTCGATGAGATCGAGTAGATAGCCCTTGGCGTTGCGCCCGGCGGGCTGCACGAGCGCATTGGCGGAGAGCGCGGTCGTGAACGATTGCGCGAGCGCTTCGACCTTGCGCGCCCGCGTGTTGATCATCGTGTCCTGCAGCGAACGGCGGATCGACGCCATTTCGTTGCGGGGCGCGCCCGCGCCGTCGGCGTTCGCGAGCCAGCGTTCGGTCTCGGCGGCGTCGCCGGCGGTGGCGGCCGCACTCGCGCGGTCGAGCAATTCCTTGCGCAGCGCGCGCTCCGTCTCGGCGACCGCCGGATCGTCGGGAACGACCTGGCGCGCGGCCTCCAGGTAGAAGCGCGCGTTGTCCTCGGCCGGCTCGATGAGGGCGCCGCTGCGCAGGCGCGTATTCGCGAGCCGGAGATAGGTCGTGCCCTTCTCCTGCTTGTCGTTCACGCCGGCGTCGCGGGCGCGGGTGAGCGCGGCGCGTTCCTTCTCCATCTCGATCTGCATGTGCAGGAACGCGCCGCGAGCGGTGGCCGGCGTGAGCGTTTCCGCCACGTCGACCATGCGCCTGGCGTCGTCGATGTTTCCCGCGGTCAACGCGCGCTCGGCCGCGGACAGCAGACGGTCGGCGACGCGCACCAGGCCGGCCTTCGCGAGGGTGTTGGCCGGATCGAGGTCGAGGGCTCCGCGGAACAGCTCGACGGCGTTCCTGCCGGCCGGCGCGGCGAGTTCGCCGCGCTGCAGCGCCGCCTCGGCCTGGGCGAGCTGATCGCGCAGGCGCTGTTCGTGTGTCATCGCAGGGGCGGGAGATGAAGTTTGCGCCGCGGTCTCCGCGGGAAGGCGGATGACGCTCGGTCCCGGTATGTCCGCCACGCGCTCGGCTACGGCGGGCGCAGGTTTCTCGGCGACCGGCGTGGCGGTCGCGACGGGCGTTGCCTCGGGTCCGGATGCCGGCGCGGGCTGGCTGGCGGCGGCCACCGGCTGCACTTCCTGAGCCCGGCTTTCGGTCACCGCGGGCGGCGCGCTGACCGGGGCCGGCGCGGACTTCGTGGCCGCGCCGTCGGGTTCCTGGCTAACTACCTGCCGCGCGGCGGCCGGCTCGTCCGATCCGGACGAAAACGCGAACCAGGCGCCGGCGCCTGCGACCGCGATCGCGGCCGCCGCGATGCCCGCGAGCGGGATGCGCTTGCCGCGTGATTCGCGCGGCTTCGATTCTTCCATCGACGAGAAATCGGGACGAACGAACTCGAGCGTGCGCTCGACGTTCTCGACTTCGTGGCGGCGCAATGCCGCCTCGACGAACAACCGGACGCGCGGCGCGGAAACGGGACGGTGCAGGAAGCGATAGACCACCCCGGAGGTGATCTGGCTGGCGACGCGCGATTGTTCTTCGGCAGTGCCCACGACCACGAGCACGAGATCGGGCCAGGTCTCGCGCAGGCGTTCCGCGAGGGCGGCGATGTCGCCTTCGATGAACATGCTGTCGAGCAGACAGGCGGAGACTCGCCGCCGGTTCAGGTGCGGACGCAGCTCTTCTTCAGTGTTTACGAGAATGAGGTCGTGCGAGGGATCGATCGTGCTGCGCAGGAGTCCGATCAGTGCCCGATCCTGCGTGATCGCGGCAATCGCTACCGCCGCCTGGAGGGCGGTCGGCGGAGAAGACTCGAAGTCCGACTGCGGCAGCATGTTGGTGGCGACACGACCCTGAAGAAAAACAGCGAAAACAAAGGCAACTGGGGCACTTTAACAAGATATGTAAGTTTACTGAGGATACGCCGCGAGGCGCCCCCGCGGCGCGAACAATCCGTGAACTGCGTAACGCGACCTTGGTCCTGTAATGAGACGACTTTCACAGTTGAAGCAGGGCGGCGAGCGACGGGTATGATCGCCGCCGCCCGGAAACGAATGGAGTGTCAAATGTCCCCGAGAGGCATCTTTTTCGCACTGCTGGTCGCCACCTGCGGAGTCGCCTCCGCAGCCGGACCCTCCGGAGCCCAGCAACGCGGCGCAGAGCAGTTCCTGGCGGCGGTCGCGAGCGGCAATTTCCAGGCGGCCGCGCAGGAAATGCACCCCGACGAGATCGAGAAGCTGCGCTCGCGCCTGCTCGAACTGATGCGCGCGGAGGCCTCACGCAGCGATTCCACCTACCGCTCGCGGTTGTTCGGTCCGGGCCGCTCGCTCAACGACCTCGAGAGCATGACGCCGGTGCGCTTCTTTGGTGCGCTCTCGGAACGCCTGCGCCTGCGGGGGAGGGTGTTCGAGAAATACGACTGGCTCGCGGCCGTGCCGGACGGCAAGGTCGTCTATCTAGTCGGCAAGGGAATCCAGCCCAAGGATCGCGGCGCCGTCAAGGTGACGGTGCTGGTCGGCTTGATGCAGTATGGCGCGCAGTGGCGCGCCGTGATCCCGAGCGAGATCGAGGCCCAGATCGACGACCTGATCGAAGGCCGCGCGACCGGCGGTCCCGGGCAGGGAGCCGCCACGAATGTCGTCGTTCAGAAGGTGCCGCTCGCGCCCGGGATCAGCGAACTGCTCGCGCGCGCCGAGGCCAGCATCGCGGCGGGGCAATGCGAGGAGTACTACAGCGAATTCATGAGCCCGAACTTCCACAGGGCCACGTCGCGCAGCGCGCTCAAGACGCTCGTGAACGCGTGCACCCGCAGCGAGGACACGCGCGAGACGATGATCACGACGCTGCGCATCGTGCAGGAGCTCTCGCCGCGCTACGAGATGAACAACACGCGCGCCGTCTTCGATGTCAGCGGGCAGGGGCTGCCATACCAGCGGTTCGTGCTCGAACGCGACAAGGATCGCTGGTACATCGCCGAATGAGCGCCGGGAAACTCACGATCCGGCCGGCGGCGCCGGCCGATGCGGCCGTCATCGCGGAGCTCGTGCGGGAGCTGGCCGAATACGAAAAGCTCGCGCACGAGGCCAAGGCGGTCACCGCGGATTTCAGGCGAGAGCTCGAATCCCCGAATCCCGTGATCCACGTGCTGATCGCGGAATGGGACGGCGAGCCTGCGGGTTTCGCGCTGTATTTCTTCAATTTTTCGACGTTCGTCGGTCGGCAGGGACTGTACCTCGAAGACCTGTTCGTGCGGCCCGCGCATCGTTCGCGAGGCATCGGCCGTGAACTGCTGCGCGCGCTCGCGCGTATCGCGCAGCAGCGCGATTGCGGCCGCATGGAGTGGGCGGTGCTCGACTGGAACGAGCCCGCGCTGCGCTTCTACAAGTCGCTCGACGCGCGACCGATGAACGAGTGGATCATCCATCGCCTCACGCCCGTGGAAATCGCGCGGCTCGCGGCGGAGAACGGAGCGAGGACAACATGACTACACGCATGAACATGAATACGAGTCTTCTGGTCGTGGGCGCGCTGCTGCTGGCGGGCCCCGCGCTCGCGACGGATCCGGCCCCGGCCCCGGTGACTGCGCCGCCCGCGGCGAGCGCGGCACCGGTCATGACTCAATCGGAACTGCTCGAGCGACTGAAAAAGAAGGACGACTCGGTCGTCGTGCTCGACGTGCGCAGCGCGCGCGAGTTCTCGGCGGGTCACGTGGCCGGCGCTCGGAACATCGCGCACGACGAACTGGCGGCGAGGCTCGAGGAGCTCACGGGCGCGCGCGACAAGGAAGTGGTGCTGTACTGCCGCAGTGGCCGACGCGCGGCGCTCGCCGCCGAAACGCTGCGCGGCGCGGGATTCACGAAGCTCAGGCAGCTCGAGGGTGACTATCCGGCCTGGGAGTCGGCGAAGCTCCCCGTCGAAGGCGTGGCCGCTTCGCAAGGCGAAAACGTGCCGGCCAATTGAGACCGGCGCGCCGTTCGCGGTCAGTTCCCGTCGAGCGCGAAATGCCGGCCGCGATATGAAAGCGTCGCACCCCGCTGCGTGATGGCCTCCACGCGCACGCCATCGGGCAGCGACTCGCCCTCGCGCAGTCTGCGCATGTTGATGAACACGAACCGGTCCGCGGGATTCGCCGCGTACACGTGCAGATCGAGGCGAAGCTCGGGAATCTGGATGCCCTTCGCGAGCATCTCGTCGCGTGACGGAACACCGTTGGCCTCACGCGCCGCGGTCAGGGCGCCCGCCTCGTCCGGCGTGATCGCGGGCGCGTAGTCGTTCGCGTTGTAGTCGGGCGGCACCGGCATCTCGCTGCCGGACAGCACCGGTTCCTCGATGTATTGCGGGCCCGTCGCGCCGGAACTTCCGCCGCCCACCGTCACGCTCGGCGCGGCATTGATCGGAATGTTGACGGTGGTCGGAATGGTCACGGTGGCCGGAACGGTGACCATGCCGGGCGGCGCGCTCGCCGCGGCCGGCTGCACGGAGGACTGCGCGGTGGGCTGCATGGCGGCCGCCTGTGTGCTCGCGGGAGCAGGCTCCCGGGAGTCGCGCAGCAGCACCCAGCCCAACGCCACCAGGTTGATTCCCAGCAGGACCGCCAGTCCAACTACCCAGACGGGAAACACGCGGCGCGGCGCCGCCACCTTGACCTCGAACAGCGCCGGCGCGGCCTGGCGTTGACGGTCGGTCTCGGATTTTTTCAGGGCATCGAGAATGAAGGACATGTCAGCTCCCGGATGCGCTGCGCAGGAAGGGCGTGGCCGCGTCGTTGAGCGCCGCGTCGAGCGCCACCTGTGTCTGCACGCCCGCGATGCCGTCGACCACGAGCCGGTTCTTGCGTTGGAAATCCTCGACCATCGACACCAGCGAGGCGTCGTAGCGGTCGCTGCCCGACTCTTCGGCCGGCATGCCGTTCACGCGCCGCAGGCTGTCGCGCAGCCACTTCACGCGCGCGTTGCGTGCGCCCACGTGCAGCGGATCCGACGCGCCGAGCGCCGGACGCCACAGCAACACGTAGTCGCCGAACCAGCTGCTCGAAAGATCGCCGATGCCCACCTCGTGCTGCGCGCCGCCGAGGGTCACCTTCGCGCGCTCGTCGTCGAGGCCGGCGAGCACGACCTGGTGCGCGCGGCCGCCCGAATCGATCACGTTGAGAATGGCCGGGCGGTTGAACAGGCGCAGCTGCGCCAGCGAGCCGCGCTGGGCCAGGCACTCGAGTCCGCCCTGCATCGCCTGGCTGCACGGATCCGTGCGGCCCGCGACGTAGCGCAGTCCCCAGAGCGTAAACAGCTTGCCGTACGCATTGTCGGGATCGGTCTCCGTGGCGTACTGCGTGAGCAGCGAATCGAGCGAGGCCACGGCGGGCCCGGCGGGCTCGGCCTGTGGCGCCGCCGCCGCGACGGGTTCTCGCGCGGGTGCGTCCGCCGAACTCACGAGGCGCGGCAGCAGCAGCGCGGCGCTTGCGACCGCAACCACGCCGGCCGCGGACGCGGCCACCCACGGCAGCCACCGCGGCTGGATCGTCTTGTCGAACACTTCGCCCGCGGCGCGCCGCACGATCCCCGCGGATATCGCGTGACGGTCTTCGGTGAACGCGCCGAGCAGCGCGCGATCGCAGATGATGTTGACGAGGCGCGGCACGCCGCCCGAGAGCCGGTGGATCTCGCGCAATGCGCCGTTGCCGAAGATCTCGCGCGTCGCGCCCGCCACGCGCAGGCGATGGCGCACGTAGGCGGCGGTTTCGTCGCGCGACAGCGGATCGAGGTGATAACGGCCCGTAATGCGTTGCGCGAGCTGCCGCAGCTCGACGCGGCCTAACAACTCGCGCAGCTCGGGCTGGCCGATCAGGATGATCTGCAGCAGCTTCTGGGTTTCGGTCTCGAGATTGGTGAGCAGGCGTACCTGCTCGAGTACTTCGGGCGCCAGGTTCTGCGCCTCGTCCACGACCAGCACGATGCGCTTGCCGTCGGCATGCGCGGCGAGCAGGTGTTTGCTCAACAGGTCGACGAGATCCTTGAGACTGCGCTCCGACTCCGCCGGCACGGAGATGCCGAGCTCCTCGCAGATGGCGAGCAGGAATTCCGTCGGCGTCATGCGCGGATTCAGGATCAGCGCGATCTCGGCGTGTTTGGGCGCCTGCGTCAGCAGCGATCGCACGACGGTCGTCTTGCCCGTGCCGACTTCGCCCGTGAGCTGGATGAATCCGCCTGCTTCGTTGATGCCGTACACCAGGTGCGCGAGCGCCTCCGCATGCCGTTCCGAGAGGAACAGGTAGCGCGGATCCGGCGTGATCGAGAAAGGCTTCTCGTTGAGACCGAAAAACGAGGCGTACATGGGTGTGCGGTCTGTTCTGGATGTGCCGCGAAGGTTAACGGGCGGGCAGTATTACACGGGCTTTTGGCGCCGGGGAATCAGCCGAAAATGAGACATTCAGTGCCGGTCGGTGGAAGGCGACGCGGTGCCCCGGCGGCGCCTGCCGGGCGCCTGTTCGGACATATCCTCTCCGCTTTCGTCGGCCCCCCGGGCGACGGGCAGCGCACTTCCCCGGCGGACGGCGAGGGTGCCGAAACGCTCGCGGATCAGGTCCACGGCGGAGTCGAGCGCCGTCGCGTTGGGCGAGGCCGTCGGCGCGGCGAACAGGTCCATCTGGTCGGCGGCGTGCAGGTGGTTCACGCCCACGCCTAACAACCGCACCTTCGCGCGCGGCTGCTCCGCGAGCCAGTCGGAGAGCAGTTCGGCGGCGATCTTCGCGATCGTGCGCGTATCGGTGGTCGAAGGCTCGAAGCGTTTCTGCCGCGTGAAGGTCGTGAAGTCCGCGCGCCGGATCTTCACCTGCACGCAGCCCGTCGCGAGGTTCTGCGCGCGCATGCGCGCCGCGGCGCGGTCGGCGAGTCTGAGCACCTCGGCCTGCATGCGCGCCGGTTCGGCGAGATCGCTCGAGAACGTCTCCTCCGCGCTGATCGACTTCTCGTCCCACTCCGCCATGACGGGCCGCTCGTCGATGCCGGAGGCGCGATCGCGCATGCGCTGCGAGTCGCGTCCGAAGATGGGCCACAACACCGAGTCCGGTGCGCGCCGCAATTCGCCCAGCGTCGCGATGCCCGCGGCCTCGACGCGTTCGCCCAACTTCCGCCCCAGGCCGGGCAGCCGGCGCACCGAGAGCGGATCGAGCACGGCGTGCATGTTTTCCGCCGTGACCACGGTGAGGCCGTCGGGCTTTTCGAGATCCGAGGCGATCTTCGCGACCAGCTTGTTGGGCGCGACGCCGACCGAAGCGCCGAGCTGCGTGACCTCGCGGACCTTCTGCTTGATCCCGCGCGCGATGCTGACCGCGTCTCCCTTGAGCGCGAGGCTCGCGGTCACGTCGAGGTACGCCTCGTCGAGCGACAGCCCTTCGACCACCGGCGTGTACTCGTGAAAGATGCCGAATACCTGGTGCGACACCTCGCGATACACCGACATGCGCGGCGGCACGCAGATCGCGTGCGGGCAGCGGCGCAGCGCCTCGCGGATGGGCATCGCCGAGCGCACGCCGAACTTGCGCACCTCGTAACTCGCGGCCGCGACCACGCCGCGATTGGCGGTGCCGCCGACGATGAGTGGGTGGCCACGCAATTCGGGCCGGTCGCGCTGTTCGACGGATGCGTAGAACGCATCCATGTCGACGTGCAGGATGGCGCGCGCGGCGGTCATGGACGCCTTTTTACTCCCTCTCTCGCGCGGACGCTCGCGCGCTATTTCGTCACTTCGATGGTGATCTTCTTCGAGACCACCGCCGGGTCGTGCGGAACGTGCAGGAAATCGCCGAGCACGAGCTGCAGCGTGTGTTTGCCGGGCGGCAGCGTCACCGTGGTCTCGGTCTGGCCCTTGCCGAAGTGCACCGTCTTCTCGTTCGCGGGCAGCGGCTGCGACAGGTCGGCCGGCGGATCGCTGTCGATCAGCAGGTGATGGTGGCCGGTGCCGTCCATCTTGAATCCCGCCGGCGCGACGCCCATGCCCTTGAGGCCGAACACGACCGTCACCGGGCTCGTGACCTTTTCGCCGTCCTTCGGCGAGACGATGTAGACCTCCGCTCCGGCGGGCGAGGGTTCACGCGCGGTCGCCGAAGTTGCGAACGCGAACGCCGACAACGCGGCGATTCCGGCGAGTGAGACGATGTGTCGATTCATGAACGTTTCCTTCTTCGTGGGATGCGGCAAGGTACGTCCGGCGCGGCCGCATGCGCAAGATTCCCGGGATCGCCGGACGGAAGCTAGAGAGTCAGCGCGCTGACCAGCGCGGTGACCAACAGCACGATCAGGGCGGAGCAGAAGTATGCGACGCCCAGGAACGTGTACTTGCAGAAGGTCAACGTGCGCGACTGTCCGTAAAACACGCGCATGGCGCGGAAGATGTAATAGATCACGTAAAGCCAGATCACCGCACTCAGCAATCCCAGGTGTTCCCCCACGACGGGGATCTCGAGCGAAAGGGCCAGGATGGTCATGGCCAGGAACACGAAGGCGTGGTTGTGCACCAGGAGCAGCAGATGCTCCACGTAGTAGCGCTTCGGCCGCCAGTACAGCAGTTTCATGATGCCAGCGAGCAGTGGCAGGAACACGAACATCGCGCGCGGAATGTTGTGAACGAACGCGTTGATCAAATCGTCGTCGCGCAGCGTGGTGATCTTCTGGCAGAAGCCATACCGCGCCCGCTGTGACCACCTGGCGTCCGGTCCGGGCGGCTCCCGCGGTCCGACGCACAGGCCCGAGCTGACGCGCCGACCCGCCTGCGACTCGTCGACGGCCGCATCAGAGGGACTGGCCTTGCCTTTCAGGGTCGCCTCCTGAGCGTCCGCCTTGCGCCGCATTTCCTCGGCGGCCTGCGGGATGCCCGGCGTGCCGGGCAGATCCGCCTCGAGCTGGTCGGCGGACTCCCTCAGGGCCGCGATACTTGCCGTGGTGGGCGGACTTTCCTCGGCGCCGCCCGCGACCTTCCCGTGCCCGGCGAGTCCGGTCACCACGAAGAACAACACACTGATGACCAGGTACAGCCGGAACGGCGGCAGGTAACGCGCGCGCCGCCCGTCGAAGAACTCCCTCGAGAGGAATCCCGGCCGCGCGAGTAGATAGCCGATGGTGCGCCACAGGCGCGAGTCGGCGTGAGTGACACTTTCGAAGGCCTCGGAGGCGAAATGGCCGACGGTGTGCACGTGCGGCTCGTGACGTTGCCCGCACGCCGAACAGTATTCGCCGGAAAGCGCCGCGCCGCAGTTCTGGCACGCGTAACTGGGCAGCGGCGGCGCCGGCACGGCCGGCTCCGCGACCTCCACCGGGGCGGTCGCGGATACTGCGGTCGAGCTGACTACTGGCGCGAGCGGTTCGTTCACGCGGCGATGTCAGGCGACATGGATGTCGCCGACTGACGAGGGTCGTGGTTGCTCTTCCGTGTCCGGTCGTACACCCGCGGCCATCTCGCGCGAATCGAAGTCGTCGACGCTGATGATCTCCATGACCTTGCGGTCGTAGTCGCGCAGCATCGCGGCCTCGGTCTCGGAAATGATGCCGGCGGCGAGCGCCTGCGCGATCTGTCCGGGCGGATCGAGCGCGGTCACCTTGCCGGTCTTGACGCCTTCGACGCGGATGCGCTTTTCCACCGGCTCCGCGGTCTGCGAAAGGATCAGTGCCTCGTCGAGCAGGCCGAGCGGATTGCCGGGCTCATGCGTGCGATAGACGTACTTGCAGAGCCGGTCGCGCACGCCGCTCACCGTGAGGATCGCGTCCGCGAGTTTGCGTCCGAGCCGGTCGCTCGGCGCCGAGTAGGCGCGGCCGCCGGGGAAGATCGCGATGCGCATGATCCCGGCGAGGAAGCGGTTCGGGAAATTGCGCAGGAAATCGTGCAGCTGCTCCTGCGCCTTGTAGAGCAGGTTGCGGCAGGCCCATTCCACGATCGGCAGATCCTCCGCGGGACGGCCCTGGTTCTCGTGGTGCTTGAGCACCATCGAGGCGAGATACATCGCCGACAACACGTCGCCCAGGCGCGCGGAGAGGTTTTCCTTCTTCTTGAGATACCCACCGAGCGTGAGCATCGCGACGTCGACCGCGAAGGCGAACGAGGCCGAGAAGCGCACGATGTGCTGGTAGTAGCGCTTCGTGTCGCCGACTTCGGGCACGTGCGTGAAGCGCGCGTGCGTCAACGCCATGACGAACGAACGCACCGCGTTGCTGATCGTGAAGCCGACGTGGCCGAACAGCGCGCGGTCGAATTCGTCGACGCCCTTCGCGCGGTCGGGATTACGCGCCGCGTTCATCTCCTTGAGCACGAACGGATGGCAGCGCACCGCGCCCTGGCCGAAGATGATGAGCGAACGCGTGAGGATGTTCGCGCCCTCCACCGTGATCGCGACGGGCACGACCTGGTAGTTGCGGCCGAGATAGTTGCGCGGGCCAAGCTGGATACCCTTGCCGCCGTGCACGTCCATCGCATCGTTCGCGACCTGCCGGCCCATCTCGGTGACGTGGTACTTGAGCATCGCGGACGGCACCGAAGGCTTCTCGCCGCCGTCGATCGCGCCGGCCGTCACCGAACGCGCCGCGTCCATGGTGTACGTATAGCCGACCATGCGCGCGAGCACGGCCTCGACGCCTTCGAACTTGCCCACCGGCATGTTGAACTGGCGGCGGATGCGCGCGTAGGCGCCCGAGGAGAACACGCCGAGCTTCGCGCCGCCCGTGGTGTTGGAAGGCAGCGAGATGCAGCGCCCCACCGACAGCTGCTCGACCAGCATGCGCCAGCCCTGTCCCGCCATCGCAGGCCCGCCGATGATCGTGTCGAGCGGCACGAACACGTCCTTGCCCGAAAGCGGGCCGTTCTGGAACGGCACATTGAGCGGGAAGTGGCGGCGACCGATGGACAGTCCCGGCGTGTCGCGCGGGATCAGCGCGCAGGTGATGCCGTAGTCGGACTTGTCGCCGCCGAGTAGTTTGTCCGGGTCGAACAGGCGGAACGCGAGGCCGACCACCGTGGCGATCGGCGCGAGCGTGATGTAGCGCTTCGAGAAGTTGAGCCTGAGGCCGACGATCTCCTTGCCCTGGTACGTGCCGCGGCAGACCACGCCCGTGTCGGGCAGCGAGGCCGCGTCCGAGCCGGCGCGCGGATGCGTCAGCGCGAAACACGGCACCTCGTCACCGCGCGCGAGGCGCGGCAGGTAGTAGTTCTTCTGCTCCTCGGTGCCGTAGTGGTTGAGCAGTTCGGCGGGGCCGAGCGAGTTCGGGACGGCGGTGGTCGCCGCGAGGAGTCCCGAGCGGCTCGCGAGTTTCACGAGCACGCACGAATGCGCGTAGGCCGAGAACTCGAGACCGCCGTACTTCTTCGGGATGATCATCGCGAAGAAGCCCTTCTGCTTGAGGAAATCCCAGACGTGCTTCGGCATGTCGGCGCGCCGGTGCGTGATGTCCCAGTCGTCGAACATGCGGCACAACTCTTCGCAGGGACCGTCGATGAAGGCCTGCTCCTCGGCCGTGAGCTGCGGCGCCTTGCTGGCCAGCAACTTCTCGAAGCGCGGCTTGCCGGTGAACAGTTCGCCGTCCCACCACACGGTGCCGGCCTCGAGCGCTTCCTTCTCGGTCTGCGACATCGACGGCAGCATGCGCATGTACGCTTTCATGAACGGGCGCGTGATCACGGCCTTGCGCAGCGGCCGCACGTTGAACAGCCACAGCGCCGCGAGCAGCACCCACAGGAATCCTTTCCAGATCCCGGCCGGCGGCGCGATGAAGGTGTACCCGGCCAGCAGCAGCGTGAACACGACGGTGAACGCGATGAGCGGCAGCCGCTTGTACGCCATGAAGACCACGGCGCCGATGAAGACCAGGGTGAACCCGGTGCCGACCTGGGCAACGTAGGCGGCCGCGGCGATCAGGAAAAGTATTACCAGGACTGCGCCGAACATGGGGAAAGCCCTCGTTTCTCGATGTCGAAACTATAGTCCTTTTCGTCAGGACTGGCCCTCGAAGGCGCGGCGTTCCTCGACGATCGCGTCCCCGATCACGGTCAGAAAAGCGCGGATTCGTGCCGTGTTGCGCAGGTCCTTGTGCGTGACGATCCACAGCTCGCTCGCGAGGTCGGACAGTACCGGCGAGATCCGCCGCACGGCGTCGTCGCGGTCCGCGAGGTAACACGGCAGCAGCGCGATACCGACGCCGGCGCGCACGGCCATCAATTGATTGACGAGGCTGTTGCTGCGGTAGGCGATGCGCTCTTCCGGCACATGCGTGCCGATCCATTCGCTCGCGACGATCAGCGCCGGCTCGTCCCAGCCGATCACCGCCAACCTGGAGAAATTGAAGCTCCGGCCGTCGCGGCGCAGGTTGGCGCTCATCGACTCCGGACCGTAGAACGCCCAGGCGATGCCCGTGAGCCGACGGCCGAACAAGGTGGGATCGACCGGGCGCCGCACGCGCAGCGCGACGTCGGCCTCGCGGCGCCCGAGATCGAGCATGCGGTTGTCGATCGTCAGCACGAGCTGGATGCGCGGATGCACGTCGTGGAAGCGCGCGAACAGCCGCGGCAACACCGCGTGCGACAAGGTCTCGGACGCGGTGACGCGCAGCACGCCCGAAAGCTGCTGGTCGCGCCCGCCGATCTCGCGGTCCACGGAAAGTAGTTCGGTCTCGACGCGTTCGGCCGCGGCGGCGGCCCGCTCGCCCGCCGCCGTCGGCTGGTAGCCGCGCGGCGAACGGTCGAAGAGGCGTACCTGCAGCCGCTCCTCGAGCGCATTCAGCCGCCGGAAGACCGTCGACAGGTCGATGTCGAGACGTTCGGCCGCGCCGGCCAGCGTGCGCTCGCGCGCCAGCGCGAGGATCAGCGGCAGGTCGGTGAAGGTCAGCGCGGAGCTATTTGCAGCCATGCAAACGAACTTTGCCGATTGGCCGATGTGTTTGCAATTGCGCCAACCCACACTGGAGCTCCTCAACAACAACGGGAGATCCACATGTCGAGTCTGCTGGAGAATGGAAACAACGCGGCCGCGGCGCTGCTGCGCGTCTCGCTGGGTGTCATGTTCGTCGCGCACAGCGTCGTGCTGAAGCTGTTCGTGTACGGGCTCGCCGGCACGGCCGGTTACTTCGAGTCGATCGGGCTACCCGGCGCGCTGGCCTACGTCGTGTTCGCCGCGGAAGCCGTGGGCGGTGTGCTGCTGATCGCGAACGTGGCGACCGGATGGGTGTCGCTGGCGCTGATTCCGATCCTGGGTGGCGCGCTCTGGGCGCACGCCGGCAACGGCTGGGTGTTCAGCAACGCCAATGGCGGCTGGGAATATCCGCTGTTCCTGATCGTGGTGTCCGTGGCCGTGGCGCTGCAGGCCTTTGCGGCGCCGGCTCCGCGCACGAACCGCGCGAGCCTTCAGTCCGCCGTGCAGCAGGCGTAAAACGGAGGGCATGAACAGCTCCAGCCACTTCGTCACCGTCGCGCGCGAGTACGCGAGCTTCCGTCCGGGCTATCCGCCCGAACTGTTCGCGTGGCTCGCGCGCGCCGCGCCGGCGCGCGACGCGGTGTGGGATTGCGGTTGCGGCAGTGGCCAGGCGAGCACCGCGCTCGCGGAACATTTCGGGGTCGTATTCGCCACCGACGTCGCGGCCGAACAGATAGGCGCGGCCAGGCCCCATCCACGCGTGCGTTATTCCGTCGCGCCGGCGGACCGCAGCGGACTCCCCGATGAATCGGTGAATCTCGTCACCGTGGCGCAGGCGCTGCACTGGTTCGACGTGATGACTTTCCATGCCGAGGCCCGGCGCGTCGCACGGCCCGGCGCGTTGCTCGCGGTGTGGAACTACCCGAGGCCGCAGTTCGCGGATCCCGATCTGGATCGGCGGTTCGACGCCTTCTACACGGACGTGGTCGGGCCTTACTGGCCGCCCGAACGCGTACACGTCGAGCAGAACTATCGCACGCTGCCGTTTCCGTTCCAGGAGATCGAGGCGCCGCCATTCGCGTTCGAGCTGCATTGGAGTCTCGACCAGGTGATCGGCTACGTGAGCAGCTGGTCCGCCACCGCGCGGTATCGCGAGGCGCTGTCGGCCGATCCGGGTCCGCTGCTGCGCGAGTCGCTCGCGCCCGCGTGGCCGCGAGGCGGCACCGCGGCGATTCGCATGCCGATCGGGTTGGGGGGGGGGGGGG
>JAFAGC010000024.1 GCA_023423065.1 Pseudomonadota bacterium
GGCCGCGCAGGCGCTCGAGCGTCCTGAGCAGGCGGTCCTTGTCGTAAGGCTTGAGTAGATAGTCAACCGCGTTGAGCTCGAAGGCCTTGATGGCGTGTTCGTCGTAGGCCGTCACGAAGACCAGCAGGGGCGCGGCGGCGGGCTCCAGCTGGGCTGCCACCTCGAGCCCGCTGAGTCCGGGCATCTGGACGTCCAGGAACACGACGTCGGGCGAATGCGCGGTTATGGACTGTGCCGCCGCCAGCCCGTCGCCGGCCTCCGCGGCGATCTCGAAATCGCTCTGCGCGGCGATCCAGCGGCGCAGCTTGTCGCGCGCCGGGGCTTCGTCGTCGGCGATGAGCACCCGGATCATGTCGGGTGACGCTGCCAGGGAAGCGAGAGCCGCGCCACCACCTCGCCGCGCTCTTCGGTCAAGGTGAGGCTGGCATCCGAGCCGTGGAGCAGCGCAAGCCGTTCGCGGCAGTTTCGCAGGCCGATGCCGCCGCCACGGCCTGCCCCGCCGAGCGCGCCGGTGTTGCGCACCGTGACCTCGAGACGTTCGCCCGCACGGCGCGCGTCGAGGCTCAGGTTCGCGTGCTCGGTGCTGCGCTCGACGCCGTGTTTGAAGGCATTCTCGAGCAGTGGCTGCAGGATGAGCGCCGGGACCCGGGCCTCGAGCGCATCGTGGGCGACCTGCCAGTCCAGCGTGACGCGGCCCGCGAATCGTTCCTCCATGATGCGTGCGTAGAGTTTCAGCACTTCGAGTTCATCGCGCAGCGACGTGATGTCGCGCTCGCCGGCCTGCAACGTCGCGCGCAGCAGGTCGGCGAGTTGCGTGAGCAGGCGGTCCGCGCGTTCCACGTCCACCTGCATCAGCGAGGAGATCGTGTTGAGCGCGTTGAACAGGAAATGCGGCTGCAACTGCGCCTTGAGCTGCGCGAGCTGCGACTCGGCGAGGTGCTTCTGCAGGGACAGCAGTCGTTCGCGTTCGTCGCGCCAGGAAGCGAAGCTCTCGAGGCCGAAGATGATTCCGAGCCAGAGGCTCGCGAACAGCAGCAGCTTGATGCTCTCGTAGAACAGCAGATAGGCCCAACCCGGGTGTTCGTAGGTTTCCGTCGTGAGCGCATAGACGCCGTGGCGCAGTGCATAGATCGAGATCACGAAGCTCAACGCCACCAGCGGCAGCCATACCGCCTGCCGCGCGAACCAGCGCCAGGGCTGCGAGATCGGCACATTCCAGCCGGAAGTCAGCCACCGCTGCATGACGAGCCAGAACGTCGCGACCAGGCAGGAACTGCCTTCCCAGACGTACGGTTCCCACCACCGCACACCACCGTCGTCGCGATGATCCTCGACCGCGACGAGGGTCATCAGCAGCCAGAACAGGGACCACAGGGCGAACAGCGCGCGGTTGACATCGCGACGGGTGAGGGTGGGCGCGGGAGGGGACATGACCTGATTCTAGGGGCCGGGGATGAGTCCGCCATGCATTATGTGGTGAGCGGGATTTGACCTAACACCCCAGAGGCCGGCGCGCGTCTCTCGAACCCAACGTCGCCGCGCGGCGACGACGGTCTGTCCGGCCGGCCCACCTATCCTCGTGCCACGTATGACACACACGACGACCCATGAAACAGCTCCTTTGCTCGCGCCGCTGGCGCGCGGCCTCTTGCGCCGCAACCCCGCCATTCTCTCCCTGTCGATCCACGATGCGCGCGGGCATGCGCTCTGGTCGAGCGGCGACTTCCTGCTCGCGGAGGACCACGCGCTGATCGCCGAGGTCGTCGAAGATCCGCATGACGTGCGCGGGCTTACCTGCGGCCTGTGGTGGGAGAGCGCGGATACGGCCCGCGCACGTTGTGCCCTTGCGGTCCATGAAGGGTCCGTGTTCCGCGGCGTCGCGCTCGTCGTGTTCTCCGGGCTGACTACCGGCGAGAACGAACGCGGCGAACGCGTCACCGAGCTCGCGCCCGTGTTGCCCGTGCTCGCCAAGGCGATCAGCCAGACGTCGCCGGAGATCTCCGATCCGTCGGCGCCGGTCGAAGCGGAGCAGGACACGTCGGATACGACCATCGTCGCCGCGCTGCGCTTCGAGAACCACGACGCGGACGGCGACTTCGAGGCCGACCTCGCGGCGCTCGAGCGAGAGGAGCTGATCGTCGAACTCATCGACGCCGCCCTGCGCGAGGACGAATTCGCGCTGCACCTGCAGCCCATCGTGAGCCTGCGCGAGGACACGGAAGCCAATCCGCAGCCGCTCATCGTCGAAGTACTGATCCGCATGCCGACGCCCGACGGCCTGCTGACGACGCAGGAATTCCTCGACGTCGCCGAGCGCAACGGCCGCATGCCGGCCATCGACCGCTGGGTGATCCGCGCGCTGCTCGTCTGGATGCAGCGCAATCGCGAGCGCTGGGAGGATTCGCGCGCGGTGTTCTCGGTGAACCTTTCGGGCAAGTCGGTCATCCGGCCGGACTTCCGCAACTATCTCGAGAGCTGCCTGGACAAGTCGGGCCTTCCGCTGACCGCGTTGCGCTTCGAAGTTTCCGAACTGGACATGGGGCTCGCTCCGCAGGAGTTCGCGGAGCTCGCCAAGTCGCTCGCCGCTCGCGGCTGCGAGGTGTCGGTCGACAATGCCGGCACGGGAACGGGGCGCTTCGACTTCCTGCGCGAGGTCAACGCCGACATCCTCAAGATCGACGGCACGCTGGTCGAAGGCGCGCCCGACGACATCGTCTCGCGTGCGCTCATCAACGGGATGGTGCACATGGCCGACACGCTCGGAATGCAGACGGTCGCGAGCCAGGTGGATACCACCGGCAAGTTGCGCGCGGTCATTCAGCTGGGCGTCGACTATGCGCAGGGATATCGCCTGCACCAACCGGAGCCGATCGAGGATTTCAGTTTCATCGAGTGCGGCGTGCAGCGCCCGGTCGCCGCGACCGTGGGTGCAGGGTGAGAAAATGCGGAGTCAGCGTCGGCTGCGATCCCGGACGTCGGCCCAGCTGACTCCGCATTTGCTCACCCGGCGCCTACCGGCCGGGCGATGCCGGCCTGGTACTTGCGCATGAGGTCGGCCGCGAACTCGGCGAACACGCGCACCTTCGCGAGGTGCTGCGTCGCGCGCGGATACACCACCGACATGGGCGGACCCTCGCACGAGTAATCGTGCAGGACTTCGACGAGGCGGCCTTCGGCGAGATAGCCGCCCACCAGGATGTCGAGCTGCTGCACGATTCCCTGGCCTTCGAGCGCCGACATCAGCAGCGCCTCCGCGGTGTTGAACGACAGCGCCATCGGCAGCCGCATCGCGCGCGTCCCCGGGCCATGACGAAACTGCCAGTCGCTGGGTCGTGAGGCATCGCGCCGCAGGTGGCCGATCAGCCGGTGCTTGCGCAGCTCTTCGGGCGTGCGCGGCACGCCGGCGCGCGCCAGGTACTTCGGCGACGCGCAGGTCAACGCGCGCGAGGCAGTCACCTTGCGGGCGATGAGGTCGGGGGATCGGATCTTGCCGACACGCACCGCGACGTCGACGCCTTCCGCGAGGATGTCGACGAAGTGGTCGTTGAAGCGCACCTCGAGCGAGATTTCCGGGTAGCGCTGCGCGAACTGCGGAAGGGCCGGCATCAGCAGGTAGCGGCCGAAGGGGACGGGCACGTCGACGCGCAGTCGTCCCTGGGGCCGGTCGCGGGCCAGCCGCAGTTCGTCGTCCGCGGCGTCGATCTCGGCCAGGATCCGCTTGCAGTGGTCTAGATAGACGGCGCCCTGCGGCGACACCGAGACCTTACGGGTCGTGCGATGGAGCAGGCGGGTACCGAGGTGCGCCTCGAGCTGGGCCACGTAACTCGACGCCATCGCCCGGGACATGTCCAGCGTCTGGGCCGCGCGCGCGAACGAGCCGAGTTCCGCGACCCTCGCGAACACGCGCATTCCCTGTAGCTGGTCCATGGGCGTTGATTGTACGTCAATGCCAGACAATGAATTCGTGTTTGTGTGGTTTTTCCGGGCTAATCGGGAGAGTAGGGTTCACCCTGGATGCCCTGCCTTCGGTCTCCTGCGCCAACAGTTAGGAAAACTGAATCGCGGGTCAGAAGTCCGTAACCGGGCGCAGCCCCTGCGGAGGCAGGATGCGCCCCCAGACACGAGGTTCGTCATGTTCGCTTTCGAAAGGTCCGCCATCGCAGTACTCGCGCCGCTCGCGCTGCTCGCGATCGTCGTGGCCGCTTCGAACATGTCCGACGATCCCGCGCCGCAGCAGGTGCAGGCGGTCGAACAGCCGGAGCGGCTCGACGATTCGGAACGATTCAGATCGGAACGGAAGACCATCGTGGCGCGCAGCGGCGCCGCGACCCGTCACTGAGCGCGGTCGGAGATTTCCAGCGCCTGACTACGCCGTCGCGGCGAGTTTGCCTTCGAGGTGGCGGGACAGCTCGGAGATCGTCGGGAAGTCGAACAGCTCCGTGAGGTCGACGAGTCCCGGATAGATCTGGTCTATCTTCTCGTGGATCTCGATGAGCTTGAGCGAACTCGCGCCGATCTCGAACAGGTTGTCGTTCACGTCGATGTTGCGTTCGAGCGCGCCATCGCAGATGTCCTTGAGCTTGCGCTCGATCTCGGAGCTGGTCGCCTGCGCGCCGCCCGCCGCCGCGAGTTGCGCGCGCAGTTCCGCCAATTCCCCGAGCTCGGCGTCGTACACGCCGTTGACGTAGTCTTCTTCGAGCAGGTGGCGCTGGATCTTGCCGCTGGTGGTCTTCGGAATGCGCTTCACCGGCACGACGTGCGCCACTTCGAGGCCGGTGTGTTCGTTGACCAGGCGCGTCACCTGCGAGGCTACGGCCAGGAATTCCTTCATGTCCATGCGATGCAGCACGAAGACGATCAGGTCGTCGGTGCTGCCGTGCTTCGCGCGAACGCCGGCGGCAACCACCTTGCCGAGCTCGAGGCCTTCGGCGCGAATCGCGATGCTCTCGATGTCGTGCGGGTAGTAGTTCTGCCCGTTGACGAAGATGATCTCCTTCGCGCGGCCGGTGATGTAGAGCTTGCCGTCCTTCATCATTCCGAGATCGCCGGTGCGCAGCCAGGAGTCGCCGTTCGAATCGCGCACGAAGCCCGCCGCGTTCGCGGCCGGGTTCTCGTAGTAGCCCTTCGTGACGTTGTCGCCGCCGATCAGGATGTGGCCGATGTGTTTCTCCGGCAGTTCCTTTTCCGCGTCGTCGGCGATGCGCACCTTGCTGTAGGGAATGGGTTGCCCGCAGGCCATGAGCAACAGCGCGTCGGGATGATCGTCGGGCAGCGGCTTCGGCTGGACGCCGACGTTGAGCTCGTGGCGGTCGACCGAAACGTATTCGTACATCTCGCCCGGCGGCTGCGGAAAGCTGACCACCAACGTCGCCTCGGCGAGACCGTACACCGGGTACATCGCGGTGCGGCGCAGTTTCGCGGGCTCGAGCCGCGTCATGAATTCGTCCGCCAGTTCGACCGAAATCGGCTCGGCGCCGTTGTAGATCAGGCGCAGGCGGGAGAGGTCGAGATCGCCGAGATCGCGGTCGCCGAGCACCTTGAGGTAGTGCCGATACCCGAAGTTGGGAGAACTCGTGACCGTCACGCCCTTGCGCGACGCGAACGTCATCCACAGCAGTGGCCGGCGGATGAACAGCTCCGTCGGCATCACGTTGAGCTGCATGCGATGCGCGAACATCATGATGTGCATGCCGATCAGGCCCATGTCGTGGGTCAGCGGCATCCACGTGAGATTGATGTCGTCCTCGTTCCAGAGCGACGCCTCACCCGCGCCGCGCGCGTTCGTGAGGATGTTGTGGTGCGTGAGCACGATGCCCTTCGGTTCACTCGTCGAACCGGAGGAGAACTGGATGAATGCCGTGTCGCTGGCCTTCACGTCGTGGACCTGGCCGGCCCGCGAGATGTCGTCCACCTGTTCGGCGAAAAACGCGCGCGACTTGAGATTGTCGAACGTGGCCTGTTCGCCGGCCGGGCCCGCGAACGAGCTGATGCGGTCCAGCGTTTTCCGATCCGTGTATATGAACGGCGTGCCGAGCTTCTTCGCGATGCGCAGCAGCTTGTGCTTGTGCTCGTCGCTGATGCCGAGCGCCACCGGGACCGGAACGATGCCCCCCAGCATGCCCGCCCAGAACGCGTCGAGGAACTGCTCGTTGTTGGAAAGATAGATGATGAGCTTGTCGCCGGGCTTCGCGCCCAGCTTCTGCAGGTGGAACAGGATGCCGAGCGCGCGTTCGTAGAGCTCCGCGTAGCTGACGACACGCTCGCTGTTCTCCGCCTCGAGGTACGAGATGGTGCGCTTCACGGCGCGGTTCATCGTGATCAACTCGGCGAGCGTCAGGGCATTGGACATCGTCATGCGCGGCGTTCCAGTTTCATCATGAGCGGGTGTTTGGTGCGCAGGTTGATCTGCGCCTCGAGTTCGAGCGGGCGGTCGGGCACGAAGCGCAACCGGTATCGCCGGGCCACCTTATATAAGTGCATGTACATTTCATATAAGGCGAGGGTTTCGCCGATGCAGTGCCGGGGTCCCGCGGCGAAGGGCATGTAGGCGAAACGCGGACGCTCGCTTTCGTGCTCGGCGTCGAAACGCTCCGGGCGGAAGGCCTCAGGCTCCTTCCAGTAACGCGGATGGCGGTGCAGTAGATAGAGGCAGAGCAACACGTCCGTGCCGGGCGGCACCTCGTAGCCCGACAGGGTGTCGGGCCCGATGGTCCGGCGCGACAGCAGCCAGCCCGGCGGGTACATGCGCAGCGCCTCGTCGACCACGTTCCGGGTGTAGCTGAGCTGTTCCATCTCCGAAAGGCTCGGCGCGGGCCGCTCGGGCACCGCGTCGATCTCGGCATGCAGCTTCGCCTCGGCCTCGGGGTTCTGCGAGAGCAGGTACCACGTCCAGTTGAGGCCGCTGGCCGTCGTCTCGTGGCCGGCCACGATGAGCGTCATGACCTCGTCGATGAGTTCCTTCTCGGCCATCGGCGAACCCGATTCCTTGTCGCGCGCCTCGATGAGCATCTGCAGGAAGTCGAAATGCTCGGATCTTTCCTTGACGCGCCGTTTGGCGAGCGCGCCCACGAGCTTCGAGAGCTGTCGGAACCGGTACGCGAACTTGAGATCGCGCGCCGGCTCCTTCGTGACGATGTCGAACGGGTTGCCACCCATTTCGCGCGACAGCCGCTCGAGGTCCGTGCCGAAGATCGACAGCAGCACGATCTCGAGCGTGAGCTCGCTCATGTCGTCGGTGACGTTCACGAGTTCGCCGCGTGCCGCCTGCGCTTCCCACTTGGCGATGAAGCGCTCGTTGCAGGCATCGATGAGCTTCGAGAACTGGGTGATCATCCGGCGATGGAACATCGGCTGCATCATGTAGCGCTGCTTTTTCCACAACTCGCCTTCGCTGGTCATGATGCCGTTGCCGAGCAGGATCTTGACGCGATCCAGCCCCGAACCCTTGGTGTAGTTGCGGTGATTGGAGACCAGCACCCGCTTGACGTCGTCCGGGTGGTTGATGACCCACATCTCCGCGCGGCGCACCGGGGAATAGAAGCGGTAAATGTCCCCGTGGCGCTTGAAAAGCTCCGTCAGCCGGTGGATCGCTTCATCGTCGCCGCCGATGTCGAACTGCATGTCCGAAATCGGCGGCAAGTGGGCGGACTGGTCCTTATCCTGGGAAGTCGCAGACATTCGCGAATTCTACATGTCCCGAGGGGCGTCCTGACGCCCGGGGACGCGTTGCAGGGAGGGTAGGATTCACCGACAATTCGCGCCTCTTTTTGCCGGCGCGCGCTGGATGCCAACAGATCCCCCGGACGCAGGCGGCCTGCGTAATACCCTCTACAAACAGGAGACCCGATCGAAGCGTCGGATGACTCCCGTGCGCCGTTTTGCCTGGCGGATCGTCGCGGCGATCGGCGTCGGGCTGATCAAGGTGTTCTGGAGCACCTGCCGAGTGGTGCGCGTGATCGGCGACGAGCACGTCGAACGGGCCTTGAAGCAGGCGCCGTCGCTCATCCCCGTCTACTGGCACCAGCACCAGCTGTTCTGCGCGAAATACCTGCTCGAGCAGGGGGCGCGCGGATTGAAGTTAGGGTTCCTGATCAGCCCGTCGGTCGATGGCGAGATCGGCGTCATGATCGTGTCGCGCTTCCGGGGTCACGTGATCCGCGGGTCCTCCTCGCACACGGGTGCGCGCGCCCTGCGCGACTACTACGAGGCGCTCACCAAGGGCGGCATCTCGCCCGCGATCACGCCCGACGGACCGAGGGGTCCGCGCTTCGTGTTCAAGCCTGGTGCAATCCTGCTCTCTCAGATGTCGCAGCGGCCGATCCTCCCGATGGCCTACGCCGCCAGTCGCGCGACCCTGTTCCACTGGGACAAGTTCGTGCTGCCGTGGCCGTTTTCGCGCATCGTCATCGCCATCGGCGAACCCCGCCAGGTGCCCCGCGCGGTCAAGCCCGAGGCGCTGACCGCCCTGCAGGCGCAACTTGCGGCGGACATGAAGGAACTGTTCGCCGTCGCGCGCGCTGCGCTCCACGAGAAGGCCGCATGAGCATCGCGTTGTCCGTCGTCGTTCCGGTCTGCAACGAAGCCGAAAACGTCGATCCGCTGGTCCGCGAGATCGCGGCTGCGCTGGCCGGCCGGGAATACGAGATGATCTTCGTCGACGACGGCAGCACCGACGAAACCGCGACGATCCTCAAACGCCTCAAGGGCGAGTTCCCGCCGCTGCGCGTGCTGCACCATTCCTTCCGCAGCGGGCAGAGCGCGGCCGTGGCGAGCGGCGTGCGCGCGGCGCGCGCGCCCTGGATCGCGACGCTCGACGGCGACGGGCAGAACGATCCGGCCGACATTCCGAAACTTCTCGCGGCGCGCGACGAGCCGGCCAATCGCGGCGTGCACCTGTTCATGGGCAACCGCAAGGCGAGCCGCAAGGACACCGCGTTCCGCAAGCTGCAGTCGAACATCGCCAATGGCGTGCGTTCGAGCCTGCTGGGCGACGGCACGCCGGACACCGGCTGCGGCATCAAGCTCTTCTTGCGCGACGTGTTCATGGACCTGCCGCGCTTCGATCACATGCATCGCTTCCTGCCCGCGCTGTTCATGCGCCATGGCGCGAAGGTGATCTCCGTGCCCGTGAGCCATCGCGCGCGCACGCGCGGCACGTCGAAGTACGGAATGCTGAATCGCCTGTGGGTGGGCATCGTCGACATCGCCGGCGTCATGTGGCTGCGACGCCGCTACAAGCCCGGCCTGCTGGTGCGGGAAGACTGACTCGTGAGGATCGTCCCATGATGAGCGGCGTGATCGGAGTGTATTTCGGTGTCGTGGTGACGCCCTGGAAACTCGTCGGGTTTCTCGGCGCGCTCATGTTCGCCGGCCGTTGGGTCGTGCAGGCCTGGGCGACGAAGCGCGCCGGGCGGCCCGCGATTCCGCGCAGCTTCTGGATCATCAGCCTGCTGGGCAGCGGCATGGTCACGTCGTATTTCATCTGGGGCAAGAACGACTCGGTCGGCATCCTGACGAACCTGCTGCCGGCCAGCGTGGCGTTCTACAACCTCATCATGGACATCAAGTCCAGGCGCGGCGGATCGGACGCAGGTTCCAATGCCTGACATCGGACTGCTGGGCGGCGGGCCGCGCAAGCCAGCCAAGCCACACTCGTCGAAGTCCGGCGAGCCGCGCGGTGTAGTTAGCCGGCCGCCCGCGGAGGAGGCCGCATCGCCGGAGTCCGCGCCGAGCGCGTTCGCGTCGAAGGTGGCGGCGTCGGATATCGTGGTGGCGCGGCTGTCCGCGCCGCTCGAGCCGCAGCCGGAGCGGACATCCGAGCCGGTCACGGCGGCCCCGATCGAGACGCCGCCGGAAGAAACTCCTCGAGCCGGGACGACACCGACCGAAGCCGAGCCCATCGCAGCAAGGACTGTGGAGACCGCGCCTGTTGCCGAGGCGCCTGTCGAAACCAGTCCCGACAAGGCGGCTCCCATCGAAACGCCGCCCGCCGCCACGGCGCGCCAGGATGGCGAACCGCCCGTCCTCGCCACCGCGCCGCCGCCGATCCGCTGGAGCGACCTGCTATGGCTCGCGCTCGCGCTGGTCGTAATCGTCGGCACGGGCATCGGCGTCCGCGATCCGTGGCCGGCCGACGAGCCGCGTTTCGCCTCGCTCGCGCGCGACATGGTTTTGTCAGGCGAGTGGATGTTCCCGCGCGTCGGCGGCGATCTCTACCAGGACAAGCCGCCGCTGTTCTTCTGGCTGCTCGCGTTTTTCTATTCGATCACCGGGTCGGTACGCTGGTCCTTCCTGATCCCGTCGTTCCTCGCCGCGGGCGGGGTGATGTTCCTGGTCTACGACTACGGCCGTCGGACCGTGAGCCGCGCGGCCGGCCTTGCCGCAAGCCTGCTCATCGTGTGCACGCTGCAGTTCGTGCTCGCGACCCGCGGCGCGCAGATCGACGCGACACTGTGTTTCCTCACGACGCTGTCGCTGTATGCGCTGCTGCGCCACCTGCTGCTCGGTCACGGCTGGCGCTGGTATTTCCTCGGCGGCTTCGCCGCGGGGCTCGGCATCTTCACGAAGGGCGTGGGTTTCCTGCCCGTGCTGCTGCTGATCCCGTACTTCCTGTTGCGTGGATTCGGCTGGCAGGGATTCGCGCGCGTCGACGCGGGGAAGGGCGGTTGGCGCTGGTGGCTGGCGCCCCTCGCGATGCTGCTCGCCGTGTGCCTGTGGTTCGTCCCGATGCTGATCGCGGTCGCGAACGGCGCGCCCGAGTACGCGGCGTATCGCGACGAGATCCTGTTCGAGCAGACGGTGAACCGCTACGCGGGGGCGTGGCATCACGTCAAAGCCTGGTACTACTTCCTCGTCGAGGTCATCCCGCCGCTGTGGCTGCCGTGGAGCATCCTGCTGTTCTGGCTCGTGCCGCGTTTCAAGGCCGCGTTCCAGGAGCGCAGCGCGCAGGTCTGGTTGCCGCTCGGCTGGGTACTGCTCGTCTTGACGTTCTTCTCGCTGAGCCCGGGCAAACGCGGCATCTACATCCTGCCGGCGTTGCCGGCACTCGCATTCGCGGCGATGCCGGTCATCGAGGACGTGCTCGCGCGCAAGGGCGTGCGGCGCGCGGGATTCGTGCTGGCGGGATTCTTCTGGGTCGCGGCCGCAGCGTTCGCGATCGGTCACGCCGTGGACGCGCGATTCGCGGTGAACGCGATGGGCGAGGTCAATCTTTCGAGCCCGCTCGCGTTCTACGTGTATCTCACGCTCGCCGGCGCCGGTCTGCTCTACGCCTGGCGTCGCGCGCCGCTGGCCGCCTGGCCGGTCGCGCTCGGCGCATTGACCATCGTCTTCTCTTATTTCTTCGCGCCGGCGATGAATCCCGAACGCTCGGGCAGCGCCTTCGTCCGCACCGCGCTCGCGCGGGTGCAGCCCTCGGAAGAACTCGCGCTGGTCGCCTATAAGGAACAGTTCCTGCTCTACCTCGATCGGCCGACCGTGAACTTCGGTCACCGCCGCTGGCGAGAAGGACCGCAGGAAGCCTACGACGCGGCTGCGTGGCTCAACGCCGGCGAGAATCGCGTGCTGCTCCTGCCTGGCGATCAACTCGCGCCGTGCTTCGAAGGTCCGGCGACCCGCGTGGGCGAGAGTTCGCGGACCGAATGGTTTCTCGTGCGTGGCCGTGCGAGTGAGCAATGCGCGGCGCAGGGAGACGCGACACGCGCGATTCAATATCCCGCAAAGCCGTTATAGTTGCGCCAGATTATGTCTGGCTCGCGCGAGGGATTGCGCGCATTTTCCTGATGCAACCTGCACTTAGCTTGTGTTCCTCAAATCTTGTGACAGAATGCTCCGCAACTTTGGGAGGGATCTGGCGCTTGAATCTGTGTGCCGCATCGCCGTGGCACCGGTTTCCTTCGCGTAGCGTGCTGGTCCACGCCCCAAGGCAGGGAGAAGAGTGGCTCTAGCACCAGAGAATCCTGAGCTGACTGCATCGGACGTCTTTTCGACGGGCGTCTGGTCCGCGCGCGGCGGCAAACCGACGCTGGGCGTCGACATCGCCTGCACCAAGATCGCGGTCGACCTGCAGAACATGCGGCGCGGAACGACGGAAGAAGTCATCCGCGAGAGCCTGATTTCCCTGCGCGATTCCTCCGGCGTCGACACCGCCTTCGTGTGGCTGCTTTCGGCCGACGGCTCCGCGGTGGAAGAAGTCCACGCGGCGCACGGCGCGCTCGCTCAATGCCGCGTCGAAGTCTGGCGTGGCACCCAGTTCAACGAATACCCCTGGCTGCGCAACCGCCTCGAGCACCTGCGCCTCTCCGAAATCCGCGACAGCGCGGCCCCGCGCCGCGACCAGGGCGCGGAGAGCCGCAAGTTCGCGGAGCTGTCGATCGGTTCGGTGCTGATGATCGCGATCCGCGTGCTGGGCCAGCCGGCCGCCATCCTCGGTCTCGCGAACGCGCTGCCGCGCGGCGCCTGGGACGTGAACCTGCAGCTCCTGCTCAAACTACTGGGCAATTCGCTGGGCGCGGGCCTCACGCGCCTGCGCATCGAGAACCGGCTGCACAAGCTCGAGGAGCGGCTCGAGCTCGCCCAGGGCGCCGCGAACGACGGCCTCTGGGATTTCGACATCGAAAGCAACGAGGTCCACTTCTCGCCGCGCTGGAAACAGATGCTGGGTTACCCGGTGGACGCCGAGCTCGATTCGCCGGACTGGCGCAGCCTCGTGCACCCGGAAGACATGTCGCGCGTGCAGAGCGCGATCCGCGACCACGTCGCGGGCAAGTCGCCGATTTTCGAATCCGTCCATCGCATGAAACACCGCAACGGCGACTGGCGCTGGGTGGTGAGCCGCGCCAAGGCGCGCGTCGACGAACATGGACGCCTGTTGCGCCTGGTCGGTGTCGAGCTCGACATCACCGAACGCAAGCTCTACGAGGAAGCGCTGTTCCGCGAGAAGGAGAGCGCGCAGATCACGCTGCAGTCGATCGGTGACGGCGTCATCACGACCGATGCGAACTCCACGGTGGACTACATCAATCCCGTCGCCGAGCAGCTCACGGGCTGGCGGCTCGAGGATGCGATGGGCCGGCCGATCGAGGAGATCTACCGCGCGTTCCACGAGGAAACCTGCGAGCCGCTCGAGAATCCGCTGAGCGTCTCGATCCGCCGCACGCGGCCGATCAAGAGCGTGCGCCCGATGCTGCTGATCCGCCGCGACGGGAATGAGCTCTACGTCGAGAGCACCGCGGCGCCCATTCGCGACGGCGCAGGGCAAGTGTCGGGTGGCGTGCTCGTGTTCCACGACGTGACCGAGAGCCGCGAGCTCAATCGTCGTCTGTCCTATCACGCTTCGCACGACCTGCTGACGGGTCTCGTCAACCGCCGCGAATTCGAAAGCCGCGTCGAGCGCGCGTTGAAGAGCGCGAAGGCGCGCGAGTCCAGCTACGCGCTGTGTTACCTCGACATCGACCAGTTCAAGATCATCAACGACACCTGCGGCCACTCCGCCGGCGACGTGTTGCTGGGCCAGGTCGGCGCGCTGCTCAAGAGCAAGGTGCGCTGGCGCGATACGCTCGCGCGCCTGGGCGGCGACGAATTCGGCATCCTGCTCGAGGCCTGCTCGCTCGATGAGGCGCTGCGCACCGCCGAGGTGCTGCGCGAGGCCGTGCGCAATTTCAGATTCACCTGGGAAGACCGCGTGTTCCGTCTCGGCGCGTCGGTCGGTGTCGTGCCGATCGCGGCCGACAACGAAGACGTCGCGTCGATCATCTCGGCCGCCGACTCGGCCTGCGCCGCCGCGAAGGAATCCGGCCGCAACCGCGTGCACAGCTTCGCCGAGAACGACATCGAGCTCATGCGCCGCCGCCGCGAGATGCAGTGGGCCGCGCGCATCAACGCCGCGCTGGAAGAGGGCCGCTTCGAGCTGTATCGCATGCAGATCCAGCCCCTGCAGCGTTCCGAGCCCGGCCAGCATTACGAGCTCCTCCTGCGCATGCGCGACGAATCCGGCCGCATGGTTTCGCCGGACAATTTCATCGCCGCGGCGGAGCGCTACGGCCTGACCCCGGCGATCGACCGCTGGGTCATCGAGAACGCCTTGCGTTGGCTGGTCTCGGAGGCCGACGAACGCGAGAAGCTCGCGATGTGTTCGATCAATCTTTCGGGCCAGAGCCTCGGCGACGACAAGTTCCTGCCGTTCGTGATCGAGCAGTTCCAGAAGAGCGGCATCGACGCTTCGAAGATCTGCTTCGAGATCACCGAAACCGCGGCGGTCGCGAGCTTCAGCCAGGCCAACCGTTTCATCCAGGCGCTGAAGGAACTCGGCTGCCGCTTCGCGCTCGACGACTTCGGCACGGGCCTCTCGTCGTTCGGCTACCTCAAGCATTTCCCGGTCGATTTCCTCAAGATCGACGGCTCGTTCGTCAGGGAGATCCTGCACGACCCCATCGACCGCGAGATGGTGCGTTCGATCAACGAGATCGGACATCTCACCGGCAAGAAGACCATCGCCGAATTCGCCGAGAACGCCGAGATCATCCAGATGCTCACGTCGCTGGGCGTCGATTACGCGCAGGGTTACGGCATCGCGCAGCCGCAGCGCGTTCTCAAGGCGGTCAACGCTTAGTCACGCGCAAGCTGTTCTCAGGCGCAAGCGCCACTCTTCACGCCGTCGAAGCGACGGCGTCCGTCGTTTGACGTAAGGATCTCAGAACCAGGGCTTGGCCTGAAAACCCTGGGGGCGCATCTGGATTCTCGAGTTTACCGAGAAGCGACCGGTGCGCGGATCCGGATCGAACTCGAATTGCCGATCGATATCCGCGGAATGCAGCGCGTTCGAGGGGTAGAGCACCAGGCGATTGAACGCGACCTGGGTCGATGCGATCCGCTCGAACATTTCCGTGTCGCCGTTGATGTAGTCCTGTGTCGTCGACGGGTTCTCGCGCAGCTCCTGCTCCAGCACCGACCGGTAACGCTCGTGACGAAACTCGGGGATGAGTTCGTATCCGGTCTTTCGATGCCGGTAGAGAGACGTGCCGGCATACGTGGGCGAACACAGGTAATGCACCGTCGAGAAGCCGTTCGCGGCCGTGCCGTCGATGTGCGGCATGCACTGGACGGGCTTGAGATCCGCAGGCTTCGTCGTGACCACGCACAGGTAGCTGATCGCGCTGTGCAGTTCGAGATCGGGCAGGGAATAGGCCTCGTTGATCGCCCTGGTCAGCCCCTTGCGCAGCGCCTGTAGATAGGACCGCGGCGCCGGCGCACGCAGACCCGGGTACATGTCCGTCGGTGGCGCGAGCGCGGCTCGAGAGGCCGCGTACTCGACGAGTTCTTCAGGCCGGGCGAGCAGGTTGTCGACGATCAGCAGCGGGATCCGCTGGGCGCCGACGTGCTCCACCCGGATGCCGAGATCCGGGTGTGTATCGAGTTCGAGCTCAGGCATTCGGGCCCTGCCCGAGCGGGGCTTCCTTGTTGAGTCGTGCGACTCGCGAGAGCAACTTGGGCCACAAGCTCAGCGACAGCAAATGGGCGTAAACGAGCCCGGGAACGCCGATGTCGCGCAACTTGAGGTAAGTCTCCGTGGGAAGCGCGTTGAGCTTCTCCTCCGAGACGCGCAGACAATCTTCGATCTTCTGCGGCGGCGCCTGCGTGCCGTCCGGGTTCGCGCGCGGCACGCTCAGTTCCATGCTCTCGAACAGGTCGTGTTGCTCGAGCAGGCGAATGAGATCGCGCGTGCGTCGCGCGAGCTCTTCGAACTTGTTGCAGGTCTTGATCGCGTCCTTCGTGTATTGCGAGGGCTGCCCGTGCTCGAAGAACGGAATTTCCGGCCGGTCCGAGATCGTCCTGGCCGCCCGGTCCACGCACAGGATCATGCGACCGCTTCCGCCCAGCGGATCGCGAACGCCTTCGGTCGCCACGGGCAGGAACGGATAACGCCGCGCGAACGCGGGTACGTACGCATCGGGATCCATCGACCCGTCCGGCGCGATGAAGACGTTCACGCCCGGAAACGGTCCCATCAGGGCCAGGGGAATTTTCGACTGGCGGGAGAAGATGATGGGGTAACACACCGCGGCGTGCTGGAACTCGTCCGCCGTGATCGGCACCGCGTAGGTTCCCCGCAGGTACTCATACGGGTTCGCGGTCAGCGACACACCGAGTGCGCCGTGATCGTCGGGAGTGAAAGGTTCGAGCTGCTGATAGAAGAGTACGGAGCCGACGTTGACGGGCCGCTGACCGGCATTGTTCACGAATACGTTTCCTCACCGCTGCGTGGACCGGAATTGGGACTGGGCGACTGCGGATGATTTTCCGCCCAGGATTCCGCGTGGCTGGTGAGCGTCGCGCGCGGTCGACCTATATGATCCCGCGCGAGGGAGAAAAACATGCGCCGAACCGGACTGCTGATCTCGATCACTGCCTGCGTTTGCAGTTTCGCATCGATCGGGCGAGCCGCCAACACGCTGATCTGGTTCGACCATCCCGCCACCGACTGGGAAAAGGAGGCGCTGCCCATCGGCAACGGGCGTATCGGCGCGATGGTGTTCGGTGGAATCGAATTCGACCGCATCCAGTTCTCAGAGAAATCCCTATGGACCGGCGGCCCGGGCGCGGAGGGCGGTTACGACTTCGGCCTGCCGCGGGAATCCAGGGCGGCGGCGGTGCGCTCGGTTGGCGAACGATTGCTCGACGGCTCGCAACTCGATCCCAGGCTCGTCGTCGGCGAGCTCGGCCGAAAGATGCACAACTATGGCGACTACCAGAGTTTTGGCGATCTCGTCGTCGACATCGAGCCGGGTGCGGAACCGGTGACCGAATACCGGCGCGAGCTCGATCTCGACGCCGGCGTCGCGCGCGTGAAATACCGCCAGGGCGAGATCGGTTATCGCCGCGACTACGCCGTGTCCTACCCGGACCAGGTGTTCGTCGGCCGCTGGTACAGCACGAGCGGGCAGAAGATGCGCGTGCGTTACACGGTTCCCGGCAATCGCAGCGTCACCCGCGAGGTGACCCCCGGGCTCATCGCCGTGTCGGGCACCCTCGAGTCGAACGGCCTGCGCTATGCGGCGCTGGTGCGCGTGATCACCAACTGCGGCACGCAGACGCCGGAGGGCGATTCGTTGCACATCGTCACCGACTGCCCGGTGACGATCATCGTCGCGGCGCGAACCAACTACCGCATGCGGTATCCGGACTACCGCGACGCCGTCGATCCGGTCGTGCTGGCCGGGAAAGACCTCAAGGCGCTCGGGAAGGAGCAATTCGGCAGCATCGCCTCCGGACACACGCGCGATCACCAGGCGCTGTTTCGGCGCCTGCGAATTTCGCTCGGCGGGAAGGCGCCGCGAATTCCGACGGACCGGTTGCGCGCGCAGTATCCCAGCGGCAACGCCGCGGCCGACCGCGCGCTCGAGGAACTCTATTTCAACTACGGCCGCTATCTACTGATCGCCGCGTCGCGCGCGGGCTCGTTGCCGGCGAACCTGCAGGGCGTGTGGAACGACAAGGCCACACCGCCCTGGAACGCCGACTACCACGTCAACATCAACCTGCAGATGAATTACTGGCCGGCCGAGTCCGCGAATCTCGCGGAGACGGCCACGCCGCTGTTCGACTTCGTGGAACACCTCGTGCCACCCGGGCGTCTGTCCGCCGAGCGTTACTTCGGCGCGAAGGGCTGGACGCTGTTCCTCAACACCAATGCCTGGGGTTACGTGGGACCCATCGACTGGCCGACCGCGTTCTGGCAACCGGAAGCCTCCGCCTGGCTCGCGCAGCACTTCTACGAGCACTACTTGTTCAGCCGTGACGGGGATTTCCTGAAGAAGCGCGCCTGGCCGGTGATGAAAGGCGCGGCGGAGTTCTGGCTCGACGCGCTGGTCACGGATCCGCGCGACGGCACACTCGTCGTCTCGCCCAGCTACTCGCCCGAGCACGGGCCGTTCACGGCCGGCGCCGCGATGTCGCAGCAGATCGTCGCCGACCTGTTCACCAACACGGTCGCCGCGGCGGAACTTGCCGGGGACGAGGCATTCGGCAAACGCGTCGCGGATGCGCTCGCGAAACTCGACCGTGGATTACGCGTCGGCAAATGGGGGCAGCTCCAGGAATGGAAGGTCGACCTCGACGATCCGAAGAGCGATCACCGGCATGTATCGCACCTGTTCGCGCTGCATCCGGGCAACGCGATCGGCGCGCACACGCCGGACCTCGCGCAGGCGGCGCGGGTCACGCTCGATGCGCGCGGGGACGCGAGCACGGGCTGGAGCCGCGCATGGAAGATCAATTTCCGGGCGCGCCTGCTCGACGGCGAGCGCGCGCACAAACTACTCGAAGGCCTGCTGCGCGACAGCACGCTGCCGAACCTCTGGGACACGCACCCACCGTTCCAGATCGACGGGAACTTCGGCGCGACGGCCGGCATGGTCGAGATGCTGCTGCAGAGCCACAACGGCGAGATCGCGATCCTGCCCGCGCGTCCGGCGGCCTGGAACAAGGGCGAAGCGGTCGGGCTGCGCGCGCGCGGCGACGTCACGGTGGACTTCGCCTGGGACGAGTGCGGCCCGCGCGAGATCCAGTTCGTGACCGGCCGCGACGGCCCGATCGCCGTCCGCTCGCCGATGTTTGCCGGGGAGTTCGTCGTTGCGAGGGAATCTTCGAAGCCGGGGCGGATGACGGGTGAGGGCGAGCGCCGCGCTTTCGTCGCCAGGCGGGGCGGCGTGTACGTTTTTCAGCGCGGCGAGGCGGCCGGCGCCGGCTGCGACGCCACGCCGGCGTCGTGATGCACTGCGGGATGGCGCGGCGCACCCGGGAAATTTGCGCCAGGGGTGGGAGAATCGGCCGGCTGGCGACAGAATAGATAGAGCGCCGTCCGCCGAAATCTAACTAACGCGGCGCCCCGGGAGTTTCCCATGAGCCCGCCCGTAAAGGTCTGCCACGAACGTCCGCTGCCGACGGAACAGATGCGCGCCCAGGCGACCGTGCGCCGCGGTGGTGCGACGCGTGCCATCATCGTCGCGCGCAAGATGTGGATCAACGGTTCGACGCTGCGGGTGCGCTTCATGGGCGGGACGCCGCAGGAGCAGAACACCGCGCGCCAGGAAGCCGGCTGGTGGGCACAGCACGCCAACCTGAAGTTCGTGTTCACCGACGACCCGGACGCCGAGATCCGCATCGCCTTCGATCCCGACGACGGCGCGTGGTCGTACATCGGCACGGATTGCCGCCAGATCCCGATCTCGTCGCCCACGATGAATCTCGGCTTCCTCGACGGCGGCACTGCCGCCCACGAGTTCGGACACGCCATCGGTCTCGGCCACGAGCATCAGAATCCCTCCGGCGGCATCGAGTGGAACGAGGAGGTCGTGATCGAAGATCTCAAGGGCCCGCCCAACTTCTGGGACGAGGCCACGATCCGTCACAACGTGCTCGAGAAGTATTCGGTCGATCAGATTCGCGGCACGCAATTCGATCCAGACTCGATCATGTTGTATTTCTTCCCGGATAGCTGGGTGAAGAGCGGCGAGGGCACCAAGGCGAATTCCGTCCTGTCGGATCTCGACAAGGCGTTCATCGCGAGCGCGAAGGCCTACCCGAAGATCGCGAAGCCCGTCACCGCCATCTCCGTGAATGCGAAGTCGGCCACGCGCGCCGCCATCGGCAAGGGCGGCGAGGAGGACGTGTTCCAGTTCGAGGCGAAGAAGGCCGGCAACCACGTCATCTCCACCAGCGGCAACACCGACGTGGTATTGAAGCTGTTCGGCCCGAACGATCAGACCCGGCTCATCGCCGAGGACGACGACAGCGGAGTCGGCGTCAACGCGCGCATCCAGGCGAGCCTCGTGCCCGGGACCTATTTCGCGCAGGTGCGGCACTATCGTCCGACCGGGACCGGAAAGTATTCGATTCGCGTGCAGCGCGGCTGAGTCGCTGGCCGGGGTGAGGAGGCGCAGGCTAATCTTGCGCCCATGAATCCCTACGTCATTCCGTGGATGGACGACGACCTCGAAGTGTTTCGCGACACCGTCGTGCGTTTCATCGAATCCGAGATGGTTCCGAACGACGCGCGCTGGCGCGCGCAGCACCACGTCGACCGCGAGACCTGGCGCAAGGCCGGCGAAACCGGGCTGCTGTTGCTCGACGTGCCCGCCGGATACGGCGGTGGCGGCGGCGATTTCCGCCACGAAGCGGTGATGTACACCGAACTCGCGCGTCGCGGTCTCGGCGCGTTCGGCCAGGGCGTGCACAGCATGTGCGCGCACTACGTGCTCAATCACGGCACGGAGGAGCAGAAGCAGCGCTGGCTGCCGCGCATGGCCGCGGGCGAGCTCATCGGCGCGATCTGCATGACCGAACCCGGGACGGGTTCGGATCTGAAAGGCATCAGGACGCGTGCGACGAAGCAGGGCGATCATTACGTCGTCGACGGCGGGAAGACGTTCATCACGAACGGCTTCCTCGCCGGGCTGCTCATGCTCGTGGTGCGCACCGATCCGGACCGCAACAAGGGCCTGTCCATCCTGATGGTGGAGACCCAGGATCTCGCCGGCTATCGCGTCGGACGCGTGCTCGACAAGATGGGGCTGCATGGGCAGGACACCTCCGAGCTGTTCTTCGAGGGTGTGAAGGTGCCCGCGGACTGCCTGCTCGGTGGCGTCGAGGGTGAGGGCATGCATCAGCTCATGCACGATCTGCCCTACGAGCGCACGGTCATCGCGGTGGGTGCCGTGGGTGCGATGGAAGGCGGCATCGACGAGACATTGAAATACGTGCGCGAGCGCAAGACCTTCGGCAAGCCGGTGTGGGACTACCAGAACACGCGCTTCAAGCTGGCCGAGCTCGCGAGCATCGCGCGTATCGCGCGTGTGTTCTCGGATCGCTGCGTCGTCGATCTCGTCGCGGGCAAGCTCGACACCGAGACCGCGTCGATGGCCAAGTGGTGGACCACGGACATGCAGCAGCAGGTGCTCGACGAGTGCGTGCAGCTGCACGGCGGCTACGGCTATATGAACGAATACCTCGTATGTCGGCTGTTCGCGGATTCGCGCGTGCAACGCATCTACGGCGGCACGAACGAGATCATGAAAGAGGTCATCGCCCGGGGGCTCTAGCCATGAAGAAAAGCGCCGAGGTCGATGCGTACATCGCAGCGTTTCCCACGGAGTTGGCGGCGCGGCTTTCGCGGGTGCGCCGCGCGATCCGAGCCGCGGCGCCGAATGCGACCGAAGGCATCAGCTACCGCATCCCCGCGTATCGACAGAACGGCATCCTGGTCTATTTCGCGGGATTCCGTCATCACATCGGGCTGTTTCCGCCCGTGCGCGACGCGGCCATCGCGAAGGCCGCGAAGAAATACGCGGGGCCGAAGGGAAACCTGAGATTCCCGCATGCCGAGCCGTTGCCGCTGCCGCTCATCGCGCGCATCGTGCGGTTTCAGGTCAAGCAGGATGCGACGCGAGGCGCCGGCGCGAAGCAAAAGAAACGCGGTTCATGAGCGACGGCATCCGCCAGATTGCCGAGACCCGCTTCGCCTGCGCGAATTGCGAGACGCCCCTGCAGTCCGGGCAGCGGTTTTGCGGCCACTGCGGCCAGCGCGCGCATGCCGGTCGCCTCACGATGCGCCAGATCGGGCACGATATCCTGCATGCGCTGACCCACGCCGATCACAGTATCGTCGCGCTCGTCGGGCAGCTCGCTTACCGCCCCGGGTACGTGGCGCGCGAATACGTCGACGGCAGGCGCAAGAAACACTTCGGGCCGTTTCCGTTCGTCGTGATCTCGGTGAGTCTCGCGAGCTTCATGATCTACCTGACGGGTGTGCACTTCTTCTCGCCCATCACCGAAAGCGGCGCGGCGGGCTTCCTGCAGCGGCACGTGAACGTCGTCATCGTGTTGCAGATGCCGTTCCTCGCCGGTTGGTGCGCGCTGCTGTTCTGGACATCGCGGCTGAACTACGCCGAGCACCTGGTGCTCGCGGCGTACACCTCGGGTTTCCGCATGTTGTTCCTGGGGCTCATCACCACGCCCATCATGTATTTCGCGAAGCTGGACCCCGGCAACCTCACGGTCGCGCCGCTGTATTACGGGCTCTGGATGATCTACTTCAGCGTGGCCGCCGTGCAGTTCCATCGCGGCAACCTGCTGTGGACGGTGATTCGCGCGGTGGTCGCCGCCGCGCTCGCGCAGCTGTCGACGATCCTGCTGATCTACCTGTTCATCATCCTGTACGCACATTCCGGCGCTCCCTAGAGAGGAAAGCTCGTGTCCAACTACCGTCTCGCCCAACTCAACATCGCGAAGCTCAAGGCGCCGATCGACAGTCCCGAGCTCAGGGACTTCGTGGACAATCTCGACCGGATCAACGCGCTCGCCGAAGGTTCTCGCGGGTTCGTCTGGCGCCTCGTGGGCGAAGGCAACGATGCGACCTCGCTACGCCCGTTCGGCGACGACGTGATCGTGAACATGTCGGTGTGGGCGGATATGGACGCGCTGCGTGCGTTCGTCTACGCCTCGGCGCATACGTCGGTCATGAAGCGCCGCCGCGAATGGTTCCTGCGCATGGCAGAGGTGTACCTGGTCCTGTGGTGGGTGCCGGCAGGGCACGAGCCGAGCGTCGACGAGGCGGCGGCGCGGCTCGCCCGATTGCGCGAACTCGGCCCGACGGCGGAAGCCTTCACGTTCGGCGAGCCGTTCCCGGCGCCGGATGCGACGGCCGGGCACGCGCCGGTTCCGTTCAAGGATGGTTGCCCCGCATGAAACCGCGGTTCTTCGCGCTCCTGATTGGAACCCGCAAGACGCAGCACATATGAACGAATCTCCACGACACCTTCGCCTCGGCTCGAAGGTGCGCGGCATCCTCATCGGCGTCATGCTGTTCGTATACGGGTTCCTGGTCCAGCAACCCGGTGCCGGGTTCATCGAGGGGCTGCTGATCGCCGCGGCGCTGCAGGGCGGTGTGCTGCTGATGCGGCGCTACGCGCCCGAAGCACTCGGGCCGCAGGCGACCTACGTCCTCGAACTCATCGCCGATGGCGTCACGATCCTGCTGTTCGCGATCGGCGTGTTCGACACCATCGCGCGGCCGGTGGATGTGTGACGCTTCAGGTCTTCTTTTTCGGCGCCGGTGGTTTGGCCTCGATCTCGAGCTCCGGCACACCGAACTTGCCTTCGAGACTGTGCAGCTGCGCGAGATCGATCGAGCCTACGATGTTCACGATCGTGAACTGCCGCGGCTCGCTCGCGATGATCGCGAGTCCCTGCGCGCGGTCGCCCTCGATCAGCACGAACACGTCGACGTCCGTCTGATCCTTGCGGCTGCGGGCCTCGACGATGCGCGACCAGCCCGGCGCGGACAGCTGCCTGCGCACGGCCTCGACGTCGCCCTTGGGGTAGGCGAAATCCTCGTCGAACGTGAAGCTGCGCACGAAGACGCCCGAGAGGCCGGTGCACACCTTCTTTGCCTCGGCCTCTTCGGGATCCGCGGCATCGAGGAAGCGGCAGCCGATGCCGAGCAGCTTCGAGTCGAGCGTCACGTTTACCGATTCACTCGCCTTCTCGGCGAGACCGGCGAACTCGGGAATGCGCAGCTGGCCCTTGATGTTAGCCGTCTGGGCTTGCGCGGTTCCCGCGATTGCCAGACCCGACAAACCGAGGATGGCGGTCAACAAAATCGCGCGCGCGTTCATGAGCGGTTCTCCTCGTCGATCGCGCCCTTGGCGGGCGTCTGCACCGCCTGGTAGGCGAGATCCAGTTTTTCACTAGTCAGTCGCAAGGCCTGCAGCAGCTCGCGGCGCGCGGCGAGCCCTTCCTCGCGCGCGATGCGTTCGTCGCGCACCTCGGCCATGTGTGTGCCGACCAATACCGCGACCAGGAGCGAGGCCGCGAGCGCGCCGGGCATCCAGTAGCGTCGCGGTGCGCGCACGGGCGCTTCGGGGGCGCGCGCGGGGACGGGTACGACGGTCGGCGCGGCGACCTCGCGTGGCGGCAGCGAGCGCATGATGCGATCCGCGAGCCCCTCGGGGGCATCCACCGGGCGCAGCGCATTGCGCAGTTCGTTTTCGAAATTCTCGTTCATGGTTCCTCGCAATCCACGACATGCGCGCCAACCAGTCGACGCCGCAAGGCCGTGAGCGATCTCTTGATGTGACTCTTCACCGTGTTCACCGGCATGTCGAGCGCCTGGGCGACCTCGGCCACGTCGCAATCCTCCTGGTACCGAAGCAGCATCACCGCGCGCGCCTGCGGCGCGAGCTCGCCGATCAGTTTCAGCAGCGCGCGATCGCGCAGCGGATCCGCTTCGGGATCCTGCGCGGCGATGTCCTCGTCGTCGGCGAGCGGTTGTGTCTGCGTATGCGCCGGGCTGCGCAGCCGGTCGATCGCGAGGTTCGCGGCGACGCGGCGCAACCAGAATCCCAGGTGCTCGGCCGACTCGATCGAATCGAGCTTGCGATAAAGCTGCAGGAACACGTCCTGAGCGAGATCTTCCGCCGCATCGCGCCGGTTGAACATGCGCAGGCCGATGCTGTACACGGAGGACTGGTGCTGCCGCACGAAACTCGCGAACGCCTCGGCGTCGCCCGCGCGCGCCCGGGCCAGCAACGTGTCAGTCATGTTTCGCGCGGCGCTGGGATTCACGGCGAATCCGCATTCTCAGTCGATCCGGTTCACCTTGGGGATGCCGAATTGTCCTTCGAGCATCGCGACCTTGTCGATGTCGATGCGCCCGATGATGTTCACGATGGTGAATTCGCGCGGTTCGCTCGCGACCACGGCGAGTCCCTCGATCCGGTCGCCGACCATGCGGACGAACACGTCCACGGCCTCGCGCGCATCGCGCTTGCGCGATTGCACGAGCGGACTCCATCCGCCGCCCGACAACTGTCTGCGCACGGCATCGATGTCGGCCTTGTCGTAGGCGCCGTCGTGATCGAATTCGAAGGAGCGGACCTGGATGGACTTGATGTCTCCCAGCAGGCTGAGCGCGGCCGCTTCCTCGGCATCGCCGGGCTCCTCGACCGAGCGGGCAATTCTCGACAGCGTGCGCAACATGAAGCCATTGACCGAGATGTCGACCGAATCGACGGCCTTCGCCCGCAGGTGGCTGAAATCGGGTATCCGGAGTTCGGCGCCGGTATCGGCGGCCAGGGACGGGATTGCGAGGATGCCGGCGGCGGCGATCAGGGCCAGGGCGGGGGCTGTTTTCACGGGGCGGGTCCTATTCGTGTGTGCCTGCCTCCCAATACGGGCGGCACATGGGGGCCGGGTGCAGCCCTTTGCGAAAAATACGGCCGGGAAATCAGCGCACCGTGAACGGCACCAGCGGAGAGCCCATTTCGCCGCGGGCCAGCGGGTCCCCGAAGTAGTCGTCGAAAACCAGGACTCCACGAGCCTGGTAATTGCCGACGGGCAGCTGCGACCCGTCGGCGAGCTGGCCGGACCACATGACCGAGTACGTCCGGCTCGCGCCCGGCTCGAACGTCAGCTCCTGGGAGGCCTGGGCAAAGACCTGGTCGTCGGACCACCGCCAGCGCACCCGGCTCGTGCCGGAGTCGACGACCACGAAATCGTAGATCTGCGCATCGTCGAACTGCACGTGGACCGTGCGGGAAGAAACATTGCTGACCTCGAGATCGAACCGGATCGGCTCGCCGAACACGAACTCCGAAGTCCTCGTCCCGGCGGAATCGAACAGAACGAGCCTGGTGACGAATGCGGCCTCCGAGCCATCAGGATGGTCTATGGGATCCATCGTATTGGACACGCAGGCCCACTTCGTCGCGGCCATCAAGAAACAGATGCCGCCGAGCAGCGCGAGTCGTGCCATGATCGTCGCTCGAGAAACCATGAGCGCTCCTGAGAAACCACGGACGGATCACGATCCGGCGGAATTGTCTTCGTCGGATGCGGACATCGACGCCCTCTACGGACTCGAGCCCGTGATCGAAGTAGACACCGCTGGAATGGACCGCGCCATCGGGGCCGAGTTCGTCATGGTGCACTGCCCGTATTGCGGCGAAGCATTCGAAACGCGCGCCGATCCGAGCTCGGGCTCGTGCAGCTACGTGGAGGACTGCCAGGTGTGCTGCCAGCCCATCGAGATGACGCTGCGCGTCGGCGACGACGGAGCCATCGAGGCATTCACCGCGCAACGCGGCGACAGTAGTTAGGGGGTGGAGACGATGACCGGGCAGAAGGTGGCGCTGATCACGGGCGCCGGGAGCGGTATCGGCAAATCGACGGCGCTCACGTTCCTGCGCGACGGGTTCGGCGTGGTACTGGCCGGCCGGGAGAAGGACAGGCTCGAGGCGGTGGCGGCGGCCGGGGGAGGCGATTCGCTCGTCGTCGAAGCGGACGTCACGCAGCCCGACGACGTTGCCCGCCTGTTCGGCGCGACGATCGCGAAGTTCGGCCGGCTCGACGTGTTGTTCAACAACGCGGGAGTCGGCACGCCGTTGGGCGTGAATCTCGAGGACCTGGGGTTCGAGCAGTGGCGCCGCGTGATCGACACCAACCTGACGGGCGCGTTCCTCTGCACGCAGCATGCGTTCCGGATCATGAAGGCGCAGACGCCCCGCGGCGGGCGCATCATCAACAACGGCTCGATCTCGGCGCACGTCCCACGCGCGAATTCGGCGCCTTATACCGCCTCGAAGCACGGCATCACGGGCCTTACGAAATCGAGCTCGCTCGACGGACGCAAGTACGACATCGCGGTCGGTCAGATCGACATCGGCAATGCGCTGACCGAGCTCGCGGCGGCGCTGCCGCAGCAGGAGCCGATGATGGATGTCCGGCACGTCGCCGACGCGGTGTTGCACATGGCCAAACTACCCTTGTCGGCTAACATCCAGTTCATGACCATCCTGCCCCCGAAGATGCCCTACATCGGCCGCGGGTAGGGGTGGGGATAGTGGTGCCGGTGTAAAAAGTGGGGATTACGCGGGGGCGGTGGCCGGTGATCGGCGCGCGCTCGCGAATACGATTCCCGCGAACACCAGTTCGATGACTCCGCCCGCGAAGGCGACGGTCACCGCGCCGGCGTTGGTCGCCGCGAGGCCGAACGCCGCCAGCGCAAGTGCCGCGCCGATTGCCCAGTAGATGCGCAGGCCGTACAGCGTCGAGAAAGTGAAGTAGCGGCCGCCGATGGTCGCCAGCATCGCGATGAAGAACCACTCGACCCGCTGGAACGAAAGCAGAAAGGCGAGGGGAATCGCGAGCAGCAGCCAGATCGTCGTCTCGATGGCGAGGCCGGCCAGCGGATTGTCCTTCGCGTGGCTCCCTGGGCGGCCCAGCAACTTCGACAGCAGGATCGCGGCCGGGTGGATCAGCATGCCGCCGACGAACAGCGCGGCGATGCCGGCACGGTGGCTGACGAAATGCGCGACCAGCGCCGAGGACATCCACGCCAGCGATGACGCGAATATTCCCGCGGAACCGCCCAGGTAGGCATGGCGCATGTCAGCCTGTGCTGCGTCGATCTTCATGAGACTCCCTGTTCCTGGATTCTTCTTGTGCGGGGTGGGGGCGCGTAATCCCCACTTTTTACACCGGCACCGCTATCCCCACCCTACAGCCAGCCTTTCTGGCGGGCGAGGCGGTAGGCGTCGATGCGGTTGTTGGCGCCGAGTTTGCCGATGGCTTCGGAGAGGTAGTTGCGCACGGTGCCGGGGGAGAGGCCTAACTGCTCGGCGATCTGCGGCGCGGAGAGGCCTTCGCCCGAGAGGCGCAGGGTCTGGCGTTCGCGGTCGTTGAGGGGATCCGATTCGTTCCAGGCTTCGACCGCGAGCGCGGGGTCGATCGCGCGACCGCCGCGGCTCACGCTGCGCAGCGCCTCGGCGAGTTTCTCCGCGGGCGAGTCCTTGAGTAGATAGCCCTTCACGCCGGCGTCGAGCGCGCGGCGCAGGTATCCCTGGCGCGCGAACGTGGTGACGATCACCACCTTGCAGGGCAGGGCTTCCTCCTGGATCTTCTGCGCGAGCTCGATGCCCGTGAGCCCGGGCATCTCGATGTCGGTGACCACGATGTCGGGTTGCAACCGGCGACAGTCGATGAGCGCCTGCGCCCCGTCGGCCGCGGCGCCGAGCACTTCGATGTCGCGTTCGAGCTTGAGCAGCGCGCCGAGCGCGCCGCGGACCATGGCCTGATCTTCCGCGAGCAGGATGCGGATCATGCGCGGCTCACGCGGCGACCGGAACCGTCGCGCGCAGCAAGGTTCCGCCGTCCTGGTTGGGAATCAGCGCGAGCGATCCGCCGACGCTGTCGAGGCGCTCGCGCATGCCATTCAGGCCGTTGCCCGGAACGATGCGTCCGCCGCGGCCGTCGTCGGCCACCTCGACGACCACCGCGCTCGGCTCCTTGCGCACGCGGATCGTCACGCCCTTCGCGCCGGCGTGCCGGCGGATGTTCGTCGCCGCCTCGCGCAGGGAAAGCGCGAGCGCGGTCTCGCGATCGTGCGGCAGCTTCACGTTTTCGGTCTCGCACTTGACCTTCATGCCCTGCGCCTCGAGCAGCGCGGTCGCCGCGAGCAGTTCCGCCGAGAGCGCGGTGCTGCGGATGCCGGAGACGGCATTGCGCACCTGCGACAGCGAATCGCGCGCCACCCGCTCGACTTCCTCCATCTCGCGGCGCGCGGCGTCCAGGTCGCGGTCGATGAGCTTGCGCGCGAGTTCCGACTTCAGCGCCACGACCGACAACGTGTGACCTAACAGGTCGTGCAGGTCGCGCCCGATGCGCTCGCGTTCGGCGAGCGTGGCGAGCCGCAGAATCTCCTCGTTGCTGCGGCGAAGCTGCATCTGATGCTTGTGGGCGTAAGCGGTGAAGATGGCGATGATCGCGAGGGTGACCGACGGGATCAGCGCGGAGACCATGGTGTTCGTGTTCGCGCCGAGCAGCGACATCTCGATCATGAATGCGATCATCGACAGGATGATGAACACGACCGCCTGCCGCGTCGTCGCGGTGTACGCCAGGAGGAAGTAGCCGAAGATCAGGTAGCCGAGCGATGAGAAATTGAACGGCGCCAGCAAGAACCCGAGTGCGAAGACCCCGGCGATGTAGCTCAAACGCACCTTGTTGGAGCCGCCGTAGAAATAGGCGCACAGGTGCAGGTAGATGAAGAAAGGGACGCTGATCAGCGTCGGCAGGATGACGCCGCTGAACGACTGTCGCGCGAGTACCGCCCAGACGAACAACCACACCAGGTTGATCAGGATCACGAACGGCATCGCGCGCATCATGCGGCCGTCGGAACGGGTCATGTAGCCGACCATCGAGGTCGGCGGCGGATCCTTGATGTTCCTGATGAGTTGCGCGGGAGTCATGACGGCCGGAATCCTAGCGCATGTCGACGTCGTCGATCTGCAGCCGGAATTCGCCCTCCGGCCCCATCGACATGAAGCCGATGGCGCGTATCCGCCTCGTGTCGGGCACGAAGTCGGCCAGCGGCACCCGCACCTCGCGCCACTCCGCGCCGGCCTCGAACGGGTAGGTGGACGGTATCTGGACGTCACCGGCGAAGAACATGACGAGATACTTCTGTCCGTCCCCCCGTGTCTGGAAGGTGAGCTCGGTCCGGCCGGAATAGTCCATTTCGCCAGCCATCGGCGGTCCCTCGGGAAAGAACATCGTTCCCGCCACCGGGTAGGCCGATCCCGGCCGGATGGTTCCTGAAATCTCGAGCGCTCCGGCGGACCGCTGCGCGCCGCCTTCGACCACCCTGATGGCCGCCTTCGAGTTGCCACCCTGGTACTCGTCGCCCGAGGCGACGAAGCCGATGCCGTACTTCGCCTCGGTCTTGCCATCGTCGAAGTTCGAGATCAGGCCGTCCGATGGGGCGGCCACGCCGGCCTTCACGGCATCTGCGGCGTCACCCGTTGCAGCGGGCGCGTTCGCATCCGCGGAGGCCGGCGCGGCCGCGGTGACCTTCGAATTGCCACCCACGACGCCGGCGATCACGAGGCCGATGGAGCCCCACAACACGGTCAGGGTGGCGACGCGACGCAGCGCGATCGAGCCACCCTTGCGACGCGCGCCGAACAGCCGGAAACCGCCGTTGTTCAGCCGGCGCATCGCGAGCCAGAAGAAGATCACCGTGACTCCGGCCAGCGCCGCGGCGTGGGTCGCGAGCGAACCGGTCGAGGGACCCCCGACGGTCGCCAGCGAGATCTGCGAGAGATGGAATGCCGGCCACACCGGTGCGATGTCGACGATGAACTTGGGCAGCATCTGCATCGGGAACAGGAGTCCGGACAGGAACGCCATCGGGAGAAAGATCAGGTTGACGATGGCGGGCGCGGCCTGTCCCGACACCCACGAGCCGATCGCAAGGCCGATCGCGCAGAAGGGCAACGTGCCGAGCACGTTGATCGCGAAGATCTTCACGGCCTGCACGAAGGTCAGCGGCACCTTCGCGACGAACACGGCCAGCACCAGCAGCAACACCGAGATGATCGCGACGAACAGCATCGCCATCACCGCGCGCGCGAATAGATAGGAGCCCGGCGGCTGCGGCAAGGCCTGCCGTAGCGTGAGCAAACCCTGCTCGCGCTCGATCGCGAGCGACACGCCGAATCCGAACAGCCCGGGGCCCATCGTGCCGAACACGCCGTACGTCGCCAGCGTGTACTGCGCGAGCCCGCCGTTGCCGCGCAGGCTGCCGAGCATGATGCCGAACAGGCAATAGAACATGATCGGGAAGAACAGCGTCGGCACCGAGAATGCCGGCGTGCGCAACGCCTTCAGGAACTCGACGTGCATGTCGCCCAGGTAGGCGCTCCAGGTACGCGAGGCGGACATCGTCGAAACCGCTTCGTAGGGTGAGTTCACGACTGGGTCTCCCGGTTCGCGGCCGTGATCTCGGAGAAGGCCTCCGCGAGCCCCGCGCGGCGCACCTCGATGTCCTCGAGCGCCGGATCCTCGCGGAACAGGCGCGCGAGCAGCGCCTCCGCTTCGTGGGTCCACAGGGTGATGCGATCCCGGTCGGTATCGAGCTGCAGCACTTCCGGCCACCCGCGAATGGCCTCCGGTGCGATGCGGGTGATGAAACTGACCTGCTTGCGGGATACGTGGCTGCGGATGTCGTCCACCGTGCCGCCGGTCACCTTGCGTCCGCGCACCATCACGACGACCCGGTCCGCGAGCGCCTCGGCTTCTTCCAGGTAGTGAGTCGTGAGCACGATGGAGCAACCCTCGTGCTTGAGGTCGCGCACGACCTGCCACAGCGCCTCGCGAGCCTGCACGTCGAGACCCACGGTCGGTTCGTCGAGAAACAGCAGTTCGGGACGCCCGACGATGGCGAGCGCGAACTGCACCTGGCGCTTCTGTCCGCCGGAGAGTTTGCCGTAGCGGCGCTTCGCGAGGCTCTCGAGGGACAGGCGCTTCAAGACCTCGTCCGGGTCGTACGGGGTGGGGTAGTAGCTCGCGACCTGCGCGATCAGCTCGCGCGGGCTCATCACGGCCGGCAACGCGACCTCCTGCATCATCACGCCGATGCGCCGCCGGCCCTCGATTTCCTGCGGGTCGTGACCGAAGAGCTGCGCGGTTCCCGCGTCGGCGCGCTGCAGGCCTAACAAGATCGAGATCGCGGTGGATTTGCCGGCGCCGTTCGGTCCGAGCAACGCGGTCAGTTCGCCGCGTTGCGCGGCGAAATCGAATCCATCGAGCGCGTCGAGTTTGCCGAACGTCTTGCGTGCGCCTTCCAGGCTCGCGAGCGGGGTCTGCGACATGAGGTCCCTCCAGTAGGTGGAAGCATGGCGCGAGGCCGCGGATTCTTTCAGTCGAACTCGTCAGCCCTCGGTGCTGACAACTGTCATGTCCTGGCTCGTCATGACTTTCCGGGCATGGGCGCCCGTGGCGGGTGGACGGGCGTTTCCAGCCGCATCGAGGCGGCCAGCTCGTCGCGGCCCGTGCTTTCGGCGAATTCGGCCAGCGTGCGCAGGTCGATCGCGGAATCCATCGTGAATTGCGCGGAATGTCCGCGCAGCCGTTCGAAGACCGCGAGCGCCGCGTCGGGGCGGCCGAAGCGCAGCAGGTGGCGTATCAACGTACTGCCGATGGTGTCGACCGCGACGGGATTCTCCCAGCGCAACACCTGTTCGGCGGCGTGGTATGCATCGCGACAGACGTGTTCCGCGTCGAGATCCTCGAGCCAATTGGCGAGCGGCGCGGTCGCGTCCACCTGGCGGCCATGCCGCGCCAGTTGAAAGACCTCGTCCATCATGCGGGCGCGCAGCTTGATGCGTTCGCTCTCCGCGCGTTCCGCGGCGCGCTCCGGGCTGTTGGAGGCCTGGTAGCCGAGCTGGCGGCGCCGCAGGTACATGCCGCCGCCGATGAGCGCGAAGAACGACAGCTCGCACAGCAGCTGCACGGCATGCACGAGGATGCGCCACAGCCCGGTGCTCGCGACGAACCAGCCGATGGCCGCATACACGACCATCGCCGCGAGCAACGCGAAGTACAGGGGGCCGAGGCCACGGATCACGCGGAACAGCGTGACCGGATTCACGGCCTCGTAGAATTTTTCGCCGAATCCGAGCACCGCGATCGAAGCCGGCAGCAACGCCAGCAGGAAAACCCCGAGTGCGATGCCGGCGTTTCCGCCGATCCAGATGCAGAACGTCGCGCCGATCGTGACGATCGCGAGCTGAACCCAAGGCCGCACTTCGAAGGGACTCAGCATTTCCTGCGACATCACGGGTGCTTCCGTTCGTCCCTCGGAAATGTTCTCGACCAGCACGTAGCAGTATTTCAGGATCCAGATCTGTATGAGCACCTTGCCGACCGTGCCGAAGATCATGTGCAGGTCGAGCACGGACAGGAAGATCGAGAAAATCGCGACGACGAGCAGGATCGTCGCCTGGAATGGAACCAGCATGACGCGCAAGTAGTCCATAATGGCCGCGCAGGAAAATCCGGGAAAATCCGGGACAGATCTATTTAGCGACGATTATTATCGTCAATAAATAAATCTGTCCCGGATTTTCGTCCCGGATTTTCTTTCCCGGATTTTCTTTCCACGAGCTTCTGCGGGGGCAACAGTAGAGCATGGAATCGAATTCTTTTGACGCGATCGTCGTCGGCACGGGAATCAGCGGCGGTTGGGCAGCCAAGGAACTGACGGAGAAGGGACTCAAGACTCTGGTACTCGATCGCGGCCGCATGGTCCGGCACGGGGAATACCCCACCGCGATGAAGAACCCGTGGGAGCTGCCGTACGGCAATCGCATCACGCAGGAAACGCGCCGCCGCAAGCCGGTCTGGTCGCGCACCAACTACCCGACGCCCGCGAACGAACACTGGTTCGTCGACGACATCGACAATCCTTATGTCGAAACGAGCGGTTTCGACTGGCTGCGCGGCTGGCACGTCGGCGGCCGCTCGCTCATGTGGGCGCGCCAGAGCTACCGGCTGAGCCCGCTCGATCTCGAATCGAACGCGAAGGAGGGCATCGCGATTCCCTGGCCCGTGAGCTACGAGGAAATCGCACCCTGGTACGACAAGGTGGAAACCTTCGCCGGCATCAGCGGCAGCATCGAGGGTCTGCCGCAATTGCCCGATGGCAAGTTCCTGCCGCCGCACGAGCTCAACTGCGTCGAACAGGAATTCAGGCAGAAGCTGGACCAGAAGCTCGGCCGCAAGCTCATCATCGGCCGTTGCGCGAATCTCACCGGGCCGCTCACGCACAACGAAAGCCCGCAGCGCGCGACCTGCCAGGCGCGCAACATGTGCATCCGCGGGTGTCCGTACGGCGCGTATTTCAGCTCGGTGTCCGCGACGCTGCCCTCGGCCGAGCGCACCGGCAACATGACCCTCCTGGCCAACAAGATCGTCTACGAAGTCATCTACGACAACGACAAGGGCAAGGCGACCGGCGTGCGTGTGCTCGACGCGGAGACCGGCCAGCAGACCGACTACTTCGCGAAGGTCGTCTTCCTGTGCGCATCCGCGCTCGGCTCCGCGTTCATCATGTTGAACTCGACCTCGAGCCGTTTCCCGAACGGCTTCGGCAACGACTCGGGCGAGCTCGGCCACAACATCATGGACCACAACAAGCCGGGCGGGGCGAGCGCGCTGGTCGATGGGCATCTCGACGTCGCGTACACGGGGCGCCGGCCCAACGGGTTCTACATTCCGCGTTATCGCAACGTCGGCAAGGACAAGCGCGATTACCTGCGTGGCTTCGGCTATCAGGGCCGCGCCTCGCGCTCCACGTTCTCGCGCTTCAACGACAGCGCGCTGATCGGCGAGGAGCTCAAGCAGGCCGTGCGGGAGCCGGGGCCATGGACCATCGGCATGACGGCGTTCGGCGAGATCCTCCCGTATCACGAGAATCACGCGAAGCTCGATCGCACGAAGAAGGACAAACACGGGTTGCCGCTGCTCGCCATCGACGCCGTCGTGCGCGACAACGAGCGCAAGATGCAGGAGGACATGCGCAACGACGCGGGCGAGATGCTCGAGGCGGCCGGTTTCAAGAACGTCACGGTGCGCAGCGACAACTACAACGTCGGCAACAGCATCCACGAGATGGGTACGGCGCGCATGGGCGCGGACCCGAAGAAGTCCGTGTTGAACAAGTACAACCAGGTGCACGCCTGCAAGAACGTGTTCGTGACCGACGGTTCCTTCATGGTGTCCTCGGGCTGCCAGAACCCGTCGCTCTCGTACATGGCTTTCACGGCGCGCGCGGTCGATCACGCGGTGTCGGAACTCAAGAAGGGCAATCTATGAACGAGTCGCTTTTGAAACGGCGTGAAATTCTCCGGCGCGCGGCCTGGCTGCTGGGCGGCGCCGTGTCGGCGCCCGCGGCGCTCGCGATCCTGCAGGGCTGCTCGGCGAAGGAAGCGGCGCCGGGCGCGGCGGCCTTCGTGCCGAAAGTGCTGAGCGCCGATCATTTCGCGCTGGTGTCTGAAATCGCCGAGATCATGATCCCGAAGACCGACACCCGTGGCGCGAAAGACGCCGGCGTCCCGGCGTTCATCGACGAGGTGCTCGGCGCGGTGTACGACGAGGAGACGCGGCAGCGTTTCGCGAGCGGCGCCGCCGAATTCATGGTGGAGGCCCAGAAGATGGGCGGCAAGCCATTTCTCGATCAGGAGCCCCAGACCCGCACCGAGTTCGTGAAGCAATCGCTCGAACGCGCGCTCGAGGTCGATGGATCCAGGCCCTTCATCCTCATGACCCGCGAACTCACGTTGCTGGGCTTCTACACCTCCGAGCCGGGGATCATGGAAAACATGGAATACGAGGCCGTACCCGGCGCATTCCATGGCTGCGTCCCCGTCTCGCAGATGAAGAAACCCGTCTACTGGGAATAGGGGAATTCGCCCGACGATAGTCATCTGGAGTTCTTCCGCAAGGACGCGATCACGAGGGAGGTCGCTCATGAAGTTCCTTTCCGGTCTCGGCGTCGTGATCCTGCTGGCGGTCAGTGCCTCCGCGCAGGACGACGATCTGGCCAGCAAGATGATCAATCAGAAGACCAACGGCACGTGGTACTTCCAGCCTGACAAACCCAAGGCGAAACACATCAAGGCGGAAGTCCCGGGCGACTACGCGTTCCGCGTGAAGGCGGGCAAGGGTCGCAACCCCTGGGACGTGCAGGCGAACTCGCCGGTCGACGGCGCCATCAACGAGGGCGACGTGATCATGCTGATGTACCACGCACGCGCGGAGCAACCCGCCGAAGGCGGCAGTTCGCTCGCGACGCGCATCCAGATGACGTCTCCGCCCTGGAGTCAGGTCCTCGAGTTCACCTCGCCGATCAGCGGCGAGTGGAAGAGCTACTGCGCCTTCCGCGTGGCCAACATGTCGCTGCCGAAGAGCAACGTGTCGATCCACCTCGCCACGGCCGAGCAGGTCATCGACCTCGGCCCGGTGTTCGTGTTCAACTTCGGCAAGGACTACGACCAGTCGAAGTTGTCATTCTGCAATGGCTAGATCCCGCTCCATTCCCCAGGCGGTACGCGAGCTCTGTCTCGCGTTCCCCGGGGTCGAGGAATTCGAGTCCCACGGCTCGCCCAACTTCCGCGCGCGCGACGGGGCGCGCAAGGGCAAGATCTTCGCCGTGTTCGCGCTCAATCATCACGGCGACGGGCGAGTCGCCCTGTGGCTCGCGACGCCGCCGCTCGAGCAGTCGCGACTCATCGCCTCCGCCCCGAAGGCCCTCTTCAAGCCGCCATACGTCGGGCCGTCCGGGTGGATAGGCATCGAGCTCAATCGCGGTTTCTCGTGGAAACGCGTGATCGAGCTCGTGCACATGGCCTACGTCGCGAACTCGCCGCCGAAACTCGTCGCGCTCGTCGCGAAGCCGCCCGTCGTGGCCGCGCCGACGCGCCGCATGAAGCCCGCGGAGATCGATCGCATGAAGACGCCGGGCGCGTTGAAGGCGCTCGCGCGGATGCGGCGCATCTGCGGCGCGCTTCCCGAGACGAGTGAGGCGCTGCAATTCGGCATGCCGGTATGGCGCGTGGGCAAACGCGGCTTCGCCCTGTTGTACGACTATGGCCAGGGACTTACCGCATCGGTGTGGGTGGGCATCGAGCGCCAGGGTCCGCTCGAGATGGATCCTCGGATGTCGGTGCCCGCTTACATGGGCCACAACGGCTGGATCGCGATGGAAGTCGCGCGTCTTTCGGACCGCGAGCTCTCCGACTTCGTGATTGAAAGTTATCGACATTTCGCTTCGCGTCGCGCGGTCGCGAAGCTCGACGCCAAATCCCGGGTCGCTTAACTCCCACCACTGTTGCGCGTTTGTTACGTCCCCTAATGGCGTCATCTTGAATCCTGGCGCCACCAGGAGGATGTTCGCGCTCACATAGGGTGGCGGAGCGCGCAAAACGCCCGTCGATGCACAACAAGCCAAGGAAGGGGTCATTCAATGATGGTGGACAAGAGGGTGGTGAGGCAGCGATTTGCGTGTGTTTTGTTAGCGGTCGCATGCGGGACCGTGACGCTGATCGTGGTGCATCTGTCGTCGATCGTCTCGCTGTAGCAAGACGCCATGGCGAGGCCGGGGCCGCGGTCCAAAGGATGGGACCCGCGGCCCTTTCTCTATCCGCTGGCTTTACCGGCGCACGTCACTCATTGGCGCGGCGCGGCCTCGCGCGCCACTTCGAGATCGCGCGCGACTTCCTCGCGCACGCGCGCCCAGTGGAAGAGGTTGTCCGGATTCGCGTCGAACGAATTGTGGTTGTAGTGCGTGAGGCGCATGTCCTCGTACAGCGGGCGCGTGATCCCGACGACCGCGTCCCAGCGGCTCAGCGCCATGCCGAGTCGTTCGAGCGCCTGCTGCCGGTACTGCTCCTTGCCCGTCGCCCGGAACGTCTCGAGCGCAACCGCGCCGCGCAGTTTCTCGGCGAGATGCAGGCCGAGATACGCCCAGGTCCGGATGTCGGCGACCTCGTATCGCAGCGCGACGTCCCTGCGCGTATCGAGCTTCTCGACGAGGTCGAGCGCGCGGCGGCAGTCGCGTTCGAGAGCGTCGGCCAGCGCGAGCGGGGTGATGCGCGTGGCGGGTAGTTCGGTGCCGGCCTGCGTCGTTCGCACGTACTCGGCGACGCCGACGTAGTCGGGATCCATGGTCGGCTGGTCGATGAGCGCGTCGACGCCGATGTAGCGCGTGTACTCACCCTGCAGCGCGAGAAACCCCTCGCTGTACAGCGTGAAGTCCCAGCGCGAATCGAACAGTGAGGCGAGACGCAGCTGCGTGTTCGATGCGAGCGAGAAGGCTTCCAGCAGGTCCTTCGCGCGCGGGCCGTAACGGCGCGTGAATTCCGCCTGGAACACGGCATCCGGCGTGGCGGCGTCGTAAAGCAGCCGTCCCCAGAGCTTGTAGAACAGCCACTGCCGCTCGAACGCCCAGCGCCACTGCGGATGTTCGAGCTTCGTGAAGTAGTCGAGCGCGGGAATGTACGTCTCGGAGCCGGTGAAGTAGCCGCCGACGTAGGGGTGCGTACCGTTCTGCGCGATGTGCCGGCGGATGAAATCCGGAACGCCCCAGCGCAGCGCGAAGAAGTCCTCGTTGCGGATCTGCCAGACGACCTTGTAGTTGGCCGGCGGCGGCTCGAAGTAGGTATCGCCGAGTTTGCCGCCGTGCACCTTCACGAGCTTCGGCGTCGAGTGGCCGTGCGACCAGTTGAATTTCATCTCGGCCCAGATGGGACCCTCGAACTGGTTGCCGAGCTTTTCCATCGCCGCGCGCGTGACTTTCTCGACGTCCTTGCTCACGCCAGGTCCGGAAGACAGGCCCGACGAGAAGGGTACGCGATGGATGAGCTTCACCGGCCGCGTGCGCTTCGCTTCGAGCGCGCCCGCGATGAAGACCTCGTCGACGAACTGCTGGCGCTCGAGCGGCGTCATGCCCGCCATGCCTTCGCCGTGCGAAACGCCGATGCCGTCGAGATCCGGATACTCCTCGAGCATCTGCCGGACACTCTCGCGCAGGTAACGCTTCGTGGTCGGCGTGGTGTCGCCGTCGACGTAGTAGTGAGGATAGAAGTTCCTGCTGTCGGGGTTGTGAGCCTTCGCGAACTCCTCGCTCACGAAGATGCTCCAGAACACGACGTACGTGTCGAGACCGCGTTCCTTCGCGAGCCGGAAAATCCCGCGATACAACTTCTGCCAGGCCGCGAACTCCGCGTCGGACCACTTGCTGGCCTCGGGGAAGTTCTTCGGCCGGATCATGTAGGTGAACGGATGCAGCGTCCACAGGCTCACCGCGTTGAAGCGGTTCTCGACCATCATGTCGAGAAAGCCCTCCCAGAACTCGAGGTCGCGCACCGTCGAGAAGTGCTGGTCGAGCGCCGAGCTCGGGCGATAGGTGTCCCAGGGCGTGTTGAACTTGATGCCGCGGAAGGCGAGCGCGGGTTCGACCGGCGCCGCCGCGAGTTTCGAGGCGGGGACGCCATTGAGCAGCTGCTCGCGCGCTTCGAGGGCGCCATAGATCAGTCCGCGCGCATCGCCGCCCGTGATCCTGACGCGCGCTCCCGAGGCGATCGAGAAACTCTCGGCGCCCAGCGACGGGTCGATGTGGAGCTCGATCCTGCACGGCTTGCCCTGCGGATCCGACACGGATTGCAGGCGCTTCATCGCGTACGCGGCCTGGGGCGAGTCGATCTTCGAGGTCGTCTCGCAGGGCGCGGCGGATGCGGCCAGAGGGCATAGAGCGAGGAACAGGGAAACCAGGCGTGTATTCATCGTTGAACCGGAGCGATGCGAATGGCTCATGCGAGGCCCGATGTCCTGCCGAACCGCGTGACGAGACAGTGCTCGAAGGTAATTGCAGCCGTCGGGCATGACAACCTCCGCGCCATTCCGATCGATGGTTCGCGCGTCGCGCGCGTCCTGGACGGAAAATTCCGGGGAACTCAGTCCCGCTGCCAGGCCATGATCTCGGGATCGGTGAAGAACGTCTTCGTCCGCCCCATCTCGTAGCCGCCACTGTCGTTCTGCGTGAACGGCATGTAGAACACGATCGTCAGGCCGAGCTGGTGCTCGATCAGCACCTTGATCGCGCGCGTCTCCTCGGCATCGGGAATCGCCGTGACGATTTCCGCGATGGCGATGGCCTTGAGATCGCGCTCTCCCGCCATCGTGCGCAACCCGTTCCGGAGCATCGGCAGGATGTGATCCGAGTGGGCGAAGCCGCCCGGCGTGCTGCACATCGCGTCGAGCAACGCGACTCGCCCCTCGACGGTGAGCACGGCCGAGTGCGGCAGGAAGTATCCGCGCTCGTGCAGGCGTTTGACGGACAGCTCGAACAGCGGCCCGGCCAGTGCGGCCAGGTCCTGCCGGGCCGCGGCGTACAGTTCCTGGGGCGTACTCATCTTCGAGATCATGCGGACGGCGGCATGCGATGGCCCGTCCATAGGGCTTTCATTTTTCTTGTCCACTCCCCGATCGACCGGCCTGACTACAACACAGGACAACCCCGCGGTCAAAACCTGAGAAACTCGCCGCATGAGCGCACCCATCGTCGAAGCCCCAACTACTGTCCTCATCACCGGCGCGTCCTCCGGAATTGGAGCGGGTCTCGCGCGCGAATTCGTGGGCCGCGGAGCGCGCGTCGCATTGGTCGCCCGGCGCATCGAACAGCTCGAGACGCTCGCCGCGGAACTACGCACCGCGGGAGGGCAGGCCAGCGCTCACCGGGGTGACGTCACCGTGGATGGGGACATCGCCCGCGTGGTCGCGGAGCTCGGGGCACAGGGCATCGTGCCCGACATCGTCGTCGCGAACGCCGGCTTCGGGGTCGCGGGAAACGTGCAGATGCTGACCCTGGCCGACTACCAGCGGCAGTTCGACACGAACGTCTACGGCGTGTTGCGCACGCTCTACGAAACGATCGATGCGCTGCGCGGGAAACGCGGGCGGTTCGTCGTCATGGGCAGCGTCGCGGGATACATCTCGATCTCGGGCAGCTCGGCTTATGCGATGAGCAAGTTCGCGGTGCGTGCGCTGGCGGAGGCGTTGCACGGGGACCTGAGACGCGTGGGTGTGGGTGTCACGCTGGTCTCACCCGGCTATGTCGATTCGGACATCCGGCGCACCGACAATCGCGGCGAGGTGCACCCGCACGCCAAGGACCCGATCCCGGACTGGCTGCGCATGAAGACGGACGTCGCCGCGCGCATCATGGTGAACGGGATCCTGCGCGGGAAGAAAGAAGTCGTGGTGACCTTTCACGCGAAGGTGTTCATGTTCTTCGCGCCGCACTTTCCGCGGCTGTTGCGCCACGTATTGTCGCGCGGCGCGGTGCCGGGGGGGGGCGGGGGCCGGCCCGCCCGGCCCCG
>JAFAGC010000012.1 GCA_023423065.1 Pseudomonadota bacterium
GGGGGCGCGGGCCCCCCCCCCCCCCCCCCCCCCCCCGCCCACCCTTTCGAAGGGCCCTGGAAGGCCTAGCTATCCCACCGGCGGGCGCATGCAGTAGGATCGCGCCCCCGAAACGCGTGGTGGCCACCGCACGGATCGCTGGAGAAGTTCATTGCACGCCGAAGCAGCACCCCGTCTTGGCCGCGTTTTCGTCGGCCGTTCACGCGAACGCGCGGCCCTGGCCAGCGCGCTCGAAGCCGCGCAGGGCGGCCGCGGCACGTTGTGCCTCGTGAGCGGCGAGCCGGGCATCGGCAAGAGCCGGTTGCTCGCGGAATTCGCCAATCTCGAGCCGCAATCCGAGGTTTGCATTCACTGGGGATTCGCATGGGAGGCCGGGGGAGCGCCTGCCTACTGGACGTGGATACAGGTACTGCGCTCCATCCTGTCGCACGACTGCGGACGTGCGGCGCTCGAACAACAGCCGCATCTCGCGGCGCCGATCGGCGAACTCGTACCCGAACTGCTGCCCGATGCCGCCGGACGCGGAGCGCAACTCGAACCCGAACAGGCGCGCTTCAGGCTCATGGATGCCGTGTCGAGCCTGCTCGTGTCGGCCGCCTCGCATTCGCCGCTGGTGCTGGTGCTCGAAGACCTGCACGCGACCGACGCCGATTCGCTCGCGCTGCTCGAATTCGCGATGCGCCAGCTGCACGCCTCGCGCGCGCTCGTCATCGGCACTTTTCGCGACGCGGAAATCCAGCGTCCGCGCATCGGCAACATCATCACGCGGCTGCGGCGCGGCGCCATCCAGCTCGGCCTGCGGCGTCTCGATCGCGATGAGGTCCGCGAATACGTGGCGGCCTCGACCGGCAGCCGTCCGCTCGAACAGCAGGTCCGCGAGTTCGCGACGCTCACCGAAGGGCATCCCCTCTATCTGGCCGAGGTCGTGGAACTCTGCCAGGCGCGCGGCAATCTGCGCCAGGCGCCCGCGAGCATGCGCATGGCCATTCTCGAACGCGCCGCCGATCTGCCGCCGGCGACGCGCGAACTGCTGGGAATGGCCTCGGTGCTTGGCCGCAGCTTCCATCCCGCGGTTCTCGCGGAAACCATCGGCTGCGATGCCGCCGAACTGCAGGAACGCCTGCGGCCCGCGCTCGATTCGCATCTGCTGGAACTGGAATCGTCGGGCAGCCTGCGTTTCGAGCACATGCTGGTGCGCGAGGCGTTTCATGAATCGCTGTCGCCCGCCGAGCGGCGTGCGCTTCACCAGCGCGAAGCACAGCGCATGCAGTCGCGCGCCGATCCACACGCCGTGCTGCCGTGGGCCGCGTTGGCGCAGCACCTCGAAGAATCGGGCGACGACGCGCGCGAGCAGGCCGTGGCGGCGTGGCGCCGCGCCGCGCAGGAAGCCGAGACCCGCCACGCATTCGACGACGCGGCGGTCTGCCTGAGCCGGGCGCTCGCCGCGCTCGGCAACCAGAAAGATCATCCGTCGCTCGGCAGACTGCTGCTCGAACTGGCGGCGGTGCAGATCCGCGCCGGCGATCTCGACGCCGGCCGCCGCAACAGCGCCGAGGCGTTCCACATCGGCGAGGCGCGCAACGACGTCGAACTACTCGCGGACGCCGCCCTCACGTACGGCAACATCTTCACGTTCGGCAAGGTCGATCCCCGGCTCGTGAACCTGCTGCGCACCGCCCTCGGGCGCATGCCGGAGAGCGACACGGACCGGCGCGCACGCCTGCTGGCGCGTCTCGCCGGCGCGATGCAACCCGCGGCGGACCCGGCCGAGCCGGCCGCGCTGGCACGCGAATCGATCCGGATCGCCCGCGCGAACGGCGACGAGCGCACGCTGCTCCGGACTCTGCGCAGCGCGATCTCGGCGCTGATGGACCTGGGCGATCCGGTCGAGCGGCTGGCGCTCAACCAGGAGTACGTGCGTCTGGCGCGCCAGCTCGGCGACGTGACCGAGTGCATGCGCGGGTACATGCGATCCTCCGTCGACGCGATGGAACTGGCGGACGCCGCGATCCTCGACGAGGCCATCGAGCAATGCGAATCGGTCGCGGGGCAACTGCGGCTGCCTCACTACCAGTGGACCGCGGCCGCGCTCGTCGCGATGCGGGCCACGACTCGCGGCGACTTCGCACAGGCCGAGGCCGCGCTGTCCCGCGCGCGTCACTTCGCCGAACGCGCGCAGGACACGAACGCGAGTTTCACGCTGCTCGTGCAGCAGTTCGAGCTCGCTGCCATCACCGGCGACCAGGTCAGGCTCGCGGACCTGTTCGCGCAGCTCGAGCGCCAGTGCGCCAACCTTCCGCAGGCGGAGCTGTATCTCAAGCCCAACCTGCTCGCGACCGGCGTGACCGCGCTCGGACGCGCGCCGGATCCCGCCGCCATCGACGAGACGTTCCTGAGGAACATCATCCGCTTCTCGGACATGGGCGCCTTGTCCAGCGTCGGCGAGTACCTCGTGGCGGTGCGCGACGAGCGGCTCGCGCGCATCGCGTACGACTCCATCGCACCGTACCGCGAGCGCTGCGGCCACTGGGGACTGATGGGCCTGCGCTGGATGGGCCCGATCGCACGGGGCCTGGGACATCTCGCGGCATACGTCGATTCCATGCGCGCCGCGCACGAGCACTTCGAGGCCGCGCTGCGGATCGCGCGCCGCATGAATGCGCGCCCGTGGATCGCGCGCATCTCGGTCGAATGGGTGGAGGTGGCGCGCCAGGCGGGGGAGGATCTGCCCCGCTTCGCCCAACTACTCGGCGAGGCGCGCACCATCGCCGCGGAACTCGGCCTGTTCTCGCTCGAAGAGCGGATTCGCGCCTGCGAGAGTCCCGCGGCGCACGGCGCTCCGGCCCGCAAGCCGGAGGAAACCGCGATCCCGGCGGCGGGGTCGCCGGTCGTGGAATATTTCCGCCTGGCGCGCGACGGCGAAGTGTGGGTGTGCGCCTGCGAGGGCCGCGAGTTCCGGCTGCGCGACAGCCGCGGAATGCAGATGCTCGCGCAGCTCATTTCCATGGCGGGCCGCGAGATCCACGTGCTCGACCTCATGGGCTCCTCGCCCGAAGGCGAGGTCGTCGATGCCGGCGACAGCGGAGAGGTGCTCGACGAACGCGCGCGCCGCGACTATCGACAGCGCCTGGAATCGCTGCGCGCCGACATCGAGGAAGCCGAGAGCCGCAACGACGTGGCCGCCGCCGAGGCCGCCCGCGAAGAGTTCGAACTGCTGAGCGCGGAGCTGGCGCGTGCCTTCGGCCTCAACGGGCGTGCACGCCGCGCCGGCTCGAATGTCGAACGCGCGCGCGTCAACGTGCAGCGGCGGCTCAAACATGCAATGGATCGCATCAGCCGGGAATGTCCCGCGGCCGGCCGCCACCTCGAATGGGCGGTGCACACGGGCTCGTTCTGCAGCTACCAGCCCCGCTGAGGGGGCGCTCGTGGGACACGGGGGAACAATGTTCCTCGTCCCGTCACGCCTGATAGGCAAGGAATGACACTGGAGCCCCACATGAAACTCGTCGATCGATATGGCAATACCGTTTCCGCCGGAAATCGCACGGCGCTGGACCTGTACGACCGGGCGGTCTCGCAGTTCGCCATCTACAGGACGGATCCGATGGCGACCATCGACGAGGCCCTGAGCACCGACCCCGGCTTCGTCATGGGGCATTGTTTCAAGGCCGGGTTGCTCGCCACCACCAGCGAGCAGGGTTGCGAGGCCGGCATCGCCGCGACTCTCGATGCCGCGGACCGGCACATCGGACATGCCCTCGAGCGTGAGCGAATGCACCTCGGTGCGGCGCGCGCCTGGCTGAACCGCGACTTCGCCGGCGCGGCCAAGCTCTACGGGGACATCTGCGCCGAATATCCTCGCGACCTCCTCGCGCTGCAGTACGCCCACCTGCTCGACTTCCTGCTCGGCAACTCGACGATGCTGCGCGATCGCCCGGCGCAGGTGCTGCATGCGTGGAACGACCTCGACGCGCAACGCGGCCAGGTCCTCGGCATGTATGCCTTCGGCCTCGAGGAATGCGGCGCGTACGACGATGCCGAGGCACTCGGCCGACGCGCGGTCGATCTCAATCCCGCGGACGTGTGGGCGGTCCACTCGGTCGCGCACGTGTATGAAATGCGCGGCCAGACGCGCGCGGGCATCGACTGGATCAAGAACACGTCGTTCGGCTGGAGCGAGCACAACTTCCTCGCCTTCCACAACTTCTGGCACCTCGCGCTTTATCACCTCGACAACTGCGACTACGGGTCGGCTCTCAACGTGTACGACTCGCACGTGCGCCCCGTGTCGACCCGCGTCGCGGGCGAAATGGTGGATGCGTCGGCGATGTTGTGGCGGCTGCGGTTGCGCGGCGCCGATGTCGGCGATCGCTGGAACGAACTGGCCGCGAGCTGGGAAGCGCTCGGCGACGCAGGCTACTACGCCTTCAACGACGTGCACGCGCTCATGGCCTTCCTGGCGACCGGCAGCGATCGCCAGGTCGCGCGCATCGTCGCCGCGCTCGAGTCGGCGGCGCAACGCACCGACACGAACGGCATGATGAGCCGTGAAGTGGGACTGCCCATGGCGCGCGCGTTGTGCGCGTTCGAGGGACGCGACTTCGAGGTCACGATCGACGAGTTGCAGCGCATCCGTGCGCACGCGCACCGCTTCGGCGGCAGTCACGCGCAACGCGACCTGCTGCACCTCACGGTCACCGAGGCCGCGCTGCGTGCCGGCCGCCGCTCGCTCGCGAGGGCGCTGGTCGAGGAACGCCTGTCGCGCAAGCCGCGCAACGACTTCAACATGGCGCTGCTGACGCGCGCGCGCGGACTCGCCGCGGAAGACCAGATGCGGGTGGCGTGACGAAACGCTGGTTCAGTGATGCGGCTGGGCCGCATTGCCCAGGGAATCGCGACCCTGATTCGCCGGCATCGGACGTACGGACATGTCGATGCCGGCCTCGTGCGCCATCTCGCCGATCTGCGCCGCGGAGCGCACGCCGAGTTTCATCGTGATCGCCGTGCGATGCAGTTTCACGGTGCGCTCGTGGATCCCGAGCCGCGCGGCGATCTGCTTGTTCATGCTGCCGCCCAGCACGTAGCGCAGTACTTCATCCTCGCGCGGCGTCAGGCGCGCGAATCGGCGCCGCAGCTCCGCGGCATACTGCCGCGCCTCGTGCGCGTCCCGGTCGCTTGCGAGCGCGTTGCGGATCGCCTCGAGCAGCACTTCGCATTGGGCGCTCTTCTCGAGGAAGTCCACGGCGCCGTCGCGCATCGCGTGCACGGTGCTCGGGATGTCGGGCCGTCCGGTGAGGAACACGATCGGCAGCACGACGCCCACCTGGGAAAGCTCGGCCTGCAACTCGAGCCCGCTCATGCCCGGCATGAACAGGTCCGTCACGATGCAGCCGCGATCGTCCGGCGAGATGCAGTCGAGCAGTAGTTTGGCCGCGTGGAACGTGCAGACCGGGATGCCGGCGACGCGCAACATGCGCGACTGCGCCAGCAGGAACGACGGATCGTCATCGACCAGGAATACGGTTGCCGAACTCATGCCGCCTCCGCCGCGGGAATCGTGAAGCGGAACGTCGCGCCGCCACCCGGATTGTTCTCGGCCCAGAAGCGGCCCCCGTGCGCCTCGACAATAGTGCGCGAGACCGCGAGCCCCATCCCCATGCCGTGCGACTTGGTCGTGAAAAACGGTTCGAACAGCCGCGGCAGCGTGAGCGGCGAGATGCCGGCGCCGGTATCGATGACCGCGAGTTCGACCGCGCGTCCGGAACCCGGGCGCGCAGCGACGCGTACGATGCCGGGCGATCGCCCGGCCGCCTCGGCGATGGAATCCATCCCGTTGATGATGAGGTTGATGAGCACCTGTGAGAGGTGCACACGGTCGCCCGAGACCGGCGGTAGTCCGGATTCCACGGCGCATTCGATCGTGACGCGTTTCGCCACCGCGTCGGGGCGCACCAGCGTGCTCACATCGCGCACCAGCCCCTCCACCGCGATGGACTCGAAATCGAGATGCCGGCGCTTGAGCAGGTTCTTCATGCGCGCGATCACTTCCGCGGCGCGGCGATCGTCGCCGTGGATGTCCTTCACGATGGCGCGCAGCTCCTCGAGATCGGGTGCGTCGCTCCGGAGCATCATCTCGGCCGCCTCGGAGTTGCGCAGGATCGCGGCGAGCGGCTGACTGATCTCGTGGGCCAGCGCCGATGCGAGCTGGCCGAGCATCGACACGCGTCCCGCATGGGCCAGGTTGCTGCGCAGCTCGCGCGATTCCTCCTGCGCTATCCTGAGCGTGGTCACGTCGCGCAATACGCCGCGCAGGAGCAGTGGGCGACCCGCCGAATCGCGATCGAGCCGGCCACGCGCGGCGACCCAGCGCACGACGTCGCCGGGAAGGCACACGCGGTGTTCGATCTCGTAATCGCGTCCATGCTCCAGCAGGTCGTCGATCGCGCCGCGGACTCGCTCGGCGTCGTCGGGATGTATGCGCTCGCCCAGTCGCGCCGCCTCTTGAACATTGCTCTCGTCGTCGATGCCGAACAGGGACCGCGATTTCGCGGTCGTCCACAGCCGATTGGCGCGGATGTCCCACGACCAGAGTCCGAGGCCACCCGCGCTGGCGGCCAGCTCGAGGCGGCGCTCACTCTCGGCCAGCTCGCGCGCCAGCCGCGGCGCGCGGATGATGTCGCGGCTCAGCTCGAAGGCCATTGCGCACAGCGTCACCGCGAACGGCAGCGCGATCATGATGGGGATCCGCAGTTGTCCCCAGATCATCAGTTGCGTGAGTCCGATGGAAATCGCCACGAACGAGAGCAGGCTGCCGCCGACCACGGCTGCGCGACGGCGCGAATCCCGGTCGCCGCGGCGCCACAGCGCGGCCGTCGCATCGATCACGAACGCGGTGAACAGCAGGTTGGCGAGCACGGGCAGCCATTGCCACGAACGGGTGACGGCGTCTCCCACCACCGAGATCGTTTCGCCCATGAACGGAACCCGGGCGATGCTGTCGACCCGCTCGAAGTTGAAATTCGGCTCCACCGCGAAGTTCATGAAGAGGATGAACGTGCGCAGCGCGATGATGACGCCCGCGAGCCAGGCGCGCCCGGTGCCGAAGTACACCAGTACGAAGACGATCTGGCCGACGATCGTGAAATAGATAGGGACCTGGCACCAGCGTACCCACCAGGCCCATTCTTCGGCGGAACGGGCATACATCGAACCCAGCTCCGTCGGGACGATGGCCGCGATCGAGAACGCGAGCAACGCGAAGCAAAGATTCCCCCACGAACGCCGGTCCATGGTCCAGGCGAACAGGTGCACCAGCCCGAGCAGCAGCGCGGCGGCGGCTGCCATCGACCAGAGAACCGTCACGTAGCTCATATCCCTCGCGCGCCGTCCGATGCGGCTGTGCGTTCGCGATTACATGGGCTCCGGCGTGGGTCGGTAAATAGAGCTTGTGGCCAATGGCGTGTTGCGCGAACGCCTATCTTCCCGGGTTCGCGAGAGGGCCAACCCTTGAGGGTGCGCTTCGGGTCAGGCTATCGCGCGCCGGATCGCCGCGACGATCTGCGTTGCGGAGTCCGTCTTGCGGAAGAATCCCGCGCAACCGGCGCGCATTGCTTCCGCCCTTGCCGACGGATCGTCGAACGCCGTGATGTAGATGACCGGCACGCGTGAGCCGTCCGCGACGAGCTTCTGGTGCAGTTCGATGCCCGTCATGGCCTTGAGCCGGATGTCGACCAGCAGGCATTCGAAGTGCGAGAGCAGGGGATCCGCGAGGAAATCCTCCGCGGACGCGAACGCGATCGGGTGGAAACCGGCTTGTTGCAGCAACCTGCCGAGCGAGCGCCGGACGCTTTCGTCGTCGTCGACGAGCGCGATGTACTTGTGACGCGCCATGCGCGGCCCCTACTCCGCCCACCGCGCCTGGAGAAAGTATTTCGTCATCTGCTGTCGGCTCCGGACTACGAGGCGCCCACCGGCGCGATGACGGGGTTTTCGGGCTGACCCTCGAAGTGCGGCGTCATGATCTGCACGCCCGCCGCGGCGAACGCATCGAGGATCCGCGCGTTGAGTTCCGAGCGCACCGCCAGCCGGTCCTCGGCCCGTTCGAGGTTCACGTCCAGCTGATAGGTGACCGAGAAATCGGAGAGCTCCCACTGCAGGACCCGCGGGGGAGGTTCGCGACGCACGCATCTCGTCTCGGACGCGGCCCGCAGCAACAGCTCGTTCACCTGCCGCCAGGGCACGTCATAACCGATCGACAGTCTCAAGCCGAACATCGCGCCGGCCCCCTCGCCCAGACGCGTGTAGTTCACGAGCCTCCCGGACGTGATGACGGAGTTCGGCACGACGATTTCCTCGCGTTTGATCGTGCGAAGCTTGACGGCGAGCGAGCCCATCTCCGTGACGACACCTTCGGTGTCGCCAATCGCGACGAAGTCGCCGATCCGGAAGGAGCGCGAATAGAGGACCGCGAGTCCGCTGATCCACTGGCTCACGAGCCCGGTCGACGCGAGCGACAGACCGACGCCGAACACCACGCTGAAGGCCTGGAAAATGAGGTTGTTGGCCCACGGCAGCAGTGGATAGGCGATCACGACCCCGAGAGCCCAGACGAACCAGACGGCGATACGCCGCGTCGCGCGGGCCTGCTCCACCTGCAGCCAGCTCACGGCACGCACGCCCTGCTCCACTTCGGCCAGCAGGCGCGAGATCCACACGGCGACCGCGCGGGTCACGAGCAGTACGGCGATCACGAGCGCGAGCGACGGCAGCCAGCGCACGACCGACAGCAAGCCGGAGGCGAGGTTCTCGCGCAGGTAGGCGCCCAGGCGGTAGCCGAGCGGCGCCGAGTACGGAAACTGCTGCAGGACGAAGACGACTAATAGATAGACGATCGCGACGATGATGCCCCAGCCGACGACGCGCAGCAGCGCGCGTTCGAGCGTCGCGAGCGTCGGCACGATGTCGACGCCGGCGACGACGAGGTTCAGCCTCTTCAGGAACGCATCGAGCCTGCGGACGCCGCCCTCCTGGAGCTTCCGGACCAGCCAGCTGATCGCGATCACGGCCAACGTCGCGAGCACCGAGAACCCGATGCCGCGGAATATCACCGACGGATTTCGCTGCTCGGCCTGCGCCATGAGCGCGGCGCGCAACTCGCCCTCCGCGCGCCGGACCAGCTGCTCGAGCGTATGGCCGGACTCGGGATCGACGTCGCCCTGCACGACGCCGAACACTGCCTGACTACCAACCGATACGATCCATCCGTGGTCGCGTCCGACCGTCGCCTCGGCCGCCGTTACCGGCTGCACGCGTTCGTGATCCGCAAGCGCATCCAGGCGCCGTTGTGCGTTGGCGAGCCGCTGCGCCGGCCCGTTGCCGCCGACTACCGCGCGGAACGTCACGATGTGACGGTTCCACAACGTGAGCGTCTCCGGGTCCGGGCCGACGGCGGCCGCGGCCGTGTTCAGCCACGCAAGCACCAGCATCGCGAAACACGTGCCGGCCCTCCGCCAGGAATGTGCTTCGATGCCGCCGCTCTCGCTACTTCTTTCTCCCCACCTGAGGCGCATACGGGTTTCCACCAAGCGTGTTCGAGATGTCCGCGATCGCGTTCTGCGCACGCACGCTGTTGCCGGCCTCGTCGAGCGGCGGTGAAACCACCGCGATACCGAACTTGCCGGGCGAAACCGCGATGATGCCGCCGCCGACACCGCTCTTCGCGGGCAGTCCCGTGCGGTACAGCCACTTGCCCGAGTCGTCGTACAGGCCCGCGGTCGCCATGACCGCGAGAACCTTCGGGACGTTCTCGGCTTTCATGACTTGTTTGCCGGTCACGGGATTCTTGCCGGAGTTGGCGAGTGTCGCGGCCATCACCGCGAGATCCTTCGCGTTCACGCTGATCGCGCATTGCTCGGTGTAGATGTCGGTCGCGCGCGCCGGATCGGACTTGATGAACTCGTAGGCGTACATCAGCTGGCCGATCGCCTGGTTGCGCTGGTTGGTCTCGGCCTCCGACTTGAAAACCTCCTCGTCGACGGTGAGCGGGCGCCCCGCGAATTGCGAGTGGAAGTCGAGGATGCTCTTCCAGATCGCGGCGCGGTCGTTGCCATGGACCATGCTGGTCGTGGTGATCGCACCCGGATTGACGAGCGGATTGATCTCGGGTCCGCCGAGCGATTTCTGCGCGAACTCGACCGACACGATCGAGTTGAAACGCATGCCGGTCGCATCGACGCCGATGGTCTTGAGGATCGCGTCGGGTCCGTCCGCTTCCATGACCTGCGCCATGGTGAACACCTTCGAGATCGACTGGATGGACACCGGCGACTTCACGTCTCCCGCGGTGTACACCTTGCCTTCGGGCGTGACCAACGCGATCCCGTAGAGCTTCGAGTCGACCTTGGCGAGCGCGGGAATGTAGTCGGCATTCTTGCCTTCGGTGGAATCCTTGTATTTCGCGTAGGCCGCGTCGAGCGCGGCCTGGATGTTGTCGGCCGCCCAGGTGGTCGCAGCCCCGAATGAGATCACGAGTGCCGCGAGCAACGCGGCGGCTTTGTGCGCTGCCATGTCAGTCTCCTCCAAACGTCTTGCTGAAGTTGTACTTCGCCGAGAACTGGAACCGCAGGTCGTCCGAAGTGAATCCGTCGGCGAAGTTCTCGCGGTCTCCCCACTGCACCTCGAAGCCGTACATCACGTTCTTCGTGGGATAGAACAGGATGTTCGCGAGCGCGTACTGGCCTTGCTTGAAGGCGCTCGGCGCCTGGCCGTCGGAGTTGTCGATGTCGACCATCGAATAGCCGATGCTGCTGGATGCCTTCTCGCTCCAGTTGACGTCGATGAATGCCACGACGCCCAACAGCGGCAGCGCGACGCCTTCGATCGGAGTCGTCGGATTGCCCGGATTGAGCTCGATGCCGATGTCCGCCGGCGCGTCGTTCATGTAGTTCTGGATGCCTTCGCCGTAGACGACCTGCAGGCGCAGCGTCGACTTGCCGAACTTGAGGTTGGAACTGAGGTTCGCGCCCCAGCCGATCGTGTCGCCGGACAGGTCGATCAGGTCGGGGACGGTGTCTTCCCATTCGATGTAGCGCGCGATTCCGGCCAGTTCGACGTAGCCCCACTCACCGCCGTAGCGGTACTCGAAGGAGAAATCCGGATAGGGGAAGTTGCCTTTCACGCCCTGCAGCTCGATGCGATCGGCGAAGTCTCCCTGGTCGGCAGAAGCCCCGGGCCGCTCGAGCGCGAACGTGAGCCGGGTGTCTCCCTTGATCGGCATCCAGCGAACCTGGACGTTGCGGAAGAAGACCATGCCGTTCGGACCCCAGTACTCGATGGAGTTCGGGAAGACGTCGATGTCCATGAACGGACTCCACGTCTGGCCCGCGCCGAAGGCGCCGAGCTCGCCATAGGCGTGCCGCAGGCGGAACGTCGTCTGCCCGGCATCCACGCCGGTGCCGAACAGCTCGAACTCGAATTGCGTCTTGAGCTCACCGAGTGGCGTGTCGGTGCTCGACTTCACGCCGAGACGGCTCTGTCTCACCCCCGCGAACCAGTGACCGTCGACGCCGTATTCGTCTTCGAACGAGGGAAGTTTCGTCGGGCGCAGCACGTCGAACCAGTTGGGATCGTTCTGCTTCGTCTGGTAACCCGTGTCGAGCATGGCGAAGCCGTAGACCTCGAATGTCGAGCCCCCCTTGTCGTCGTCCTGCGCGAACGCGCAGACGGACATGGCCGCGAAGGACGCAAGGGCGAACATTCGCAAAAGTAGTTTGTTCATCGTGATGACGTTCATGATGGACACCTCCAGTGTCACTGCGAATTGGCCTTCTCCCATGCGCGAACGCGTCGCCGGGCCTCGTCGAACAGGCGCTCGTGGTTTCCCTTGCGAAGTTTTTCGCTGGCCTCCGGCGTGAGCGCCGCGAACAGCGGCGCGTACGTGTCGTACACGGCGAGGTAGCTCTTCTGGTCCTTCGGCGCGACTTCGTCGGTGCCGAACAGGAAACGATCGGGATGGCGGTTGATCACAGCGGCGACGCGCGCGATCGACTCGGGCGACTCGACCACGTACTTGGCCGTCTCCGACCAGGACAGGTCGATGAACACGTGCGAGAGCGCCGGGTCGTCGAGCGCGCGGGCGATCATCCGCATCTGGGCGGCGACCGGCCGCACGATGCGGCCCACGCCGCAATGCGCCCAGATGATCTTCGTGCGCGGATGGCGCCTGAACAGCGCGGAGAGTTGCTCGATGTCCCACGGCTCCTGGTCGGGCTTGGGAAACGGCATGTCGACGTCGTTGTGCAGGATCACGACGAGGCCGGCTTCGCCGGCGAAATCGAAGATGCGGTCGAGGGCGGGATTCGTGAGGCTCGCGGTGTCGCCGGCGATCTTCGAAGACACGAACTCCTTGTGGATCGTGAATTCGCCGATCCCAGAGAAGACGCCGGGAAACAACTTCAAAACGCGCTTGATGTGATCGGTCGCGTACATGTCGGTGGGATTGAAACCCGTGATCATCGGATCGAAGCGCGCGCGCTCTCCGGGCGGCAGCGACAGGTACGCCATCGCGATGTACGCGTCCGTGAACGAGTAGTAGTAGAGCGGCGAGTCGGTCTGCAGGTAGTAAGTCGGCGCGTAGTCGCCGGTGTTGCCGTACGACCAGGTCTGCTGCAGGGGGATGCCGAACAAGGCGACGCGACCCACCTTGTCGCCCATGATCTTCAGGAACTCGCGGATGTCCGTGCCTTCCTGGACGTAGTTGGTCAGGTGGAAGTGCGAGTCGTGGACGGCGTACCCCTGCGAAGGCTTCGCGTCCTGCCCGAACGACGGCAGCACCGCGGACAGCAGGACGAAGCACACGATGCGGTAGCTAGCGCGCATGGCACGTCCCCATGACTCGACTCCTGCGTTCGGCGCCGGTGCACTCGCGGGTGAGGGATGAACCGCGTGCACCGGCGCCGATGCGGCGACTCGCGTCGAGTGATCGAGCGCGAACTCACCGCCGCAGGATTCGTTGGCCGACACGAGAAACATGAGCGTGGACGCTACGGCGCACGGTCCGTGTCGGGTACTGCCTCAAAGGGAAGGCGCGGGCCGTTTCCGGCTAATCCCCACTTTTTACACCGGCACCTAATCCCCACCTGCTGGTGGGTCAGAAGAAGAAGGACGCGGCGAGGGAATACGTGTCGCCTTCCTGGCCCGTCACGTAGTAGCCGAAGGTGCTGCCCACCGGGGACTTGTTCACGCGGATGTACTGGAAGTTCAGACGATGGTTGCGCGAATTGAACGGGTAGTAGTTCAGGCCGAGGATGTATTCGGAGCTGTCGTCGAATCCATTGCCGGAGTCGCCGAAGATCTGCGAGGTGGCGCCGTAGACTTCGAGTTTCTTGGGTATCGCGAAGAACGCGCCCTGCACGTAGAAGCCCCAGTCCTCGATTTCGTCGGTCGGCAACGGACCCGTCGCGATGAAGTCGCTCAACCAGCGGTAGTAGAACTCCGCCTGCAGGAAGATGCCCTGGTACTTCATGCCCATGTCGACCGCGAAGTCGCGGTAGTTGACCTGTGTCACCGTCACGCCGGGCACGAGCGCGCCGGTTTCGAACACGTTGACGCCATCGGCCAGCTTGACCACCGTGTTGCCTGACGCGACGTCCGCGGCCGTGTAACGCTGTTCGGGACTGTCGGCCACCGAAAATCCGAAACGGGTGGCGAGTTCCTCGTGACCTTCCCAGTCGCCGTAGCCGCCGCGCGGCCCGAATTCGTGTGTCGTCGGCATCCACCACATCGATCCGCTGTAGGTGAAGTTGCGATCGAGCTGGACAGCCGTCGTGCCGAGCGTGCTCGAGGTATTGCCGATGGCGACGCCGTACCACAGTCCCGGGGCGATCTCGCCGTTCGCGAAGATCCCCTGCGTGAAATAGGGCCGGAAGAATTCGTCGGCCATCACGCGGTCGTGCCCCAGCCAGTAGGGATGCGAGCCCTGCATGGAACGCGAGCCCATGTTGCCGAAGATACCCGCGTACAAATTGAACCTGCGATCGAACTGGTAGCCGACATTGGCGATGATCGCGTCCTGGTCCGTGGTGTTGACGGTCCAGAAGGTGAGCGTGTAGCGGAATTTCGGATCGCCTAACCACCCGTCGAGCCACACGAGCACGCGGTGGCTGTAGATGTCGTGGCGGCCGTCGACCGGCCGTTCGCGCCCGAGATGGTCCGTGAAGACCTCGTCGTCGTCGATCTGGTTCATGTACCGCAGCAGACCGTAGCCGCTGATCGACATCTCGCCGTGTTCGGTCTTGCCGACCAGGAATCCTTCGCCGGGGTCGAAGTAACCATAGGTTTCAGTGGAGGGCTCGGGCTCGTCGGGACGTGTCATGGGATCCGGCGCCGGCGCCGGTGCAGACGCAGACTCAGGCGCAGGCGCAGCCGCGGGTGTTGCCGCGGCAACCACGAAGTCCGCGCCGCACCCGTCCTGCACCCAGACACCCTTGTCGTCGTAACCCCAGTTCCGGCCCAGCAGGCAGGGGGCCGTCCCGGTCGAGCGCGACAGCAGGATGCCGGCCGACGTATTCGCGGGGCAGTGACGCTTCTCGCCCTGAGCCGACGAGCAACTCAACGTCTCGGTCGCGGCGTGCGCTTGACGCGCATGCCAGGTGCACATGCATGCCAGCGTAGTCAGAACCACTGCTTGCCGCGAACGAGTCTGGTGATGCATCGCCGACCCACTCTCCGTCGTGTTGTCGAAGCATCATTCCAAAGAGTCCCGCCCCTCTCGTACTGCCCTTTGGTGCAGCACCCTCCGAGTCAGCGGTATCCGACGCCTAGCACGTAATCCCGGAGAAGCATCTCCTCGGTCGTGACTTCATCGAGGAGCGCCCTCACCAGGTCGCGCGCGTGGAGGATGCCGCGCAACCGGCCGGACTCGTCGAGCACCGGCGCGCAGCGCAGGCCGCGCGAACAGAGCTTCTTCCAGACTGCCTGCAAGGCCTGCTCCTCGCGGCAGTAGACGAATTCGCGCGTCATGAAGTCTTCGGCCCGGGCCCTCGAGGCGTCGCCGTTCGCGCGGCTGAACGCTTTCACGAGATCCATGCGCGATACGACGCCAAGGGCGACGCCATCGCCATCGCAAACCACTGCGAGCGGCGTGTTTGCATTGGACAGGATCGCGGAGGCATCGCAGAGGGACGAACCGCGGTCCAGTGTCGCGAGCCTGCGGCGCGCATCGTCCAGGATGTGCAGGACCAGGTTCACGCGCGCGATGTTCGGCGACGGCTGCACGGATATCCATCGGACCAGCGTTCCATTGAAGGGCGCGGACCCTGTGCGGGCGGGCCTCGCGCCCTTACTGGCCGAAGCGCGTCAGAGCCACTCCTGCGAACTCTTCATGAGCGACTGACGCTGCCGCACCTGGGCCGCATCCATGAGCATGCGCCCGGCCCAACGGTAGACGTTGTTCTCCTTGACCGTGCGGCGCATCGATTTCATGCGTACCCGGCGTTCCTCGCGCGGCATGCGCATCGCGGCCTTCATCGCGGCGGCGGTCTCGGCGACGTCGAACGGATTCACCAGCAACGCCTCGGGCAGTTCGCGCGATGCGCCGGCGAACGTGCTCAGGATCAGCACCCCGTCCTCGTCGTCGCGCGCGGCGACGAATTCCTTCGCGACGAGATTCATCCCGTCGTGCAGGCTGTTGACGACGCAGAAGTCCGCCGCGCGGAACAGTTCGAACACCTCGCGCGGCTCCTGGTGATGATCGATGAGTACGATCGGCTTCCAGGTCGCCGTCCCGAATCGCTCGTTGATGCGCGCCACTTCGCTCTGGGTCTGCTCCTGCAGCGCCTGGTAGGCGGGTAGTTTGCTGCGGGTGGGCGCGGCCACCTGCAGCAGCGTGATCTTTCCCCGATACGAGGCGTTCTCGTCGAGCAGCGATTCGAGCGCCAGGAAACGCTCGACGATGCCCTTCGTGAAGTCCCAGCGTTCGACGCCGAGGCCGATGGCGACGTCCGGCCCGATTCCGTGACGCTCTCGAACCGTCCGTCGCGAAATCCCGACCTCGGGTATCTGCGCGAGCCAGCGCGGCGGCCACTCGATCGAAATGGGATAGGACACGACGCGACACACGTGGCCACGCAGCGTGATGGTCATGTGCTCGTGATCGATCTGGCATTCCACGAAACGGTCGACGGTCGCGAGGAAGTTCTGGCAGTGGTGGCGCGTATGGAAGCCGAGGATGTCCGCGGCCAGCATGTGCTCGAGGATTTCCTCCTTCCACGGACACACGCCGAAGGTTTCCGCGTTCGGCCAGGGGATGTGCCAGAACAATGCGATCGTCGCACTCGGCTTCCGCCGGCGCAGCAGCCGTGGCAGCAGCGCGAAATGGAAATCCTGGACCAGCACGACGGGATTCTTCGTCCGCGACTCGTCCGCCACTGCCTCCGCGAAGCGCGCATTCACGGCGCGATACTGCTCCCAGTCGGAACCGCGAAACGCGGGCCGCACGTACGCGAGATGGCACAGCGGCCAGATGCCCTCGTTGGAGAAACCGTAGTAGTAGCCCTCCTCCTCCTTCGAGCTCAACCACACGCGGCGCAGCGTGTAGCTGGGATCGCCGGGCGGCACGCGCACGCGATCGTGCCCGTCGACCACGTCGCGGTCCGCCGAGCCGCTGCCGTGCGCGACCCAGGTGCCCTCGCAGGCGCGCATGATCGGTTCCAGCGCGGTCACCATGCCGCTCGCCGGCACCTGCACGATCGGGCCGTCCGGACCCTTGTTGTGGATGTACGGCTCGCGGTTCGAAACCGCGAAGATCTCCGGGGAATCCATGTGCTCGCGCACCACCTGCTGCAATGCCTGCGGAGTCCAGTTCTCGCGGAAGTCGATCTCGAGGCGCTGGGTGGACTCGATCTCGCGCATCGCGCTGCGCACCTGCCTGAGTACCGGCCACGAAGCCGGCCCCGATTCGGCGTCGTCCTGGAAACGCAGGCCGCGGATGTCGCCGACCAGCATCCGGACCCAGCGGCGCACCAGCAGCCAGAACAACGTTCCGACCAGCAGCGCCAGCGCCGTCGCGAGCACGCCGGCCAGCGCGAACACGTGGTTGCGCGCCGTGGACTGGCGGCGATCGATGAAACTCAGGTCGTGGACCAGCAGCGTTCGAAAGGGCTCGCCCGCGTCCGTCGTGAAGGAGAACGCGGATGCCTCCACCGACCCCGACTGCAGCTTCATGATTTCGCTGCCGCCGGCCTCGATGCCCGCCGTCGACTCGCAGCTGATCGTCGCCGGAGTACGGTCGGTCGCGTAGAAGAGCGTTCCGTCCGGCTTGCAGACGATGATGGCGAGCAGGCGCTCATCCGTGGTGATGGCCGCCAGGTACTGGCGCAGTTCCTCGATGTCGCCCTCGCCCACGATGCGGCGCAGGGACGTGGCCATGGAATTGGCGACGAGTTGCGCGCGCAGCGCGACGTCGCCGCGGAACCAGTCGGCGAGCAGCCGGTCGGCATACGGCACTCCGACGTAGGCCAGCAGGCTCACGGCCACCAGCGTCGGAATACCGAAACGGAGCAGGATGGCGCGCATCGCTCAGCCCTGCACGGGCGTTTCGAATTCGATCATTGCTTCATTGTAAGCAACTATTGATGTTCGTGAACCATCAAGTTCGAATAAGGGACGGATGGCGCAAACAAGGACGGGCGCCGGCCTACAGAGGAAACAGGCGGCCTCGCGGGCTAACTACCAGCCGGGAGCTCCCCCGGACAGGATCAGGGGGTCGATTCCACGCGGTCGATCCTGAACACGAATGCGCCCGCGAAGGGCAATTCGCCGACCTTCAGGCCCGGCGCCTGGATGACGAGGTCCGCCCCACTCTGCCGCCAGGCGACCTGCGTGTGACGCGATCCCAGCAGCGACACCTTCGCCCCCTTCGCCGCGCGCACGCCCCGCACCACGAGCGGGCCGTCGGGATATCGGGGCAGGATCGCGTACAACGCGTCGCCCTTGCGGGTGAAGAGGACTTCCTTGCGCGCGTCGCCCGGCGCCGGGCTCAGCAACAGCCGCTCGACGTCGTATTTCGCGCGATAGTTAGTCGACGTGTCGAGCTCCTGCCGGCGACCCGCCGACCATTGCGCGCCGTCGCGGAACGTGCGCGTGCCGTAGACCGCCTCGCCGTTGTGCTCGAGCCATGTGCCCAGGTACGCGAGTCGCTCCTCCATCACCACCGGGATCCGGCCGTCGGCCGTGGGCCCGATGTTGAGCAGCAGGTTGCCACCGCGGCTCACCGTGTCGAGCAGCGTGAGCAGCAGCCGCTGGCCGGTCGCGTAGTCGTCGAGCGTCTCGTTGCGATTGAAGCCGTAGGAATGCCCGATTCCGCGGTTCTCCTCCCACGCGTGCGCCTCGCCCGGCAGTCCCGCGCCGTACTCCGTCGTGTAATAACCCCCATGCCGGTGCCGGGTTTCTTTTCCCCACCGGTCGTTGACCACCACTCTCCGGGCGACGGGACTGTCGTTGAACAGCCAGGCCAGCAACTCCGGGGCACGCCATTGCTCCGATGACAGATCCCACTCGCCGTCGGAAAAGATGATCGACGGCGAGTAGCGGGTCACGAGGTCCTTGAACTGCGGAAACATGTGCTGCTCGACGTACGTGCCGCGATCCGCGAGCCACAACGGGTTGAACCACTCGTACAGCGAAAAGTAGAAACCCATCTCGAGGCCCTGCTCGCGCACCGCGGCAGTCAGATCTCCGACCAGGTCGCGCTTCGGGCCGATCGCCGTCGAGTTCCACGGCCGCCCCCAGCTCGCGTCGGCCTCGCGCGAGGGCCACAAGGCGAAGCCATCGTGGTGCTTGGACACCAGCACGACGTACTTCGCGCCGGAACGGCTCAGCGTCCGCGCCCATTGCCGCGCGTCGAACATTTCGGCGCGGAACATCGGCGCGAAGGCTGCGTATTCGAAGTCGCGGCCATAGACGCGGTCGTGAAACGCGCGCGTCTCGACACGGATCCGCGCATCCTTCGACGCCGGATCGGGATTGCCCGGCTTGCCGATGCGCTCCCAATACCACTCGGCGTATTCGCCCTTGCTCGCGAACGCGGGAACCGAATACACGCCCCAGTGGATGAAGATCCCGAACTTCGCGTCGCGCCACCACTGCGGCGTCGGCCGGCTGTCGATGGACTCCCAGTCCGGGGTGAAACGCTGCGCGCTGGCCGCGGACGCGGCGCACACCAGGAAAAGCATCGCGAACTTGCGCATCGTCACGCCCTCACGCGAGATGGAACACTTCGGTCATGTTCGACCACCACTCCTCCGCCGACGCCGTGGGCCATTTCTCCTGCATGGGCTCCATGAGAGCCCACCAGCGCTGCGTGGCCGGATCCGCGGCCATGGCGCGCATGTCCGCCGCGAAATCTCCGCCGACGTACTCGAAGTACGCGAACAGGATGCCGTCGCGCAGGTAGATGGAGTAGTTGCGGATGTTCGAGCGCTTGATCTGCTCGAGCACCTCGGGCCAGACCGCCGCGTGCTGCCGAACGTAATCGTCGCGATGTTCGGGGCGCAGTTTGAGGATCTGGCCGAATCGTCTCGCTTCGTTCGTGCTGCTCATGTGTGAACCCTGGATATTGAAAGTATTGCAGCGCCATGTGCCCGAACCACCTGAGCTCGCGCCGCGCACGGATTTTCACCCACGACGGAAGGTTATGAAACAGGAATGCCGCGAGATTGACATCGAAGTGCAACGCAATCGTCCGACACTTCCCGCGATCGCAAGGGCTAAAGTCAGGAGCAGGAAAAATGAAAACGGTTCAAGGTTTCGTTGCGTGCGGCATCGCCGTATTACTCGCCGGATGCGGTGCCGACGACATCTCGTCGCCGGGAGGCAGCGGCAACGTCACGATCAACAACAACACGACGCCTCCGCCCGACACGAATCCGCCGCCGCCGACCAGCACATTGGTCACGCCGGCCACGGGTTGCCCGACGATTTCGGATCCCGCGGGCCTGCACGATGCCGGCACCATCACCGGACCCACGGGTGAATACCGGGTCTGCGAACTGCCGAGCCGCTTCACGGCGAGCGCGACGCTCGAGAAATTTGCCGGACTGCTCTATTCGATCAACGGCCGCGTCGACGTCGGCCTCGATCGCGGCGCCGCGCCGACCTCGGATGCCGCCGTCGTTCTCACGATCCGTCCGGGCGTGATCCTCTACGGAGCCACCGGCACCTCGTGGCTGGTGGTCAATCGCGGCAATCGCATCCAGGCCGCGGGCACGGCGACTTCGCCGATCGTGTTCACGAGCCGCGACAACGTGCTCGGCCTCTCGAACGATGACTCGCAGGGCCAGTGGGGCGGCGTCGTGCTGCTCGGCCGCGCGCCGATCACCGATTGCACCGTGGCGCCCGCGGCGACGCCCGGCACCGTGGCCTGCGAGCGTCAGACCGAAGGCTCGGTCGATCCTGCCTACTTCGGCGGCGCGACACCCGACGACAACAGCGGCACGATCGATTACGTGCAGATCCGCTATTCCGGCTACGTGCTGTCGGGCAACAGCGAACTGCAGTCGCTCACGCTGGGCGGTGTCGGTTCGGGCACGACCATCCGCAACTTCCAGACGCACAACAGCTCGGACGACGGCTTCGAGATCTTCGGTGGCCGTCCCGCACTGCGGCGCGTGGTGATCACCGGCGCGGACGACGACAACGTCGACGTGGATACGGGCTACCAGGGCACGATCCAGTACGTCATCGCCGTGCAGAAGACCTCGGGCAACGCGGACTCCATGATCGAGCTCGACTCCGCCAACGCACTCGAGGACAACACGCCGCGCACGCACATGAAGCTCGCGAACTTCACCTTCGTCCATCGCAATCCGGCGACCGGCAACAACGCGGCGATGTTGTTCCGCGGCAAGTCGGACGCGACGCTGGTCAACGGCGTGGTCACGAGCCCGATGGCCTGCCTGCGCCTCAATGGCACGAACATCCTGACGGCCGACGCGCCCAACCAGAAGCTGGGCCCGCCGGTGTTCCAGTCGGTGGTGATGCAGTGTGGCGGCGCCAGCGCCTTCGTGGGATCCGGCGGCGTCACCGCGCAGCAGGTGGCGGACGTGTTCAACGCCGGCACCAACAACAACGCCGCGTTCACGGCCAGCCTCACGGGCACGTTCATCAACGGGGCCAACGAGACGGCGGTGACGGCCACGAATCCGCAGACCCTGGATCCGGCCTTCGACGTGACGAACTACGTGGGCGCCGTGAGCGGCGCGACCGACACCTGGTACGCGGGCTGGACCTGCAATTCCTCGACGGCCACCTTCGACACGACCAGCACGGCCTGCACCACGCTGCCGGCGCTCTGATCGACGCCAGTTCCGGGAGCGAAAATGTCCAAGCCACTCATTTGGGAAACGTTGCTCGTCACGACCGCGCTGACGGCGGGTCCTGCGCTCGCGCAAGCGCCGCAGGACGCCGCCGAAGCGGACGTCTCGGGCGAAGAGGAAGTCGACGTCGCGATGCCGGGCATCACGGTGACCGGCGTCCGCGAGCGCAACATCCAGAAGGCGACGACCGAGGTCATCTCGGTGCTGTCGACCGAGGACATCGCGCGCACCGGCGAAGGCGACATCGCCGGCGCGCTGTCGCGGGTCACGGGATTGAGCGTCGTGGGCAACGGCTTCGTCTATGTCCGCGGACTCGGCGATCGCTACTCGCTCGCGCTGCTCAACGGCTCGCCGCTGCCCAGCCCCGAGCCGATGAAACGCGCCGTGCCGCTCGACCTGTTCCCGACCAACGTCGTGGCATCGTCGCTGGTGCAGAAGACCTACTCGCCGACGTTCACGGGTGAATTCGGTGGCGGTGTCATCAACCTGACGACCGTCTCGTCACCCAAGACGCCGTTCTTCACGGCGAGTGTCGGAACGAGCGGCGACACCGAAACCACGCGCAATCTCGGCTACGACTACTACGGCGGAAAGTACGACTGGACGGGCTACGACCGCGGCAACCGCGACATCCCGCCCGCGCTCGCGGCGTTCTTCGCCAGCGGCGAGCAGATGAGCTCCGGAAACGTGGACACGGGCGCGATCGCCGGCGAGTTCGTGCGTCCCGACAACGCGCTGGTCCAGCGCATCGATCGCGTGCCCTACAACTTCTCGGCCAACATCAGCGCCGGCGACGCCTGGTCGGTGGGCAACGATTCGCGCATCGGCCTGATCGGCACGCTGGGATTCAGCAACGACTGGCGCACGCGCGACATCCTCGAGCAGACCCCCGGAAGCGCGGATCTGTCGGTCATCGACAAGGACTACCAGCGGGTCTCCACCGGCAACCGGGCGGTGACCAACGGCATGATCGGCCTGTCGTACGAGTTCGGCGCGGGCAGCAAGCTGCGCTGGACCAATCTGTACGTGCACGACACCCTCAAGCACACCAGCCTCGCGGCCGGCGTGCAGAACAACCAGCGGTCGGGCGCGGACTTCCAGGAGCAGAGCACCGGCTGGTACGAGCGCCAGCTGCTGGGCACGCAAGTCACCGGCGAGATCCATCTCGATCCCGTGACGATCGGCGCGCGGGCGTCGTACTCGAAATCGAAGCGCGATGCGCCGTACGAGCTCGCGATCGGCTATCAGCGCAGCAACCAGGATGCGAGTCCTTACGGCGAGTACTTCCTCAACCGCCTGGACAATGGACAGACGGGTTACGCCACCGCCGCCTTCTCGTATCTCGACGAGAAGCTCAAGTCCGCGGGCGTGGACGTGACGATGGAGTTCACGCCCTCGTTCAAGGCGACGGTCGGCTACGACTTCGCCGACACGCAGCGCGAATCCACCCGGCGCGAGTTCCAGATCGTCGCGCCGTCGACATTCCCGAGCGGTGTCGCCATGCTGCGCCCGGACTATCTACTGGGGCCGGCGGTCATCAATGCTTTCGACATCGGACTGGTCGAGACCACGGAGACCGATCCGGCGTTCGCCGCCGAGTTGCGCACGCAGGCGGGTTACCTGCAGATGCAGGCCGCGCTCGGCGATTCGTTCGACCTCAGCTTCGGCGCGCGCCATGAGCGCGCCGAGCAGGCGGTCGAGCCCCTGCAGGTCTTCAACACGTTGACCAACTCGGGCGCCTCGACGCATCTCGACAACGACTACCTGCTGCCCGCCGCGACCCTCACCTGGCGCGTCAGGGACGACATGCAGGTGCGTTTGAACGCGTCGCGGACCATCGCGCGTCCGCAGTTCCGCGAGCTCATGTTCCAGAGCTATTACGACCCGGAATCCAATCGCCGGTATCGCGGCAATCCGCTGCTCGTCGACAGCGAGTTCGTCAACGCTGAGGCCCGCTTCGAGTGGTATTTCGCGCCCGAGGAGCGCGTGTCGGCCGCGGCCTTCTACAAGCAGATAGACCGGCCCATCGAGGCATTCACCGGCTTCGACGACAACAATCCGGTCACGAGCTTTGCGAACGCGCCGGAGGCCATGTTGTACGGCGCCGAGCTCGAGCTGCAGAAGTACATTCCGCTCGACGAAATGTTCAGCGGATCGTTCTTCGGTTCGCGCCGCGCGGTCGTGATCGGCAACTACACCTTCACGGACTCGAAGATCACCGTCGGCACGGAGGATACGGTGGCCGTCCATGGCACCTCCATCCAGCCCGCGAGCAACTTCTTCCGCGATGGCAGCCAGCTCACCGGCCAGTCGAACCACCTCGTGAACCTTCAGCTCGGCCTGGAACGGACCGGCACGCTTTCACAGCAGACCATCCTGCTCTCGTACGCGAGCGATCGCGTGACGAGCCGCGGCGCGGCGGGCCTGCCGGACATCTACGAATCGCCCGGCCTGCGCGTGGACGTGGTGATCCGGCAGGGCCTGACGTTCTTCCAGCAGGACATCGAGGCCAAACTCGAAGCGCGCAATCTCTTCGGCAAGGGCTACGAGGAATTCCAGGAGCGCGGCGGCAACATCGTGTACTACAACAAGTACGACATCGGGACTTCGTTCGTCGCCTCCATCACCCTGAATTTCTGATGCCGGAAACGAAATCGGCGCGAGATATGCGAGTCGTCGCGCCGACCGTGCGGCGCCTGGCGGCGGGATGCCGCCTGGCGCCGCGTTTACCCTGAAACGATCCATCGAGAATCCCGCCCGCTCCGCCCGTCGCATCGCCGTGTAGCTGGCCGGCATTGGCGGCGCGCACGAACGGGTGGAAAGTGCGTGCCTCGATCGCAGCCCCCTCGGCGAGCTGACACCCGTCGTCTTCGTTGCGACGGGCGGAGTTCAGCCAGTACTAATCGGCCATCCAGAACCAGGTCGGATCGCGCCAGCTGAAGGCGGCCACGATCTCACCTTCCAGGTCGACTTCGAACTCGCCTTCGAGGGGCTCTTCCAGCAGGCCGAGTCTGACTTCGCAGCCGGCGATCGACTGTATCTCGCGCACCCACTGGTGGTTGCAGGCGAACCACGTCGGCCCGGTATCGGCGTTGTCCACGGTGGGCTCCACCGTCACGATCACCCCCAGCGCGCTGCCCTCGCGGATCGCCCACAGGCGGCGGATCGCGGGATGCGCGTCGTACCAGTCCGCGAGCGCCTCGGATTCCGCGGTGACGTGCCTCGGCGCCGTTCTCGCCGGATCGATGTTGAGCTTCATGACCTTGCCTGCGTTCCATCGATGACGACGACTTTCATCTGCTGCCTCCTTGGTCTTGCGCTGCACACTAACTACTTTGGCGGGACTGGCGCCTCGCTCGAGGTTGCGTAGCGACGCAGGTTCGACGTCGAGGATAAACTCATGTCGCGCGCGCCGGTACGGCGGCAAGCGGATCCGGCGCGGTTGATGCGTCGCGCGAAGACGACTGAGCGCGATCGGCGGAGCGACGGGGTCGTTGGCCTACGTGCCCGCGCACCCGAATGCGATTGACTTGGGCCGCGATTCAGGTGGCGTGCAGGCCGTGGCCGCCGATGGGCAGCGTCTGCACGAAGTTCCCGAAGCTTGCGATCAGCGGCTTCGCGCGCTCGATCGCCTGCTTCACCGCGGGCAGCGAGAGCGAAGCGCGGTGATGTTCCTGCGACTCCCATACTTCGGTGACCCAGATCGAATCGGCATCCGCGGCGTCGTGCGCCACGACATAGCTCAGGCAGCCGGGCATTTCGCCGGCGCCTTCGAGCAGGATCCCGGCGAGCTCATCCCGCTTCCCGGCCATCGCGACGATTTTTCCGATCAACCCGAACATCGATACCTCCGGTGGATCCGCGTCGAGAGTAGCGCACGAGGCGACAGTCAGGGCCAGGGTTCCGGCGACGGCCCTTCGACGAGTGGTTCGAACCGACGGCGGGCGCATGTTTCAGAGAAACCTTGCCAGGAACTTCGCGGCCGCGTCGGAGATGCCGCCGATCTTGTCGGTGGCCTGCCGGTAGAACTTGAAGTTGAGCTCGGTCTGCGGCTTGCCGTCGTTCCAGTCGCGGTGCGGCTTGAGTTCATCGCGCCCGAGACGCCGGCTCGCGAGTTTCGTCCGGCGCACCTCGATGCTCACGCGCGGCGTCTGCCGCTCGAGACCGGGTTTCAACGGAATTGCCCGCGCGGCGGTGACGACACCGCGCGCGACGAGCCCGGACCCGCCTCCGTTCTCGCTGTCGAAGACGAAGATCTCGTCGCCGACCGCGATGTTCTTGCCGCCGTACATCGTCTTCTGCGCCGTGAATTCGAAACGCTGCGCGCGCGGATCGCGGACATTCGTCTTGATCAGATAGGAACGGGCTCTGGCGCTCACCGCACGATTCTCGACGAAGTAGCCCCTCCCGCGCCACGTGTGCCCGATTTCGGGACGGAGATGGTCACACGCCGTCGGGACCGCCCGCCGTTGATCAGGTGACGCGGCGCTTGATCTTCGTGCCCTCGTCCAGGCCCGACATGACTTCGATGTTGATGCCGTCCGACAGGCCCGTCTCGACCTCGCGTTTCTCGAACACCTGCGGCGCGGTCTCGACTTCGACGTAGGTCTTGTCGCCCTCGATGATCAGGTTGGCTTCGTTGATGGCGAGGACGTCTTCGCGCTTGTCGAGCACGATGTCGGCGTTGGCGCTGTAGTTGGAGCGCAGGAACAGCGCCTCGTCGAGCGTCACCGCCGCGCGGATCGTGAACTTGATCGTGCCCTGGTCGGTCACGCCCTTCGGCGCGATGTATTCGAGCGAGGCCTTGAACGGCTTCTCCGGCAACGCGCCGACGTTGAGTACGAGCTCCATGCCCTGCTTGAGCTTGCCGACCTCGGACTCGTCGACCAGGCCCTCGAAGATCATGTCGTTCATGTCGGCGAGCGTCGCGAGCGAAGTGCCGGATTGAAACGTGCTCGACTCGAGGATGAAGGCGCCTTCCTTGTTGGGCACGTCGAGCACCGTGCCGTCGATGGTCGCCGGAATCATGTTCGACACCATCCCCGAGCTCTTCGTCGCGCCGGTCTTGAGCAGGTTCACGGTGTCCTCCGCCGAGGTGACCGCTTCCTTCTGCAGGTTGTAGTTAGTTTCGTACTGCCGGAACTGCGATTCGGAGATGACCCTGTCGGCCAGCAGCTTCTGGTAACGCTGCATGTCGGCGGCCTGGTTCTGCAGGTTGATGCGCGCCTGCAGCAACTGCGCCTCGGCCGTGGCGACGTTCAGCATGTTGGGCCGCAGCGCGATGCGCGCGATGACCGCGCCCTTCTTGACCGTCTGCCCGGCGACCACGTAGAGCTTCTCGACGACGCCCGACACCTGCGCTTTCACCTCGATCTCGCGGCGCGGAATCACCTTGCCCGTAGCCACCGTCTTCTTGACGATGGCCATGCGCGCCGGCGCGTCGACCTGGAAGACCTCCGGCGGAGTCTGCGACTTGCGGAACAGGAACACGAAGGTCCCGATGAACACGAGGCCGATGACGCCGAGAATCAGATACTTGAGGATTCGCTTCATTTTGTTGTCCGATGACTTCTAACTATTCGTCCTGCAGGGCAACGATCGGGTTCACGGCCGCGGCCTTGGCCGCCGGCATCAGCGAGGCCAGCAGGCCCGCGATCACGAGCACCACGAGAGCGGTGATCGCGGTCCCGAACTCCACTTCGGGCGCGCCGAAGAACCCGGCCTTGCCGCCGCCCGCCTGCATCGCCGCCCCGATCGATTCGATCAACAGCGTGCCGGCGACCAGCCCCGCATATCCCGCGACCGCCGTGATGAACAGCGATTCCTGCATGATCATCGCGACGATGGACAGCGGCGTGGCGCCGAGCGCCTTGCGCAGCCCGATCTCGCGCGTCCTTTCCTTCACCACGATCAGCATGATGTTCCCGACGCCGACCGCGCCCGCGAAGATGGTGCCGATGGCGACCACCCAGCTGAACACGTTGATCCCGGTGAACAGCCCCTGCACCTTCTCGAACTGGTCCTGCAGGTTGAAGCTGCCGAACACACCCTTGTCGTCCGGGTGGACCTTGTTGATCTGCGCGAGATACGCCTTCACGTCGTTCTCGGCCTCGCGCGCGTGGACGCCGGGCTTCGGAATCACGACGAAACTGCCGATCCGGCCTGTCTGGTTGAACGCGTACCGGAGCGTCCCGTTCGGTAGATAGATGCGCTCTTCTTCCTGCTGCTGGTTGCCGTCTTCCATGGACTCGAAGACGCCGATCACCTGGAAGCTGATGCCGTTGATCGTGATCTCCGCGCCGAGCGGGCTTTCGCCGGCCGCGAACAGCTGGTCGCGCACGCGCTGGCCGATGACGGCCACCTTGCGGCGCTGCTGCTCGTCGAACTCGTTGAGAGAACGACCCGACACGATGCGCAGCGCGTTGACGTCCTCGATGCCGGCGAATCCGCCCTGGATGCTGAAGGCGCCGTTGCGCGATCCGTGCACCGTGTAGGGCGCGCTGCCGCCCCAGACGCCGACCGAGTTCTGTCCCTCGATACGCCCGACGCTCGGGACGTTCTTCTTGATGATGTCGGTGTACTCGGGCTTGAACACGACCTGCCGGCCGATCGGCATTCCCTGAAAGGGTAGCTGCGTCGGCCCCTGCGACCAGATCCACACGGTGTTCGTGACGCGCGGAAAACCCTCGTCGACGCCCTTCTGCAGGCCCCGTCCCGCACCCATCAGCACGGTGAGCATGAAGATGCCCCAGAACACGCCGAACGCGGTGAGCGCGGTGCGCAGCTTGTGACGGCGCAGCGTGCTGAAGATCTCCCGCCATTTTTCGACGTCGATCATGGTGGCTCCTAGTCGGCGCGCATGGCTTCGGTGGGCGTGATCTTCGCCGCACGCAGCGCGGGCATGAGCCCCGCGAGCACGCCCACCACGACCAGCAGCACGATCGCGGTGATCGCGGCCTGGAAGTCGACGCTCGGATTGACGAAGTATGGTAGTTGGGCGCCGGAGCTGCGCAGGCCGAATGCCACGAGCTCGAGCAGGCCCACGCCGAACACCAGGCCGAGGTAGCCGGCGAAACCCGTCACGAGCGTCGACTCGAGCAGCAGGGTGCTCACGATGTGGAACGGCGTCGCGCCGAGCGCCTTGCGGATGCCGATCTCCTTCGTACGCTCCTTGACCGTGATGATCATGATGTTGCTGATGCCGACGATGCCGGCGGTCAGCGTGCCGAGACCGACGAACCAGATGAACACGTTGATGCCGATGAACAGACCGTTCACGTTGCGCGCGGGCATGGCCATGTTGAAGGAGTTGATGCCGCGCTTGTCGTCGGGCGAGACATCGTGCCGCCGCTTGAGCACGTCGATCACCTTCTTCTCGAGTTCGAAGCCGTCGACGCCCGGCTGCGGCCTCACCCAGATGGTGTTGGTGATCCGGCCGCCGCCGTACAGCATCTCCATCGTCGACAGCGGCATCATCACGCGCTGCGAGTTCTGGCCGCGGTTACCCTTGTCGTGGAAGACGCCGACGACTTTCATGACGGTGTCCTTCACCTTCACGTACTTGCCGACAGGGTCCTCGCCCTTGTCGAACAGCCGTTCGGCGACGGCGCTGCCGATCACGACGACCTTGCGGGTTTCGTCGAGATCCAGCGGATTGACCTTGCGTCCGAAGTTGAACGGCACATCCTCCTTGATCCGGAAGTACTCGTCCGGAACGCCGAGGACCTGGCCGTTGCTCAACTTGCGTCCGTAAGTGACGTTGGCGTTCTCCGCGAAGCGCTCCGGTGAAATCACCCGGATACCGGAGACCTGCTTGCGGACGGCCTCGATGTCCTCGAGCTTGAACTGGATCCTGCGTCCCGGCCCCATGCCGTGATAGGCCACGCTGGTGTCGCCGGTCCAGACGATGATGAAGTCGAGCACGTCCGAGCCGAAGTCCTCGTACACGCCGTTCTGCATGCCGCGCCCCGCGCCCAGCAACAGCACCAGCATGAAGATGCCCCAGAAAACGCCGAACGCGGTCAGCACCGTGCGCAGCTTGTTCTGCTTGAGCGTGAACAGGATTTCCTGCAGGCCGTCGAACACCTCTACTGCTCCAGCTCTTCAGCGGTCGCGGCTTCCACGTGAGTCGTGCGTCGCTGGGATGAAGCGACGACGCCATCCTTGAGAACGATCTGTCGTTCGGTCTGATCGGCGATGTCCTGCTCGTGAGTCACGATGACCAGCGTGTTGCCGAGCCGGTGGACCTCCTTGAGCAGCTCCATGATTTCCTGCGTCGTGCGGCTGTCGAGTGCGCCGGTGGGCTCGTCGGCGAGGATCACCTTCGGCTTCGTGACCAGGGCGCGCGCGATGGCGACGCGCTGCTTCTGACCGCCCGAGAGCTGGTTCGGCATGAAATGCTTGCGCTCGGACAGGCCGACCATGTCGAGGATCTGCTCGGCGCGATAGTTGCGCTCCCTGCGGCCGACGCCCTGGTAGTAGAGCGGCAGCGCCACGTTCTCGGCGGCGTTCTTGAAGGGCAGCAGGTTGAAGGACTGGAACACGAACCCCAGCAGCCGGTTGCGCAACTGCGCGGCCTGGGTTTCCCCCATGCTCCTGACCGCCTCGCCCGCCAGCAGGTAGGTGCCCTGATCGAACGAATCGAGGATGCCGAGGATGTTCAGCAGGGTGGATTTTCCCGAACCGGACGATCCCATGATCGAGACCAGTTCCCCTTCGCGGATTGTCAGGTCCACGCCTTTCAAAACGTGTACCGACTGATCACCGGTTCGATATGACTTGTGAACCCCCTGCAGCTCGATCATTCGCGTATCTGTCTCCCGGTTATCGTGTTTTTCGGCGCCGGCGGCCGCGAGCATTCGTCTATGACGGCCTGCCCTGCCCCCGGGTTGCAGCTTCGCGAAAATAAAACGCGCGCGGCGGGTAACAAGGCCTGACTATGACACTTGTAGTTTTCAACGGAAAGGGGCGCGAACCCCGGCCCCGCATTCACTTGCCGACGTTCATCATCCGCAGCACGCGTTCGAAGCGCGGATCGTCCCTCATCTCGTCGAATTCCGGGCGGTACTGCATGCCGAAGAGGCCCGGATCGCGCAGGGCGACGGCCTTCTCGAGCCACTCGAACGCTTTTTCGCGATTCCCCTTCCACGCATGAATGATGGCGATCTGGGCCGCCGCCTGGTCGGCGGAGCGAGCGGTGAGCCGTTGCAGCGCGGCCTCCGATTCGGCGGCTTGTCCGGCGGAAAAAGCCGCCAGCGCCACCGCGTAGTCGCGAAAGTCAGGGATGGGATTCGCCCGCGCGAGGCGCAGCGCCTCGGCGTCGTTGCCGGCGTGCAGTTCGACGAGCGTGTTGAGTAGATAGCGGTAGTCCGAGTAAGGCGAGAGCTCGGCCGAGCGCGCGAACGCCTCGCGCGCTCCCGCGAGGTCGCGCGAATCCATCAGTATCAGCCCGAGCCAGTCCCAGGTCTTGCTCGCGAGCGGATTGAGGACCACCAGGCGCCGCTGGATCTCGAGCGCATCGTCGAGGTTGCCCGTCATCCACGAGTAGCTCGCGTATGCCTGCAGCAGCTCGATGTTGTTGGGATCGATGCCCATCGCCACGTCGAGATCGGCCTTCGCGCCGACGAAATCCCAGTTGCGTCCCATCCGTACCTGCGCGCGCGCCACGTATGCCTCGGTCAGGCGCGGTGCGAGCGCCATCGCCCGCTCGGCCTCGGTGAGCGCCAGGTCGTACGGTTCGTTCGACATCGTCGCCCCGGCGATGTCGGCCGCGGCCAGCGCGATGCCGGCACGCGCCGGCGCGAAGCCGGGATCGAGCTCCGCGGCGCGCTCGAAGGCCGCCTTCGCCCGTTCGTTGCGCTCGCGCGAGGCTCCGTCGCGGTACTGGCGCCCGAGCAGGTATTCCGCGTATGCGCGCACGTTCCCGGTGCGACGCTCCGACTCGACGCCGCCGCCATCGAGAACGTGCAACTTGAGCGCGGCCACCACCGCGGACGCCACGTCTTCCTGGATCTCGAAGACGTCCTTCATCTCCCGATCGTAGGTCTGGGACCAGACCACGGTCGCATCGCTCGCACGCACGAGCTGGACGGTGAACTTCAGGCGCTGTCCCGAGGTGCGCACGCTGCCCTCGAGCAGGTGATCGACGTTGAGCCGGCGCGCGATGGTGGACAGATCGGCGGTGCCGTCGCGGAAGGCGAACGACGATGCGCGCGCCGTGACGCGCAGCTTCGGCACCTTCGTGAGCAGGTCGATGAGCTCCTCGGCGAGTCCATCGGACAGATAGCTGTGATCGCGTCCTTCGCTCAGGTCCTCGAACGGCAGGACGGCGATCGTCGCCTGGGCGCGCTCCGGAGGCGTGGCCTGGGCGGAACTCGCGCCCGCGACGTCGCGGTTCATCCAGTAGTAAGTCGCCACGCCGGCGAGACCGACCAGCAGCGCGGCGGCGGCCACCTGCATCACGCGGAACCTCGGCTTTCGCTCCCAGGCCACCGGACCCGAGGCGCGCAGGGCCGCCGCGAAAACCGTGGCGTCCGCGAAGCGATCCGCGGGCGCCGGCGCCAGCGCCTCGTCGAGGATCGCTCGCAATCCCGGCGTCAAACTTTGCTTCTCGACGCCGTCCGGCCGGACGGGGCGTACACCCGTGAGCATTTCGTGCAGCACCACACCCAGCGAGTAGATGTCGCTGCGTATGTCGATGGCCTCGCCACGCAGCATCTCGGGGCTCGCGTATTCGGGCGTCAATGCGCGCCCATAGGTGCGCGTGAGCGAGGGACGATCGGGGGTGGTCTCGAGCAACCCGGCCACGCCGAAATCCAGCAGGCAAGGTTCGCCCGACTCCGACACGAGAATGTTGGAAGGCTTGAGGTCGCGATGCACGATGCCGCGAGCGTGCGCGCGTCCCACGGCATCGAGTATCCGCGCGAAGAGTTCCACGCGCGCGGCCGTGTCGAGCCCGCGCGCGGCGCACCAGTCGAGGAGCGGCTGCCCCTGCACCCGCTCCATCGCGATGTAGGGCACGCCGCCGGCGCCCACCCCGGCATCGTAGAGCCGCGCGATGCCCGGGCATTCGAGCGTCGCGAGGATCCGGCATTCCTGCGCGAATCGCTGCGCCATTTCCTCCGGCACCTGGCGCAGTCGCGGAATCTTCAGCGCCACCTGCCGCTCGAAAACTCCGTCGGCGCGGCGCGCCAGCCACACTTCCGCCATGCCGCCCGAGCCGAGCGGACTGAGTAGTTCGTATGCGCCCAGTCGTTCCCCGGCGCGCCGCTCGAACGCGGGCGCGATCGGCCGGATCGAACCGAGCGCGCCGGATTCCGGATCGTCCGCGAGCAGGATTTCGCGCAGGTTCTCGACGAGCGAACGGTCTTCGCCGGACAGGGAGTCGAGCCAGGCGCGCCGCTGTTCCGTCGGCAGCGGCAGCGAGCTGTCGAGCAGCTCGCTCAGGCGCGCCATCTGTCGGGTTGTCAGTGCCATTACGCGCGTCCTAGGCGTGCTGCAGCGTCGCGAGCAACATCATGCGCGCCTTGAACCACAGGCGCTGCACGGTTCTCTCGGTGACTTCGAGCGTCTCGGCGATCTCCAGCTCGCTGTAACCCCCGAAGTACCGCATCTCGACGACCTGCGCGAGCCGCGCATCGACCTGCTCGAGGGACTCGAGCGCCTCGTGCACTTTCAGAATGACGTCGTCGCCCTCGGCGACCTGCTCGGAAATCTTCGTCGACAGCGTGACCGGCCGCCAGTCGGCGCCGCGCTTCTGGGCAGCCCGCTCGCGGACCTGGTTCACGACGACCGACCGCATGATCTGCGACGCGTATGCGAAGAACGCCCTCCGGTCGTCGGCGCGCAACTGCCCGCCCTGCACGTAACGTAGATAGGACTCGTGCACCAGGCTGCGCGTGTCGAGCAACGTGTTGCGCCCGCCGGCCCGCAGCCGCGCGTGCGCGAGCTGCTGCAACCCCGGGTACGCGGCGGCGAACAGCGCCTCGCGCGCCCCGGGTTCGCCCGCCTGGAGCCGTTGAAGTAGTTGAGTCAGTTCGGCCACGGGATTGATTCCAGCGCCTAGCTTAGCCGTCCGCGAATCGAATGTCGGGTTTGGCCCGAAAACCTTGTCTTGATGAATGAGGGCCCACGTGGGCTCGAACATTCACCAACTTCATTCGGGAGAAAATCCATGTTCACATCGACCCGCAACCGTTCCGGAACGTTTCTCGCCATCCTGCTCTGCGCCGCTGCCGCATTGCAGCTCGCCACACCCGCCCACGCCGAGGACACCACGGGCCCCGACGTCACGGTTGCGTACGCGGATCTGCGCATCGACGAGATGGCCGACGCTTCGCGCCTGCTGAAGCGGATCGAAGCGGCCGCGGCCCGGGTTTGCGACCGTCTCGATCACGGCAGCCTCGCCTCTCGCGCCAATGTGGACAAGTGCGAGGTCCAGGTGACGGAGGCCGCCGTGAAGAAGATCAATCATCCGACCCTGCTCGCGGTATACGACTCCGCCCGGCGCGCCACGCAGCCGGTGGCCGGCCTGATCAAGTAGATGACTTCACGATGAGCCGTTTTCCTCCCCGACTACGTCTGTAACGGCACCTACGGCGTAGTTTGGGGAGTGATGCGATGAATATGTCGAGTGGATGGACGGCGCGACTCGTCGTGCCGGTATTGGCCCTGATCCTGGGAGGCTGTCTGAACAGCGGCGGCGAGGACGCGGCGCCGGAACCGCCGAGCCCCAATCCACCGCAAGCGGTCAACATCCCGCCGACCGCGAATGCCGGCGCCGACCAGACCGTGTCCGCGGGCGCCGCCGTTTCCCTCACCGGCTCTGCGACCGACGGGGACGGCACGATCGCGAGTTATGCGTGGGCCCAGACATCGGGTCCCGCGGTAGCGCTGACCGATGGCAACAGCGCGAGCGCAAGTTTCACGGCGCCGGACGCGGCGGCGACGCTCGCCTTCAGCCTCACCGCCACCGACGATCGCGGCGCGACGCACGTCGACTCGGTCAGCGTGACCGTCACGGCCGGCAATCCGCCGTCCGCGCCCGCCATCGCGCGACATCCCAACAACCCGGTCGCGCTCGAACACGGTTCGGCCATGATGTTCGTCGCGGCCTCGGGCAACGACCTGACCTACGAGTGGCGCCGCTCCTCCGGCACCGTGGTGAAGACGGGTCCCGAACCCTTCCTGCTGGTCACCAACCTGTTCCTGTCGCAGAACGACGATTGCTACTACGTCGTCATCAGCAACGCGAGCGGCACCGTCACGAGCAACGACGGCTGCCTCACGGTCGAGGAGATCGACTGGCACCTCGATCCGTCCGACGACGACCAGAACGACGACTGGGCGTACGCCAGCGGCTACGGCAACATGTTGTTCACCGTCGCGCAGATGATCACGGGCCCGTTCACCGGCGTCGCCGGATTTGCCGCGCCGGCGCCCGTGCGTCTCGGGTTCCCGCTCGATTCCGGACCGCCGCAACCCTGTCACATCGGATCGTACGGAGGCCTGTCCCTCGACGGCGTCATGATGACGACGAATGGGCCGCTGCCGCTCGGGCATCACGTGATCTCCGAGTCCTGGGACGAATGCTACGAAAGCAACGACGACACGGACCCGGACCGCGGCGCGTACATGGTCGAGTACGACTTTCCGGAGGTCTGGGGCATCGGCACGGTCACGCTGCACGTGAGCCGCGACTACTTCAACGGCACGGTGCACGCGAACGTCCAGGGCTTTCTCAACGACGACTTCCGTTCCGAAGAGATCGAGATCACCTTTGCCGACGACTTCAGCGCCGGAGACATGCAGGCGACCTCGAACGATTCGGTCTCGGTGGACCGCCGCTATTCCAGCGACGGCCTGAAGGTGGACGATGCGTACGTCGATATCCACGCAATCCTGTCCATCTTCGATGACGACGGGAGTGCCGGACTCCTTTCCGGATCGGGCGGCGGATTCCACTTGCATCAGAATTTCGGCGAAGGCGACGAAGAACTCGAGCCATTCACCTGGACCGGATACGTCGACGTGAGCACCTCCAGCTATCACCTCGCGAGGCTCGAACCGAGCGGCGGCGATCGCGGATGGAGCCTGCACCCGGTGCCGGAAGAGGAATGCCCGGTGGACGCCTGCGCCGAGCCACCGACGCCGTAGTCGCGATCAATAGGAGTACGAGAGGTACACCATCGCGTAGCGGTACGAATTCGTGCGGCCCGTGGCCTGGTCCAGCGCATCGTCCGGGTCCATGTACGCGAGCACGAAGGTGGCCGTGAAGTTGGAGTTGATGTTCCAGTCGGCGTAGGCGTCGATCTCGACGCCTACGCTGTCGGAGGTCACGCCTTCGCCGAACGAGGCCGGCTGGTCGAGCCGGAAGTCATAGAAGATGAATCCGCCGCTGAGATCCTTGTGCGGCGTCACGTGCAGGCGCAGCTCGTGCGAGATGAGGTTCGAGTTCGCCAACAGGAAGTTGCCCGCGATCTCGCCTTGCCACCAGGTGCCCCAGTCGTAGAAGCCGGTGAACAGCGAATCGAACGCCTCGCTCTTCTCCGTGGCCGGATCGTCGCCTTCGAAGAACGCGTATCTGTAGAAGACCTGGGGCGACCCGCGTACACCGGAGAGCTTGTACGAGACCTGCGCCGAATACGTCTCGGCGCTCAGCGCGGAGCCGTTGTCTTCCTGGGCGTATTCGAGATGGAACGTGAGTTCCGGCAACGACGGCAACGGCGAGGTGGACAGGCGGCCGTTGTAAACGGACATGCCGTCGCGCAGCGGGGCCCTGCTCGAGTCCAGCTCGAGGTACGTGAGGCCGATGGTCGTGGTGTCGCCCGCGAGCGCGAGCTCGTAGTTAGCTCCCCACAGCTTCGTGCCCGTGTCGTGTTCGGGCAGCTCGTCGCGATCCAGGTAGAACAGCTGGAACGTATTGCCCTTCGCCTTGAACTGCCCGATGGCCGCGGCTTCCCAGGCCCGGCGCGCACCGCTCCAGTATCCTCCGCGGCTGCCGCCGTCGCCGGCGCCGTCCCACACCAGGAGGCCGCGTCCGAGCCGGAAGGGCGCGCGCCCGAGCGTGAATTCGAGCGCATCCTCGCCGATGCCGAGCGACTTGCCCGAGCGCCAGCCGACGTGGAGATCCTCGGTCAGAAACGAGGAAGCTTCTTCTCCGACGACCGAGGGAGGCGTGCCGAAATTGCGCGCGCCCACCGCACTGAGCTTGCCGAAGAACACGCCCTTCGATTCGAGAGGAACGTCCAGCGAGATCGCGGGCCTCACGAACATTTCGAGCCAGTCGTCGCTCAGGTTGCCGGAAGGATCCTCGTGTGGATTGCGATACAGCGAATCGTGGAAGTCGAATCCACCGAAGCCGGCATCGAAGTTGAATGTCCACTCGCCCCAGTCCGGCAGGCCCTTGCTGCGCTCCTGCTGCTCTTCGCCCGCTTCCTGCGCGGCGACATCCAGGGCCGCGAGCGACAGGATCGTTGCCGCGAGCAACCTGCTCGCGAGTGCCACTTCCATATGAGCATCTCACGCTCGTCGGGCGGGCAGCTTGCAGGCGCCCTGTCGAGGCAGCAATGGGCCGTAGGGACTATGGCCCGCGGCAGGCGCACGCGTCCATAAGTCGGCCTAATTCCAGATCAAGAACAACTGGTCACCGCGGCCGTGCTTCGGCGATATCTTCGACTCATGATCTGCCGCATCTGGCATGGGCGAACGAAACTGGCGAAGGCGGACGAATACGAGGAATTCCTCAAGGTCCGCGCACTGCCCGACTATCGGTCGGTGCCGGGAAACCTCGACGTCTTCGTCATGCGCCGCGACGAAGGCGACGTCACTCACTTCCTGACCCTCTCGCATTGGGAGTCCGAAGACGCGATCCGCGCCTTCGCCGGCGACGATCTGCTCAAGGCCAAGTACTACCCCGAGGACCGCGACTTCCTGCTCGAATTCGAGCCGACCGTGCAGCACTTCGTGATCACGGCTTCCTGTTCCGCGTCGGAGTGTGGTGGCTAGAGCGCGATCACTCGCACTGGAAGTCGTCCGCGCCCACGGGCCGGCAGCCGTCGCCCCATTTGCCGGTCTGCCGCCAGTAGTCGGCCACGCCGGCTTCGATCAGCAGCCGCTTGAAATCCGGGTGCGCGCGCGCGTCCGAATACGGCGCGTTCCAGAACAACACGTACGCGTATTGGGCCATGGCGCGGTCCTGGAATCCGTCGATGGACTCCAGCGTCTTGCGCATCGCGGCCACCGCGAGATCGGCATCGCCCAATGCGTCGGCCACGAACATGACGAATTCCGAGTCGCCTCCCATGCCGCGCGCGGGATTCCCGAGCGACTTGCGCGCCAGTGCGAGCATCGCCTCACGGTCGCCCAGCACGTCGCCCAGTTGCCGCAGAAACGGGGAAGTGAAGCGACCGCTCCTCACCAGCTCGTCGTGGAGTGCGCGCAGTTCCGGAAGACCGCCGGGCCGCTTGCCCGCGAGCTGGCGGAAGAACGCGACGAAGTGAGGCTCGATCTGGCTGCCCTGCAGATTCAGTCCGCGCTGGTATTCGGCCTCGGCGTCGTCGAAACGGCGCGCCGCGGTGTAGTCGAACTGCAGGTCGCGTGACAGGAAGATCGCCGTCGGCTCGACCGCGCGCACCTGTTCGACCAGGGCGATCGTGTCGTTCAGGTGACCGACGGCGTAGATCATGTATGCATAGTCCCAGACACGTTCCTTGGTCTGGGGTCCGGTGTCGGCGATTTCTTTCGCGAGGGCGATCGCTTCGGCACGTTTGCCTTCCCGCCACAACTCGTTGGATCGGTCGCGCTTCGCGACCCAGCTCTCCGGCGCCGTGCGCACGATACGCGCGCGGACTTCCGCCGCCTCCGCGCGCAATTTTTCGGCCTGAGTGACGTCGACGGCCTGCGCCATCGCATTCAACGACTGCGCCAACGCATCGAGACACAGAATGCACTGCGAATCGAGCGCGACCATCTCGCGTGCGAGCTGCAGGCGCTCGCGACTGTGTTCGAAGTCGAAGAGCTCCTGCATGACGGTGCTGCGCCAGCGCAGGTAACGCTCGTAGGCTTCGATGTTCGTGGTGCCGCCCTGCTCCCGGTTGAACGTCGTCACGTCGAGCGTCACGCTCAGCGCCCGCGCCACGTCGCGCGAGATCTCGTCCTCCACCGCGAACACGTCGCGCAATTCCCGCGCGTAGGTCTTCGACCACAGATGCGTTCCATCGTCCGTGCGAATGAGCTGCGCGGTGACCCGGAGCCGATCCCCTGCCTTGCGCACGCTGCCTTCGAGCAGATGCGTGACTCCCAGCTTCCGACCGATCACCCGCAGGTCGTCTTTCCCGCCCCTGAACGAGAAACTGGACGAGCGCCCGACCACGCGGATCGCAGGCACCTGCGCGAGCTGATTGAGGATTTCTTCGGCGAGGCCGTCGGCGAGATATTCCTGGTCGCGGCTCGCGGACAGATCGGCGAACGGCAGCACCGCCAGCGAGGGTTGATTCGTTGCGGATGCAAGCCCGGGTTTCGGGTTCGAGTCACTCCGGATCAGCCACGAGATGCCGAGGATCAGGAAGGCGGCCGCGGCGATGGCGGCGATGCCGACTCCGAACCCGGGACGCCGGACCGGTTCCGCCTTCGCTTCGAGATGAGGCGCCCCCGGCGTCGCCGTCTCCGTCGCTGGCATATCGAATCGATAGCCGACCCCATGCACGGTTCGAAGCAGGCGCGGATGATGCGCATCCTCGCCCAGCGCCTGTCGCAGCATGCTCATGATCCGGTTCAGCACGCTTTGGGTCACATGCCGGTGACCCCAGACCGAATCGAGGATCTCGTCGCGGGTGAACACCCGGCCGGGCGAACCGATGAGCAGGACCAGTACCGCAAAGGCCTTGGGTTCCAATGTCTGCTCGATGCCGCCGCGGATCAGTCGCCGGCCTGCGAAGTCGACGACCACGTCGTCGAAAGCCAAGGTCTTCGTCACAGCTGGGGGCGGCCCGGTCTCCGGGGTCATTCCCCGCCCGACAAGTATATGTAGAGGCCGCGACCGCGGTCCGGGCTTCCCGGCCCCTTTTCTCATCAACCTGCGAAAAACCTCAGGAGTTCCTCAAGACCTGAAAGCGCACGGCGGCGGATGCTGGACGCGCCGGATCGTCCGGCGCACGCAAGTGAGGACCCTCGTGAATACCGCAGTCATCCGGAAATCCCCCATGAACCCGTCCAGGGACGCCGCGTTCAGATGGACCGGCCGCGTTTTCTACATTGCCGCGCTGGTCGGCCTCGGGATATTCGGCAGCTACATCCTGTTGCGGGCCTTCGGCGTCACGTTCGCGAATTTCCATCAATGGAGCGGACTGTTTTCGGGGACTCCGTTGGAGCCCTCCGAGTGGGTCGCGAGCATCGGCATCGGCATGCACTACTTCATGGGCGCCGTGCTGGTGCTCGCCTGGCCGATACTTTTTTCCGCAAAGATCCGCGCGCGCCATCCCCTCGTGCATCGCTGGACCGGCCGCGTCTACGTGACGGCCGGCCTGCTGGCGGGGGTCGGTGGGCTGTCATTCATCCTCGCGCACCATACCGGCACCTGGGATCACATCGCGTTCGCCATCTGGGGCGCAGTGATGATGCTGAGCGCCGTGATGGCCTACGTGCACGCTCGCGCGAAGCGATTCGATCTGCACCGCGCGTGGGCCATTCGCCTGTTCGCGATGGTGCTCGGTTCGTGGATCTTCGATCTCGAGTTCCGGGCCTGGGAAGACCTGGCCGGCGGCGTCGGCATCGGCCAGAACGGAGCTCGCGGGTGGTTCGATTATGCGGTGGCGTATTTCTTCTTCGTGCCCAACCTGCTGGTCGCGGAGTTCTTCATCCGCAACAAGCACAAGCGGGTGAACTGGGGACGCGCCATGAAATGGTCGGCCCTGGCGGCGACCGTGTTCATCGCGGTCGTGTTCGTCTACTCGATCGCGGCGGCGAGCGGGACCGAAACCGGGAAGTACGGCCGACACCTGGTCAAGCTGTTCGCAGGCCTGTGGCAAGGTGGATAGTCATCCGGGCGCCCGGCGGCGGCGACATCCCAGAACTGGCATCCCGCGAGAACCTTGCCAAGAGGCGCTTTTATATATGCTACCCACTTTCATAAGCGCGAAGCGGCAGCATGAACGACGCCTTGATGGATGTGGTGGTTTGCCCGCGACCGGGTTCGCTGATCGTCGAGCAGCGACCGATCCCCGTGCCAGGCCCGGGCGAGGTTCTCGTGCGCGTGAGACGCGTCGGTGTGTGCGGCACGGACATGCACATCTTTCGCGGAGTCCAGCCGTACCTGTCCTATCCACGCGTGATGGGCCACGAATTCTCGGGAGAGGTGGTCGAGTCGCCGGAGGGATCGGCGCTGAAGCCGGGCGACCCGGTGTATGTCGTGCCCTACATTTCCTGCGGCGTATGCGGCGCCTGTCGCAAGGGCCGTTCGAACTGCTGCACGTCGCTCTCCGTCCTGGGCGTGCACCGCGATGGCGGGCTCGCCCAATACGTTTGCGTGCCTGAAGGATTCGTCTTCTCGGCCCGCGGAATAACCCTCGAAGAAGCGGCCATGATCGAGTTCCTGGCGATCGGCGCGCACGCCGTGCGCCGTGCGGGCGTCAAGCCGGGTCAACGGGTCGTGGTTTCCGGGAGCGGCCCGATCGGGATCGCCTGCGCGCTGTTCTCGAAATTGCGCGGCGGCCAGGTGACCGTGATCGACTCGAGGCCCGAGCGCCTCGCCTTCTGTCGCGACAAGCTCGGGATTCCGAACGTTCTCGCGCTTTCCGACGATCTCCTCGCGAAATTGGCCTCACTCACGGAGGGCGAGTTGTTCGACATCGCCTTCGATGCCACCGGCAATCCGCAGGCGATGGAGAACGGCTTCCGGTACATCGCCCACGGTGGCACCTACGTCCTCGTCTCGGTGGTGAGCGCCGACATCAAGTTCTCCGATCCCGACTTCCACAAGCGGGAAATCACGCTCATGGGCAGCCGCAACGCGACGGCCGAGGATTTCGACCTCGTACTCCAGAGCATGCGCGCGGGGAAGATTCCCACCGCCGCGCTGCGCACGCATCGTGCGCCGCTGCACGATTTTCCGGCGACGATCGCTCAGTGGTTGAAGCCGGAATCCGCGGTGATCAAGGCGATGATCGAGTGCTGAGCGGCCGGGGCGCGGGCGGCTAACCACTCAGGCCGCCGCGCGCTCACTGCGCGGTCGTGAAGCGGATCTCGTCCGCGGCGAGGAATTCGCCGTTGCGTGGCCCGCTGAAGCGGATGGCCGCGATTCGCGGCGCCTTCACGTTGAGCGTCAGGAACGGGATGGGATCGCCCGGAGCATTGCGGCCCGGCACGGCGTCGACCGATGCCTGGTCGACGACCGCGCCATTCTCGTCGAGCGCCTCGAGCAGCGCCGGACAGCCGGTCGAGCCCCAGAACACGACCGTCACGGACGACGCGTTCTTCGGAAATTTCGCGACCACCGGGATCGCCTGCTCGGTCGCCATCGCGTTCAGGATGCCCTTGCGGTTCGTGTCGATGTGCGGAAAGAACATCACTCGCCCGACCGCCTTGCTCCTGGTGGGCGGACCGGCCAGCTCGAAGGTGACGCCCTTCTCCGTCCACTTCGGCACGGGCTTGCCGATTTCGGTCTGCTCGAAGTCGATCGCGATCTCCTCCGCGTACGCAGCGGAAGCGGCGCCGATCAGCAGCACGAGCCATGGAATCGCGATGCGGCGTTTCATGCCATCTCGAGCCCGCGCATCGTGCCGGTCGACGAGGCGAACTTCTCCTCTTCGAGACCCAGGCGCTGAAGCATCGAAACGAACAGGTTCGGAAGTGGATAGTTCTGCGCCCGGTCGAACGCGAGATGCTGGCCATGGCGGAATCCGCCGCCCGCGAACAGCGTGGGTAGATTGACCGTCGAGTGCGCATTGGCGTCGCCGAGGTTCGAACCGTAGAGGATCATCGTGCGATCCAGCAGCGTCTCGCCGCCCTCGTTCACGGCCTTCAGTTCGCCGAACAGCTTCGCGAGCAGCTTCATGTGCCACTCGTCCAGCACCTTGAGCTGGCCGAGCTTGTCGTCGGCTTTCCCGTGGTGAGAAAGGTTGTGATAGCTGTCGGTGATGGTCTCGCCGGGCAGCGTGATGACCGGCGTCGCGACGCTGTTCAACATGAGCGTGACCGCGCGCGTGGAGTCGGTTTCGAACGCCAGGCGCGTGAGGTCGTACATGGCCTTCACCTTGTCCATGTACTGCGCGGCATTGCCGATCTCCGCCGGCGCGGCGGCCTTGACCACGGGCTTGGGTTTGCGCTCCCACTCGCGCGATTCCTGCAGCCGGTGCTCGAGGTCGCGCACGCTCGTGAAGTACTGTTCGAGCCGGCTGCGATCGCGCGCGCCGACGTCCCGCTGCAGCACCTTCGCCTGCTCCGCCACCGTGTCGAGGATGCTGCGCCCGGTGTCGAGCTTGTGTACCTGCGCTTCGATCTGCTCGGGCGTGCCCTGCAGGAAGAGCTGGTTGAAGACATCGACCGCGCTCTCTTCGGGCGGAATCGCGACGCCTGCGCCGGTCCACGAAAGGCCGCGGACCGCGCCATTGACCGAGAGCGTGAGCGACGGGAAACGCGTCAACGTGCCGATGCGTTCGGCGACGAATTGATCGAGCGAGATCGTATTCCGGAAGGAGCTGCTCGCCGGGTGCGGCGCGGCGGTCAGGAAAGCGATGTCCGCCGGGTGGCCGCCATCGACGTTCGGGTGCGAGACGCCGCTGATCACCGTGAAGTCGTTGCGGTGCGCCTCGAGTAGTTTGAGCAGCGGCGACAGCTCGTAGTCGCGGCCCGTGCTCGTCGGGAAGAACAGGTCCGGTCGCAGGCCGAGGTTGTTGCAGATGCCGAACATGCGGCGCGGTGTGGCGTCGCGCGTCGCGGTCGCGGCGCGCACGACACGCGGATGCATCGCATCGAGGAACGGCAGCGCCATCGCGACGCCCGTGCCCTGCAGGAAACGGCGACGCGACAGCGCGGGACGCGTGGCCATGAAGGGAGCGCGGAATTTCCGGGTCATCTGGGGTCTGCTCCGTTCGGCGTCACTTGGACTGGAACAATTCGCTGTGGACGATTTCCTCGACGAGCGTGCGCACGCCGTACTGGCGCGTGCTGGCGCGTTCGAGGATCCGCTCGAGCTCGTCGCGATCGGTGAAACGCACCGGCGCGCCGGTCCCGTAGACGATCAGCTGCTTCGCGAGATTGCGCGCGATCGACTTTTCGTCGCTCGCGATGAGGCGCTTGAACTCGCTGATGTCGCGGAACTCGCGCCCGTCGGGCAGTTCGCCGGACGCGTCGACCGGCAGTCCGTAGTGGAACGCGAAGGCCTGGCCGTTCAGGCCGAAGCCGGAAACAGGCTTCACGTTGTCGGCGACCGCGCGGTAACGGTCGCGGCGCGCGCCCATCACGTCGAAACTTTCGAGCGCGAACCCCGGCGGATCCATCTTGATGTGGCACGACGCGCAGCTCGGATGCTCGCGATGTTTGGCGAGCTGCTGACGGATCGTCACCGCGCCGCGGATGTCCGGCTCGACGGCCTTCACGTTCGGCGGCGGCGGGCGCGTCTCGATGCCGAAGATGCGCTCGGTGATCCAGTGGCCGCGCAGCACCGGCGAGGTCGTCGTGCCGTTCGCGGTGACCTTGAGCACGCTCGCCATCGTCATCAGACCACCGCGCTCGCTGCCTTGCGGCAGCGCGACGCGGCGCATCTTCGCCCCCACGACGTCGGGAATGCCGTAGTGCCGCGCGAGACGCTCGTTCAGGAAGGTGAAATCCGAGGCCACGACGTTGCGCGCCGGCAGATCCGCGCGCAGCAGTTCGGCGAAGAACAGCTGCGTCTCTTCCAGCGCGGCGGTCTTGAGCGGCTCGTCGAGTTCGTAGTCGTTGTAGATGGTCGCCGACGGCGACGTGTCGTCGATCTTGCGCAGGTCGAGCCAGTAGTCGGTGAACGCGTCGACGAAGCGGCGCGACCTGGGATCCGCGAGCAGCCGCGCGGTCTCGGCGCGCAGCACCTCGGGCTTGCGCAACTCGCCGCGCGCCGCGCGGGCGCGCAGCGCGGTGTCGGGCGTGGAGTTCCAGAGGAACAGCGACAGGCGCGTCGCGAGTGCCCAGTCGTCGAGCTTGCCGGGCTTTTCATCGACGTATACGTAGCCGGGCGACACCAGCACGCCCGTGTAGGCGGTGAGCATCGAGCGCGCGAAGCCCGAGCCCAGTGCGAACTCGCGCTCGAACAACCCGAGGAACCGTTGCACTTCGGACTCGACGACCGGGCGCCGGTAAGCAGCTTCGACGAACTTGCGCAGCAACCGCTCGGCGTCGCGCCGCGGCGCCTTCGAGACCACTTCGACATTCACGTTGACGACGGGACTGCGCAGGAACCCGAACGGACCCGCGAAGGAAGTCGCCCCGCCCACCGGCGGTGGTTTGTACGGCTCCACCCTCTCGAGCGGCACGCCGCCTTTTTCGCCTTCGCCGAGCTTGCGCATCGGCAGGTCGCCGAACAGTAGTTTGTAACCGCTGGTGGCGCGTTCGTCGTCGAGCGGTCCCGTGATTTCCAGCCACTGCACCGCGTAGCCGGGCATGCCTTCTTTCGTCGCCAGCGGATTGACGTATTGCTCGTCGGTGCCGTTCACGCGCGTGCGGAACAGGCGCATTCCATCGGACTGGAGGGTCTCGCCACCCGCGAGCTGCGCTTCAATTTCGCCGACGGTCGGATCCGGCGTGAAGTCCATGACGCCGACGGGGCGCGTCTGGCCCGAGCTGCGCGCGTAGATGCCCATGGGCTCGTTGTCGCGGCCACGCCAGATCTCGTCCGCATTGGGCCGATGCCAGACGGGCAGCCAGTACACAGGCGCCTTCTCGTCGCCCTGCCCCTCGTAGAACCAGCGGCCGATTCCACCGCCACTCACCCAGATCGAATAACCCTTGAGCCGGATGCGATAACGTCCCGCGACCGGCGCGTTGAATCCCCAGCCGTACTGGCCCGCGTCGCTGAAGATGCTGGCCACCTTGCCTACCGCCTCGCGCTCGCGCGTCTCGGGGCTCGAGTTCGGCGCACGCCCCGCGCGGACGTCGGGCTGCGCATGCGAGTCGAGCACCGGGAACACGAGCCGGTCCGGCAGCGTGCCGTTCTCGCGCGGCATGTAGAAGCGCGGACCGATGGCGTCGCGCGCGTAGATGCGCCGCGTCTCGGGCTTCGGCCGTTCGAACGCCGCCGACATCGCCTGGCGCATCGCATAGTCCGCCGCGGTCAGGTAACGCTCCATCTGCACGAAGGAGACGTCGAGAGCCTCGCCGCTCTTGTTGAAGCGGTGCGCTTCGCCATCGTGCGGTAGTTTGTCCCTGACCTGCGCCCAGGGGACGTTCAGCAGGTCGCGCAGCGCGTTTTCGTATTCGTAACGGTTGAGCCGGCGCTGCATGGCGCGGCCCTCGCGCGCGGTGATGTCCTTCTCGAAGTTCGCCAGCGGGGTCGCGACGGTCTGCGTGAACGCGGCGACCTCCGCTTGTGTCGGTCGCTTCTCGCGTTTCTTCGGCGGCATTTCTCCGGCGGCGATCCGGTCGAGCATCCTCACCCAGGTGGCGAAGTTGTCGTGGTTCGCGGGCTCGAAATCCAGGAGGCTCAGGTCGAGTCCGCCATTGGCGTCTTCAAAGTGGCATTCGCCGCAATAGCGGTCGATGAATGCGGCCGACTCTTCTTTTACGTCGGCCTGCGCGACACCACACAGCAGGGTCGCGGCGACGAGGACGCGCAGTGCGCCCCCGGGCGAAAAGCGATGTAGGCGAATGCCGGGCACGGCGTCGACCATACCAAATGGGCCGGACGGGACCCATGCCTATCGATCTGGCGACCGATGCCATAAGCGGCAATCCCCGGATCCGCGATAGAGGAAACCCCGGGGTTGGACGTCCTTATCCGCTCGTCCGCGGAATTTCCTAGTTGCGCGCGGCGCCGTACAGGGTATGGATGCCCTTGTCGTAGGCCGTTACCCACTCGCCGATCGAATTCTGGTCGACGACGACCGAACCCATCGCGCCCAAGGTCTTGTCGCCGATCGAGTCCGCGCGGTCCGAGAAGACCTTCTTGCCGTCGGCGCTGTAGATGCTGACGACGTTCTTGGCGAGCGCCTTGCTCGTCGGAACGAAGCGGCCCGTGGCCACGGCCCATTCCGAGTAGGCGATCAGGATGTAGTCCGCGCCGGCGATCCGCGCGAGCTTCTGCGCCACGTCCTTGTCGACCTCGGCCTTGATCAACTGTTTGCGGTCCTTGGAGAACAGCGGCATGGTCTTGCCGTCGAACACGGGCAGACCCACCTCCCGGCGTTCGCCCGCCATCATCTGGAACTCGTCCTTGGCGGCGAAGTTTCCGGCACTAACTACCGTCCAGTCCTTCGCGAGCAGCGTTTCGATGTCGACGACCATCTTGTTGAGCTGGGCACCCATGAGCTCGGAGGAATTCGCGTTGTTCCAGCCCTGCAGCGAGTTGCCGTAGTTGTTGGCCGATACGGAGACGACCGCGATCGACTTGCCCTTGTTCTGCAGTCCCAGCGAACCGATGGTGCCGCCCGCGACGGCGGCGGACGTGGCGAAGAGCAGAACGGTCAGCACGGCGAAGGAATGGCGGATCTGGCGCATGTTCGATTCCCTGAATGGCGACGAGAAAAATGGCTGCCGGGAAGGATACTCAGGCCGACATCGGGGTAGTTTGACCTGGTTCTCATTCCGTCCCGCGATACCGCCCTGGCCCGCGCTGCGGGCCCGGTCTCTGGCAGGCAGGCACGCCGACCGGCCCTGGTGGCGCGGAAGCCGGAGCGCCATGCCCAGCGAATCCTCCCGAGGGGGTCATGATGACCATCAGGTAATCTACTCATGTGCCGCGCGCAGGCAGGATGAAACACTCACGCATTTGAGTACGCACGATCCCGACAGCCAGATGACGCTCGTCAGGGCGGGCATCGACACCCACCACGAGCTGGTGGTGTTCATGCGCGCCGACTGCCCGATCTGCAGGTCCGAGGGCTTCGATGCCCAGGGTCGCGTGTGGGTGGAAATCGGCGATCGCAGGATCGTCGCGACGCTGCTGGTCGTCACCGGCAGCGATCTGCTCGCGACCGGCCAGGCGGCGCTCTCGGAGTCCGCATGGCGCACGCTGCGGCCGCAGCCGGGCGAACGCGCGACATTCCGGCACGCGGATTCTCCGCAGTCGGCGCACTCGATCCGCGCCAAGGTCTACGGCCACGCGCTCGGGCGCGAGCAGTACGCCGAGATCATGCGCGACGCCGTGTCGGGAACCTTGTCCGACGTGGAGCTCGCGTCGTTCCTGACGGCGTGTTCGAGCCACGCGATGGATGACGGCGAGATCACGGCGTTGACGCTCGCGATGACCGATGCCGGCCAGCGCCTTCAATGGCGCAACGGCCCGATCCTCGACAAACACTGTGTCGGCGGTCTCGCGGGTAATCGAACTACTCCAATCGTCGTTGCGATCGTCGCCGCGTGCGGCGGAACGATTCCGAAGACCTCGTCGCGCGCGATCACCTCCCCGGCCGGCACGGCCGACACGATGGAAACGCTGGCGCCGGTCGAGCTGTCGCTCGCCGTGATGCGCCGCGTGGTCGAGCGCGAAGGCGGATGCGTGGTGTGGGGCGGCTCGGTGGGCCTGAGTCCCGCCGACGACGTGCTGATCCGCGTGGCGCGCGTGCTCGACTTCGACAGCACCGCGCAGCTCGTCGCGAGCGTGTTGTCGAAGAAACTTTCGGCCGGGTCGACGCATGTGCTGCTCGATCTGCCGGTCGGGCCGACGGCAAAGGTCCGCTCGACGCCGGCCGCGGAATCGCTCGGCAGGAGTCTGGTCGCGGTCGCCGACGCCGTTGGATTGAAGGTGCGGCTGCACGTATCGGACGGCACGCAACCGGTCGGGCGCGGCATCGGTCCCGCGCTCGAGGCGCGCGATCTGCTCGCCGTGCTCGAATGCCGCGACGACGCCCCGCTCGACCTGCGGGACCGCGCGCTGGATCTCGCCGGCGCGGTGCTGGAGCTCGGCGGCACACCCATCGGCGAAGGCCGCGAGCGCGCGCGGCGCGCGCTCGACAACGGCGATGCGCTTCGCAAGTTCGAAGCGATCTGCGAGGCGCAAGGTGGCCGGCGCGTGCCGCCGATCGCGGCCTTCCAGCAGACTTTCGTCGCCGAGCGCGAAGGAATCGTCCGCGCTCTCGACAACCGCGTGCTTTCGAAACTCGCGAAACTCGCCGGCGCACCGGGCAGCGCCGCGGCCGGCATCGATCTGCACGTGCGCGCCGGCGATCGCGTCTCGCGCGGGCAGCCTCTCATGACACTGCACGCCACGACTCCGGGCGAACTCGAGTACGCGATGTCCTATCTACGCCATCACGGCAGCGGTATCGAGACGGGTTCAGCGTGAAGCCGATCGTCTATCTATTTCCGCAGGATGCGGCATTCGGCCGTGCGCTGGCCGCGCGTCTCGGCGCCGAGGTCGCCGAAGTCGATCTGCACGAATTTCCGGATGGCGAAGTGCTGGCGCGTCTCGTTCGTCCCTGCGATGGCCGCGAAGCCGTTTTCGTGTGCGGTGGGCACAGGCCCAATGCGTCGGCGCTGCCGCTGTATTTCGCGGCGACCACCGCGCGAGAGCTCGGCGCAACGCGCGTCGGACTTTGCACGCCTTATCTCGCCTACATGCGGCAGGACACCCGCTTTCGCGATGGAGAGTCCATGAGCGCCCCCGCGTATGCGAGGTTTCTCGGCAATTCCTTCGACTGGCTCGTGACCGTCGAAGCGCACCTGCACCGGATCGAGTCCCTGGACGCCGTTTTTCCGATTCCGTCGACAAACATTCCGGCCACGGAAGCACTGGCTCCGTGGATCAGGGAAAACGTCGCGAACCCCGTTCTGGTTGGCCCCGATCGCGAGAGCGAATCGTGGACGTCGAGACTGGCGGAACGCATCCAGGCTCCATTCACGGTCCTCGAAAAGGTCCGCACCGGAGACCGGAAAGTGAGCGTGAGCATTCCGGACCCGAAGGTGATTTCCGGCCGCACGCCGGTGATCGTCGACGACATCGCGTCCTCGGGTCGCACGATGGCGAAAACCGTCGAGGCGCTGCTCGCGAGCGGCGCCGACAAACCCGTCTGCATCGTCGTGCACGCGATTTTCTCGGGAGACGCGCAGGAGGTGATCCTCCGCTCGGGCGCGTCGCGAATCGTGAGCACGAACACCATTACTCACGCGACCAACGCGATCGATGTCACACCGATGGTTGCGGCAGCCGTTCAGGTGCAGATGGCCGGCCCAGGCATCAAGCCCCGCGCCACCATTGCATGAACTCTTTCCGGTCGATGGCGCCATCACCGTCCAGGTCGATGGCATCGAAGTGACCGCGCTGCTTCGCGGACGGCACCGTGGAACCGAGGTTTTCGAGTAGTTGGGCAAACTCGGTGAAGTCGATGCGGCCGTCGCCATCGATGTCGCATTCGTCGAACTGCTCGTGAAGATCCGCCAGCTCGTCGCCGCTCAGCGGGCGTGCCGGCCGCGGTGGTCTTGCCTCGTTGCTCATGTCGCATCCTCCTGGCTGGTCGCGCGCATCCGTGCATCGATTCGCGCGTGCGGGGACTCGGACAAAGCCGGAGTTCCGCCAGGTCATGTTCATGACATGACCGCGCCTCACCCGCAATCGGATTCGTTTCGCAGCCGACCCGTCCGACAGCGCCGCGCCCATCGGTCCGGTTCTTCCAGACGCCGCTGCGCCGCAACATCGATTCGCCTGCCAATGACACTTTCCGTGACTTGGGGCGTTAACCTGTCGTTGCTTCCGATCAGGTCTCCACGAGCGAGTTTCATGTGAAAACCACTGCCATTGCCCTCGGACTCTGCTTTTGCGCCCTGTCCGCGGGTTGCGCCGACACATATCGCCGGTCGCAGGCCGACCAGCCGAAAGTCGCTGCTAACTATCTGCATCACCCGGATGCGGAAGGCTCACCGCAGTGGCTCGCCGACAATCCCCAACGCGAATTCAGGAGTTGCCGGGTGGATACGGTCGATTGCATGGACCTGGATGAACGCCCCTTTCGAGCGTGCCTGCTCGACTCGGAGCACTGCCCGGGCGACGCAGAGCGCATCCTGCTTCACCTGGACTAAGCACGCTGCCCATGCGTAGTGATGGGTAACAGCTCATTCCTGCGTCTCTCTTTTGCCGTCGTGCACCCTGGAAGGCGTCTTGCCCGTATGGCATACGACACGGCGACTCCATTCCGGAAGCTGAACGAGGTGAACGATGCGGATCGTAGTGTGGCTCCTATTGGGACTTGGCCTCCCGTGGCTCGCTCCCGCGGCGCCCGATCCGACCGAGCCGGGCGCGATCGATGACAGCAAGTTCGGCGTCTATCGCGGCTCTGACGGCCACGTTGTCGGCATCGATCAGTTCATCACCGATTCCGGCGAACGAGCCGTGCTGTATTCGGATTACCAGTCCGGTGTGGTACGGCGGATATTTCCGATATCGCAAGACGAATGGGGCATGGGACCTTCATTCGCGGCTCAAACACCGAGGGAGCTCACGATCCGGTTCGTCAGGGGGGCCACCGGAACCGTTTCAGGCGTCTCGCTTCATCCCACGAATGGCCCGCGATCCTTCGCGGCGAAATCGCCACTGATTCGCGAGGCGGTAACCATCGGCAGCGGATCCGAGAGACTCGCGGGCACATTGTTATTGCCGGCCGGCAAGGGACCGCACCCCGCCATTGTCCTCTTGCATGGATCAGGTCCGTTGACCCGCCATTCTTTTGGCCCGTATCCGCATTTCTTTTCATCTCTCGGCCTGGCGGTCCTGATTTTCGACAAACGCGGCACGGGTGAGTCGACCGGCACTCGGTTCGACGCATCGACGGGAGCGCTCGAGTCGGCACCGAAGGGCTACAACTATCCTGACAACCTGCTCGAAGATGCATCGGCGGCATTCCGATTTCTCCGGAATCGACCGGAGATCGATCCCGGGAAAATCGGATTCTGGGGCTCGAGCGAAGGCGGCATGTTGGCGACGCAAGCGGCCGCGAAACTCCAGGATGCGGCGTTTGCGATCAACTCGTCGGGCTTCATGGGGCCGCTCTGGCAAACGCTTCACTACCAGGCGGGCGCGCTGGCGCGGGAGCGCGGCCTCCCCGAATCGCAGGTCGACGAAGTGCTGGCGTTCAGTGCGTTATGGATGCGGGTGGCGCGAACCGGAGATGACTACGCGCAATTCGTCGAGGCACGAAACTCGGCGCGTCACGAAGACAAGGACTGGTTGCTCAACTGGCGAAGTGGAGACTTCACCTCGCTGCAACAGATGCGCTGGGATTGGGAACATACGTTGTCATTCGATCCACTGCCGGCACTGCAATCCGTAACCTGCCCTGTCCTTGGATTGTGGGGAGAACGTGATCCATTGACCGATGCGCCTCGCGCGGCGAAGAGCATGCGCGAAGCCCTCGCCGCGGGTGGAAACGAGGATGTCACCACCCGGATCATTGCCGACGGAAGTCATTCGCTGATGGAATTGCCCGACCGCCGACGCATGGCGCCGGGAGTGTTCGACACACTGAAGGAATGGTTGCGGGATCGGGCGGGAATCGGCCGTCCCTGAGTTCCGCCGCGGCGGGAGCGTTGCAAGACGGACGAGCGCCTGCGGTTTGTCAGCCGACGCGGTCAATCGACACGCCGAAGCCGCGCGCGCACGTCGAGCCAGGGCGTCGATTCGAGCACGGGTACGGACCAGATGTTGCGCTCGATGAGCATCATTGGAAATGGATCCATGCCTTCGTGCCGCCTCTCGATTGCCTCGACGGCCTGCGCGCGTGCGCGCTCGTAGTCCCCGAGCGCGATGAAGGACATCGCAAGCACCGCGGGATCGACGTGCGTTCCCTTGGTCCCGCGTCTGAACTCGACGACGAGCCGCTCGGCATCCGCCTGTGCGCCGGCTCGCATGTAGCTGATTGCGGCGTCGACGCGAAAACTGCGCACGTCACCGAAGAACTGCTCGGCGAGACGAAGCGAGCTCAAGGCGCCGGCGCTGTCATCGATGGAGGCCTGGTGCCGCGCGAGCCCGATGTAGCCAATGGCACTCGTCGGCACGACCTGGATCATGGCGCGGAAGGCGGCCGCCTCGCCATCGACGTCGCCCGTGGCGCGCAGCGCCAGTGCAAGCGGCGAGTATGGCGCAGCATTTCTCGCGTCCAGCTCCAACGCACGCCGCGCCGATCGGATCGCTTCCGCATGTTCGTGCTGAAGGCAATGAAGCATGGCCGAGTAGTGGTGAACGATTGCCTCGTTGGGGCTCGTTCGTAGCGCCGCATCGATTGCGGTTCTCGCGTCGCGCATTCGCCCCCGATACATATGTAGCCGGCCAAGCGTGGTCTGCGCGACGCCCTGGCTGGAGTCGAGCGCGAGGGCGCCGACAGCGTCTTCCTCGACGAGTCTCATCAGCTCCGTGCGGCGCGCATTCCAGTCGCTCTCGGGAATCGATTCGAAGAAGAGCGAGTCGAGTCGTACATGTCCTCGCCACGCCAGAGCCGCGGCGAACTTGGCGTCGTATCCGATGGCTTCGTCCAGCAGCTCGATGACCTCCGCTCGGACGCTCGAGGGCATGCTGACTCCGATCGCGGATGCCCTGTACAAAGAGAGTGCGCGCAGGAAAGCCGCATGGGCCGCGGCGGATCCGGTGGAATTCTCGGCCGGCGCGACGAGCATGGCCGACGACGGCGTGGGGCTTGCCGTGTCGAGCGACGCCGACGGCTCGCGCCGCGAGAACCAAAAGCTCGCCGCGGTGACCGCGAGAGTGCCTGCCGCGAGCATCGCGATTACACGCCATCGCCCTGATGCGACGACCGGCTCCGACCGCGACTCGCGCAGCCTGACTACCGCGATGAACTGGTATCCCCGTCGGGGCACGGTGGCGATGAACCTCGGTCCGGATTCCTCCGTATCTCCCAACGCCTTCCGGACCTGAGAAATCGTCTGGCTGAGGTTGTTGTCTTCGACCACTGTGTGGGGCCAGAGGGCATCCGCCAGCTCATTCCGCGTCACGACTTGCCCCGCATGCCGCACCAGATGAACCAGAGCGTCGAACGCCTTGCCCGTGATCGTGACCGGGTCGCGCCCTTCGCGCGCCAGCAAGCGCCGCTCCGGATCGAGCACGAAGCCGCCGAATTCGTAGAGGCCGGCCTTCGCGGAATCCGATTTCACAGCATTTCACCGACTTTCATGGCGGCGGGCACGCGATTTCACCAAACCTCTGGCCATAAGTGTCTGCGGCGGGATGGCATTTCGCAACGGCACGGGGAGTAGACATCGTGAGCAGCAGCACATCAGACATGACGTCAGCGCGGACCGGAGTACGACCGGACGCGGCCCGGCAATTCTATTCGTGGCTCGCGATAGTGCTCGCGGCGATCGTGTTCCTTGCCTTCACGCGCAATTACTGGGCGCCTATTGCGGGGGGTACGCTACATTTGCCTCGCGCGGTTCACATCCATGCCGTGTTGTTCTTCATCTGGATGATCTTTTTTGTCGTGCAGACGGCGCTGGTTGCGCGCGGTCGCGTATCCGTGCATCGCGAGATGGGACTGCTGGGCATTTCGATTGCCACCGCCATGGTGATCACGGGCGTCGTGGCAACAACCGTATCGCTCAAGGCGGGCCTGGCCGGGCCCAAGCCGGAATTCGCACGGCTGGCGAATGTTCTCGGCATGTTCGCCATGGTGCTGTTCAGTCTTTTCATCGCGCTCGCCATCGCCAACATTCGCAAGCCCGATCGACACAAGCGCTTCATGGTGCTCGCGACATTCTCGATTCTGCAGGCGGCGATCGCCCGGGTGATCCAGCTTATTCCGGCGATCTCGTTTCCCCAACGCACGACCATCGGAGCGGTGGTCGTCGATGTGCTGCTGCTCGCCGTGATCGCGTTCGACACGCGAATACATCGGCGACTGCATCCGGTATACGTGCTGGGGTTCGCGTTGCTGGTGACGGCGCAGGTCTCGCGAATGCTGGTGCTGGAGACGGAGTGGTGGACGCGTTTTGGAAACTGGCTCGCTGGATAGGGGCTATCTAGACCTAAACCGCTGCATCTTTCAGATCGCGCTTGATGTATTCCTCACCAAGCCTCAACCGTGGACTGGGCGCGGCACTCCTCGAGGATGCGCTCGTCCGCGTATCGCGCACGGTCTCCTTCCTCACGAAGCCAGCACCCACACGGCTCCCGCATAGGACAGCACTATCGCGAGGCTCTCCACTCGCAACGAGGCCAGTCGGGTTCCACGGCGCGCAAGGATGGCCATCAGGCCCAAGCCCACGGCGATCGCGGCAAACAACGCCGTGCGCGCATGGTCGTGAGACGCCACCGCGAGCACGGGCCCTTTCGTATAGGCCAGGTCCATCGCCAGAAGAATGGTCATGTTGAACGCATTGCTGCCAAAGATGTTGCCCACGGCCAGGTCGAGGGCACCGAGGCGCACCGCGGCGATGCACGCGGCGATTTCCGGGAACGAAGTGGTGAAGCCCACGAGCAGCGTGCCGACGAAGGATTCGCTGAGACCGGCCTCCGAGGCGAACGCTTCCGCTGACAGCACCAGCAGCGGTGCCGTGATCAACAGCCCCACGGCGGCGACGCCGAATCCGGCCAGGCCGCGACGCAGCACCGTGCGGCTCGTCTCTCCAAGCTCGAGCTGATCCGGAGGAGCGGTCTGGGTCATGTTTGCGTAAACGGATCGCATCCCCACCAGGTAGATAGCCATGATCAGCAGGGTCTCGATTCCGACGTGCCCGATCCGGCCCCACCCGCCCGAGACGATTGCCGCGCCCGCCATCGCGGTGAGCACGACGGCCAGCGTCGCAACGAGCGCATGACTGGACGACGCATTGTCGAGAATCTGGCGGCGCCGGTATACGAGGTCGAGCAAGGCCAGGATCAACATGTTGGCGAGCGTCGAGCCCATGAGGTCGCCCACCCCGATGTCCACCTTATCCAGGATCGCCGCATTGACGTCCGTCATGAGCTCCGGCAACGACGTGCTCGCCGCCAGCAACACGCTGCCCACCCACATTCTTCCGAGCCCCGTGGCATCGGCGACGGCATCGGCGTGACGCGCCAGGCGCGAGGCGATGAAAAATACCGCCACGCCCACCGCAATGAAGGCGGACAGCGGAAGCAAAGGCCCGCGGCCTACGAGGAATGCCAAAGCCAGCTCATGCATCGCAACCACCCTGTAGCGGCGCGCCCGCGCATGCGCGCGCCCGGACCCACGAACCTGCTAGTCAACCACATCAAGCGAAATAAGTCGGGCGGGAAAAATCCTGGCCGGCCACAATCCCCGCTCGACCGAGTACGGCGTGGAAATCTGCAAGTCCTCGGCTGAACCTGATGAAGGGCGTGCACCGGGGCTTTCAATCGCAAATGAAAATGAACTGGTTTGCAACTTTGTGCGTCTGCCTAGTCGCGCCCGCAATCGCGGCAATCGAGCAAGCGGATGTCACGGGCGGCAAAGTGCGGGGCTCAATTGACAACGGTGTCGCTGCCTTCAAGGGCATTCCATTCGCCGCGCCGCCCGTCGGCGATCTGCGCTGGCAAGCGCCCCAACCTGTCATTCCCTGGAGCGGCGTCAAACAAACTACCGCTTTCGCGCTTCCCTGCGCCCAGGGCTCTGGCGCGCCCGCGGAATCGAGCGAGGACTGCCTGTATCTCAACATCTGGACCTCGGCCGCTTCCGATGGCGAGAAGCGCCCGGTCATGGTGTGGATTCATGGCGGTGGCTTCGACCGCGGCGCCACCTCGTCAGAGGTCTTCGATGGGACGCGCTTCGCTCGGGATGGCGTCGTGCTGGTCAGCATTGCCTATCGACTTGGCGTCTTCGGGTTTCTCGCCCATCCCGAATTGCGCCAGGAAAGTGGCAAGAGCTCCGGCGTGTACGGCCTTGAGGATCAGGTCGCGGCGCTTCAGTGGGTCAAGCGCAATATTCATCGCTTCGGCGGCGATCCAGGGCGCGTCACGGTCTTTGGTGTATCTGCGGGGGGTATCGCAATAAGCCTGCTCGCCGGCTCGTCCACCGCGCGCGGGCTTTTCCAGCGAGCGATTTCCGAGAGCGGCGGGGCTTTCGGTCCGCCCTCGAATGACCCATTACTGTCCCTCGAGTATGCGGAGAATGCAGGCAAGGACCTTCTCGAGAGGCTGGGTGCCCCGGACATCCAGGCTGCAAGGAGTACCCCTACGGAGAAGGTCCTCAAAGCGGCCTCAGAAGGAAGAGGGCTCAGATTCTGGCCGGTGCTCGACGGAGAATTATTGCGCGCGCCGAATTTGGAAGCGTACCGCGCAGGTCGATTCAACGACGTTCCCATCTTGTTAGGCTTCAACTCCGGCGAGGGCGCGGGCAATGCTCCGCCCAACACGACCGCCAAATCGTTTTCGGAGATCGGCAAGGACGCGCCGGCGGCATGTGCGCCACAGATCGCGGCGGTACTGGCGCTTTACCCGCACGAAACAGACGCGATCGCAGTGAGATCGTTCGAGGAACTGTCGCGCGATTCGGGCACTGGCTGGAATAGCTGGGCCTGGGCGCGATTGCATACGCTCCACGGCCGCAGCAAGGTCTTCCTGTACTACTTCGACGTGAGCCCACCGGATTCCACGATAGGCGCGTATCACGGTGCGGAGACGCAGTATGTCTTCGGTCGGCCCAGCGCGACCGCTCGCATTGAAGACGCGCAGGTCTCTCAGCTCATGCGCCGCTATTGGATCAATTTCGCCAGGAGTGCCGACCCCAATGGGCCAGGCCTGCCTGTCTGGCCGGCTTTCTCCGATAACGCTTCCGACGCGATGATTTTCGATCGGAACTCGAGTGCCCGCCGTCTACCCAACGTGGATCGCATGCGGGCAATCGATTCCTTCTTCACATGCGTAAGTGGCCGACAGCCGCAGCAGAACGGCCGTCACTAGTGCACGGTCCCGCAGAACCAGCTATTCTCGAGCCGCTACATGCTGTCGCGCTGGACGGCGCTTACGCGTTACCGCGACGAAGGGCGCATCGAGATCGACAACAACGCGGCGGAAAGATCCTTGCGCGCGGTCGCGCTCGGGCCCAAGAACTGGAAGAAGTCCTCACCTCCTCCTGCCCTCGCGTCACGGACGATTCGATACCAACTTCTTGATGACCTCGCAGTACGTGCGACTGGAATGGACGCGAGCGCCATTTTTCAGCGTGAGGACGTAGTCGCCATGGGTTCCCGTCTCGACGTGGCTGATGTGGCGCACATTGACGATACTCGAACGATGGATGCGCACGAATACTTTTGGATCGAGGAGTTCAAGAAGGGATTGCATGGATGCGCGCGCGAAGTGCTGGGTGGACGCGGTATACAGCTGCACATAGTTCTCCGCGCCTTGAATCCAATGCACGTCCTCCAGGTTCACGAAACTCGTCTTGCCAGCGGAGCGCACGGCCATGCGCGTGAGGGTTCTTGGCGGCGCAGCGAGGGTCTGCAGCAGCGACACGATGCGCTCGTTACCGTCGTCGCGCCGCTCTCTACGTGAGCGCGCGCGGTTGAGAGCTTCCGCGAAGCGCTCCTCAGCAACTGGTTTGAGCAGGTAGTCGAGAGCATTGATCTCGAATGCCTGGATGGCGAAGCGATCGTGTGCGGTGACGAAGATTACGTCTGGCATGGCAGCTGCGCCGACCTGCCGAACGACGTCGAACCCGTTCATGTCAGGCATCTGCACGTCCAGAAAAACCACGTCGGGCCGCTCGCCGTGAATGAGAGACGCCGCCTCGTTACCATTCCTCGCCTCGAAAATGGTAATTGCTTCCGGCTCGCGCTCCAGCAATATCCTCAGGCTCGTCCGCGCGAAAGGCTCGTCATCCACGATCAATGCGCTCCACTGCCCCCGCTTTTCCGTGGCCTTCATTGATGCATCACTCCATCGCCATGGTCAGATTGGCGGAGCCCTCCAGCCTTCGATACGGCACGATCAGTTCGACGTTGGCGCCGTTCTCGGAGCATTCGATCCGCAACTCTCCGTTTTCTCCATGCAACTGCTTCAATCGGGCCCTGAGGTTCGTCAAGCCCAGGCCCCGTCCGGCCGGCGAGCGGACGCGAGGACCTGCGCCTTGGTCCTGCACCGTGATGTGCAGGCGACCGCCGACGCGCGTGACCCGAACTTCGATGGAACCCCCGCCGACGCGGCAGCCGATTCCGTGCCGTACCGCGTTTTCCACCACTGGCTGCAATGCCATGTGCGGAACCGCCGCATCCAGTACGTCCGGGTCGGCTTCGATCCGGACACTCAGGCGATCAGCGAATCGCATCTGCTCGATGGATAGATAGAGCCGTACGTAGGTCAGCTCGCGCTCCAGCGTGACCTCCTGCGTGTCCATGTCGTCGAGAACGGCACGCAGGAGATCGCTGAAACGCGACAATGCGCGCTCCGCCTGCTTCGCTTCGCCCCCTCGCACCATTCCCATGATGGCGTTCAGGGTGTTGAACAGGAAGTGCGGCTGCAACTGCAGCTTCAATGCAGCCAACTGCGCCTGGGTGACCTGGGCACGGAGCTCCGATGCATTCAATTCCAATCGCAACGACCTTTCGTGGTAGCGAATCGCGGTGTGAATGACCAGGATGAACCAGTAGGCGATGACGGCCTGGTGGAAAGCGAAAATCATCAGCACCTTGAACGCGTTGCTCACGCTTTGCGCCCACTCGAAACCCGGACCCCATCCCGCGCTCAGGTGTGAGAACACGACTGCTTCCAGTCCCGTCCTCACCACACCGAAACACAGGCTGAAAAGAACATGCAGTGAGATTCGCCGCACCCAGACGCGTTTCTCGATCGGAAAGCGCGTGCCGAGCCACAAGATGACCAGCGTGAGCGCTGCGGACAGCACCACCCGCATCGTCCAGAACCCGACCTCCTTCCAGAGCGTCGGATCCCCAGTGAAGAATTTTTGCGTGGCGTTCTGCCCCACGAATACCAGGCCGACGAAGGTCCAGACCCCCAGCCAGATGGCAAAGGTTCGAAGGATCTGCAGGAATCTGGACTGAGTTCTCGATGTTGGCGCGGTGAGGCCGTGGAAAGCGTCGTGCGACAAAGTGCTCACGCGCGCACCGCCAAAGATTCACGGCATCGATCACGGGGCGCCTTGAGTGTGGACTTTCGTGACATGACCCGAAGGTTTGCAGCCGCTTCGATTCGATCCTATACACAAGCATCAGCACAGGCCACTTCGATCGCCCGCCAGGATAAGGAGCGCCGTGCAAGTAGTTGCACGGCGCTCCGATTGCTCGGCTTCCCTGTCAGGGCGCGCCGGACGCTATCTTGCGCAACAGACCCGTGTCACGGTCGACCACGTACACCACGCTCCCGTCCTCGGCGACGTCGCAGGAGTTCGGCCGCGAAAAGTCCGCGATCGCGAGGGGTCCATCGATGCTTTGCCGGACGGTAGTACCCGTGAAGTGTTCCACCGTGCCATCTAGTTTGACGCGCCGGATCAGCGCAGCGGCCGGGCTGGGCGCAAAGATGACGCCATGGCTGTAGCAGATGTGGTTCAGCGGGCTGCCGGTCTGCGCCACCTCGGAGATGTTTCCACCGGTGATATTGAAGATCACCCCGCTGAACCAGTTGTTGACATAGATCTGGCCGTCGTCATCGCCGACGATGCCGATCACATCCTGCAGCGGGGGACCGGAGGCGTAGGTGGAAACGGTGCCGTCCGGGGTAATGCTCAACACCGTCGCGCCGCTGGCACCATAGCCGTACAGCGTGACCATGACGTTGTCGTTATCGTCCACCCAGACACCTCCCGGTCCGTTCAGTCCGGAGGCGAAGGTGGTCATGACACCCTCAGGGGTGATCTTGCGCACCGCGCCGCCTGCAAAGTCGGCGACGTAGAGATTGCCGCTCGAATCGAAATCCGACCCATTGGCCGAATCGAGGCCCGAGGCAAAGACGGAAACCTCACCCTCAGGCGTTACGCGCAAGATCTGGGTCCCGCCGGCGCCTGCAACCCCGTTCACACCGCCTGACACATAGATGTCGCCATTCGGACCCACCGACACGCCATCACTGGTCGTGGGAACGGTCGCAGCCACCGTCGACACCGCGCGGAACGGGCTGGCGGCAAACTGCACGTAATCTAGATAGGTCTCCGAGGAACCGGCCGTCGACGGGCTCGCAATGGCGACCACGTCCCCTTCCTGCACAGTAACCACGGCGGCGGCGGTCGCATAAGCACCCGCCGTCGGCCGCAAGGTGAACTTGCCCGCGGGGACACCGTTTACTGTCGCCTCGAGAGTCCCCGCGGTATCGGTGCGGTACGCGATGATCAGCGCCTCCGCGTCCACGGAGTCGTCGGTCGAAATGCCACGCTCGGCGGACCCCACCAGGACCGTCTTGCCCTTCGAAGCCACAGGGTCAGCAACCGCGCTCGCGCCGCCGGTCAGATTCGCGGCCTCCGCTTCGGCGCGACCCGTGAAGTTGGCGGTTCTTACGGTGAAGGTGCCCTTGACCCCGCCGATCGTCAGCGTTGCCGAAACCTCGCCCGATGACTCGCTCGAGGACAAGACCCGGATCCGGACCTGCTGATCGACTTTGATAGTTCCGGGTTCGCGGCGATATGCCTTGCCATCGATCGAATATTCCCCCCCGGTAATGGACACGTGCGCCGGAATATTGATGCCCGTCACCGTCACGGGCTCCGACTCGATCTGGGTGGCGGCGGGCACCCTTGTCTTGCTGGCAAAGCTGAATGCGTCGGGCGCCGTGTCAGGTATGCAACCCATCAGCAGGAAAACGGCCGAAAGCAGCAGCGCGTTCGGCGGGAAGGATGATCGTTTCGTGGTGTACAAGGAACCCTCCTGAATGATGTCGCGCGATTACAGTGGTTAGTCGGTTTCAATCGCGACCAGGCGAATTCTTGTCAGCGGCCGGAAGTCGACAATAGGGATGGGGCGAAGGCGCTTTTCGAAATGACGAAAGCTCACTTTCGAGGGATCAAGCGCGCGACGTGAGCACGCTTGGCGTTCGCACGGCGCTTCTGCATGCTCTGGATTGCGATGAGCAGCGACTACACGAATCCGCCGACTCGCGTTCGGCTCGTTCCTGCTGCTGGTAGCCGCCCGGATGATGTTTCGCGCGTGGGCCTGATGATGAACCCGACTCCTGGCGCGGCGAACTCAGGTCTCGGGAAACAGTCTCGGAAACAGGATGTCGAGAGATTCGACTGGAAACCGCAGGGACACAGCACCCTTGGGCGTGTCGGAGGCGAGAAGTCCCCTGTCGACCAGATCACTCAATACGCGCCTCGCGCTCCGTTCGGGCAGCCCGGCGATGCGCGCGATCTCACCGCGTTCGAACTGACCGCGGATCAGCGCCTCTTCCAGGAGCCGGGCAGCTTCGGGCTTGAGCTCGTCATGCAGCTGCACGTAGTTGCGCAGCCGGCGCAACAGCGTGTCGAGCTCAAAGAGGCCCGCCATGAACTGCACCTGGTCGAGCGCCACGCGCAGGAACCAGAGCACGAATTCGCCGAGCGCCGCCTGCGAGAGATTGCCGCGGCCATCGAGATCGCCGCGTCGCGGTGAATCGGCGTCATCCATCCTGGACTTGTACTCTCCCCGACTGGTTAGTCCCCGCGCGAGGCCGCGGGAGATGGACCAGAGCCCGTGCGCACCGATTCCTGCCATGTGAGCCATCGCATGGCTCATCAGTCGACTCACGCGCCCGTTGCCGTCCGGGAACGGATGGATGTAGTTGAAGCGATGATGAGCCGCGGCCATGGCGACGATCCGGCCTGACTTTCCCAATGGCGCAAGCGCGTAACGTTCCGCGAAATAGCGCATGAAGTCGGGGATGCGATTGCTGGACGGCGGGGCGTGGCGGCCCACCGCCACATCATGCTCAGGCCGCGAGCGCCAGGCGCCAGGTTCCATGAGGAATTCGCGACCTCCGCCAGACACGCGCAGCAAATCTTCGGGCGCATCGCGATAGAACTCGCGATGCAGCCACAGGATGAAATCCGTCGAAGCCGGTTCTGGAAGGCGGCTTTCGGCCGCGAGCGCATCGATCTGCGCCTGGACGCGCACATGCGCGGCGGCCTCGAGCTGCAGATCGCGGCGCGCCTGATCCTGCTCGAGTTCGCCGGCCAGAGCCCGCTCGATGTCTCTGGGTCGCGTGTTGTGCCCTTCGATGAGGTTGCTGTAGTACGCGTTCATCATGCGCACCAGATCCGCGAGGCTGGCCGCGGTACGCGGATGAAGCGCACGGGCCAGGGTGGCACTGGCGGCCGCGAGTTCCGCGACCACGTCGGCTATTGCTTCGCCTGGCTCCTCGAGTCGAGCGGGTTCGATTCGCTGCACGGTTTCGAGGGTCATTTGGCCGATCTCTCGGATCCGAAAGCCCTAGACCATACATATGGTTATGCGATTTCGCCAGCGAAATCAGCCGATCCTATGGCCGATCTCTTAGCCGATCGTCAATCGACAACTTCGCCGCCGACCTCGGGTTCTTCGACCAAGCGGCCTCGCGGTTCGAGTGCGCAGAGAATCCCTTCGCTGCTGAGGTGTTACCCATGTCATCGGTATAAACCGTTACCGATGTGTCCAGAACGGACCCTTTGAAAATTGGTGGAAAGGGAGGGAATCGAACCCTCGACCCCGGCATTATGAGTGCCGTGCTCTAACCAGCTGAGCTACCTTTCCACGTCCCAACCGACGGGGAATCCCGCACCGGACTTCGGGCCAGTGCGAAGGGGCCGCGATTCTCTAGGCCGCGCTCGCGCCTGTCAAGGCAATCCCCGCAGAAACAACGACTTAGACCCCCGGCAAACGCTTGCCGCCGGCGTGCGCAATCGATATCGATCAAGTCGAATCTTCAGGGCTGGGATACGCCTCTCAATTCGCCCCTCCCCGGTCAAGTGTGAGCGGAATCAAGCCGATACGCATCAACAGGGCGCTCTGCCGGACGAGCGCCAGGACGACGAATGCTCATGAAGCGGCTGCAACTCGCACATTTGCCTTTACGGACGAAGCTGATCGCCGCAAGTGCGTTGTCGGCCGCGATGGCGTTGCTGATCGCCGCGCTGACGCAGGCCACCTTTTCCTATTTCTATACGCACTCGGAAGCGTACGAACACCTCAACTCGGTCGCGCGCGTCGTCGCCGCGCGCAGCACGGGCACGCTGCTCAGCAAGGATTTCCGCCAGTCGGAAGCGCTGGTCAGCGCGTTGCGCGTCGAACCGAACGTCGAAGAAGCATTGCTGATCGACGACGAGAAGCGCGTGCTCATGCACTACGCGGGCAATCGCGCGATGCTCATGCGCAATGCCAGCGGCGAGCCGACCGACATCGAGAAGTGGCAGCAGGCGGCCTTCGACGGCAACGAGCACCAGCACCGTTTCGATGGGCTGCGCGCGCTTCACCTCGTCTATCCGATCGTCGACGACGGCAAGAACATCGGCCATCTCTACGTGCGTTCGAATCTCTCGGAGATGCAGGAGACCATCCTCACGCAGCTCGCGATCCTGCTCGGCGGCTCGGTGGTCGCGTTCGCCATCGCGTGGTTGCTCGCGCGCCGCGTGCAGCGGCAGATCGCGGCGCCGCTGTTGCAACTCATCGAAGTGATGCAGCAGGCCGAACACGGCGACTACACGAAACGCGCGCAGGTCACGAGCGATGACGAGATAGGTCACCTGCTGCGTGGCTTCAACGGCATGCTGAGCCGGATCGAGAACCGCGAACAGGAGCTCGCCAAGCAGCACGAATATCTCGAGGCGCAGGTGGTCGAGCGCACCAAGAGCCTCTTCGACGCGAACGCGACGCTGCGCCAGGCGATGAACGACAGCGTCGAGGCCTGCCGCGTGGCCGAGGCGGCGTCGCGCGCGAAATCCGAATTCCTCGCGCGCATGTCGCACGAGATCCGCACGCCGATGAACGGCGTGCTGGGCATGACCGAACTACTGCTGGACTCGAAGCTCGACCCGCGCCAGCGCCGCTTCGCGGCGACGATCCAGAGCTCGGCCGACGCGCTGCTCGCGATCATCAACGACATCCTCGACTTCTCGAAGATCGAGGCCGGCAAACTGCGGCTCGAGGCGCAGGACCTCGACATCCGCCAGGTGGTGGAGGAAGTCATCGACCTCTTCGCGCAGCGTGCGCACCAGAAGGGAATCGAACTACTGCTCGACATCGATCCCTACCTGCATCGCTGGGCGAAGGGCGACGAGCTGCGCATCCGGCAGATTCTCATGAACCTGGTGTCGAACGCGCTCAAGTTCACGGCCAGCGGTCACGTGCTGGTCCGCGCCCGCGGCGTGAATCCCTCGGAGACGCACGTGTCGCTGGTCATCGACGTGGTGGATACCGGCACCGGCATCCTGCCCGAGAATCAAGCCGCCATTTTCGACGCGTTCGTGCAGGAAGACGGCTCGACCACCCGCCGATTCGGTGGTACCGGCCTCGGACTCGCGATCAGCCGCCAGCTCGCGACGCTCATGGGCGGCGACATCACCGTGGTCAGCCAGCCGGGTGTCGGCTCGACGTTCTCGCTCTCGATCACGCTGCCGGCCACGCCGGCGATCACCTCGGACTCCTCGCAGGGCCTCATGCTCGCGCCCGGCACGCGCGTGCTCGTGGTCGACGACAGCGCGATCAACGTCGAGATCCTCGCGTCGCAGCTCGAAGCCTGGGGATTCGTCGTCACGACCGCCGCGAGCGCGATGGAAGCGCAGAAACACCTCGACGCGATGCAGGCCGCCAACACGCCGCCGAAGATCGTCGTGCTCGACTGGCACATGCCCGAGCAGAACGGGGTCGACTGGTTGTTGGGCGTGCGCGGCGACGCGCGTTACAAGTCAATCCCCGCGATCATGGTGAGCTCGGTCGCGGACGATCTCGAAGCGGGTCTCGCCTCGCAGCTCGCCCCGCTGCGCCGTCTCGCCAAGCCGGTGCGCCAGAGCATGTTGCGCCGCGCCCTGCACGAGGCGCTGCAGGCCGTCCCCTTCCAGGAAGTCAGCTCCGCACCCGCCATGCTCGCACCGGAGAACGAACCCGTGCTCGATCACCTGTCCGTCCTGCTCGTCGAAGACAACATGGTCAATCGCACCCTCGCGCTCGAGATGCTGCAGCGCCTGGGATGCGACGCGATGCACGCCGGCAACGGCGTCGAGGCGCTGGACGCGCTCGAGAAGCAGGACTTCGACGTCGTGCTCATGGACTGCCAGATGCCGGTCATGGATGGTTTCATCGCGACGCGAAAGCTGCGTGAACGCGAAACCGCCAGGAAGAAGGAGCCGACGCGCGTGGTCGCGCTCACCGCCAACGCGCTCGCGGGCGACCGTGAAGCCTGTCTCGCGGCGGGCATGAACGACTACCTGGCCAAGCCCTTCACCCTCGCGCAGCTGCGCAACATCCTGTTGCCGTCGAAGGTGTCGCGCTCGGCGGCCAACAAGGTGACGCTCGATCATTCGGCGATCGATGCGGTGCGCCAGCTCGATCCGGACGGCAACGATCGCCTGCTCGCGCGCTTGATCGCGCTCTATCGCGACGACTCCTCGCAGCTGCTCGCCGACATCGACAACGCGATGAAAGTCGGCAACGCCGAGGGCGTCGCGCGCGCCGCGCACACGTTGAAGAGCTCGAGCGCCAACCTCGGCGCGACGAACGTCGCGGCGATCGCGCGGCAGATCGAGCACGCCGCGCGCAACGGCGACCTCACCGACCTCGCCGCCGCGGTGACCAAGCTGCGCGCGCAGCGCACCGTCGCGCTCTCCGAGCTCGAGGCGCTCGACTCCTCGGCAAAGGTCGCCTGAAGTGAGCGGGACGCCTCCAGCGCCCATCCACGTCCTGATCGTCGACGACGATGCCGGCTCGCGCCTGCTCATGCGGCGCGCGCTCGAGCGCAGCGGATTCCTGATCTCCGAGGCGGCCGACGGAGCCTCCGCGGTCGCGGCCGTCGAGGCCGGCGAATGCAACGCGGTGCTCATGGACGTCGAGATGCCGCAGATGAACGGCTACGAGGCCTGCCGCGAAATCCGTTCGCGGCCGGGCGGCTCGCACCTGCCGATCATGATGGTCACCGGGCGCGACGACGTCGCCTCGATCAATCAGTCCTACCAGGCCGGCGCGACGGACTTCCTCGCGAAGCCGATCAACTGGAACCTGCTGGGCCACCGCGTGCAGTACCTGGTGCGCGGCGGCCGGCTCGTGCAGGAGCTCGAAGAGAGCGAGAGCCGCCAGCGCGCGATGCTCGACGCCCTCCCCGACCTGCTGCTCGTCGTCGACATGTACGACCGCATCGTCGATCGGCTCGGAGCCGCGGAAAACCACCCGTTCCTCAACGGCGCCGTGAAGCTCGAACAGAAGATCACCGAACTCGTGTCCGGCGACGCGGCGCGCGCGATCACCCACGCGCTCGACGACTGCCGCGTGCGCAACGACCGCACCGAGGTCGAATTCGAATGTATGCGCGAGGGTGTCGAGCGCCGTTTCGAGACGCGCATCGTCCCCTACGACAAGGGCCGCCTGCTGCTGGTGTTGCGCGACGTTACGGAGCGGCACCGCGCCGCGAACCGCATCCGCGAGCTCGCGTTCTTCGATCCGCTGACCCAACTACCGAACCGGCAGTACCTGCTGCAGCTGCTCGAGGAGGCGCGTCGCGAGGCGTCCACCACGGGAGAGCGCTTCGCGGTCGTGCGCATCAACATCAACAACTTCAAGCGCATCAACGACAGCATCGGCCACGGCGCCGGCGACGCGCTGCTGCAGGCCGTGGCCTCGAGGCTCGGCACCTTCCTGAAACTCGAATCCGACGGCGCGGTGACGATGCCGCTCGCGCGGCTCGCGGGCGACGAGTTCGCGGTCGCGATCCGGCACCTGCAGTCGGATGCCGACGTGCAGAACGTCATCGCGAACATCACGGCCGCGTTCGCGTCGCCGTACATGATCCGCCACCGCGACTTCTTCGTGACGTGCACGATCGGCATCGCGGTGTATCCGGATCACGGCAGCTTCGCGGACGAACTATTGCGCACGGCGGGCCTGGCGCTGCACGAGGCGAGGACCGCGGGCGGCAACAAGGGCGTCATCTACAGCGAGCACATGCGCGCACGCTCGGTCGCGCGGCTCGAGCTCGAAACCGAACTACGCCGCGCGCTCGACACCGACGAACTGTTCCTCGTCTATCAACCGCAGATCGAAGTCGCCTCCGGCCGCATCGCGTCGGTGGAGGCGCTGGTGCGCTGGCGCCATCCGACGCGCGGCATCGTGGCGCCGGACGATTTCATCCCGGTGGCCGAGGAATCCGGCCTCATCGTGTCCCTGTCCGACCTCGTCATGCGCAAGGCGCTCAAGCAGATCGCCGAATGGTGGCATGCGGGCTGCCGCGATCTGCGAGTCGCGGTGAACGTGTCGGGTGCGCAGTTCGAGGCTCCCGGTTTCCCGGACTGGGTGTTCGCGCATCTCGACGAGGCGGGCCTGCCCGGCGCGTGCCTCGAACTCGAGATCACCGAAAGCCTGTTGATGGTGGATGAAGCCGCGGCCGCGCTCGCCGTCCGGGCCGTGCGCGAGCTCGGCGTGCACGTCGCGATCGACGATTTCGGCACGGGTTATTCGTCACTCGCCTATCTGAAGCACTTCCCGATCGAGGCGCTCAAGATCGACCGCTCGTTCGTCGCCGACCTCGGCCGCGACTCGAACGACGCCGCGATCTGCGCGGCCATCATCGCGATGGGCCGCCAGCTCGGCCTCAAGATCGTCGCCGAGGGCGTGGAGACGAAGGAGCAGCTGCAGTTCCTGGCCACGCACGGCTGCACGCTCGCGCAGGGTTTCTACATCGCCAGGCCCGTCGAGGCGGCGGAGATGGCCAAACTACTGAGAATCGGCACCCACGAGAAGCCGATCGTCGACCTCTCGGTGACCGGCAAGGCCGGCACGGACGTCCCCCTGGCCGACTACGAAGCCGAACTGCTCCTGAAAGCCCGCTGAAATGGGGACATTCCTCGTTTCCTAGCAAAAGGGGACAGGCCTCAATCTCGCGCGCTCGCCCCAGGCCTGTCCCCGTTTGCTAGGAAACGAGGAATGTCCCCATTTCATGTAGCATTTGGCGGGCATGGACGATCCCACGAATGTTTTCCTGCTCGGTTTTCTCGGCAGCGTGCTGGCGGCACTCGGCACGGGACTGGGCGGGCTCGGCGTGTTCTTCCTGAAGGCGCCCAGCGAACGATCACAGGACGGAATGCTGAGCGCGGCGGCGGGTGTGATGCTCGCCGCGACGTTCTTCTCGCTTTTGCTGCCGGCGCTCGATCACGCGGATCGCGCGACGACCAACCAGTTCCTCGGCGTGGCCATCGTCGGGGCGGGTGTGCTCGCGGGCGCCGTCGGCCTGTTCGCGATACACCGGTACGTTCCGCACGAACACTTCGTGCTCGGCCGCGAGGGACCGGATACCCAGCGATTCACGCGCATCTGGCTGTTCGTCATCGCGATCACGCTGCACAACTTTCCCGAGGGAATGGCGGTGGGCGTGGGCTTCGCGGGCGGCGACGAGGAGAACGGCACGGCCCTCGCGGTCGGCATCGGCCTGCAGAACATCCCCGAAGGTTTCGCGGTCGCGGTCTCGCTGGTCGGGATAGGTTATACGCGCAGCCGGGCATTCGCCGTCGCGCTGCTCACGGGACTGGTCGAACCTGTCGGCGGCGCGGTCGGCGCCGCCGCCGTGTGGATCGCGGAGCCGCTGTTGCCCGCGATCCTGGGACTCGCCGCGGGCGCGATGTTGTTCGTCATCAGCGACGAGATCATCCCGGAGACCCATCGGCGCGGCTACGAGAACGTCGCGACGTTCTCACTGATCGGCGGCTTCGTCCTGATGATGTTTCTCGATACCGCGCTCGTCTGAGCGCGGCACCGTCGCATCGATGCGCGCGAGAAGATAGTCGAAGAACGGATTCGCGCTCGCGCGCATCAACCCGTCGGCGTTGATCACGAGCGCGTTTCTTTCGCCGCGTACCGAGAGATTGCCGAGCTGCACCCCGAAATCGTCCGACGGATCGGGATGTGTGCCGTACAGACCGTCATCCAGCGGGAACGGCAGCGCCACGTGCGACAGCGAGATGAAGTCGAGTGGATAGGAAGCGTCGAGCGGCTGCACGACGGGCGACGACGAGCCGGCCGCGGTGGTCTGAGCCTGCATCTGCCCTGCTTCGACGCCGGCGTTCGTCACCAGGGTCACCGCATAGTTGCGCGGGGCCGGCGGCAGCAGCGTCGCTGGTATATCCGCGTTCTGCGGCCGGATCAGCCGGTCGACGCGCGCCGAGTGATTGCGGTCGAACAGCACGAGCTCGCTGCCGTTCCGCGGCAAGTGCACATACAGGGTGTCGATGACGGCGCGGGTGTGGACCGTCGTATCGAGGACCGACTGGAAAGTCAGGATGGGCGGTAGTTCGACGAGCCGACCCTGCTTCGCAAGTCCGTTGAGCCTGTCCCGAATCCCGTTCGCGACCTGCGACGACTGCCGCGCCGCATTCACCGGGAACGAGTTGTACTTGTACGGGTTGTACTCGGGCAGCACGTCGAGCCACGCGGCCTTCGCGAAGGACGGGAACACCGCGGGCCAGCCGAGCACGCCCGCGAAGCGCGCCATGCTCGTGATGCCGATCATCGGCGAGAGCAGCACGAGCTGATCGGGAGAAGCGAGTTCGGAATCGCCGAGCGCCTCGATCGCGTACTGCAACGCGAGTGCACCGCCGTTCGAGTATCCGACGATGTGCAGGGGACCGTCCTTCGACAGGCCGCGCGCCGTGCGCACGGCGAGGCGCGTGGCCGCGAACCAGTCCTGCTCGCGCACGGTGGTCAGCGCCGCCGGAACGGTGCCATGACCGGGCAATCGAATGCCGACCGCGACGAAGCCGGCTTCGCGATATCGATTGGCCACGTGCCGCAGGCTGTAGGGGGCGTCCGTGAGACCGTGCAGCAGCACGACCGCGCCGCGCGGCGGACCCTCCGGCAACAGCACGAACGAGCGGTTCCAGTTCCGGGTGGAATTGCGCTCGTACATCGGGCTGCCCGCGAAATAGCGGTTCGCCGCCACGCGGTCCTCGGCGGGTAGTTTGTCGGTGACTTCCGCCTCGACCTGGGCGAAAACCGCGTCCTCCGCGGTCAGCCATCGCTCCCAGTCCGCGTCTTCCATCTCACGCGGCCTGAGCTCGGTCGGAACCTCGGTGTGCCAGAGCTTGAGCGGAGGCGCGCGCCACGCATCCCAGGCGCGCACGGCGAAGATCGTCGCGAGGATCAGTCCGAGGCCGATCGCGAGGCGCTTGAACCAGACGCGTACGATCGGGATCAGGTCTGTCCCCTTTTGCCAGGAAACGGGGAATGTCCCCATTTCCTGTCCTCATTACACGTTGAAGCGGAAGTGCATGACATCGCCTTCCTTGACGATGTATTCCTTGCCCTCGAGACGCAACTTGCCCGCATCGCGCGCGCCGGCCTCGCCCTTGAACTTGATGAAGTCATCGTAACCGATGACTTCGGCGCGGATGAAGCCACGCTCGAAATCGGTGTGGATTACGCCCGCGGCCTGCGGCGCGGTCGACCCGGCGCGCACGGTCCAGGCGCGCACTTCCTTCACGCCCGCCGTGAAATACGTCTGCAGGCCGAGTAGTTGGTAGCCGGCGCGGATCACGCGATTGAGGCCCGGCTCGTCGAGGCCGAGGTCCTTGAGGAACTCCGCGCGGTCCTGTTCGTCGAGCTGCGAAATCTCGGCCTCGATCGCCGCGCACACGGCAACGACCACGGCTTCCTCGTCCTTCGCACGCGCCAGCACGGCGTCGAGGTGCTGGTTGTTCGTGAAGCCGTCTTCCTTGACGTTGGCGACGTACATCACGGGCTTCGCGGTGAGCAGCTGCAGCTCGTGGCCGTCGGCCTTCTCTTCCCTGGTGAGGCCCATCGAGCGCACGGGTTTGCCCTCGTCGAGGTGCTTGCGCATGCGCTCGAACAATTCCTTCTTGCGCAGCGCGTCCTTGTCGCCGCCCTTCGCGGCTTTCGCGTATCGGTCGACAGCCTTCTCGACCGTCTGCAGATCCGCGAGCGCGAGCTCGGTGTCGATGACCTCGATGTCCGAGATCGGGTTCACCTTGCCCGACACGTGGATGACGTCGGTATCCTCGAAGCAGCGCACGACGTGCGCGATCGCATCCGTCTCGCGGATGTGCGAGAGGAACTTGTTGCCGAGTCCCTCTCCCTGCGAGGCGCCGGCGACGAGGCCTGCGATGTCGACGAATTCCACCGTCGTGGGCACGGTCCTTTCGGGATGCACGATCTTCGCGAGCTCGTCGAGCCGCGGATCCGGAACCGGAACGATGCCGACGTTGGGATCGATCGTGCAGAACGGGTAGTTCTCCGCCGCGATCTGCGCGCGAGTCAGCGCATTGAACAACGTCGACTTGCCGACGTTAGGCAGACCCACTATCCCGCACTTGATGCCCATCTATCTACACCTTCTCTTTTCCGCTGGCCGCGGCCGGTTTGCCGCGCGTGTGCAATTTGTTCATCGCGATCTGCGCGCCCGAACGCATCATCTCCTCGATGGCGTCGGCGCCCGCCAGGATCGTCTCGTCGATCAGCTTCTGCTCGTCAGCGCCGGCGCGCGTCAGCACGAAGTCGACGACCTCGTGCCTGGTGCCGGGATGTCCGACACCGATCCGTAGTCGCCAGAAGCCTTCGCCCTGCGCGGCGATGAGGTCGCGCAGGCCGTTGTGTCCGCCCGCGCCGCCGCCGTCCTTGAGACGGATCGTGCCGCTGGGCAGATCGATCTCGTCGTGCGCGGCCAGCATCTGCGCCGGCGGGATCTTGTAGAAATTCAGCACGCTCGACACCGGCCCACCGCTGCGATTCATGAAGGTCATCGGCTTCACGAGCCAGACCTCCTCGCCGCCGAGGCGCACGCGCGCGAGCTCCGCCTGGTGCCTGCCTTCGTGCCGAAACGTTCCACCATGACGGCGCGCGAGTTCGTCCACGAGCCAGAAGCCCGCGTTGTGACGCGTGCGCGCGTATTCGGATCCCGGATTGCCGAGCCCGACGATGAGTCTTAAGGCCGTGCCAGAAATGGGGACATTCCTCGTTTCCTAGCAAATGGGGACGGGCCTGAGGCAGGCGCGTCCCCTCTTGCTTCACAACGCGGCGAAACGAGGAATATCCCCGCTTCTCCACGAAGTGCCGTGTCCAGACGAGTAGTTAGTGGAAGCGGGACGGGCATACGCCCGCCCCACCCCGCACAACTCACTTCTTGCCGCCTTCCTTCTTGGCAGCGTCGGCAGCCGGCGCGGCGGCCTTCGCGGCATCGCCAGCGGCCGGAGCGGCAGCAGCGCCCTCTGCAGGCGCGGCGGCAGCGACTTCCGCGGTCGGTTCCGGCTCCTCGGCGCGCGGCGAGTGGATCGAGACGACCACGGCATTGCCCTTGGCGATCGCCGGGACCGACACGCCTTCCGGCAGCGGCAGGTCGGACAGGTGCTTCGACTCGTTCAGCTTCATCTCCGACAGGTCGAGCTCGATGAACTCGGGCAGGTCCTTCGGCAGGCACGAAATTTCGACGTCGGCGATGCGGTGCGAGACCACGCCACCCTGCGTCTTCACGCCCGGCGAGGCGGCCTCGCCCTTGAAGTGGATCGGGATGTGGATGCGAATCTTCTCCGTCTCGACCACGCGCTGCAGGTCGAGGTGCACGATGGCGTTGCGCGCCGGGTGCATCTGCAGGTCCTTCACGATCGCGGCCTGCTTCTTGTCGCCGACGACGAGGTTGATGATCGACGAGTAGAACTTCTCGTTGTCGACCAGCGTCATCAGCTTCTGGTGGTTGAGGGAGATCGCACGGGGTTCGGCGTGACCCCCGTACAGGATTGCCGGCACGAGGCCCGCGTGACGCAGGCGGCGGCTCGCACCCTTGCCCTGCCCGTCGCGGAACTCGGCGGCGAGTTCGAACGAAATACGCATGTTGATTACTCCAATTTACATCTAACTACAGCGGACACCGCGACCAGTGCCGCCACCCGAGGACATTCCTCATTTTGGCTGTAACATTGTTACAGCCGAAATGAGGAATGTCCCCTAATCCAGATACAAGCTGCTGACGGAATCCTCGTCGCGGATGCGACGAATCGTCTCGGCCAGCAGCCCCGCAACCGACAATTGCCGGATGCGGCCACATTGCTTCGCCGCCGGCGTCAGCGGGATGGTATCGGTCACCACCAGCTCGTCGAGCGCCGACTGCGTGATCTTCTCGATCGCGTTGCCGGAGAGGATCGCGTGGGTGATGTACGCCACCACCTTCTTCGCGCCCTCGTCCTTCAACGCCTGCGCGCCCGCACACAGCGTGCCCGCGGTATCCACCATGTCGTCGATGAGGACGCAGGTCTTGCCCTTCACCTCACCGATGATGTTCATCACCTTCGACTCGTTCGGCCGCGGACGGCGCTTGTCGATGATCGCGAGGTCGGCGTCATCCAGTCGTTTCGCCAACGCTCTCGCGCGCACCACACCACCCACGTCCGGCGACACCACGATCAGGTTCTCGTAGCGCTGCCGGTACGCATCGCCCAGCAACACCGGCGACGCGTACACGTTGTCCACCGGGATGTCGAAGAATCCCTGTATCTGGTCCGAGTGCAGGTCGATCGTCAGCAGACGATCCACACCCGCGCTCTGGATCATGTTCGCCACCAGCTTCGCGGTGATCGCGCTGCGCGTGGCGCGCGGCCGGCGATCCTGGCGCGAATAGCCGAAGTACGGCACCACCGCGGTGATCCTCGCCGCGGAGGCGCGCCGACAGGCGTCCACCATCACCAGTAGTTCGATGAGGTGGTCGTTCGTCGGCGGACACGTGGGCTGCACGATGAACACATCGCGCCCGCGCACGTTTTCCATCAACTCGATGTTCACTTCCCCGTCGGAAAATCTCCCGACGTACGCCCGGCCCAGAGGTGTCATCAGATGGCGCGCAATGTCGTGGGCCAGCGCCGGATTGGCATTACCCGCGAACAGCGTCAGCGTTTCCGAATCGACCACTCTGCCTCCCGACTGCGACCGACATGGCTGGGGTGGAAGGATTCGAACCTCCGAATGGCGGGATCAAAACCCGCTGCCTTACCACTTGGCGACACCCCAACGGCCTAACTCTTCGCGCGACGTGCGAGCTCTGCCAGCAACGGAGACTCGTCGAGTCCGCGCGCGACGTACGAGCGCCAGCTGTCCGGTACCCGCGCCGCGATTCGCTCCGCGTCCTCGGGACGCGCGAACTTCGCGAACACGCACGCCCCGGTGCCCGTCAGCCGCGACGGCGCATGCCGCGCAAGCCAGTCTAGTGCCTCACCCACCGCCGGAAACCGCGCGCGCACGACCGCCTCGCAATCGTTCCGCCCGCCCGTCTCCAAAAAGCCGCGCATTGTGGTGGGGGCGGAATTCCGTGTCAATTCAGCAGCCTGGAATACCGCGGCGGTGGGCACGGAGACGCCTGGATTGACGATCAGGTACCAGGAATCGCCGCCCAGGGAGACCGGCGTGAGCTTTTCGCCCACGCCTTCTGCCCAGGCGGAGCGCCCCTGGACAAAAACGGGGACATCGGCCCCGAGCTTGCCGCCAATTGCCGCCAACTCCGCCGAATTCAGCCCAGTACGCCACATTTCGTTCAACGCCACCAGGGTGGTGGCGGCATCGGAACTCCCGCCGCCGAGTCCCCCGCCCATCGGGATCCGCTTGAGCACCGAGATATCCGCGCCCAGCGGGGTACCGCCGGCCTCTTTCAGCGCCCGGGCCGCGCGCACGACCAAATCGTCGCTTTCCGGTACCCCGGGCGGGCCATTGGGCCGTGAGATCACCCCATCCTCGCGGACGGCGATATCGATCGAATCGCGCAGGTCGACCAGCTGAAACACGGTCTGCAGCTCGTGGTAGCCGTCGGGCCGGCGACCCACCACGTGCAACATCAGGTTGAGCTTGGCGGGCGCGCTCCAGCGCCCGACGTTCACGGCCGCCATTGCTCCACCAGCAACTTCATCCGGGCCGGGATTTCCGCCGTCGCGCGTTCGGCCGTCAATCTTCGGGGCAACGCGAATCCGAGTCCGGGCGCACGCGAATCGATGCTCACGCGCCAGCCGTTTTGCGTGAAGCCGCGGATCTCGCCGCTGCCCGAGTCTTCGTCGAGCTGGGCATCGCCGGGCGCCGGGATGCCCAACACCCACCAGCGCAATTCCGCCAGGGGCAGCGCGAATCCGAGGCGCTGCTCGAGTTCCTCGCGCGCGGCCGCGCCATCGAGTTGCTTGCCCGAGCTGGTCTCGATGCGCAGGTCGTCGCCCGCGATCGCGACGCGCACGCCGCCGATGCCCATCGGGCCGTCGAGCGCGAGATCCGTGCGCTCCGGTTGTCGTTCGTAACGAAGATTCGCGGAGAACCCCTCTCCGTTCGCCGCGACCGCCACGCGGCCCGTGAGCCCGAAGCGATCGAGCTTCTCGAGCCCCGCGCGCTGCGCGGCCCAGGGCGCGTCGGCGCCGGGCCCGAGCACGGGCTGCGGGGGAAGCGTGCGACAGCCGGCGAACAACATCACCGCCGCGGCCGCGAACGACGCCGCGATCCGGGTTGCATTACCGATCGCGGCTTTCTTCACTGGAACGCTTGCGGCACGCGGACCCGTGCGGGACACGGGCGTCGCCTCTAGCTACCGAAGGACGCCGTGGTCACCGAGGTCTTTTCCACGCCCTCCGGCATCGGCGCATCCGCCGGCGGCAGCGCGTCGGGGGCTTCGGATTCCGGCGGCTCGTCGAGCTTCGTGCCGGTCAGCCGCTCGATCGTCGAACGCAGCGGCTTCGAATCCGGCGACCGCGCGAGCGAGCGCGCCCACAGGGCGCGTGCCTCGGCCTGCTTGCCGCTCACCCACAGCGCCTCGCCCCAGTGCGAGGCGATCTCCGGATCCGGGAAAATGCGGTGCGCGCGCTCGAGGTAGGGCAGCGCGCCCGGAATGTCGCCGCGGCGGAATCGCACCCAGCCCAGGCTGTCGAGATAGGCCGGATTGTCGGGCGAGATCTCGAGCGCCTTGCGGATCAGCGTCTCGGCGCGCGGCAGCTTCTCGTTGCGGTCGGCCAGCGAATACCCGAGCGCGTTGAGCAGGTTCGAATCCTCTGGCCGCTCCTTCAGCAGCGCTTCGAGGCCGCGCACGGATTCCTTGTTCATGCCCGCCTTGTCCTGCACGAGCGCGATCTGGTAGCGCAGCCCGGGATGACGCGGGAAGCGTTCGAGCGCGAGCTGCAGCAGCGCGACGGCTTCGGAAGGCTTGCCGGCGTCCTCGAGAATCGAGGCCTTGGCGAACTCGACGTCGAGCGAATCCGCGCGTTCCTTCGCGGCGTGTTCGTCGAGCATCCGGAATGCCTCGTCGCGCTTGTTCTCCTTCATGAGCAGGCGCGCGGCGCGGCCGCGCACGATGAGCCCCGCGCCGGCCTCCGCCAGCCGCGAATATCCCTCGAGCGCGAGATCCGTGCGGCCCTCGCGTTCGGCGATCGACGAAAGATAGAAGAAGGCCTCGGGCGCGGCCGTCTGCGACGACAGCAAACTACCGAAACGCCGACCGGCCTCCGCCATGTCGCCGAGCTGATACGCGACCTTGCCGAGACGCAGATCCGCTTCGTCGCGCACCGCTTCGTCGGCGCGCATGCTCTCGAGCTCCTGGCGTGCGTCCTCGAGACGGTCGAGCCGCAGCAACGTGTCGGGATAGGCGAAGCGCTGCGTATCCGGTTCGAGCGCGGCGGCCTCCTTCGCGTACGCGATCGCGGAGATGGCATCGCCTTCGGCCGTGAGCACGCGCGCGAGCTGGGCGCGCGCGTAACCCGAGGCGGGTTCGGCCGCGAGCATGCGGTCCGCGTACTTGCGCGAGGTCGCGAAGTCGAAGGATTCCAGCGAGAGGTCGACGGCGGCCGAAAGCAGGTCGTTCGATGCATCCGGCGCGTCGAAGATCGGGCGCAGGGTTTCCAGCGCGATCGCGTGGCCGCCCGCGTCGCTCACCTCGGGGATGAGCTTGATCAGGGCCTGTTCGCCGCCGAGCTCGCGCGTGCGCAGGATCGCGGCGCTCGTCTCTTCCTCCTGGTACAGCCGGGCGGCCGCGACGGCCAGCGCCGCGACCGCGTCGACGCTTTGCGGTTCGAGCTTCTGCCAGCGCTTCGCCGCGCGCAGCGTCGCTTCGACCTGCTGGCAATCGGCCGCCACCTTCGTGGCGCGTTCGGCGATGGTCGCATCGCTCGTGCCCATCGCCGCCTTGAGGTAACGGTCCGTGCCGCCGCGACAGTCGCCGCGCGACAACGCCATGTCGGCGAGCATCAGCGCCGCGTCGTCGGTCTTGCTGGTGGACAGGGCGCCGGCGGAACCCGGCAGCATTACGGCGATGGCCAGGGAAAAAACGGCTACGCGCAAGGATTTTCGTGGCATGGAGGGCACTATAACTGGACCCCGGCCCCTTACAATGGTTCTGTGAAAGACAGCATCCGCACGCGGCTCGAGAAGATGGTCGACCGCTATGAAGAAGTCGGCCGATCGCTCGCCGACCCTGCCGTCATCGGCCGACAACGGGAATTCCGCGATCTCTCGGTGGAATACGCCCGCCTTACTCCCGTCGCGCAGAAGTTCGGCGCGTTCCTGTCGCTCGAACGCGAATTGAACGCGGCGCAAGACATGCAGGAGGATCGCGACCCCGAAATGCGCGCCATGGGCGCCGAGGAAGTCGCCCGCCTGGCCCCCGAAATCGCGGCCGCGGAAGAAGCCCTGAGGCTGCTGCTGATCCCGCGCGACCCGCGCGACGACAAGAACATCTACCTCGAAGTCCGTGCGGGCACCGGCGGCGACGAGGCCGCGATCTTCGCGGGCGACCTGTTCCGCATGTACGCGCGGTATGCCGAGAACAACGGGTTCTCGGTCGAGATCCTCTCGGAAAATCCGGGAGAACACGGTGGCTACCGCGAGGTGATCAGCCGGATCGCGGGCAACGGCGCCTTCGCGCGCTTCAAGTTCGAATCCGGCGTGCACCGCGTGCAGCGTGTGCCGGCGACGGAAGCCCAGGGCCGCATCCATACCTCCGCGGTCACGGTGGCGATCCTGCCCGAGGCCGATGAAGTGGAAGCGGCCGATCTCAACCCGGCGGAGTTGCGCATCGATACCTATCGTGCGTCCGGCGCGGGCGGCCAGCACGTCAACAAGACCGAATCGGCGATCCGCATCACGCACCTGCCCACGGGCATCGTCGTGGAGTGCCAGGACGAGCGTTCGCAGCACAAGAACCGCTCGCGCGCGATGGCCTTGATGAAGGCCAAACTACTCGCGGCGGAGCAGGAGAAGCAGGCCAGCGAAATCGCGCAGAACCGCAAGTTGCAGGTGGGCACGGGCGATCGCTCGGAGCGCATCCGCACGTACAATTTTCCGCAGGGCCGCGTGACGGATCACCGCATCAATCTCACGCTCTACAAGCTCGGCGACATCATGCAGGGCAAGATCGACGAACTGCTCGACGCCCTGCAGCACGAGCACCAGGCCGAACAGCTCGCCGAGGAAGAGCAGCGAGGCGCCGCGTGAGCGCGCCGGCCGCGGGCCAGACGCTCGCGGACCCAGGTCTTTCCGACCCGGGGCTGGCCGCCCCACCGGCGCTTGCCGTGCCGAGCGCCACCGGTGTCGACGCGCGCCTCGTGATCGCCGGGCCCGGCGCACGCTCCATCGCGTTCGTCCTCGACTGGCTGATCCGTGGCGGCGTCGCGCTCGTCTACCTGCTGCTGGCGTCGTGGCTCATCACGGGCGACATCGACATGGAAGTCCGGCCGGACAACGAGACGTTGTGGTACCTGCTGGCCGCCACGCCGGCGACGGCTATCTACTTTCTCTACCACCTGGTGCTCGAGCCGCTCCTCGCGGGCCGCACGCCGGGCAAACGCATGACCGGGCTGCGCGTGCTCACGCCCGAGGGAGTGGTGCCGACCGTGGGCGCGCTCATCACGCGCAACGTGTTCCGCATCGTCGATTCGATGCCGGTGTTCTACGTCGTCGGACTGCTGTTCGTGATCTTCGGCAGACGTCACCAGCGGCTCGGCGACCTGGCGGCCGGCACCGTGCTCACCGTCGAGCGCGCGCCTTTCCTGGAAAAACTCGGCATCGGCGGCGCGGACATGAAAGCGTGGACCGACGCGCGGCTGCGCGCCGCCCACCTGCGCAAGGAAGACGCCTCCGTGAGCGATGCGCTCGAAGTCGTCGACGACTACCGGCGCGCCGCGCACGAACTCGGCAACGCGCGCATCGCGGCGCCGTCGCCCGCGTCGGCCGCCCTGAGAAGCGAATATCTCGAAGCGGTGTATGGCGACCTGCACGACGCGATTCACCGGCCCGCGCGCCGCCTGCCGGACGTGCTGCGTTCGCTCATGCGCGACCAGGTGCCCGACGCGATCGGCGCCATGCGCATCCACCTGCTCGCGGTGACGCTGCTCTTCATCGTCGCCATCGTCACGGGATTCTGGCTGGTGTACACGTATCCCGACCTGATCGAAATGTTCGCGGATCCGAAACTCATCGCCACCGTGGAACGCGGCGAGTTGTGGACCGACGGCCTGCTCAACGTGACGCCCTCGGCGGTTCTCTCGGTTTCCATCCTGACCAACAACGTCATCGTGTCGTTCTTCGCGTTCTGTTCGGGCGTGGTGTTCGGACTCGGGACTTTCTACCTGATCGGTCTCAACGGCATTTCGCTCGGCGCCATCTTCGCGTTCACGGGACAACACGGACTCGCCGGCCGCCTGTTCGACTTCGTCGTCGCGCACGGCTGCGTCGAGTTGTCGTGCATCTGCATCGCCGGCGCCGCGGGGGCGTACCTGGGCGAAGCGCTGATCCGTCCCGGCAAGCTCACGCGCGGCGAAGCATTCCGCGCGGCGGCCGCGGCCGGCCTGCGTGTGCTCGTCGTGGTCACACTGCTCCTGTTCATCTGCGGATTCATCGAGGGATACATCTCGCCGGACCCGGAGATCCCGCGCTGGGCGCGCGTCACGATCGGCGTGGGCTACTGGCTCTTCATGGTGTCACTGCTGCGCGGTTACGTGTTCGGACGCAGTCGCGGCGGGCCGCCCGTACCGATCTAGGATCGCGAACGCGTCCTAGACCTTCTTCCGGCGGCGCAGCTGTAGATAGGCGTTGATGACCGCCGTGTCGAGCTTGTCGTCCGGCTCGTCGAGCACGACCACTCCCTGGCGCCGCAACGTCGCGACCTGCAATTGCGCGCGATCGCGGTGCTCGCGCGCCGCGAGCGCGATGGCCGGATCGCGCCAGTCGCGCGCCTCGGCTTGCGCGAGTCCGGAAATCTCCGCGGCGTGCGGCGCGGCCACGATGGGCTGGTGGCGCGGCACGAGCGCCTTCATCGCGTGCATCAACCGGTCGTTGCGATCCGGCTCCGCGAGATCCGTGAGCCAGACGACGAGCCCGCGATGCCGCATCATGCGCCGCACGTGTATCGCCGCGATCAGCGGATCCGATTCGCCGCGATCGGTCACGAGGGTTTCGAGCGTGCGATGCAGGCGCGTCGCCGCGCGCACGCCGCGGTCCGGCAGGCAGGCGCCCATGATCCGGTCGGCGTATACGATCACACCGACCCGGTCCTCGGCCGAAACCGCGTGCTGCGCGAGGCGAGCGGCGACGTTCGCATACAGCCCCAGTCGATCGAGCGCGCCGGCGCGCACGCGGCTGGCGCGGCCCGCGTCGATGACGATCAGGATCTCGAGGTGCTGCGCCTCGCTGTATTCGCGCGAGATCAACGTGCCGCGGCGGGCCGTCGCTTTCCAGTCGATGCGCGACAACGCGTCGCCGGAAACGTAGTCGCGCAATTGCAGCAGCTCCACTCCCACGCCCGGCAGGCGCCGCGGCGTTTCTCCGGCCGACTCGCCGGGCACGGCGCGCGCGCCGCGCGCCAGGCTGTCGGGTCCGACCGTAAACGGCGCATCGAGGCCGAGCGGACGTGTCCACCACGCGAGCGAGAACCGGCCTAACAATCTTGCCGGCACGCCCGCGAACCGGCCGGCTCCGAGCCTCGTCGGCAGCAGCTCGCAGGGATCGCGCAACTCCCCGGCCGGCGGCACCTTCACCTGCCGCACGTCGACGGACTGCGCGAGCGCCGGCGGAAGCACGCGGGCGTACTGGACTTCCAGCTCCCGTCCGCGGTTGTGGTGAAACGCGAATGCGCCCCGCGCCCGGCGACCGAGCCGCAGGCTGGAGTCGTACCGGATGCGCAGATCGACGCGCGTGCCGCGGGCATACCAGGCCTCGATCGCGAGACCCGCGAGCAGCAGGAACGCGGGCAACAGCCAGGCGCCCTCGAATGCCGGTTCGTCCGACCAGGTGCCCGCGATCGCGAGCAGCGCGATCAGCGCGACGAACAGGTATCCGCGCAGCGCGAAGTGCACCTGGCTACCTCGGGACGGGTGTGGCGTCGAGGATGGCGCCGACGATACCGAGATCGGTCTCGCCCTCGAGCGCGGCCTCGGGCTTGAGGACCAGGCGATGCGCGAGCACCCAGCGCGCGACGGACTGCACGTCGTCGGGCGCGACGAAATCGCCGTTGCGCAGCCCGGCGTGCACGCGCGCCGCGCGAATCAGCGCGAGCGCGCCGCGCGTCGACAATCCGAGCGCCACGCGCGGATGCGTGCGCGTGGCCTGCGCGAGATCGAGCACGTAGTTGGACAGCGCCTCGGACACGTGCAGCGCGCTCGCCGCGGCGCGCGCCTGGTGCAGCAGGTTGGTGTCGAGCGTCCCGAGATCGGCGGGAATCGCCTCGCGCGCCTCGAGCTCGGTGCCGTAGCGGCGCAGGATCTCGGCTTCCGCGGCGCGCTCCGGGTAGGTCATGTCGACGCGCAGCATGAACCGGTCGAGCTGCGATTCGGGCAGTGGATAGGTGCCCTCGAACTCGCGCGGGTTCTGCGTGGCGAGCACGAGGAAGTCCTCGGGCAGCGCGAACGTGTCCCGCTCCGACGATACGTGCCGCTCTTCCATCGCCTCGAGCAGCGCCGACTGCGTCTTGGGCCCGGTGCGGTTGATCTCGTCGACCAACAGCACGTCCGCGAACAGTGGCCCGCGCCGGAACACGAACTCGTTCTTCGCCGAGTCGAATACGTGCGTGCCGACGATGTCGCTCGGCATCAGGTCCGCGGTGCCCTGCACGCGGCGGAATTCCCCGCCCAGCACACGCGCGAGCGTTTTCGCGAGCAGGGTCTTGCCGAGTCCCGGCGGTCCCTGCACGAGCACGTGGCCGCGCGCGATCAGCGCGATCGACAACGCCCGGACGACATCTTCGGCCCCGACGATGACGCGCGCGAGCTCGCGCTGCACGGATTGTTCGAAAGTGGCGACTATGGAGTTCATGTCTTGATTTTTCTCGCGAGTTTGTCGAGCAGGTTCTGCAAGGAAGTGAGCGGAGGCTTGCGCTCCGCGTAGGCGTCCGCGTACCAGGCCTTGAGCTGATCCATCTCCTGCGGAAGGATCGCCGCATGTCGTTCGAGCCAGCGCCACAGCTCGCCGCGTTCGGCGTTCGCGCGCAGCCCGGAGCCGCGCGCGACGCGTGCGACCTGTCCGAAGAAGTCGTCGAACAGGCTGCGCGCGGTGTGGTGAGGCGCCACCGTGCGCGCGATGAAGTTGCCGGCATGGCGGACCAGCGTGGCCTCGGAAGGATCGTTCGCCGGCTCCACCGGCGCGCGCAGGCGCGTCGAGCCGAGTACCCACACCAGCCACAAGGCCAGCACGATGAAGACCGTACGCAGCAGGCGCGGGTCGCTGAAGAAACGGGCCGGGTCGTAGTTGGCCGAAAGGCCCTGGCGCAGGTCGTCGAACAGCACCGTGCCGCCCGGCGCCACCACGGCTGCCACGATGTTGCCCAACAGCCGCGCATTGTCGTCGCTGCCGAGCGCGCGGTTCGTGAACAGCGATCCGCCGGCGGACAGCAGGATGCGTCCCGCGCCCAGACGCTGTTCGAAGATCGCGCCTTCGCCGTTCGGCGCGCGCGCCAGCGTGATCAGGAAACTGTCGTAGGGCATGCGCAGCGACCACTCCTCCGCCGTGTAATCGGTTTCGAGAGCGAGCCGGCGCACTCCGCGCAGCAGCGAATGCGGACCGGTGGGCAGTAGTTCGATCTTCTCGGGCTCGTCGAGGATTCGTCGGTCGCCGCCGAGCAGCGATTCGATGCGATCCGACGCATCGTCGTCGTCCTCGCCCTCGCCCCTGGCATCGCGGGCATCCTGCTCCGCGACGCGTTGCGAGAGCGGCGTGCGGTCGAGCCGCTGGGCGCGCGCGGCGAGCGTTTCGAACTCGACGCCGGTGAGCGACTCGATCTCGACCACCGTGCTCGACGTGCGCCCGGCGCCCCAGCCCGGCTGGTCGACGAGCGCCGCGCAGATCAGCAAGGTGTTGCCGCGGCGAACCCAGGCGTCGAGCGCGCCGAACTCGTCGTTGCGGAACATCTCGAGTCCCGGCAACGAAAGGATGAGCAGGTTGCCGCGCGGCGCGATCGAAAGTTCGGCGAGCGCGGTGTAACGATCGCGATACGAACGGGCCGCGATCCCGGATCGCGACAGCCACTCGTACAACGCCGCGTAGCCGTTGCCGCGGCGCTCGGCCGTGGTGGGACGCGCGGTATCCGCGTCCGGATCGAGCGACGGCGTCGGCCGCAGCCACATTCCATAGAACGCGGCCAGCGCCGCCAGCGCGAGCAGCAACGTGATGCCGCGCTCGCGCATCAGCGTTTCACCGGCAGGCGTCCGAATTTCGCGAGCAGCTCCTGCGCGAGTTTCACGGCGTCCTCGAGCACCGAACTACCCGGCGCCTGCGGCGCGTAGCGCACCTGCTCGGCGACCGATGCGACGCGTTCGAGGCCGGCGCGGTCTGCGGTCTCGTCGAGCTCGGCGCGCCGCGCGATCGCGGTCGCGGTGAGTCCTTCCGACGCCGGCAACCGGTGCGCACGTGTCAACGATTCGCCCAGCAACCTCAGCAACATGCCGGGTCGTTCGGCGAGCGGCGCGGCCGCGACGTCCGCG
>JAFAGC010000016.1 GCA_023423065.1 Pseudomonadota bacterium
GGCCAGGGCCGAGCCATCGATGACCGCGCCGTCGGCGACAATGATCATAGGCAGCATGACCAGGGCGATGACGATGACCAGATCCTCGACGATCAGCCAGCCGACGGCGATGCGCCCGACCTCGCCCTTGTTCTGACGACGCTCCTCGAGCGCTCGCATGAGGACAACGGTCGAGGCCACCGACAGCGAGAAGCCCATCAACAGCCCTTCGAGGTCCGACATGCCCAGGGCGAAGCGGCCAAGCAGCCACCCGAGCACCGTGGCGGAAGCGATCTGGACCAGGGCGCCGGGGAGCGCGACTCGCCTGACCTTCATCAGGTCGGCAGGCGAGAAATGCAGCCCGACGCCGAACATCAGCAGGATCACGCCGATCTCCGCGAGCTGGCTCGCGATGCGCGGATCGGCCACGAAGCCCGGGGTGAAAGGTCCCACGGCGATGCCGGCGACCAGGTAGCCGACGATGGGCGACACCTTGAGCGCGCTCGCCGCCAATCCGAACAGCAATGCGAGCACGAACGCGATGGCCAGCATCGCGATCAGCGGCGTGTCGTGCAACCCCTCGAGCATGAGCCGCAGAGTACCGAAAACCAAGGCATTGCTGCACGGCGATCGGGGCGCGGGACGAATCTCGCGAATTTCGCAAAAAGCAAGTGGCGGCATGCACCTGCGTCGTCCGACTAGCTAAGTTCCGTGGGAATCCACGGGTCTACGCGCGGGAGGAATGACGCGACGCGAAACGGCCGCGGACAGCACTTAGAATTCGCGTCGTCGTATGAAGGCTCAGCAAGCTTTGGGTCCCACGTTGATCGGTGCCGTCGGCGTCGTGTTCGGAGACATCGGCACGAGCCCTCTGTATGCGTTCAAGGAATCGCTCGGCGCGGCGGGATATCAACCCGGCGACGCGGCGACGGTGTTAGGCCTGCTGTCGCTCATCTTCTGGGCGCTCGCCGTGGTCGTGAGCGTCAAGTATCTCGCCGTCATCATGCGCGCCGACAACGCGGGCGAGGGCGGCATCCTCTCGCTGGTCGCGCTCATCCAGCAGCACTTCGGCAGCGCCGAGCCATGGGTGCGGCGGGCGGTCGCGCTCGGCGTGCTGGGTGCGGCCTTGTTCTACTGCGACGCGCTGATCACGCCCGCCATCTCGGTGCTGTCGGCGGTCGAGGGACTCGAGATCCTCGATCCGCAATTTCACCGCGCCGTACTGCCGGTGACCCTGGGAGTGATCGCCGTGTTGTTCGCGATCCAGCGCCGCGGCACCGAGCGGGTCGGACGCTTGTTCGGGCCGGTGATGATCCTGTGGTTCGCGACGCTGGCCGTGCTCGGCGGGATCGAGATCGTCCACGCGCCGCGAGTGCTCTCCGCGGTGAATCCCTTGCATGGGATCGAGCTGTTCGCTTCGCATCCCGGTCTTTCGCTCGTCATCGTGGGCGCGGTGTTTCTGGCGGTGACGGGCGCGGAGGCGCTCTATGCCGACATGGGGCATTTCGGCAAACGGCCCGTGCGCCTCGCGTGGCTCGTGCTCGTGTGGCCCGCGCTCGTGATCAACTACTTCGGGCAGGGCGCATTGTTGCTGTCGGGCACCGCAACCGCCAATCCGTTCTACGGACTCGCACCGCCCGGATGGCTGCCGGCGCTCGTGTTGCTCGCGACGGCCGCGACGGTCATCGCGTCGCAAGCCACCATCTCGGGAGCGTTCTCGGTCACGCGCCAGGCCGTGCAACTCGACCTGCTGCCGCGCGTGCGCGTATTGCAGACCAGCGCGACGACGGTCGGACAGATCTACGTGCCGGCCGCGAACCTGTTCATGTTCGTCGCGGTGGTCTTGTTCGTCGTCGGCTTCGGAAGCTCGAGCGCCCTGTCCTCGGCGTACGGCGCCTCCGTCGTCGGAACGATGATCATCACGACCTTGTTGGGTGCGCTGGTCGCGCGCGCGATCTGGAAATGGACGTGGCAACGCATCGGCACGCTGTTCGGACTTCTGGTGCTCGTCGATCTCGCGTTCGTGATGGGAAACTTCACCAAGATCGACGATGGCGGCTGGGTTCCACTCGCGATCGCGGCGGCCATGTTCGCGATGTTCGTGACCTGGCGCGACGGCCGCCAGGCGCTGCGGGCCGAACTCGAATTGCGCGCCGTACCGATCGCGAGGCTGCCCGAACTGCTGCCGAAGGCGTCCGCCCGTGTCCCGGGCACGGCGGTATTCCTCGTCAGCCAATCGGGATTCGTGCCCACGGCACTCCTGCGCAATCTCGAGCACAACAAGGTGTGCCACGAACGCATCGTCGTCCTGCATCTCGAATTCCAGCGCGTGCCCCGCGCCGACGATGCGACGCGCGTGGCTTTCACCGAGCTGCATCCGGACGTGTACGAAATGCGCGCGCGATTCGGTTTCATGGAAACCCCGGATGTCGGCGAAGCCCTGCGAGCCGCGCGGCGCCGCGGGCTCGACGTGTTCTCCGGGGAATCGTCGTTCTTCCTCGGCTGGCACCTGGTGCGCGCGCGGCCGCAACCGGGCATCGCAGGCCTCAAGTCGCGCGCCTTCGCGTACCTGCAGCGCCGCAGCGCGCAAGCGAACGAGTTCTTCCGCATGCCCGCACGCGGCGTGGTGGTGCTCGCGACCGACATCGAGCTCTAGCGCCACGGTAGCTAGGGCCACGCTGCGGTGCACTGTCCCGCATGTCCCGGATCGCCTGTCCCCGATTCGCCGCGCATGTCCCGCGTCGGGAATCATGTCCTGCGTTGACGGCGATTTTCGCGGCCGGCCGCGCGCCCGGACCGAATGCGTGCTGACAACGTTGTCCGGTGGAAAACCGAGAGTGATTTGCCGCATTTCGCGTGCCTAACATGCGCGCGCCCGCGCCTCGCTGCGCGGTTTCTTCGCTTCGCGGATTCTTACTAAAGGGAGTTTTTATGAGAATCGGCGCAATTCGTCTGTTTGCTTGCGTCCTTGCGTGCCTGCCCATGGCGGCGTTCTCGCACGGACTGATCCAGGATCCCCCCGCGCGCAACTGGTTCTGTGGTGCCATCACCAAGCCGGACCAGGTGGCCAACGGGACGGCCCAGTATCCGGTGTGCGGCAACGCGTTCGGCGCGCCGGGCATTCCATTCGAAGCCGGCTACAGTTTCATGAGCGTGCTCACACACACGACGGGCCGAGACGGCGTGGGGCCGCGCGCCAACGTGTGCGGCTTCAATTCCGAAACATGGAATGGTGCCGCGACCGTGTGGGACCAGCCCATCGACTGGCCCACGGTGCCGATGACTTCCGGGCAGCGCACGTTCACCTGGAACATCTCCTGGGGTCCGCACTTCGACGACACCCAGGAGTTCAAGTACTGGATCACGAAGCCCGACTTCGTGTGGCAAACCGGACGCGCGCTGTCGTTCAGCGACTTCGAGGACACGCCGTTCTGTTCGCTCGACTATTACGATGCGAATCCGAACGCGAATCCGGACGTGATTCCCAACAAGGCGAACCAGTCCTTCGTCACGCGTTGCACGGTGCCGTCGCGCAGCGGGCGCCACGTGATCTACGGCGAGTGGGGCCGCAACCACTACACGTACGAGCGCTTCCATGGCTGCGTCGATGCGCAGTTCTCGGGCGGCCCGCAGCCGACGGTCACGGCGAACATCGTGCTGACGCCGAACGTCACCACGTTCACCGGCCCCGGTTCGATCGCGCTCAACGGCAGCACGTCGGTCGGCAGCAATCTCGCGTATTCCTGGAGCGTGGATTCGGAGAATCCGTCGCTGTACTCGATCACCAATCCGACGAACGCGCAGGCGACGCTGAACCTCGGCTCGCCGCAGGCCTCGGGCAACGTGACCGTCAGGCTGCTCGTGAGCAGTGGCAATGCCTCGGACACGGAGACGCGCACGATCCTGCACCAGCCGGCCGTGTCGAACCCGTGGTTCGATCTGGGCGTGCTCACGGTCGATCCGCGCACGCTGGTCGTCGGCGATCGCGTGAACGTGCGGACGGTGTCGAGCACGGGCCAGGATGCGTTCTGGCCGTCGACGCCGATCACGATCACGTCCGCGAATACGGGCGCGACGCAGTGGCCGGTGACGCTCGCCAACGCGGTCAACGGGTTGAACGGAGCGGTGCGCATCGGCGTGCTGAACTCGCAGAACCAGGTCGTGCCGCAGGCGAGCGCAACGGCCAATCGCGTGTATGCGCAGACGTCGGCGAACCTCGCGAGCGCGTTCCTGCAGATCGTGCCGGGCGCCGTTCCGTCGGCGCCGACGAATCTCGGGGCGACGCCCGGCAATGCGCAGGTCAGCCTGGGGTGGACCGCGGTTTCCGGCGCGACCGGTTACAACGTCAAGCGTTCGACCAGCAACGGCGGTCCGTACGGCAACGTCGCCACCAATGTTTCCGGGACCAGCTTCGTCAACACCGGTCTCGCCAACGGCACGACTTACTACTACGTCGTGACCGCGGTGAACGCGAGCGGTGAGAGCGGCGTGTCGGCGCAGGTGAGCGCGACGCCGTCGGCGACGGGCGGAGATGGCGTGACCGTCACGAGCGCCGTGACCAGCGCCAGTCCCTGGTACAACGAGCTGCAGGTGCGGCTCGCCAACACCGCGCCCATCACGGCGCTCACGGTGACGGTGGTCGTGCAACGCACGACCGGCGTGAGCCACAGCGGGCAGTACAACACCGTCGGCGGGCAGATCACGCAGAGCAATGCGAGCACGTCGTCGGCGGTCACGTACACCTGGACGCTGGCGTCCGGCCAGACACTGAACGCATCGACGATGCGCGCGTTCGCGGCGCAGCTCGGCGGCACCGGCACGGCACACCCGACTTCCGGCGACACCTGGACGGTGGCCTACACCACCGGCGGCGTCGCCCGAATGCAATCGGGGACCTTCTAAGAAGTAGGGTGGAGTTTTTCCGGCTTTCGGTGCCTGGCCCCGGTCCGGTAAAACTCCGCAATAATGCAGCCTCATGGCGGGTCTCCTGCGTAGAGACTTCCGAGGAGGGTGCATGCCGTATTCGAAGGCCCGGGTGCTGGGATTGCTGGTTGCGCTGTTCGCGAGCGTGTCGTCGTTCGCGGCGGAGGAGGCGGTCAGGATTCCCGCGCCGGCCGTGGACGACCGCCGCGCCGCCGGCCCGATGCAGACCGCGGTGCTCGCGGGCGGCTGCTTCTGGGGCGTGCAGGGTGTTTACCAGCACCTCAAGGGTGTGAAGAGCGTGTGGTCGGGGTATTCCGGCGGCAGCAAGGAGACCGCCAACTACGAAGCCACCACTCGCGGAAACACGGGGCATGCGGAGGCCGTGCGCATTGTGTTCGATCCCGCCGAGGTCACGTACGGGCAGATCCTGCAGGTGTTCTTCTCGGTGGTGCACGATCCCACCCAGCTGAATCGCCAGGGGCCCGACAAGGGTCCCCAATATCGTTCCGCGATTTTCTACGCGAACGAGGCGCAGCGGAAAATCGCGACCGAATACGTGAAGCAGCTCGACGCCGCGCGGGTGTTTCCGAAACGCATCGTCACGAAGATCGATCCGCTGAAGGCGTTCTACGAAGCCGAGGACTATCACCAGGACTACATGCTCGAGAATCCGCGGCAGCCGTACATCGCGATCAACGACCTGCCCAAGTTGCGCAACTTCGAACGCATGTTCCCCGCGTTGCACACGGCCACGCCCGTCACGGTTCGCGCGGAGAAAGCGGCGCCCGCCATGGCGATGCGCGCCTCCGACACGGCCGCGCCCGCGGGAGGCGCGATGATGATGTCGGCGCAGGGCGCCGAGGGCGCCGCGAAGACCGAGGGTCCGATGCCGCCGCTCACGGGCGCGACGGGCTGGCTCAACAGCGCGCCGCTGACTACCGAAGGCCTGCGCGGCAAGGTGGTGCTGGTCGACTTCTGGGCCTACTCGTGCATCAACTGCCTGCGCACGATGCCGTACGTGAACGCCTGGTATCGCCACTACAAGGACTCGGGCCTCGTGGTCCTGGGCGTGCACTCGCCGGAGTTCGCGTTCGAGAAGAACACCGGCAACGTGCTGGCCGCCGTGAAGAAGTTCGACATCCGCCATCCGGTCGCGCTCGACAATGAGCTGAAGATCTGGAAGGCATTCAACAATCGTTTCTGGCCGGCTCACTACTTCGTCGACGCGCAGGGGCAGATCCGCGGCCATCATTTCGGCGAAGGAAAATACGCGCGTTCCGAGCGCCTGATCCGTCGGCTCCTCACGGAAGCCGGCGCGAAGAATCTGCCGGACCCGCTGGACGACGCGGCCGGCGAGGGAGTCGGCGCGCCCGCGGACATAGCGAACATCGCGTCGCCGGAAACCTATCTCGGTTATGGACGGGCCGAGAACTTCGTTTCGCCGGGCGGCTTCGCGCTCGATGCGAAGAAGAACTACGTGTTTCCGGGCTCTCTCGCGCTGAACCAGTGGGCATACGGCGGCCCGTGGCAGGTGGCGAAGGAGCACGCGCGGCTGACGGTGGCGCCGGGGCGCATCGCATTCCGCTTCAAGGCGCGCGATCTGCATCTCGTGCTCGGACCGGCGGTGGCCGGCAAATCGGTGCGTTTCCGCGTAACCCTCGATGGCAAGCCGCCCGGCAAGGACGCCGGCATGGACATCGACGCGGACGGCAACGGCACGGTGCGCGAACACCGGCTCTATCAACTCGTCCGGCAGAAGGGCCCCGTGGCCGAGCGCGAGTTCGTCATCGAGTTCGCCGATCCGGGCGTCGACGCCTATTCATTCACTTTCGGCTGAGGAACGGAACTTGGACGTATCGAAAATCACCCGCAGGCTGTTTCTGCTCGGCGCATCCGCGATGGGAGTCGCGGCGCGCGCGAACTCGCCGGCGCAGGTTGCGGGCGACGTCGTCATCGAAAACTTCGACGTGGCCGGCAAGAGCCTCGGCAAGGTGACCGTGCCGCGCATCGTGCGCAGCGACGCGGAGTGGAAGAAACTGCTGCCGCCCGAATCTTTCATCGTGACGCGCAAGGACGGCACCGAGCGGCCTTACTCAGGCAAGTACAACGACAACCACGCCGACGGGCTGTACCGCTGCATCTGTTGCGATACCGCGCTGTTCGACTCGAAGACGAAATTCGAGTCCGGCACCGGCTGGCCGAGTTTCTGGAGGGCGATCTCCAACTCGAACGTCAACGAAACGTCGGATCGAAGCCTGATGATGGAGCGCACCGCGGTCTCGTGCCGCCGCTGCGACGCGCATCTCGGCCACGTGTTCGACGACGGACCGGATCCGACCGGGTTGCGTTACTGCATGAACTCGGTCGCGCTCAAGTTCGTGCCGCGCGGCAAGTAGTCAGGCGGCGTTCAGCGCGGTAGCGCGTACGCGAGGTACACGCCGCCGCCGGAGCCGCCGCGTTCCTTGCCGCCGCTCGCGAATATCGCCACGTATTGCCGGCCGTCCACCTGGTAGGTTATCGGCGTCGCGTCGGCGGAGAAGGGTAGCTCGGTCTCCCACAGCAGCCTGCCATTGCGCTTGTCGAAGGCGCGGAACTTGCGATCGTGAATGGTCGCGCCGATGAACAGCAGGCCGCCGGAGGTCACGAGCGGTCCGCCGTAATTCTCGCTGCCCGTGCCGCGTTTTCCGCTGGCCGCGAGCTCGGGAAACTCGCCGAAGGGAATGCTCCACGCGACGCGGCCGGTCGCAAGCTCGATCGCATTCAGCGTGCCCCAGGGTGTGCGCACCGCGGGATAGCCGTCGGCGTCGAGCCAGCGGCGGTAGCCCGTGAAGCGATACTCCTGGTTGTCGGGCGAGGAGTCGGGAGTGCCGGCCGGCGGGTCCGAGCCATCCGTGAGGTATGCACCGATCGCTTCGATGGCTTCCTGCTGCAGGTGCGAGAAAGCGGGCATGCGACCGCCGCCCTTGCGCACTACCTCCTTGAACCGGTCGGCAGTCATGCGCTCGCCGAATCGGGCGATGTCCGGGAACTGCGGCGGCGATCCGTGGCCGGTGTCGCCGTGGCACGCCGCGCAGTCGCGCAGGTAGAGCGACTTGCCGCCGCGCCCGCGGTCGTTGCGCGCCAGCGAGCCGAGCCAGGCCATCTCGTTCGAGTTCACGTAGACGAGGCCGCTCTGCGGGTCGTACGCGGGGCCGCCCCATTCGGCGCCACCGTCGAAGCCGGGGTAGATAGTCGTGTCCTGGCCGACCGTCAGCGGTTTGAACGGGCCATCGCTGCGCAACGTCGCGAACTGTTCGCGAATCTGGCGCGCGATCTCGGGCGTACGCGCGGTGAGCTCATCGGGACTCAGGCGCTGGCGCGCGAACGGCGCGTGTTGCTTCGGCCGCAGGTATGTCGGGCTGGCGATCTCGCCCGGCACGTCGGAGGGCGGAGCGGGTACTTCCTCGATCGGAAACACCGGCTTGCCGGTGTCGCGGTCGAGCACGAACAGGAATCCCTGCTTGGTGGTCTGCACCAACACATCGATGCGTTTGCCGCGCACCTCGATCGTCGCGAGCGTCGGGGCCGACGGCAGATCGCGATCGAGCAGGTCGTGCCTGACGAACTGGAAGTGCCAGACCCGTTTGCCCGTCGCGGCATCGATCGCGAGCAGGCAATTGGCGAAGAGGTTGTCGCCCAGGCGGTCCGCGCCGAAGAAATCCGCCGCCGCCGATCCCGTCGGCACGTAGACGATGCCGCGCTTCTCGTCGAGCGTCATGCCGGCCCAGCTGTTCGCGCCGCCGATGTGCCGCCAGGCTTCCTTGGGCCAGGTGTCGTAGCCGGGTTCGCCGGGCTGCGGAATCGTGCGGAAGGTCCAGCGCAGCGCGCCGCTGCGTACGTCGTAGGCGCGCACGTGCCCGGGTGAGGCAGGCAGGGATTCGCCGACCCGGCCGCCGACGATCATGAGATCGCGGTGGATGACGCCCGGAGTGGTTAGCCGGACCGATTGTCCGCCCGGGTCGCGCCCGAGGTCCTCGCGCAGATCGATTCGCCCGTCGCGCCCGAACGACCCGACGGGTTTGCCGGTCGCGGCATCGAGCGCGTAGACGAAGTTTTCGACGGCGGAGAAGACGCGGGCCTCCTTGCCATCCGTCCAGTGCATGAGCCCGCGATTCGCGCCGGTGCCCTTGATGCCCGGGTCGAAAGTCCAGAGTAGCTTGCCGGTCGCCGCGTCGAGCGCAAACGCCTTGTGTTCCGGCGTGTAGCCGTACAACACGCGACCGACGACGATGGGCTGGGTCTGCGTGTCGCCTTTCTCGCCCGTGTCGTAGCGCCAAGCGAGCTCGAGCTGCTTCACATTGCCGCGATGGATTTGTGCGAGCGTGGAATGGCGGTTTTTCGCGTGGCTTCCGCCGTAGGCGGGCCAGTCGACGTCCGGGCCGGCGTGAACACCGTTGGCACAAGCCAATGCAAGGCACAGCGCTGCCGCGCGGTGCAGTCGTCGAATCATGAATCCTCCGCCAGATGCCGTGGGGGAATCTACGGCATCGAGGCGGCGAGGTCACGCCGCGTGCGAAGGTCGCGTGCCGGGCCTCAGCCGGATCGGCCGGGATACTTGAGGAACATCTCGGTCACGGCCTTGTTGACCGCTGTCTGAGGATCCTTCATGACCTTGTCGTTGAGCCGGCCTTCGATGATGCCTTCCCAGACGAGTTGCTTTCTGGCCGCATCGATGAGGTCGATGTTCGCGGTGCCGACCTTGTAACGCACGGTTTCGACTTCGCTGCCGCCGTATCCGAAGCCGCCGTACATGCCACCGCGATATCCGTAGTAGCCGTAGGTGGGCGCGGGTGTGCTGCGCAGGTCGACGTTCTCGCGCGCATTCGCATTGAAGTTGACGAGCAGGTCCGCGTCGCCGCTTTCCACGAAGCGATATCCGCGCGCATCCATTTCCCGGCGAATCGCTTCCTTGAAGTAGCCGGTGAGCGGCGTCGAGACGCCGCCGCGGTCCGTGCCGGGATTCGGGACGAAGGCGTACGTGCGGTAGGCGGAAAGATTCGCCGCAGGTGCGGTATTCGAGCGCACTTCGGGCTTCGATGCGCAGGCGGCCAGCAGCACGATGGAAACGAGTGCGAGGGACGGAAGAGTTCTCATGGCGTGCTCCAACAACACGGGTCGGGCGAAGGACTGGAATTGTCAGTCGCCGTTGCGCGCGCGGAACATGGGACATTGGTCGGATCAGATCTCGGCGGGAGACCACGTCGCATCGATCGAGAAACCGTCGAGTGCTTGCGCCCTCGCTGCCGTGTCTTCGCCGAGATCCGCCTGGTAGACAACGCCATCCTGGTTCACCAGGAACGTCATGACGCCGCTCGCTCCGTATTCGGCCGGATACGCCACGAAGGCGAATCCCTTGCCCTCGGAATCCTTCGCGGAGGCCGGCAGCGAACGGTAGTAGTAACCGTGATACGGAGTGGGCTTCTTGCCGATCTCGTAACCTTCGGTCGCCGCCAGCGCGAGCAGGGGGCCGGCGGGCGATGTCGCTTCACCGGCAGTGGTTTCCCAGTACAAGCCATTGCGCTTGCCGGGATCGCTGATCACCTTGGCCGCGTAGCGACCATTGTCGGCGGCATATTCGAGCTGCGCGGCGACGACTCCGTAGCAGACGTCGATCGCCGCGAGTTCGTTGCGACCGATGCGCCTCAACACGAGCTCATCGGCACCGCCCGCGGCATCGAATTGCCAGCCACCGTCCCGCTTCACGATCGGGATGGGCAGTGGCCAGCGCTCGGGTCCGACTTCGAGCGTCATCGCGTCGGGTCCCGAGGCGACGAGAGCGTGCTGCTGATCGAATGCATGCAGGAACGTCTCGCGTTCGCGCGCCGCCTGGATCTCATCGCCCGATTCGAGCAACGAGTCCGCTTCGGGGCCGAGGATGTTCCGCAACTCCTCGCGATCGTGTTCGCGCAATGCCTTGACGAAGGCTTCCATCCCGTCTTCGGGCGTCGCGAAGTGGCCCACGTGCGCCGTGGCCTCCTGTTTCGCGCACCCTTCCAGACTGGGCATGACCAGGCCGGACAAGGCCAACGCGCACACGAGGACGAGCGTGTGTTCGATGCGCAACACGCGGCTCACCTTCCTCTCCTCGCGCGCCCACCCGCGCTCTGATGGCCACGTTGGCTCGCCGCGTGCTCGCGCGATCCGCGCGAAACGTTCGAAAGCGCGTTGGATCCCGCGGCTTGCCGGGCAGCGGACTCACCATCGTTCATGCGGGCTTGCGCGGTAGTCCCGGATTCGAAGCCACGATCGGCTCGGGGCTGGCGGGTTGCACCGCTCCCGGCCGCGTGTCGCCCGGAGTCGCGTGCCGCGCCGGTCGACTGGCGATCCTCCGCGCGTTGAGCAGATCCCCCCGCGGCGACGCGCTCGGCTGCGTCGCGGTCGGTGCCGCGATATTCACCGGCAGTGCGTTGTTCGTTCGGATGCCTGTCGCGGTATTCCTGCGAACCGCGGTACTCGTCGGTGCGCGGGCGTTGCTCGGCCGTGCGCGCCGGGGCACCGCGGTTTCCGCTCGACGCGGCGCGGTCGTTGACGGCCGTGCCGGGATCGCGTTTGCCGGTCCGATCCTGTCCGACCGTCTGTCCGACCGTTCCGGAGCCGCGGTAGGTGGATTGGCCCCGCCACTCATCGGAACTCGTCGTCTTGCGACTGACCGCGCGCTGATTGTGGGTCACGCGATTGAAATAGTCCTCGTTGCCGACGTTGATGTTCACGTCGCCATTGATGTTGTTGTAGCTGTTGCGGTAGTTCACGGGACGGCTGTACGCACCCGCGGGACGATAGCCGGGATACACGGGACGATAAGGTGGAGGGTAGTAGACAGGCCCGCCACCCCAGTGCGGATAGTAATAGTCGTCGTGGTCGTCGAAGGCTTCGTTGAGGATGATGCCCGCGGTGAAGCCGATCAGGCCGGCGGCGACCATGTCGCCGCTGCTGTGTCCCTCCTGCACCACGGTCGTCGTCGCCGGCGCGGGCGGTGTGGTGTACACGACCTGCGGATTGTATTGCGGCACGTACACGACCTGCGGATCGGCGGGCTCGACGACGATGACCTGCTTCCCCGCTTCCTCTTTCTTCTCCACCTTCTGCTGCGGGGAGGTCTTCAGGTTGCCCACGGCTTCGGCTTGCAATCGCAGCCGCTGGATCGAATCGAGAACGCCGCGCTGATCGTCGGTAAAGGCCTGGCCGACTTCCCTCGTCCAGTCGAGCTGCGAACACATCATGTCGACCACGCTCGGAAAGTGGACCAGTGAGCGCACCGCCGGGCCGAAGCCTAACTTCCCGGTGGCGGCGTCGAGCTCCTGGCCTTTCAGGTCCTGGTTGTCGAGCAGCCAGTTGCCCGCGTCGAGGACTTCCTGCGCGTTGGTCGAGGCCGACAGGATCTGGCCGACGAGCGCGTCGGGGTAGAGCGCGATCGGCGCGAGCAGGTCGTCCAGCGCCGAGGGTTCCCAGGACTGCGCGGCACGCGTCTGCGCCTCGAGCGCGGCCTGCGCAGTGGCCGGGTCGGCCTGCGTTCCCGTGGTGGGTGCTTGCTGTTCCGCCGAAGCCGCGGGAGTCGACGCGCCGGTCTGCGGCGAGCGGTCGCAACCCATCAGACCGCACACACCGAGCCACGCGCTCGCGCCCAGCGCGGACCATTTCACGCGGGAACTGGCACCGATCGGACGAGGAGGGGGCGCGCACATGGCAGCGACGCTAGCCTCGAGCCGCGGCATCGCCAATCCAACCTAGGTCCGACGGGGCGCGAGAAGGGTCCCGGGCAAGGCGTGCGCCGCCCCGTGACGGGATTCAGGCGTAGCCGATCGCGTCGCGGATCGAGCGGATCAGGATGTCCCCGCGCAACGGCTTGCGCAGGTAGGTGCTCGCGCCGTCCGCGATGCACTGGTCGCGCATGCTCGACTCGTCGTGCGCGGTGACGATCACGATGGGTAGATAGACATTGGCGGCCGCGAGGCGGCGTTGCACCTCGCGCCCGGTGATGCCGGTCATCTGCAGATCGAGCACGACGCAATCGGGGCGACCGTCCTCGAGCCACTTGAGGAAGGCCTGGCCGGAGGCGAATGCCTCGACGTCCATCTCCGAGGCGCGCAGCAGGCGAACCAGGGCCCGCCGCACGGATTCCTCGTCGTCGACCACCGCGACGAAAGGGCGTTTCTTGTCCATGCAGGAGTGAGTAGGCGACCGCACGATGTCAGGTGACAGTGGACTTTCGTCTCACTCGGGCCGCGAAGGGCTTTCGCCGAGCTGCGCGGCGAGCCGCACGAGCTCGGCCACCGAGCGCACCTGCATCTTCGTCATCACCCGTCCGCGGTGAACCTTCACCGTCTTCTCGGCCGCTCCCAGTTCGGCCGCGATTTGTTTGTTCATCTTTCCCGCGACGACCAGATTAAGGACCTCCCGCTCGCGGGCCGTAAGGGCAGTTAGTCTCGATTCGACCAGCGCGCGGCTCGCGCGCGACCTGCGCATGCTCGCGTCGCGCTCGAACGCTTCGCGTATCGCGTTCACGAGTTCCGCCAGGCGGACCGGCTTGGGCAGAAAGGTCACGGCCCCGGCGCGCATCGCGTGCACGCTCATGGGAATGTTGCCGTTCGCCGTGATGAAGACGATCGGCCGGATGCAGCCACTACGGGTGAGAACCGACTGCAGCTCGAGACCGTTGGTGCCGGGCATGGTGACGTCCGCCACCAGGCAACCCGGTGCATCCGGATCGTGATCCGCGAGGAACGCGTCGGCCGAGTCCCAGGAACGCACCGCGAACCCTTCCGCGTTCAGGCCGCGGGTCAGCGCGGTGCGCACGGCGCTGTCGTCGTCCACCAGGAATACCGTCGGTGCGGCCTCGCATCTGTTAACAGCAGAGTTCATGGCAAACCTCGATCGATAGGTAGCTTCATGTGTAGTTCGGCGCCGCGGCCCGGCGCGCTTTCCGCCCACAGTTTTCCGCGGTGGGACTCCGCGACCGACCGGCAGATGGCCAGGCCGAGTCCGAGACCGTTCGCCTTCGTCGTGACGAAGGGCTGAAAGATCCTTTCGAGCTCGCCTTCCGGAATGCCGCCGCCACTGTCGCGCACGAGAATTTCGACGGCGGCTTCATTCCCGAGCAGGCGCGTCGCGACGTCTATCTGCCGGATCGCGCCGCCCGAGCCCGCGATCGCTTCGCAGGCATTCATGATGAGATTGAGGACGACCTGCTGGATCTGGATGCGATCGCCCATCACGAGCGGCATCTCGGCGTCGAGTTCCAGGTTCACCGTGACGTTGCGCGACACGCACTCGCTGTGGGTGAGATCGAGCGAATCGCGCACGACGGAGTTGATGTCCACGGGCTTGCGCTCGGTTTCGCCCTTGCCGAGCAACGCGCGCAATCGCTGGATGACCTGCGCGGCGCGTTCGTCGTCCTGCACGATGTCGTGCAGGATCGCACTGAGCTCGGCCGGATTCTCGGTGCCTTTCTCGAGCATGCTGAGCGCCGCCTCGGCATTGCCGAGGATCGACGTCAGCGGCTGGTTCAGCTCGTGCGCGAAAGCGCCGGACAACTGGCCGAGCACCGCCGCGCGCGCGAGGTGCGTCACCTGCTGGCGCTGGTTGCGCGCCTCGATCTCGGCGAGCTTGCGCGCGCTGACGTCGGTACGGGTGATGATCGCGCCGCCCTCGGGGCGACGCAGTCGTTCGATCGAGACTTCTATCCAGGCGGGCTCCGCGCCGTTGGCCTCGCGATACTCGAGCTGGCAGCGCACACCGGTGCCGTCGAGGATGGTGCGCAACGCGCGCAACTGTTCGGCCGCGCCGCGTTCGCCGCGCTCCGCCGCGCGCGCGCAGGTCTCGAGCAGATTGTCGCCGGCCGAGACGCGATCGAAGCGCGAGTTGTGGGTCGAATCGACCGCCCGCTGCCACGAGTCGTTGACCTCGATCACCACGCCCGCGCTGTCGATGACGGCGATCTGGTCGTGCAGCGACGCGAGAACGGCCGAATGCAGCGATTCGGCCCGCTTGCGCTGGGATTCGGCCCGGTGGAAGGCGGACAGGTCGAGCACGTAGATCACTCCGCCTTCGTCGGCGGGGAAGCGGCAGTGCCCGAGGATCACCGGCACACGACGGCCATCGGACAACGCCAGCTCGTGTTCGGAGCTGTCGAGCTTGCCGAACAACTCGCTGGTATGGGTGACCGGCGTCCCGGTCTCGCGCGCGAGTTGGTCGAGCCGCAGCTTGCCGCCTTCGATGTCCGCCCAGCTCAGCCCGGTGAGCCGCATGAACGCGTCGTTCGCTTCGCTGATTCGCAGGTCGTCGCGCCAGATCGCGGTCGGGATGATGTTGTTCTCGAAGATGCTGCGGAATCGCGCGCGGCTGACCACGAGCGCGCGGCCGGCGTTGCGCCACTCCTCGAGCAACGCGGCGAACGTGACCACCGTGCAGCATACGACGACGTTGAACGACACCACGCCGAGCGCGTTCTCGAGCGGAGTGCGCCCCGTGAACGGACCGAAGCCGTTGACCATGCCGTAGGTCGCCACCGCGCCGACGAGTAGTGTGGCCCCGCACGCTCCGCTCACACCGAAGCGCATCGCGGCCCAGGCGAGCAAGGGCAGCGGTGCGTACAGCAGCATCGGCGTGTGATCCGGCGTGCTCACCGGCATCGCGAACACCGTCACGCATATGGCCGCGAACGGCACGCCGAGTGTTGCGGCTTCCACGGTGCGCGTGAGCGAGAAGCGCAGGTCGCCGCGCCTCAGCGCGCTCACCGCGTTCACGATCAGCGGAACGAGCGTGACGACGGCGAAGGCGTTCGTCAGGGTGCGAACGACCACCAAGAGCCAGAACTCGCCGGCGACTTCGAGCAACGCGAAACCCGCGGCGAGCCCCATGCTCGTGACGAGCGGCGCGAGCAGGCCGCCGAACAGGATCAGCGTGAACGCAGTGCGGATCCGGTTGAAGGACAACGGCGCCTGGGAGAAGGTTTGGGCGGAATACGCGCCCAGCACCGCGAGCGACACGTTCGCGAGGTACTGGATGGTCACTCGGGGAAACGGGAACGCCGGCCACTGGGCCGCGTAATGGAAGGGTACGAGCGCCAATAGATAGAGCCACCAGCGTTGCCGGGGGGTGACCAGCAGCGCCGCCATGATGATCGCGTTGGGAGCCCAGAGGGCCGAGACCGGGGCCGACGGAAAAGCCAGCAGCTCGCCCAGGTGGGCCGCGAGCACGTAGGCCATTCCCAGGCCGGCGGGAGCGGCGAGTTGACCGATGAGGTTGCGGGGCAAGCTAACCACCTTCGTTCGACGGCCGCATGCGGCGCATGCCCTCGAACGGTCGAAAGGCGAGCGGCAAACGCAGAACTTCCTGCCGGATTCCGAACATCGGAAACACTCCCTGCACCAGAACCTGCATAAAGGCCAAGCATCAGGACGAAGGCGATCTGCCGCCGGCTCCTGCGCGGATGTCAGCACACGCGCACCCGGAACCTCCCCAAAAGTTCCGCGTCGGGTCAGAGCAAGCAACCGGCCGGATTATGGCGTCTTGCCTTAATACGTGCCACCCGGAGTTTTCCCGGCTGGCCAGATCGGACCAAGGTCCGATGACTTAGTTAGACCACGATGGGATAGTCGGACGGGCGTTCGGGGCCTGCCCACCCACCCGGGCGGCTTGCTGCGGTGCTTGTGCGGGGACCACTGCAAGTTTTTCCTAGGGTCTGCGTTTTTTGCAAAGCGGCGCGGCGTTGGCCCGGCGCAACGCGCGGAGACATGCATGAAGTGCATTCGAGACTTCGCAACCTGCGTTGCATCCGTCCTTTTGATCCTTTCCCTTTCGGTCGCCTGCGCCACCAAACTACCAGAACCGTCGACGTCGACGTTGACGAGACAGCGGCTCATCGAAAGTCCGGCGGTCGTCACCGGTATCGATGCGTCGTCCCGGAGGCTGACCGTCACGACCGAGGATGGCACGCGCGCGGACGTGATGCTGGATCCGACTGTAAAGAACATCGACAGGATCAAGGTCGGCGATCGCGTCGTGGTCAGCTACTACCAGGGAATCGCGGCGGAAGTCAGGAAGCCGGGCGATACGGCCCGCCCGGCAGGCGCCGCATCCACCGGCACGCGGGAGCGCGCCACCGTCACCGTCGTCGCCGTCGACCGGCAGCAGGAAGCCATCACGGTGCGCGGCGCGGATGGTCGCACGCGCACGCTCAACGTAGTTAGTGAGGAAGGACTGCAGTTCATCGCCGGGCTGCGAGCCGGTGACCAGGTGGACATCGCCTTCACCGAGGCCGTGGCGGTCGGAGTGCGTCCGGTCCAATGAGCCGCGTTCATCGCTCGATGCGGAAGTTGATGCCGCCGCGTTGTTCGTTCGGTGAGTCGACGGCTTCCAGGGACCAGCGTTCCGAGATCGCGTAACGCAGCGTGATCACCGTGCCGGGCTGGAACAGCCCGACTCCATAACTCACGAAGAACCCGGGCGAGAGGTACTTGCCGACCGTGAACGCGCTGGTGCCCAGCTCGTCGCTCTGTTCGACGCCGACGGCGTCGATGCCGAACTTGCCCGCGATGCCGCGCGCCAGGCGGTCGCCGAGCACACCGCCGAGCGACTGCGCCGCCGCCTCCACGCGTTCGTTCTCCGTGCCGCGCAGATCGCTCATCGACTTGCCCGTAAGCAGATAGGACATGGCCTCGGTGGGCGAAGTGGCGGGGTCCGTGAATACGTCGAGTTGCGGCCGGCGCGCGCTGCCGGTGACGCGCAGCTTGGCGGTGATGTCGGGCATGCGCCGCGTCGCGAGCACGTCGAGCTGCGGATTGTCGAGTGGGGAATTCGCGAACAGCATCTGCCCTCGTTCGATGGCGAGTGTGCGGCCGAAAGCCTCGTAGGTGCCATCGAGTCGGATCTCGCCGGAGCCGATGCTGGTACTGCCCGGACGTTCGACGACACGGAGCTGTCCGGCGACGGTGGCATCGAGCCCGAATCCGGTGAGTTTCACGTTGCGGCCGAGAACGACGCGCACGTCGGTATGCACCGCCAGCCTCTGGCGCGCCTGACGTTCCGGACGGTCGATGACGACGACGTCGGGCGAAATCTGCGCGCCGCCCTGGTTGGTCATCTTGTCGAGGTCGACGCTCGCCTGCGGGATCGTGATCGAGCCACCGAGCGCCAGGTTGGTCGGGCTTCCGGTGAGTGTGAGCTCGGGGCTCACGATCAGGAGGGCGGCGGGGAAATTGGCCGCGAGGAAACGCTCGCCGCGTATCGACAGATCGAGCTCGCGGATCGAGGCGCTCCGGCCGCCGATCTCGAGCGCGCCTTCGCCCGAGCTTACTTTCGCGCGCGTATCGATCGACCCATCGTCGGCCATTCGTGCGACGAGTTCGCCGTTCTCGAGCTGGATGCCCAGCAGGGGCACGTCGCCGCGGAGATCGCGGATCGCGAGCCGCGCCGTGATCTCGGGCTCGTCGAGCGTGCCACCGAGCGTCGCCGCGAGTTCGCCGCTGCCCGAGACGCTGGTGAGCTGCGGCAACACCCACTCCAGTGGCGCGAGGTCGCGCAACGCGGCGGTCAGGTTGCCTTCGAGTGTCGGTGCGCCAGCGAGCAGATTCGCGATGCTTGCCGTGCCGGCGACGTTGCCGTCGGGTTCGAAGTTCGCCGAGACACGGGCGTTCGCGCTGTCGCCCGCGAACGTGGCCGCGAACTCGAGCGCGTCGTATTCGAGGCGCAACGACGAATCCGGCCCGGACTGCCCGATGGCGCCGGACGTGGAAGCGAGCGTCGCCCTGCCGGTGACCGAACCTTCGGGCGTGCGACTCACGTTGCCTTCTCCGTCGAGTTGTCCGTCGATCGAAAGGGCGTTGGTGGGCTGCGCGAGTCGCACGAGCATCTGCAGCGGCACCGCGTGCAGAGAGTAGTTGGTGTCGAAGCCGCCGCGGGCATCGGCATTGCCGGCGACGCACAGGCGAATGTCGCCGCCCGACAGGCATGTCTGGCCGAGGTCGAGCGCGTCGGCCGCGACGCGGATCGGGACGGGCGCTTCGAGCGAGAGTGGCGGGACTTCGGCCAGGTCGAACTTCAGCGCGTCGAGCTGACCGGTCCAGCGCCGCTCGGACCAGGCGCCGTGAAGGCGCAGGCCGGCATCCAGTGGATGACCCTCCAGATCGACGGTCACCTGGTGCGCGCCTTCGGTTCCGGAAGCCGCGACGGAGATCGTGTCGAAGCCCATGCCGGGTAGCGCCGTGCCACGCGCTTTCGCGCTCAACTCGAGTTCCGGTGTGCGGGGCGAGCGCAGGGTCAGCTCGAGGATCGCGGTGTCCATGGAGTTGTCGTCGAACTTCAGGTCCTGCGCGCGCGCGACCGCATGAATCGTCGTGTCCGGCCAGCGCCCGGTCGCCTCGACGTCCAGCTGCAAGCGTCCTCGAAATCGGGAGTTCCAGTCGGCAAGCGAGGTCATCACGAGCCTGGCGTCGACCCGCGCGGTTGCGCCCTGCGTGCCGGCGATGTCGAGCGAAACGGCGCCCGAGTGAAGACCCAGATGTCCGCCCAGTCTCATGTCGGGCTCGAGTGTGAGGAGCCCGCCCCCGGAAATGGGGCGACTGCGCAGGCGGCCGCGCAGCTCCCTGAGTTCGAAACGCGCGCGCGGTCCATCGGGCGTGAGCTCGCCATGCGTGTCGATGTCGAAGTCGAGCGCGCCGGGCCAACCGGGCGCGAGTCCCGACGGATCGAAGCCGCGTGCCGCGGCTGCCAGGCTCCAGTTCACGGGACTCACCAGTCCGAACTCCCCGTTGACCGCGAGCTCACCCTGGGCCTGCGAGACACGGCCTTCGCGCAGGTGAATCTTCCGGCGCGAACCGTCGGCCTTCCACGCGACCGACGAGCGCAAACTACCGCGCGCGATGTCGATCGCGCCGTGCGAATCGAACCGGTCTGGATTTCCGTCGACGAAAAGGTCGCCCGAGATCGAGACCGGTTCGCCGACCCAGCGCGCCGGTAGTTCGAGTTCGCTCAAGTGCAGGTGCGCGAACACGGCGGGGGCGGGATCGTCGAGCCGGATGCGTCCCGTGCCGCGCACCTCACCCGGCGCGTCGGCGATCCCGACTCGCAGGGAGTCGATGTCGATCGCGCGCGGGGACAGCCTCATGACGAGCTCCCGGACGGTCAATCGCTCGTCGTCGAGATCGATGGTGCCGCTCACGTTAGCGGTGTTCGCAACACCGTGGGCCTCGAGCCGGGCCGCGAGTGATTCGAGACCGCCGTCCGGCAGCAGCTCGTCGCGTGGATCGAAACGTGGTAGTTCGATCTCGAGCCGCCAGGGGCGTCCACGCCCGTCGGAGATCTCGCCCGCGAGCGCGAGCGTGAAGGGCGAGTCGAGCGTGGCGCGCAGCGCGCTGCCCTGCGATTCGCGTGCGCTCGCGAGCGACCCTTTCCAGCGCCGGTCTCCGGCCCGCCAGTCGAATGATCCCGTGGCGTGCTCCACCCACGGCGCCTGCGTTCCGATGCGCGCTTCGAGACTGACGCTTCCCTGCGGCGCGACCACCCGCGCGTAGTCGAGCGCGATTCCCGATCGAGTCCACCGACCTGCGAGCGCCGTGCGATCGATCACGAGGGATGTCGTGCCGTCGCGCCGCAGTTCGGCGCGCTCGAGCGTGAACGCGTCGACGACGATGTCGAGCGGCGGTTCGAGCGAGCCGGTTTTCGCGGGCTCGTCCCGCGCGACACTCGTGAGCGAGACGGACACTTCCCGCAGCGCGAGCGCATTCAACCGCAACGTCTTGCGCAGCAGCTCCGCGTACGCGAGGCGCAGGCGCAGGTCGCCGACGTGCACGTCGACGCCGGCGGCGGCGTCGCGCCAGCGCGCGTCCGCGACCTGCAGCCCGCGCGCGATCGAGCCCGAAACCGCGCCGGTCGACAACTTTCCATCGAGGACGCGGATCGCGACATCGACCGCGAACCGGGCGCCACTTTGTGTGTGCAGCAGCCACAAGCCGGCGAGCGCCATGATCGCGAGCACCGCCGCGATCGAAAACAGGATGCGGCGCAAGGCGGTCACAGGTCCGGACCCAGTGTGAGGTGGATGCGAAAGGACTTCTCGAGATCGGTCTGCACGGGGTATGCGAAATCGAGCCGCAACACACCGACCGGCGACTTCCATCGCAGGCCGATGCCGGCGCCGACGTTGAGCGCGAAGTCGTCGCCGCGAAACGCATCGCCCGCGTCGACGAACGCGGCAGCGCCCCAGGCTTTCCTGAAGTAGTGCTCGAACTCCACGCTGCCTTCGATCTTGTTGTTGCCGCCGATGACGTCGCCGGCCTCGTTCGTGCTGCCGATGGCCTGGTAGTCGAAGCCGCGAATCGATCGATCGCCCCCACAGAAGAAACGCAGGTCGGGGGGTAGTTCGTCGAAATCGTCCACTTCCATCGCGCCGAGCGAGGTGCGCAGCAACACGCGGGAGCGATCGCCGATTCCGCGCAGCCACCGGGCGCGAAAGCCGATGCCGGCGAACGTCGTGCTCGCGACGGTCGACGCAGGCGCGACGCGCGCGCCGAGGTACAACGAGTAACCCCGCGTGGCGAACGCGGGATCGTTCGAACGGCTGCGGGCGAGTCCCCCCTCGGCGTACAGCAACGTCGAATTGCCGCGCTCGCTACCGATCTCGAAGTCGCCGGAGAGGAAATTCACGCTGAGGGTCCGCGTGAATCCGCGCCACTCGCGCGATTCGCCGGCCACGAGTTTCTGCGTGCGCGAAGTGCTCGTGTCGGTGGTTTCGTCGCGGTACGTGCCGCCGAAGTTGAAACTGTGCTGGTCGCGGCCGGGCAGCGGCACGCCGTAGGCCAGCTCGGCGGCCTGCAGGCGTTGGGCGATGTCGAGCGTGCCGCGGAACTTGTGGCCGCGCCGGTTGAGCCAGCGCCGCTCGAGACCGAGCTTGACGCCGAGGCCCGTGTCCGTGCTCGCATAGAGGCTGCCGGTGTAGATGTTGCGCTTCGCCGGCGTCAGCTCGACCTCGACCGGCACGGTCGTCTCGCCCGGCGTGACGCGCGGCTGGACGATGACGCTCGAGAAGTAGTCAGCCTGGACGAGCCGCCGCTGCAGGTCGATGAGCTCCTCGCTCGAGTAGAACTCGTCCGGCGCCCATCCGACGAAGCGCTGCAGGAACTCGGGCGGGAACTGGGATTCGGAAAACATCGCGTCGCCGAAACGGTGGCGCGGACCGCTTTCCCACGACAGGTCGATCGCCGCGCTGTGCGTCGCCGTCGTGACCTCGACGCGATGCGTCTCGAGCTGCGCGGCGAGGAAGCCGTGGTCACCGAGCGCGTTCTGGATCGCCGCCTTGCTCGACTCGTACGAGCCGTGATCGAGACGTTGCCGAAGTCGCGGTACGAATTCGCGCAATGCGCGTTGCACCTGGGGCAGTCGTTCGGCTTCGCCCATGACGCGGACGTTGCTTTCCTGCACGAGCACGGGTTTTCCGGGCCTGACGTCGTAGATGGCCCGCAGGCCGCCTTCCGTCTCGAGCCGGCCGGTCACCTCGGCGTCGTAGAACCCGTGGGCTTCGAGCGAGTGACGGATCTGTCCCTCGCCGGGAGCGAGCAGTCGTTGCGCCTGTGCCTCTGTGACCTCGCGGCCGACGAACTGTTCGAGGGTGACGTTCGCGCGCACGGTCTGCTCGAACTCCTGTCCGAGGCCGTGGATCTCGAGCTCGAATCCGTCCGCGGCGGATGCGCTGGCGCAGAGCAGGGCGAGGGACACCGCGGCGATGGTGTCTCTCGCGCGCATGTCAGCCGATGTCGCTCCGGAGAAGGACAGTCCGGGCGCGCGTCAGAACGACGCCGTCACGAAAATACGCGCGCCGCCATAACTCCATTTGAGCCGACCGCGAAAGTTGTCGTCGTCGACATCCACGCGCGTGGTGAAGTCGTTGTACCCCAGGCCGAAGCCGACGTGCCGGAAGGGCTGCCACACGAACGATGCGCCGACGTCGCTGAGTCGACCGTCGTAGGGGTCGTAGTTGATCCTGAAGAACTGCGCGAGAGCCTGGATGTAGAACTTGTCGTTGATCCGCCAGATGCCGCTCAGGCCGATCATCGGCAGCGGGCCGTTCGCTTCGGCCGTGCGCGATTCGGAAAGATTCACGTTGTTGCCGGTGACGTCCAGGCCCAGCGTGAACTTGAGGTTGTGGATGCCGATGGACGCGCCGACCTCGTAATTTTCACCGCGCAGCACGGCGAATTCGTAGGCGAGTTCCGCCACCGTGGTCTTGAATGTCGTCCGGATATCGGTGTTGACGTTGTAGATCTCGTCCTGGAACACGATCTCGCGGTCGATCGTCGTGTTCTCGGTGCGCTTGGTATCGAAGTACATCACGCGCAGTTTCTGGCGCGGCGTGAAACGCCAGTAGCCGTCGACACGGAAACGGTCGATGTCGTCGAAGCCGAAATCGTTCTCGAGATCGATCACCGTGCCCTGCGAACTCTCTCCGTCGACGCGCAGTTCGGTGTCGGTGTTCAGCAGGAAACCACCGAGGCTCAGGGAAAAGCGGTCGTTGAGCGGGTCGCCTGCCTCGGCATTCGCGTGTTGCGAATGCAGTGCGCCCAGCGCCAACAGCAGCAATGTCAGCGAGCGTTTGTTGAACATGTTCGCGGTATCTGGTTTGGAGGGGAGGAATGGACGTGTCATCGTGACCGGCTTTTCGGTGTCGGCACCGATCGCGGAACGTGGATTCGGGAAGTTAAAACGGCCGCAGCGGCCATGATTCGGAATTCGTGCAGGTACTGGCATCGCAGGGAGGGATTTTGACGATGCTTTGGATTCCGGTCAGAGGTGCGGCTGCGGCGCGATTTCGTTGTACGCCTGTGCGGGTTTCCATGCGGTAGGACCTAGGTCCGATGGTTCGATGGTGCAGTGCGAACGATCCTGATCGGGCTAACTATTGGCGGAGGGCGCCCCCGTGACGAAACGCAGTTTCATGCCTGCGATCTGGGGAGTCGTCGCGCTGCTCGCGCTCGGCGCGGCGGCGCAGACCACGGCGCCGTCGGACTCTTCCTCCGCCGACGAAACTCCCTGGCCCTACGAGATCGCGAGCGGCAACACCCGCATCGCGGTTCACCAGCCGCAGATCGACAGCTGGGACGGCATGACACTGAGGGCCCGCGCCGCGGTCGCGGTGAAGGAGGGCGCTCCGGAAGACAAGGACGCGCGATCGAATTTCGGAGTGCTCGATCTCAGCGCGAACACACTGGTCGACAAGGCGAATCGCCTCGTGACGCTGGAAGACTACAAGGTGATCAAGGCGGATTTTCCGACGGCCGCCGACAAGGCCGCGGCGTGGACGAAGATCATTCGCGACGACGCGGCGAATCGCCGGCGCACGATTTCGCTCGATCGGCTCGAAGCGAACGTCGCGATCGTGGCCGCGTCGGACAAGGCGCCGCTGGCGCTCAGGAACGATCCCCCGGACATTCTCTTCTCGACCGTGCCCGCGATGCTGATCTACATCGACGGCACGCCGCAGTACCGCGCGATCCCGGGCATGAAGTGGGAACGCGTGGTGAACACGCGGCCGCTACTCGTTCGACGGGAAGACATGCACTATCTACATGTGTTCGACGGCTGGATGACTTCCGCGACGCTCGACGGCAAGTGGAGTGTCGCGAACAAGCCGCCCGACGAACTCGAAAAGATCGCGAAGGCCGCGATCGATTCGCACTCCGCGGACATGCTCACGGGCCAGGGGGATCCGGAACAGCCGGCGCCGTCGCTCAGGACGACGAAAGCTCCGGCCATCAAGGTTGCGACTCGCCCGACCGAGCTCATCGTGTTCGAAGGCGAACCCAAGTGGGTGCCGATCCCGGGTACGCAGTTGCTCGCGGCGGACAACACGACCGGTCGCGTGTTCAAGTTGCTCTCCGATCAGAAAACGTACGTGCTCGTCTCGGGGCGTTGGTTCCGCGCCGCGGACACCGCCGGGCCCTGGCAATTCGTCCCCGCGAACACGCTCGCGAAGGACTTCACCGCGATTCCCGACGACAGCAAGTACGAGAACGTCAAGGCCTCGGTGTCGGGGACGCCGCAGTCGCGCGAGGCGGCGATCGCCGCGGGCATTCCTTCGACCGCCGCCGTGAAGGCGAAGGAGGCGAAACTCACGCCGCCCGTCATCGACGGTGAACCGTCGCTCGCGCCCATCGAAGGCACGACGCTGCACTACGTGAAGAACACCGCGACGCCGATCATCCAGGTCGACGCCAACAACTGGTACGCCGTCGAGAACGGCGTGTGGTTCGTCGGCAGTTCGGCGCATGGGCCGTGGGTCGTCGCGACGAAGGTCCCGGCGGCGATCTACACGATTCCCGCGACTTCGCCGCTGCACTACGTGACGTACGTGAAGACGTTCTCGGCGTCGGGCGATACGGTGTACGTGGGTTACACGCCGGGTTACCACGGCGAATATGTCGACCCCGTGTCGAATGTCGTGGTGTACGGCACGGGTTACTACTACACGCCGTGGATCGGCACGGCCTGGTACGGACCTCCGGTCACGTACGGCTTCGGAGTCGCCACGACCTACACGCCCTGGGCCGGATGGGGGCTCGCGTTCGGGATCGGTTGGGCGTGGGGCGCGGCGACGGTTTATAGCGGTTGGGGCTGGGGCGCGTATCCGTGGTGGGGGCCTTACGGCTGGGGTTATGCGTGGGGCCCGCCTGTCTACTGGGGCGGCGCGGCCGTGGGTCCGCGCGGCGGCGCCGCGGTGTGGGGTCCGGGTGGATGGGCCGCGTCGACCGGCAACGTGTATTCACACTGGGGCAACACCGCGCGGGTTTCGCATGCATCCGCCGGCTACAACGCATGGACCGGCAATGCCTGGGCGGGCCGTGGAGGGGCTTCGTACAACTCGCGCACGGGCGTGCTCTCGGCCGGGCAGCGCGGCGCGGTCGAGAACGTCTATACCGGCGATTACGCGTCGGGCGGTCGAGGCATCGCGCGCGACACGGACAGCGGCGTGGTCGCGGCTGGGCGCGGCGGCACGATCGGCAATGAGTACACGGGACGCGAAATCTCGGCCGGATCCGGGGCCATCCACAATCCGAACACCGGCGAAACCACGCGCGTCTCGGGAATCGGTGGCGAAAATGGTCGCGTCGTCAACGTCGATGGCGACATCTACGCCGGGCACGACGGCAACGTGTATCGGCACAACGGCGACGACTGGGAACAGCTCAACCGCGGACAGGGACCGACCCAGCATCGCGCCGAGGACATGGCGCGCGGGCAGGTGGATAGGAGCGAGATCGATCGCGGCGCCATGGATCGCGGCCAGGTCGACCGCGGCCAGGTCGACCGCGGCCAGGTCGACCGCCAGCAGATCGAGCAGCGCCAGCGACTCGACCGCGAGCGCCAGGCGCGCATGGAAGGCGCGCGCCGCTTCGAAGGCCACCAACGATCGATGGGCACGATGCGCGGCATGGGCGGCCGGCGCCGCTGACATCAAGGAGGAGCGATGCACGGACCTCTGGCGCTCGAGCGGGACGATGCCGTATTCGTTCCCGGCGGCACGTTCACGATGGGCTCGGACTCTCACTACCCCGAAGAGGCGCCCGCGCATCCCGTGACGGTGTCGCCGTTCTGGATGGACGCGACCGTCGTCACCACTGCCGACTTCGCCGCGTTCGTCGCGGCCACGGGATACGTGACGCTTGCGGAGCGGCCGCTCGATCCGGCGCAGTACCCGGGTGCGGATCCCGCGCTGCTCAAGCCGGGCGGCCTCGTGTTCCGGCGCGCGAGCGGCCCGGTCGACCTGCGCGACTTCCACAACTGGTGGGACTATCTACCCGGCGCGAGCTGGCGCCACCCGGAAGGGCCGGGCAGCTCGATCGCGGGACGACTCGATCATCCCGTGGTGCAGGTCGCGTTCGAGGATGCCGAGGCGTACGCGCGCTGGGCCGGCAAGGAGCTGCCGACCGAGGCCGAATGGGAATGCGCCGCGCGCGGCGGCCTCGACGGGGCCGAGTTCGCGTGGGGCGACGAGTTCGCCCCGGCCGGCAGGCACATGGCCAACACCTGGCAGGGCGAGTTTCCGTGGCAGAACCTCGAGCTCGACGGTTTCGCGGGCGTCGCGCCGGTGCGCTCGTTCCCGCCGAACGGCTACGGGCTCTACGAGATGACCGGCAACGTGTGGGAGTGGACCACGGACTGGTATCGCGACCGGCACAAGCAGCCGGCGAAGAAGGCGTGCTGCGTTCCGCAGAATCCGCGCGGTCCGTCGATCGAACTCAGCTACGACCCGTGCATGCCGAAGACGCGCATTCCGCGCAAGGTCATCAAGGGTGGCAGTTTCCTGTGTGCGCCAAACTACTGCCGTCGTTATCGTCCGGCGGCCCGCCACGCGCAGATGATCGATACCGCGACCTGCCACCTCGGCTTCCGCTGCGTCGTCCGCCAGGTGGACTGAATGTCCGCCGCCATCGATGGCGGGGCACCCCCGCATGCCGGAGCGCACCTCGACGAGGGCACGCGCCTGAGCCTGCAACGCACGCAGCTCGCGGCGGAGCGGACGCTCATGGCGTGGATACGCACCGCGTTCTCGATGATCAGCTTCGGCTTCACGATCGGGAAATTCCTGCAGTACCTTCACGACAAACCGGGCCGCGAAGACGGGACCCATGGAAGCATCCTGCCGCCGATCCTGGTCGTGCTGGGACTCGCGTCGCTGGTCGTCGGCCTCTGGGAGTTCCGGCACACGATGCGCGCGCTGAATGTCAGGATCGACAAGCCGGCGGGGCACACGCCCGTCGGCATCATTGCCAGCGTGGTGGCGCTGATCGGCCTGCTTGCGTTGATCGGCCTGTTCGTTCGCACCTCGTTCCTGTGAAGTGACCCGGAGCCATGCAGGAAATACTCCAACTCGTTCACCTCGCGCTTCCGGTCAGTCTCATCCTGATCGTGCTGGCGCTCGGCTTGCGCTGCACGTGGGACGACGTGACATTCCTTTTTCGCGAACCGTCGATGCTGGTGCGTTCGCTGTTGTCGATGAACGTCGTATTGCCGCTCGTCGCGGTATTGGTCGCCACCTCGTTCGATCTGAAACCACCGGTCAAGGTGGCGCTGTTCGTCATGGCCGTGTCGCCGGTGCCGCCGATCCTTCCTCCGAAACTGCTCAAGCTCGTGACCCGCGACGACTATGTGTGGGGCCTGCTCGTGGCAAGTTCGCTGTTCGCGATCGTGCTCATTCCGCTGACGCTCGCCCTCATCAGCAGCGTGGCCGGGGTGAACTGGCGCGTCGATCCGGCGCTCGTCGCGCGTTCGGTGGGCGCCTCGGTGTTGCTGCCGCTCGGCGTCGGTCTCGTGATCCGGCATTACTTTCCGGGTTTCGCGAATCGCATCACCCGCACCATCAGCGCGATCGGAGTGGTTCTCCTGCTCGCGGCGTCGATCGCGATCATCGCCATAGGCTGGCGCGCATTCGGCGAACTGATCGGCGACGGCACCCTGCTGGCCTTCATCACGCTCGCGCTCATCGGGCTGCTCGTGGGGCATCTGCTCGGCGGTCCGCGCGGCGACGATCGCACCGTTCTCGCATTGTCGAGCGCCGCGCGCCATCCGGGCGTCGCGATCGTGATCGGAGCGGCGCTGTTTCCGGATCAGAAGAAGCTGATCGCCGTCGCGGTGCTGCTCGAACTCATCGTGGCGACGATCGCGACGATTCCCTACACGCGTTGGCGCAGGAAGCGGCATGAGGAGCAGGCGCGCGGCGGACCCGCGCCCGGCGCGTAGGGGGCGCGGCTCTGCCTGTGAATCACGGGCGCCGGGACTCGGCGCGCACTTCTTCGCGATCCTGTTCTTCCCGCTCGCGCAGTTCGGCCAGATCCTTCTCGAGGAAATAGTTGAGGAACGTGCGGATCACGGCGATCGCTCCCACGCGCGCGATGGCCATCCAGTCGGTGGTGACCGACGTCTCGATGATGTCCGCCGCGAGCTGGAAGGTGAGGGCGGCTACGAGCCAGCGGGCGTAACGCAGCCACGCATCGCGTTTGCGGTGCCCCGTGGGCGACGAAAACATCATGCGCAGGCCGGCGATTACGGCTTCGATGGTGCCGAGAAGCACGAGCGCGAGCGCGATGCTGTCGATGAGGAGGACGGACCATTCGGTCGCCTGCACGAGTGCTTCTTTCATCGGAACACCTGTTTCCAGTCCTGCTTCATGCTCACGACGGTCACGCCGAGTTCGTCGGCGCGATCGAGCGCGTCGGCGAGCGGACTGACGTGAAAGTCCCGGTCGTAGGCGAACTCCCGTTCGGCATCGTCGTGATGCAGGAGCAGCGCGAGACGCGGCCCGGGGCCATTGCGCGAATACAGCATCATGGCGAGATCGCCGTCCGAATTGCCGAACGCGAACAGCGGCCTGCGGCCGATGTGCAGCCCGATGTTCTCGGGTTTCGCCTCGCGGTCGTCGAAGCTGTTCAGGGAATTGCTCTTCCAGAGCAGCGCGCGGCCCGGCCGCAGCTCGAAATGCAGCTTCACGCTGGATCCGACGACACGTTCGCGCGCGATTCCGTATGTTCCTTCCGCGAACGTCCGGACGAAATCGATTCCGCCGCCGGTGACGATGAAAGTGCGGAATTCGTGCGCGCGCAGCAGCTCCAGCAGCTCCAGCTGCGGAAGATAGACGCACTCGAGGAACCGGCGGCCGAATTTCGGGTGGCGCGCGCGTTCGAACCACTGCGTCGCGGCACGCTCGAATTCCTCCTCGCTCATGCCCGCGTGCGTGGCGAAGAACACCTCCGAGATCCCGCGCTTGCCGAGACTCGCGATGCCCGCGCCGTCGTGCTCGAGGAATGCCTTGAATGGCTGTTGTTGGTACAGGCTCGTGTCCTGGGTCGCGAGTAGCCTTATGCGGTCGAACAGGAAGAACGCCTGGACCGGCACGGGCTGCTCGCACCACAACGTGCCGTCGTTGTCGAACACCGCGATGCGATCGCACGGCGGCACGAAGTCGCTGGTCCCCTCGGTCGTCACCCGCTCGAGGAATCGCAGGATCGCCGAGCGGGCGCGTCCCTCGTTCCACGAGGGCAGAAGACGACCGTTCATGCCCGGCTTCTCATGGAATTTCCGCGCGAGGCCCCGTTTCGCGGGCCGCCGCCGCGGGCTTCGCGCGGAGACTTGCCGGTCCAGCGGCGGAAGGCCTTGGAGAATGCCGAGACATCCTGGTATCCGAGCAGCCAGGCGATCTGGGATATGGTCGCCTCGCCGTCGGCGAAGTAGCGCTGCGCGAGATCCAGTCGCAGCTGATCCATGAGCGTGGAGAAGTTGAGTCCTTCCGTCGCGAGCCGCCGTGTGAAGGTGCGCTGGCTCATGCCGAGCTGGCGCGCGATCTGCGCCGCGCGCACTTCGCCGTGCGGCAGCAGCGGCACGATGGCGTTCTCGATGGTCGAACGGAACGAGCCGCGCGCGACCTGGCGCTTCGCCAATGCTTCCTCGCAATACCGCACCAGCAGATCGTTGAGGTAGGGATCGGCGCTCACGACCGGCGATTCACCCACCGACTTCGCGAAGACCATGTCATCGCCCGCGGCACCGAACTCGAGTTCGCCGCCGAAGAAGTCGGACAGCTCGGCCGGCTTATGCGCGCGCGGGTGCATGAAGCGGACGCAGTCCGGGGTGAAGTGGCTGCCCGAGAGCCTCCAGAGGATGCGCGTCGCCGCCGTGAACCAGAATTCGGCCTGGTGCCGGTCGAGGTGGCGGCTCACGCCGACGTAACGCAGGTTGATTCCGAAATGCCGGCCGTCGATGCATCGCTGCGCGATGCCTTCGTTGCCGAGCCCGCTGTAGCGCGCCGTGCGACGCACGGCATCGAACAGCGTGGCCGAGGTGGCGCCCACATAATAAAGGAGTCCCAGTTCCCGCAGCTCGCACCGTTGCGCGAGATGAAATCCGAGTAGTTCGTCGCCCAACTCGTCGGCGACGAGGTTGAGCAGCCGGATCTGATCGCGCACCGCGAGTCGCGCGCGCCGGTCGCCTATCTGCTGGGCGGTGAGATTGGCCCGGCGCAGCAGCTCCGGCAATTGCATGCCAGCCTCGCGTGCATGCGCGCAGGCGAGCCGGGCGATCACTCCAGTGGCGTAGGGAATTCCATTGTGCGTGGCGGCGTCATCGTCCGACGAGTGCATGTCACTTCCCCGATGGATCGGTTGGAATTTCGACGCAGGGGCGGCACCTTGGCTGCCGCGGAAAGGTTTTTGGCCGCGCCCGACAAGGCAACGAGGCGGATGTCTCTGTAACCTGCGCGCCTTCATGTCAGGCACATCCAAAGTGGTCGCGTTCGTGGACGACGACCCCGGCGCGCGCAAGGCCTTCAGACGGCTCCTGTCGGCGTGCGGATACCAGGTTCTCGTATACGACTCGGCGGAAGCGTTTCTCGCCTGTCCGGTTTCGCCTGCCGTGTATTGCCTGATCATCGACATCCATCTCGGCGCGGGCATGTCGGGCATCGAACTGGGCGAAACACTGGCGCGCGCCGAGCGGGCACCGATGCCCCTCATCTTCATGACGGCATCGGACGAACCCGCGCTGCGCGAGCAGGCCATCGCGCTGGGCTGCGTCGCATATCTCCGGAAACCTTTCACGCCAGACGAGCTCAATGCGGCGCTCCTGAATGCAGGTAGTTAGGTAACGGCGGACGGGTTACAGGGAAAATGGCTTGCCCACGGGCGCGGGCGGCCAGTTCGACTCAGGATCGCCCGGAATCACCTCTTGCCCGGCGGACTTCCGCGAGAACCCGCCGGGCCCTTTCTCGCCACTCGGCGCTTTCATGTGCGTGTGTCGCCCATGCGGAACAACGATGAACGCGACGATGTCGGCGTTCCATACGCCCTAGGTCCATTTCGCAGCGAAGCCGCTACGGCGGCAGGACCGTCTTCCAGTCGTCCTTCATGCTGACGACGGTCCAGCCTTCCTTTTTCGCCTGGTCCAGCGCCGCGGAAAGTTTGCCGACCTTCGACTCGCGGTCGTAGGCGTATTCCCGTTCGCCGTCCGTGTGGTGAACGATCAGCGCGAAGCGCGCCCCCGGGCCCGCGGCGGTCCACTCGAGCATCTCGCGATCGCCGTCCGAATTGCCGAACGCCGCGATCGGGCGTCGCCCGATGAAGCGCTGGATGCCTGCAGGTTTGCCGGGCCCATCGTCGACGAATTCCACTTCGGCCATCTTGAGCAGCACGGGCTCCGTGCCGCGCAACTGGTACTTCTGCCTGCCGACGCTGCCGACCACCTGCTCGGGCGGGACGCCGTAGGTCTTCTCGGAGAAGGCGCGCATGAACTCCACACCGCCGCCCGACACGATGAAGGTCTTGAAACCGTTGGCGCGCAGGTACGCGAGCAGCTCGAGCATGGGCTGATAGGCGCAGCGGTCGTACGTGCGGCGGAACCGCGGGTGCTGGGCGGTGTGGATCCATTGCTTCACCGTGTTGTCGAAGGCATCGGTCGTCATGCCGGCGTGGGTCGCGGCCAATATTTCCGCCAGCGCGTGTTCGCCGCCCGCGAGTGCGTCCTGGGGGCGGTTGTCGACGATCGACGCGAACGGTTCCTTCCGCTTCCAGTCCTCGTGCAGCGGCGCCTTGAGTTTCACCTGGTCGATCGCGAACGCGAGCTGCGTGTAGATAGGCTGCTCGACCCAGAGCGTGCCGTCGTTGTCGAAGGTCGCGATGCGTTCGGCGACGGGCACGAAATCCTTCGAGCCTACCCGGGTGACGCGCTCGACGAACGCGACGATGGCTTGCTTCGGCGCGGTGGCGTTCCAGGAGGGCAGCGGGTCGGGTTCCGCGGCGATGCCCGTCGGCGCCGCTAACATCAGCAGGACGCACGCGCAGACGTGAAAGACGATTCGGTAGTTAGTGTCCATGGGTCGCGGTTCCTGGGGGCGGGCAGCACCGGGGAAGCGGCGGGCGCCGGCCTCGTGGGTCGTGATTGCTAGCTTTCCGGGCCGGCGGGTAGGCGCCGTATGGGACGAAGGGCCCATTGCCGCGCCGCGCCCAAAAGCCAAGATTTGCCCGAAACATGGACAGAACAGTCATGGAACGGGAACTGATCACGACCCAGGCATCGCGCGTTTCGCTGCTGGCGGGCCTGCAAGGCGCCCGCCCCGGGGCGCCGCTGTTCATGCGCTGCGACGCCGCGCGGCCGGTCTACGCGGATCGGCGCTGGGAGTGGGCGTTTTCTAGCATCGACTCGTGTTCCCTGTGGTCGATGCAGGACGATGGCGGCGAACTGCTCGACGGAGCCCAGTCGTACTGGCTGTCCCTGCCCGGCGGTGTGCCCGTCGGGCGCAGCTTCTCGATCGCGGCTTGCGACGGGCGCACCTGGCCGCTGGTGCGCACCGAGCTCAAGTATCCCGTGGGCGAATACACGCCTGAGAGCGATCCGGTCGTGGATGGGGTCGAGGTGTGTTTCGGCCCCAAGCGCCCGACCCGCCGTGGTGTGCGCTGGATCCGGACGGCTCCCGGCATCGGCTGGTTCGCCTTGCTGCGCTTCGTCAATCCGCTCGAGTCCTTCTTCGACAAGAGCTGGAAGCCGGGCGACCTGGTCGCGGAGTGAACGTGAAACACGGTCGCACCTCAATCGAGACTTTCGCCTGGATCGCGGGCGGCGCGCTGCTGATGGGCTATCTCGGACTGCGCCTGTGGACGGCGGAGGCCCACGCGGCCGGGATCGCGCAGATGCGCGCCGAGATGATCGTCGCCGAAGCGAACGTGGCCTCCTACCGGCCCGCCGATCAATCGCTGTGGTCCCACGAGCGTGTCGTCGCATATCAGAACGCGCGCAGAGCGGATGGCAGACCCGAAGCGCTGTTGCGCATTCCTTCCGTCTCCCTCGAGGTGCCGGTCTACGGATCGGTGAGCGAGATCAATCTCAATCGCGGCGCCGGACTCATCGATGGCGTGCAGCCGCTGATCCGGGGCGGCAATGCCGGCATCGCGGCGCATCGTGATGGATTCTTCCGCGCGCTGAAGGATCTCGCGGTCGATAGCGAGCTGTACGTCGATTTCCGTGGGGAGACGAAACGGTATCGCATCGTCGACCTGCGCATCGTCGCTCCCGAGGACAACAGCGTGCTCGCGCCCACGAGCGTGCCCACCGTCACGCTCGTGACATGTTACCCGTTCTATTTCGTCGGCTCGGCGCCACAGCGCTTCATCGTGCGCGCGGAACTCGACGACGCCAGCCAGAGCAACAGTCCCCCCGAGGGTGAATCACTGCAGGTCAACAATTGGAGAAAGCCATGAAACTTCACGCCACGTCGATCGCGGCCGTACTCGCCCTCGCGGTGGGCGGCGGCGCACTTGCCCAGGAAGGCTCGCTCGCCAAGGCATTCACCGCCAACAATGCGGAAAACTGCACGCAGATAGTCTGGTCGCAGGAGACGCTCGAAAGATTTCCGCGCATCGCGGTCGCCTGCCGCGAAGTCGTGAAGAAGGATGGCCGGGCCTTCGTGAAGTTTGAAGGTGAAGTTACGCGGGTGGGGCGTCGCGGCGAGGAACTGGACGTCAGGTTCCAGCGCGGCACCGATCCACTCACGCTGCGCCCGCCCGAGGGTATGGAGGTCGAGATCGATGGGCGCAAGACGCCCGTCGCGCGGCTGAGTCCCGGCGACAAGCTGACCTTCTATGTGCCCGAGGATCGGCTCGCGGCGAACTTCTACACGGAGGACGCGCCGACGGCGCAGCCGGTCGCGGTGGCCGTCATCGTTCCCGTCCGCAGCGCGCCGGTAGAACAGGTGGCGCAGACCAGTGACGATTATTCGGATCTGCCGCGCACCGCGGGTCCCGTGCCATTCCTCGGTCTGCTGGGCTCGGCGCTGATCGCGCTCGGCGCCGGCCTCACCGCCCGCCGCTGGATGCGTCGCAGCTAGTTAGTTGCCCCGTCCGCGTGCCGCCGTTCCCCGGAAAGCGAGGCTGGGGTTCGGCGGTGCGCGGACTCTCCCGGCGCCGCGGAATCGATTGTTAGCCGCAGCCCTCGCGGCCTTCCACTGCCCACCCACGGATCGCGCCGCGCATTGCACCGCGATGGGGCGAATCGTCGCAGGTGCGCTGCACCGCGCAATGCGGCAATCTTCGGCCGATGGGCGGACCAAACAACGGTGGCAGATCGAGCAGCTACCAGGCATTGCGGGAATCGGAGGAGCTGCATCGGGCGACACTCGGCAGCATCTCCGACGCCGTGTTCATGACGGACGAGCGGGGCGTCTTCACCTACGTCTGTCCCAACGTCGACGTGATCTTCGGCTATACGCCCGACGAGGTGCGCGCGATGCGCAGCATCGATCGCCTGCTCGGCGGTCCATTGTGCGATCACGATGAACTCGTCCGACGCGGCGAGATCCGCAACCTCGAGCGCGAGGTCGTGTCCCGGACGGGCGAACCACGAGTCGTGCTGATCCACATGAAGCACGTTTCGATCCAGGGCGGCGTAATGTTATGTACCTGCCGCGACGTGACCGAGCTCAAGCAGGCGGAGCGCGAGCTCGCGGTCACGCGCCAGCAACTCGTGCATGCGGGACGGCTCGCTCTGCTCGGCGAACTCACGGCGATGATCGTCCACGAGGTCAAGCAGCCGCTGGCCGCGATCTTCGCCAATGTGAGCGCGGCGACGATGACCCTCGAACGCGGCGCCAAGCTCGATTCCGTCGAGCTCAGGTCCATCCTCGACGACATCCAGCAAGCGAGTTCCGCCGCGGCCGACATCATCGACCGGCTGCGAGCGCTCGCGAAGCAGCGTCCGCGCGAGCATGTGCCGCTGGATCTCAACGACATCGCACGCGACACGGTGCGCATGCTCGCGGCCGAGGCGCGCCGCCGGGGCGTCGCACTGCGCGAAGACCTGTGTGCCGGGACACTCGATCTGGCCGGCGATCGTGTTTCACTGCAGCAACTGGTCACGAACCTGATCGCGAACGCACTCGACGCGACCGAAGGTTTGGACGGAGGCAATCGCCAGGTCGTCCTCCGCACGGCGCTGGATGCCGGCGCGCCGGTGCTCGCCGTCGCCGACAACGGTCGCGGCATCGCGCCCGAGCATTTGCCGAAGTTGTTTGACGCGTTCTTCACGACGCGTAATGACGGAGTCGGGCTCGGTCTCGCGATCGCGCGATCGATCGCGGAAGAGCACGGAGGCCGCCTCACCGCTGTCAACAATCCTGATCGCGGTGCCACATTCCGTTTCGTCATCGCGCCTGAACGTAGGCTGAATCCGCAGGCGTCACCGAACATGTGAGCGCCAAGTTGCGCATTTGTCTCACAAATGCGGCTTGACGGAGGCATGCACGAAAGGCTCATTAACTTTCTTCGCGCCTCCGTGTATTTCTGATGGCGAATCAATCCTACAATGACCGCGCGCGTCGGTTCGCGCCAGATCACTGGTCCGGATCACGAGGAGGCGACGTGTTTAGGGAACACGCATACCTTTTTTCTGCACTTCCTCCTACACCTGCCCAGCAACGTTTCGTCCGGACGTTCCTGGTCTTGCTGGTCGTTTCATTCGTCCTCGTTCTGCCGTTTCGCGACGTGCAGTGGGGACAGGCTGATGCGTTCGTCCCGATCGTCAGTACGCTGTTGTTCCTGATCGATCTCATCACGGCGGTCCTGCTGCTTTCGCAGGTCGGCATCACGCAGTCGCGCGCACTGCTGGTGCTGGCATGCGGGTTCCTATTCACGGCGTGCATCATCGTTCCGCATCTGCTGACTTTTCCGGGCGCGTTCTCCGAGGCGGGCTTGTTCGGTGGGCAGTCGGGAACATCCGCGTGGCTCTACGGGCTCTGGCACCTCGCGGTGCCCGGCGCGACGATCGCCTACGCGCTGCTGCGTAATGGATTCAACCGTGAGCCCATCGCTCCGGCTGCCGTGCGCTCGACGGTCCTGCGGTACGGAATCGCAACGGTGCTGCTCGTCGTCATGACCTGGGCGGTGTTGTTGGCGGGAAATTTGCTGCCGAATTTTTTCGTCGACGCGGTGCGGCTGAATTCCGACGTTGCGCACGGCGTCGCGTTGCTGGTCGTGGCCGTGAGCGCGGTCGCGATCTTCGCCGTGGGGCGCGGCCGCGGAACCATGATCGATACGTGGCTCATGGTCGTGATCGCCGGATGGGTCGTCGAAATCATCCTGCTCGCATCTTCGGAAGCCCGCTTCTCGGTTGCGTGGTATGTCGGCCGGCTGATCGGGCTGGCCGCCTCGAGCCTGATGCTGGCGCTGCTGATCGCGGAATCGACGAAAACCTATTCGCGGCTCGCGATCGCGGCCGCCGGACGCGCTCGCGATCGCGAGGGCAAGCGCATGACGCTCGAAGTGTTGATCGAATCCATCGCGCACGAGCTGCACCAGCCGCTGAGCGCGGTGATCGTGAACGGAGATGCCGCATTGCGCATTCTCGAGAAGGATCCGGCCGACATCGCGGAAGTCCGTGCGGCGCTCGAGGACATCTCGAACGAGGGACATCGCGCCGGCCAGATCATCGACTCGATGCGACAGGTGCTCGCCGCCTCGCACGACCCGGCGCCCGTGTCGGTCCCGGATCTGGTGAATGAATCGCTGCTGCTGTTGCACTCCGAGCTCGAGGCGCATCACGTCTCGTTGCAGCTCGAAGCGGACCCGAATCTTCCCGCCGTTACGGTCGATCGCGGCCGGCTGCTGCAAGTGCTCGTGAACCTCGAGATGAACGCGCTCGAGTCGATGCAGGCGGTCACGAATCGTGCGCGCAAATTGCGCGTGCGCTCGATGCGCAATGGTCCGTCCGGTGTCGCGATCAGCGTGGAGGATTCGGGCACGGGGATACTTCCCGAACACATGTCGCGGATCTTCGAGCCGTTCTTCAGCACGAAGCCGCGCGGTGTCGGGCTCGGGCTCGCGATCTGCCGCGCGATTGTGGATGCGCACGGAGGCAAGATCTTCCTGGCATCGGGAAGCGCCGGAGGATCCGCGTTCCGCGTGGTGCTGCCCTCGACCTGAGGACAATTGGTCCGATTGCCCACGCCGGTGCCGGACCTAGGATCGTTCGTACGAGCGGCGACCCACACCGCCGTAGTTAGCCAGGAGGCCGTCATGACCATGACGCGAGCGCGTGCAATTCCATCGATGCTGTTGCTGGCGATGTTGCTGGCCTTGCCTCGGCTGGTCGATGCACAGCCGACGAACCCGCTGCTCGAGGCCTTGTCCACGCAACTCGGCATATCGACCACGCAGGCGGGGCGTGGGGTGGGCGCGGTTCTCGCGATGGCGCGCGGGTTTCTCACTGAACAGGACTACCGGGTGATCGCGGCGGCGGTGCCGGATGCCGATCAGCTCGCGAAAGCCGCGGCGGAGCAGGGTGTCGTGACGCGGCCGATCGACGACAAGGACGATCTCGCGGCCGTGTTCGACCGGATCGGCATTCCGGCCGATGCGGCGGCGAAGTTCGTGCCGGTGATGCGCTCGTGGCTCGTCGACCAGGGTGCGCCGGATGCGGGCGACCTGGTCGCGCGCGTGATGTGACTGGCTAACTACCGGGCGGCCGCCGCATCGGCCCACGCGTAGGTCCAGAACACACCCCAGCTGTCGAAGTCGCTGCCGATGCGCGTCGAGACGCCGTCGCTCCACACGAGCTTCAGGGACTGCCGCGCCGTGAGCGGCAGGGAAAGAGTGAGGCCGAGGCGCGTGTTCGACTGCCGGTCGAGTCGCGGGACGCCGTCGAGCGTCGTGGCGCCCCCGTCGTACCAGGTCGAATCGAACGCGAGCCACAGGCGCGGTCGGAACGTGTAGCTGATGTGCGCCTGCAGGTTGTGCAGCGGGTCCTGCTCGCGCAGCTGGCCGCCGAAGTAGTTGCCGTTGTCGGTGAAGATCCAGATGCCCGCGTAACCCTCGAAGACCCATTTGCCGTACGGAAACGCGAATCCGATCTCGGGCTTCACGGCCCAGCGATGCGTCCCGATGTTGATGAGCCGGCCGGGATCGTATTGTCCGGTCGGCATGGCGACCGTCATGCTCGCGCCGAACGTCGTACCCGGTTTCTCACGCGCGAAGTCGGCGGGACCGCGCGCCGGCGACCCGTACAGATTCACCGCGAAGCGCACGCGCGTGTCGCCCAGGCCCGTCCGGTCGACGTGACCGCGCGTGGTGCCGAATACGAGGCCCGTGACGTGGGCGTTCACGTAGGGCACGGCGATCGCGAGACTGGACGAGCGGCCCAGGAAATCGAAAGTCCGCGCGTATCCGACGACCGCGGCGTCGATTTCCGCCTCGATATCCGTAATCGGCGCGCTCGGATCGGGGAGCACTTCGCCCGTGGAACGCGCGTAGCCGGCCACGGCCAGGTTGAGCCCCGTCGGGGCCGCGGCATACGAGCGCGGTTCCAGCTCCTGTGCGACGGAATCGCGAGCGATGAGCCCGAGTGAGAGCGCCAGGAATGCGGCGTGGCAGGGCGCGGGGACTCGCATCGCGGTGAGCCTGCGACGCGCGCGTAAGGGCGTATATCGCCCAATGGGCCTAGGACTGCGATGCCTGGGGAGTGGGGCATACGGGGAAAGTCCAATGCCCACGCGCGCCGCCCGGGACTAGCGTGATCGCAGGCGATCATCCGGACTCCGAGGTGCCAGCGGTCAGTTCCTCGCTCGCCGGCCTCGGAGCCCGCTTCAATCGGGAGTAACTACCATGTTGCGAGAACTGGCAAACAACTGGTGGGCGCTGCTGGTGCGCGGCGTCCTCGGTGTCCTGTTCGGCGTCTTTGCACTGACCCTGCCGGAACAAACGATCACGGCGCTCGTGGTCGCGTGGGGTTTCTACGCGCTCGTCAGCGGCATCCTGGCGATCGTGGCCGCCGTGTCGGGCGCTCCGACCGGACCCCGGTGGATGCTGGCGCTCGAAGGCGCCGTCGGCATCGCCGCAGCGGCCGTGACGTTCCTGCAGCCGAGAATCACCGCGATGGTCCTGCTGTTCCTGATCGCGGCCTGGGCGCTGGTCGGTGGCGCATTACTCGTTGCCGCCGCGATCCGGCTGCGCAAGGAAATCGCCCACGAGTTCTGGCTCGGGTTGGCCGGCCTGATCTCGATGGCGTTCGGCATCATGCTGTTCGCGCAGCCGAGTGCGGGCGCGATGGCGGTGGTGTGGCTGATCGGCATGTATGCCATCGTGTTCGGCTCGTTGTGGTGCGCGCTCGCGATGCGGCTGCATGGCATCAAGAAACGCGTGACGCAGGAGGAGCTCGAGCTGCGCGCGACCCGGCTCGGGATGGCGGCCGCCGAGCACGACCATCACGACCATACGAGCGGCAAGCCGGCGTAACGCGAGGGTGACGCCGCGGACACCGGGTGTGTCTGCGGCCGGTTGGGCGCGACCTCGCGGTCGCGCAATCCCTCGATCGACCCTATCTACATCCGCCGTCGGGAGCAGGAAACGGTACGCCGACGACCGCTATCCATGGATGTGTGCGAGTCGATGTAGGGCGGTCGGCGACGCCCCTTGGTCTCATCGTCATGACGTCCGCCGTGCGGACAATCGCCCCTGAGCGAGGTCGTCATGAACAAGAGAAACTCCGTTGCCGCACTCACCGCCGTGGCTGCGCTCATCGCCGCGGGATGCGAAACCACCCACCGTGTCGGCCAGAGCGCGACGGTCGACTTCGGTGTCGTTCGCAATGCCGAGCAGGTGCAACTGGATTCGACGGCGGCGCAAGGCGCGCTCATCGGCGGCACCGTCGGTCTGATGGCCGGCAACAACCGCAACCGGATGGGCACGGCGATCGCCGGCGCCGCGGTCGGCACCGCCGCGGGCGCCGCGGCGGGTGGAGACCGCACGGGCTGGGCGTACACGGTGCAGATGTCGAGCGGCTCGACGACTCGCGTCGTCACCGACCAGCGCGAGATCAAGGTCGGCGACTGCGTCGCGATCGAACGCGTCGGTCAGCGGGCCAACATACGGCGTGTTTCCGCCGGCCACTGCGAGCCTTCGTACGCGTCGGCCGTGCGCGCCGTCGACGACGATTCGCGGCAGGAAGCCCTGAAGTGCGACGCCGCCAAGCAGGAGCTGGCGGACGCGACGACCCAGGAAGCCGCGGATCTCGCGGTCCGAAAGATGGAGCTGTTGTGTAACGACTAGGGAATTGCCGCGTCGTGCGAAACGCCGACTGCGACAAGTTCTTCCGTGCTTCGGCCGCGTATTTTGCGGCCATGAACCTGCGAGCCATCGGCGCGGTGGACGTGCGCCGCACACCGGACGGATACGAAATCGGACTGCTCGATTGGGGTCACGAGACCCAGTGGGTGTGCAGTTGCGCCGCGTTCCGCGCGAACGCGCGCTGGAAGGACGATCCGCGCTGCCGGCACACGGATGCCGCGAGCAAGACGCGAACCTCGACTGTCGTCTGACGCCCGGGCCGTTTCCGGGCCTGCCTGCGTCCGCGCTACTTCGTCTTCTTGGGCCCGAGCAGCAGCCAGATGATGAATCCGAGCACGGGCAGCAGGACCACCAGCACGGTCCACAGGACTTTTCGGCCGGTGGTCGCGGTGCTCGAGAAGATGTTGACGATGGCCCAGATGTCCGCGATCAGGACGAGCAGGCCCCAGAAGCCATTGACCTCCAAGTTCATGCCGGCGAGCTTCCAACTATTGCGCCGGCGTTGGCGATAAGCCATACGTCTCATGTGACCGACGACTCTTTCCCGACCCTTCATTGGCAAGAAGATGGCAAGGCATTCGAGGCGCGCTGGCTTTCGCTCAGTGAAATGCCGCCGCCGGCACGCGTCGTCGTCGCCGACGGGAAGATGACCGCGGACGAGGCCTATGGTCTCGCGTGCCAGGGAACCGCGCTGCTGTGGCGCGGCGACTTTCAGGAAGCGCGCCAGATGCTGACCGCGCTGGGGAAGCGCGCGGATCGGCGCCGGGGGAAATCGCGTCGCGGTCCACGAGGTTCGGAGTCGGGTATGCGAGCCGATCCCGCCGAAACATTTCACCTGTACCGGCAGGCCAGGTCGCAGCGCGCGCGCACGCTCAACGCGTTGCTGATCCCGCTCGAAGCCGACTACTCGATTCCGCTTCGCCGAGCGCCGGATGTCCGTCAGGCGTGCGCAGAGGCCTTCGGTCCGGCGACGACTTCATCGGTCACGTCCCTGCGCGCGTTGCTCGGCGCGAGCGGCGCGCACGAGTGGCGCACGAAGGGCCTCGAGATTCCGGAGGCGGGCGGACGCATCCATCCGCACTTCGGCGTGTTCGCGCCGATCCGCCGTGAATACGTGGACCTCGTGAGCACGACGCCGCTGCCGGCCGCGTGTGCTGCCGCGAGCACCGCCTTCGACATCGGCACGGGGACGGGCGTGTTGGCCGCGGTGCTCGCGCGGCGCGCCATCGAACGCGTGGTCGCGACAGATCTCGATCCGCGCGCGCTCGCGTGCGCGCGCGAGAACGTCGAGCGGCTCGGACTCGCCGGTCGCATCGAGGTCGTGCAGGCGGATCTGTTTCCCGACGGGCGCGCCGCGCTCGTGGTCTGCAATCCGCCCTGGATTCCCGCGCGCCCGAGCTCGTCGATGGAAAACGGCATCTACGATCCGGACAGCCGCATGTTGCGTGGATTCCTGGCCAAACTACCGGGGCACCTCGAACCGGGTGGCGAAGGATGGTTGATCATCTCGGACCTGGCGGAGCGGCTGGGACTACGCACGCGTGAGCAGTTGCTCGCGCAGTTCGATTCCGCCGGGTTGCAGGTCGCCGGCCGCAACGACGTGGCGCCGCGACACCCGCGGGCCGCGGACGAGGCCGACCCGCTTCATGTCGCGCGCGCGGCGGAGATCACTTCGTTGTGGCGGCTCGTTCCGCGCTGAGCCCGGGTGGTAGTTAGAACTTCTCGTCCGGCCGCAGGTACCGCCACTTTCCGGGCGGCAGTCCGCCGAGCGGTACGTTGCCGCTGCGCACGCGCTTGAGCCCGGTGACGAACAGCCCGACGAGCTCGCACATGCGGCGGATCTGCCGCTTGCGGCCCTGGCGCAACACGAAACGGAGCTGGTGTTCGTTCTGCCAGGACACGATCGCGGGTTTGAGTTTCACGCCATCGAGGGTGAGGCCATGTCGCAGGCGCTGCATGCCGTCGGGTGTGAGCGTGCCTTCGACGCGTACGAGGTATTCCTTCTCGACCGAGGAATCCTCGCCGATGAGCTGTTTCGCGACGCGTCCATCCTGCGTGAGCACCAGCAGTCCCGTGGAGTCGATGTCGAGCCGGCCCGCGGGCGCGAGTCCGAGCAGATGTTCCGGCTTGAACTGGATGGGCGAAGGATCCGCCGCCCACCGGTTCTCGGGGCGGACCAGCACGATCGCGGGTTCGTAGCCGTCTTCGGCCTGGCCCGAGACGTAGCCCACCGGCTTGTGCAGCAGGATCGTGACCTGGCCATCCTGGTGTTCGCGCGCGGCTCTATCTACTTCGATCTTCGCGTCGGGCGACACGCGCGTGCCGAGCTGGTCGACCACCTGGCCATCGACCTTCACCCAGCCGTTCGTGATCCAGCGTTCGGCCTCGCGCCTCGAGCACAGGCCGAGCTCGCCCATGCGCTTGGAGAGGCGCGGACGTTCCGGGGATTCGGAAGTCGAGGCCGGTGATGGAGGAGTGCGTGGCATGAGCGGGGACATTGTAGTCCGGCAGCCGCCGCCGGCGGGGCGTCGCTCGCCGGCCCGCTCACGAGTCGTCGCTGAGCTCGGCCACGAAGTCGTAGATGTCGCCGCGGTAATACGACTGCGAGAACTCGATGGCGCGGCCGTCGCGCAGCGAGCCCAGGCGTTCGACGAGCAGGCCGGCTTCACCGGGCCGCGTCTTCAGCAGTTCCGCCTGGACGTCGGTCAGGATGACGGCGCGCAATCGCTGCAATGCGCGCGCCGGGCGATGGCCCGTGCGCTCGAGCGCTTCGTACAGCGAGGTATCCACCGCATCCAGCGAGGGCAATGCCGAGCCGACGATCGTCGCGTATTCGAGCGCCATCGGCGCGTCATCGGCAAAACGAATGCGGTTGAAGCGATAGACCGCGGTGCCGGGGCTCAGGCGCAGCGCAAGCGCTTCTTCCGGAGTTACGGTGCCGGCCGCGCGTTTCAGCCAGGTGCTGTGCACGGTGCATCCGCGGGCACGCATGTCCTCCGAAAACGACGTGAGTTTCGAGAAGTTCTTGTGGACGCGCGCCGGGATGAAATTTCCCGAGCCGTGCCGGCGCACCAGCAGGCCATCGGCGACGAGTCCGTCGATCGCCTTGCGCACGGTGACGCGCGAAACGTCGAAAGCCGCGGCGAGTTCGCGCTCTCCGGGCAGCGCGTCCTCGGGCGCGAGCAGGTTGTTCTCGATGGCCTTGCGAATCGCGCGTTGCAGCTGCTGGTACAGCGGCAACGGGCTGTCTGCGTCGAATGGACCGACGGCTTCGAAGAATGAATTCATGGAAGGGTCGCTTTTGTTGGTTTTGGTATTTCAACTGGTATTAATACTGGTTTGTACTCTATCTACCAATAGAACCAACTGCATACCAACCGAAGCACGATGACTCGTGCACGGCCTCAATAAGCGATTGGTTTAATTGATATTCATCAATCAACGTCTTTCCGCTCCCTCGTCGAGCTGGATTCTAGCGTGAACTGGTATTACATTCTTAGCTAACTGGTGTTGCTCCGGGTCCACGCGGAGCGCACCACATCTCACGCTCGTATCCGAATCAATTACAAAAGGGGACATGCAATGAATCCGATCAGGCTCGCGGTCAAATCGGCGTTGGGACTCGCGATCATGTTGCCATCGACGCTGGCGCTCGCGCAGGCCTCCAACGCCGAAGCGGAAAACATGGAAGAGGTCGTCGTCTCGGGAATCCGGGCGTCCGTCGGGCAGTCGCTCGAGGCCAAGCGCGCCGCCGACACGGTGCAGGAAGTCATCACCGCCGAGGACATCGGCAAGATGCCCGACAAGAACGTCGCCGACTCGTTGTCGCGCGTGGTGGGCATCACGACGAGTTCCGCCGGAGCCAACGAAGGCGGCTTCGACGAGAACGACCGCGTCAGCATGCGCGGCACGAATCCGAGCCTGACGCAGACGCTGCTCAACGGTCACGCCATCGCCGCCGGCGACTGGTTCGTGCTCAACCAGGTGCAGCAGGTCGGGCGCAGCGTGAGCTACACGCTGCTTCCTTCGGAACTGGTCGACCGTGTCGTCGTGAACAAGAGCTCGATGGCTTCGCTGGTCGAAGGCGGCACCGCGGGTTCGGTCAACATCGTCACGCGCCGACCGCTCGACTTCAGGGAATCGTTCACCTTCATGGGTTCGGTCGGAGCCGTCTATTCGGATCTGCCGAGCGACTTCCAGCCGCAGCTGAGCGCCCTGGTGGGATGGAAGAACGATTCGGAAACGTTCGGCGTTCTCGTGCAGGGATTCTCCGAAGAACGTTCCCTGCGCCGCGATGGCGTGGAGATCCTCGGTTACGAGGCCATCGCGCCCGGCAGCGCGATCGCGACGTCGAATCCGGATCTCGCCGGCGTGAAGTATCCGATGATGATCGGCGCGGCGCTGTTCGAGCAGGAGCGCAAGCGCCAGGGCGGCCTCGTCGACGTCCAGTTCGCGCCGACCGACGACCTGATGTTCGACGCGCAGTTCTTCATGTCCAAGATGGAAGCGGCTAACTACAACCGCAACCATCTCGTGTGGGGCACGCACTTCGTCAATCGCGGCGAAGGCCAGGCGCCGCTGCCGGGCTATGTCGTCACGAACGGTACGCTCGTGGAGGCGAGCTTCGCGGGCGTGCCGGACACGTTCTACGGCGTCTACGACCAGATCTCCCGCCCCGACGCGGAAGCCACCGCGCAGTACTTCAGCCTCGACGCCAGCTACCGGGTCAGCGACAGCCTCACGCTGTCCGGCCAGGTCGGCACGTCCGAGGGCCACGGAAAAACGCCGACGCAGGACGTGTCGGAGACGCTTCCCGGCACGGGTGCGGGCGTCAACTGGGCGCTGCACGGCACGGGCCGGGCGCCGGATTTCGACTTCAACGGGGCGGACCTGTCGACGCCGTTCCCGGGAGGCACACCCGTCACGTTCGGCTGGATCTTCGGCGCGCAGAACGTCGACGTCGTGGACGAGGAAGACTGGGCGCAGATCGACGCGAAATTCTCCCTCGACAAGGGTGCGTTCACGGGCCTGAGTTTCGGCGCCCGTTACAACCAGCATTCGCGCGAGTCGCTCGATGCGATCGCGCAGGGTCCGACCTTCGCGGGCGGCCCGACGGGCGGCGGTGGTGTCGATCCGGCGCTGTATCCGGACTCATGGTCAAACTACCCGTCGGACTTCAACACGTTCGGCGGCAACTTCCCGACGAACATCTGGTACTGGACGCCGGCGCAGCTCGCCGAATACAACCACTACGACCCGAACGATCCGTCGGCGAACACCGTGCAGCGCGATCCGCTGGAGCGGGAGTACTACCAGTTCGCGTTCCAGGTCGAGGAGACGAACGCCGCGGCTTACGTACAGGCCGATTTCCGGGGCGAGAACTGGAGCGGAAACCTCGGCGTGCGTTACGTGGAGACGGAAGAGGATATCGTGACGTTCACGCAGACCGACGCCGCCAATCCGGATGCGACCACCACTTCGCTGTTCGGTCCGTTCGTCGGAATCCCGGTCAATCACAAGTACACGGACATCCTGCCCAGCGCGAACCTCAAGTGGGACGTGAGCGACGACGTGGTCGCGCGTTTCGCGGTCGCTAGGACCATGACGCGGCCTGACTACTCGGCGCTCGCCGGCTTCACCGATCTATCGCCGCCGGCGGTCGTGGGCGGCACGGGCTCCGGCGCCGGCGGCAATCCGGATCTGAAGCCCATCCGGTCGACCAACTTCGACGCCGGGCTCGAATGGTATTTCGCCGACAAGTCGTTGCTGGCCGTGGGCCTGTTCTACATGGATCTCGACAACTACGTCAGCTACGGCAGCGAGACGAAAACCTATCTCACGTACAGCTCGCAGACCCCGGAGGGCGCGGAAGTGCCTTACCTGCTGACCGTTCCGGTCAACGCGAAGGGGCGGGTGCAGGGCGCCGAGTTCTCGTACCAGCACGCCATCACCGACAACTTCGGCGTCGCCGCGAACTACACGTACGCCGACGGCAAGCAGACGTCGCTGGTGACGACCGGTGATGACCGGCTGGTCGGCACGTCGAAGAACACGTACAACGCGAGCGCCTACTTCGAGAACACGAGGTTCAGCGCGCGCGTCACGTACACGTACCGTTCGGAGTTCTTCAGCGGTCTCGATCGCAACACGGCGTTCTCGCAGGACGGCATCGGGTCGCTTGCCGCGTCGCTGAACTACACGATCAACGACACCGTCTCGCTGTCCCTGGATGGGCAGAACCTCACGGACGAGACGCTGGTGTACTTCGCCGAGCACCGCGATCAGCCGCGAGCGTTCTACAAGAACGGTTCGCAGTACTACTTCACGGTCCGCGTGAAGTTCTAGCCGAACAGGGCGCCGGCCGGGCAGGGGCCTGGCCGGCGCCATGATCTCGCGGGACGTTTGCGGGGCACGTGACACTGTGGTGGACTGCGCCCCCTGTGAAAAGCGCCTCGAAGACAGATCTCGACCGTCGCATCTCGGTCGCGCCGATGATGGATTGGACGGACCGCCACTGCCGCTACTTCCTGCGCGGCTTCTCGCCGGACACTCTTCTATATACGGAGATGGTCACGACGGGCGCGGTCCTGCGCGGCGATCGGCAGCGGCTGCTGGGCTTCGACCCGGAGGAACACCCGGTCGCGCTGCAGCTCGGCGGAAGTGATCCGAAGGACCTCGCCGAGTCCGCG
>JAFAGC010000065.1 GCA_023423065.1 Pseudomonadota bacterium
CGCGTTGCCGTGACGGGGGGCGTTGGAGTTGTGTGGCGTGTGCGTGCCTGCGCGCGGCGCGGCGGCCGGCGGCGGGCCTGACTTCCCGGCCCGCGTGAGATCGATCGTCGCGCGGATCTGTCCCGCGTACTCCTTGCTCGTGAGGAGGTCGACGGGGTTGCTCGCGAATCCGGCGTCGCCCAGCAACTGGTTGCGGTCGGCGTAGGCGCGGCGCATCGCTTCGATCTGCACGTGCACGGCGCGCGCGGAGCCGTAACCGAAACCCTCCTGCTCGTTGCCGAGTGGATAACCCTCGAGGATGTTGAGCATTTCGCACAGGACCACACCGCCCGAGCTCGGCGGCGGCGCGGAGACGACGCGGAACCCGCGGTAGTCGCACTCGACCGGCGCGAGTTCCCGTACGCGGTAAGCGTCGAAATCCGCCTGTGCGAGGATGCCGCCGCCGGCGCGACTCGCCTTCACCAGCGCGGCGGCGGTTTCGCCCCGGTAGAAGCCCGCGGCGCCACGGGTGGAAATATTGCGCAGCGTGCGCGCGAGATCCTTTTGCACGAGCGTATCGCCCACGTCGAAGGGCTGGCCGTTCTTCAGGAATATCGCGGCCGACGACGCGTCCTTGCGAAAGTCCTCGGTCGCCTCGTGGAGCATGTCGACGTCGCCCTGCTCCAACACGAAGCCGCGCTCGGCGAGCCTGATCGCGGGTGCGACGAGACGTGCGCGCGGCAGCGTGCCGTATTTCTCGTACGTATTCGAGTCCGGCGACGGTACTGGGCACCGCGACCGCGAGATGTCCGCGCAGGGTCGCGTTCGGTATCACTTCGCCGCTCGCGTCGAGGAACATGTCCGGCGTGGCCGCGAGCGGCGCGGTCTCGCGGAAGTCGATGAAGGTGCGCCGCCCGTCGGCGAACTGCAGCGTCATGAACCCGCCGCCGCCGAGATTTCCCGCCGCCGGATAGACGACCGCGAGCGCGTAGCCCACGGCGATCGCGGCATCGATCGCATTGCCACCGTTGCGCAACACGTCGACGCCGATGCGCGTCGCGTGCTGCTGAGCGGTGACCACCATGCCGTTGCGCGCGGCGACCGGCGCGGGCGAGGCCGCGTAGACCGCGTTGACGATCAGCAGGGTTATCGACAGGAAGATTCGTTTCATGCGGGTTCCCGGAAATCGCCAGCCGTCAGGACTCGACCAGCGCGTGCCCCTGGCAGATGACCCGCAGGTAGCGGGGGAAGTCGAGTTCGAGCCGGCGCTGCAGCCAGTTCGCGATCGTCTCCAGGTCGTCCGTGATACGCGTGGGCGGCGGACGCCGCGATGCGAACAGCAGCAGGTTGAGCTCGCCGCTCACCGGCACGAGTGTCGCGTTCGATCCGTATATCCGCGCGGCCTGCTTCAACAACGCGCTGTAGCGTTCGGTCTTGCCCCACAGGTTCGTCACGATGACACCGCCCTCGGCGAGGCGGCGGGCCGCGGCGCGGTGGAAGCGCTCGTCGACCAGCGACAGCGCGACGCCGTCGGCGTCGAACGCGTCGACCAGCAACACGTCGAACGCCTCGTCGCCCGCTTCGAGATAACGCGCGCCGTCGTCGTGCACCACGCGGAAGCGTTCGTCGTCGCGCGGTATCAGGAACTCGTCGCGCATCGCGATGACGTGCTCGTCGATCTCGACCACCGTGATGCGCGTCTTCGGCAGGTGCCGGTAACAGAATTTCGCGAGCGAGCCACCGCCGAGTCCCACCATGACGACGTGGCGAGGATTCGGATTCAGGAGCAGGAACGCCATCATCTTGCGCGTATACGGCGCGATGAGCGAGTCGGGCTCGAGCAACGACATCGCGCTCTGCGTCGCGTCCTGCGTGAAATGCAGGCGGCGTTCGTACGGCGTCTCGAAGATGTAAGGCCTCGACATGCCTTCGCGATCCGCGAGCACCTCGAGCGCCGCTTCGGGATTCTCGCCCGGCCGGACCGGCACGCGCACGACGCCCGGCTGGCAGAACCAGGGGCTCTCGACCTCGAGATAATCCGGGCGTTCGTCCGCCTTCATTTTTCCGCGACCCTGGTCCGTTCGGCGACCTCGTCCATGTTCTGGCAGATGTTGTCGGCGCCGACCAGCGTGGTCACGCCGGCCGCCTGGAGCGGCGCGCGCAGTTCCTCATGGATTCCGCACAGCAGGACGCGTACGCGGCGGCGCTGGAATCGCTGCACGATCTCGGCCAGCGTGACGAGCCCGGTCGCGTCCATGAACGGCACGCGTCCGAGACGGATCACGATCGTGTCGACTCCCAGGTGGGTGCGTTCGAGCGTGCTCTCGAGTTTCTCGGCCGCGCCGAAGAACAGCGGTCCTTCGATGCGATAGACCAGGACGTTGGGCGGCAGCACGATGTCTTCGTCGGGATCGGGCCTGCCCGCGGTGGATCCGCCATTCGCTCCACCGAACTCCTGCGTGCCGACGCGCACGGTCTCGGCCATGCGGCGCATGAAGAGCAGGGCGGCCAGCACCACGCCGACGTTGACCGCGACGACCAGGTCGACGAATACCGTGAGCACCAGCGTGATCAGCAGCAGGAAGCGATCGGCCAACGGCGCCGTGCGCAACAGGCGGCTGACGTGGCGCAGGTCGGCCATGTTCCATGCGACGAAGAACAGGATTGCGGCGAGCGCGGCCAGCGGAATGAGCGCCGCCCACGGCGCGAGCACGACGATGACGAATACGAGGAAGAGGCAGTGCACGATGCCGGCGAGCGGACTGTTCGCGCCATTGCGGATGTTGGTCGCGGTGCGCGCGACCGCGCCGGTCGCCGCGAAGCCCCCGAACAGCGGCGCCAGGATGTTCGCGGCACCCTGGCCGATCAGCTCCTGGTTGGAATCGTGTCGCGTGCCCGTCATGCCGTCCGCGACCACCGCGGTGAGCAGCGATTCGATCGCGCCCAGCAGCGCGATCGCGAACGCGGGACCGACGAGCTGCAGCATGTCGGCGACCGAGAGTGTGGGCCACGTGAACCCGGGCAGGCTGCGCGGAATGCCGCCGAAGGCGCTGCCGATCGTGGCCACGCTGTCGAACTGCCAGATCGCCTGCACGCCGAGCGCGAGCAACATCGCCAGCAGCGGCGCAGGCATGTGCTTCAGGTACGGGATCTTCTCCAGCAGGCGATTTCCGACGATCAGTGTTGCAAGCGTGAGGACCGCTATTCCTGTGGTCGGCAGGTCGATGGTCGGCAGCGCCTGCAGCAGTGAGGCGAACTTCTCGTGGAAATGCAGGCCCGACGCCTCCGGCCGCAATCCGAAGAAGTCCTTCCATTGCCCGACCCAGATGATGATCGCGATGCCGGTCGTGAAGCCGACGATCACCGGGTTCGGAATGAACTTGATGACGCTGCCGAGGCGCGCGATGCCCATGAACAGCAGGATGAATCCCGCCATGAGTGTGGCCGTCTGAAGTCCGGCGACACCGAATTGCGCGGTAATGCCGGCGAGTACGGCGATGAACGCGCCGGTCGGACCCGAAATCTGCACCCGCGTGCCGCCCAGCAGCGACGTCGCGAGTCCCGCGATGATCGCGGTGTAGAGCCCCTGCGCCGGCGTCGCGCCCGAGGCGATTGCGAAGGCCATGGCCAGCGGCAACGCGACGATGCCGACGATGAGTCCCGCGACGCAGTTGCGCCACAGGTGAGACCGCTGCAGCAGGCCTGCGCGGTGCGCTTCGATCAACGCGATCATGGATGCGGCGATTATGCCGTGAGATTCAGGCGTCCATGAGCGGATGCGAGCGATTCTCGTTTGGAGCCGCTCGACCCGCCTACGCGTTGGGCGCCGCGCCGACTTGCGAGTCCTCGCCCGTGGCGGCCGGCAGCCAGGCGACATGAATCGTGTGCGGCTCGCCGTCGTCCACGAGCTCGATCGTGTTACGCCCCGCGCTCATCACCTTTCCATCCACCGTGAGCTGCGCGAGTGCATCCGCGCCGGGCATCTGGTCGACGGTGATCTCGTAGGGCGTCCCGCGATACCTGTAATCGATGTTGAACCTCGGCCACGTCGACGGAACGCAGGGCGCGAGCGTCAGGCGGTTCTCGCGCAGCCGGAATCCCAGGATCCACTCGAGGCCCGCGCGATAGAGCCAGCCGGCCGAGCCTGTGTACCACGTCCAGCCGCCGCGCCCGGCGTGCGGGGGTTCGGAGTACACGTCGGCGGCGACGGCGTAGGGCTCGACCTTGTAGCGCTGCACGTCGGCGCGGGAGGCCGCGCGCCGGATCGGGTTCAGCATCGAGAACACTTCCATCGCGAGATCCGCCTTGCCCTGCAGCGCGAGTGCGATCACGGTCCAGATGGCCGCGTGTGTGTACTGGCCACCGTTCTCGCGGATGCCGCGTGGATAGGCTTTCACGTACCCGGGTTCCTGGCTGCTTCGGTCGAACGGTGGAGCAAACAGGCGTGCGAGGGGTGGGTCTCGCGAAACGAGCTGCGCTTCGACCGCGGCCATCGCGCGGGCCGCGCGCGTGGGGTTCGCCGCGCCGGAGATCACGGCCCACGACTGCGCGATCGCGTCGATGCGGCATTCGTCGTTGCCGGCGGAGCCGAGCGGCGTGCCGTCGTCGAAGAATCCGCGCCGGTACCACTCGCCGTCCCAGGCATGCTGCTCGAGCGCGACCCGCAGCTTCGAGGCCTGGTTGAGCCAGTTGGTCGCCAGTGCAAGTTCGCCGCGAGATTGCGCGAGCGGCGCGAACGCGGTCAGCGTGGCGTGCAGGAACCAGCCGAGCCACACGCTCTCGCCGCGGCCATGTTCGCCGACGCGGTTCATGCCGTCGTTCCAGTCGCCGGTGCCGATGAGCGGCAGTCCGTGCGGTCCCATGTACAGCGAGCCTTCCAGGCCGCGCCGGCAATGTTCGAACAGTGGCGCGCTTTCATCGCTCACCGAGGGCTCGAAGAACGCGTCGTGCCGGTCGCGCGGCAGGGGCGCGCCCTCGATGAAGGGAATCTCGACGTCGAGGATCGCGCGGTCGCCGGTGAGCCCGATGTAGTGCGCCGTGACGAACGCGAGCCAGACGCGGTCGTCGCTGATGTGCGTGCGCACGCCGCTGCCGTTGTGCGGCAACCACCAGTGCTGCACGTCCCCCTCGGGGAACTGGCGCGAGGCGGCGCGCAGGATCTGCCCGCGCAGTAGTTCGGGACGCGCGAGTCCGAGCGCCATCGCGTCCTGAAGCTGATCGCGGAAACCGTACGCGCCGCTCGCCTGGTAGAACGCGGAGCGCGCCCAGGTGCGGCAGGCGAGCGTCTGGTACAGCAGCCAGCCGTTCATCATGATGTCGAACGCACGATCGGGCGTCTTCACCTGCACGTGTCCGTTCAGTTCCTTCCAGAAGTCGCGCACCGCGCCGAGCGAGGCATCGAGATCCGCCTCGCGATATTTCGCGATCAGCGCGCGTGCCTCGGACTTTTCGGTCGCCTGGCCCAGGAAGAAAATCACCTCGGCGCTGGCGCCCGGCTCGATCTCGATGCGGGTGCGCAGTGCCGCGCAGGCATCGAGCGCGGCGCCCGTGCGACCCGACAGCGGGGCGCCGCCGACCAGCGCGGCCGGCGAGTCGAGCGCCCCGTGACGCCCGAGGAATTCGCGCCGGTCCGCGGTGAACTCGGTTTGTTTGCCCGAGAGATCCGCGAACGCGATCCCTTCGAAGGCGGAGTTCCAGGGATTGCGCGCGAACAGCGCCTGCGTGGCCGAATCGACCTCGGTCAGCACGTGTGGCGCGCCGACGGCGCGGGACGGGCCCAGTACCCACTCGACGTACGTCACGACGGAAATCGCGCGCTTGCGCGTTCCCGCGTTGCGGAGGGTCAGCCGGCAGATCTTGACCGGATCCTCGAGTGCCACCCACATCGTGAGGCCGAGCTCGAAGCCGTGCGAGCGTTGTTCGAAGCGGCTGTAACCGTGGCCATGCGCGCACGAGTAGTAAGCGTCTTCGTGCCGGATCGGCGCGGGCGTCGGGCTCCAGATCTCGCCCGTGTCGTCGTCGCGCAGGTAGATAGCCTCGCCGGGCCGGTCGGTGACCGGATCGTTGACCCAGGGGGTGAGCGCGTTCTCGCGACTGTTGCGCGCCCAGGTATAGCCGCCGCCGTCGGCGGACACGTGGAAACCGAAGTCGCGATTTGCGATGACGTTGATCCACGGCGCCGGCGTGTGCTGGCCCGCGGCCGGCGCGATCACGTATTCGGCGCCGTCCGCTGAAAATCCGCCGAGGCCATTGAAGAATTCCAGTTCCCTCGCCGGCGTTTCCGCGCGCGTGGCGCCCGCGGAGGCCGGCGTGAGTGGAGGCATGCGCGGCGCGAGCGCGGGCGTCGGCGCCATGCGCTCGACCTGGTCGGCGAGACTCCCGCGCCGGCCGGTGAGCACGACACGCGCGGTGGCCATCAACAACGCGCGGGTCTCGGGCGAGATGAGGTCGTTGCGCAGCACGAAGATCTTGCCGCGCGTGTCGGAGCCCGCGATGCGCGGATGGCCCTGGCACACGCGCACCAGCGTTTCCAGCGACACCTGCAGGTCCTGCACGTACGAGGCGGCGCGGTCGTTGAGGATCACGAGGTCCACCGCCAGGCGTTTCAGCGACCAGTATTCGTGCGCCTGCAGGAGCTGGCGCACGATGGCCAGGTCATCGGCTTCCTCGATCCGCAGCAGCACGATAGGCAGGTCGCCCGAGATGCCCTGCGCCCACAGGCCGTGCGGCCCGCCGGCGCCGCGCCGGATGTTGTCGCTCGGCGGCCTCGCGATCGGATCGGCGTACAGGATCCGGCCCGCGAGTTGCTGGAACAGGTTCGCCTGCGAGGCAACGATACCGAGATGGCGCAATTGCACCTGTGCCTGCGTCCAGGCCAGCGTGGCGGCGCGCACGTGCGCGCTCGGGTCGCGGTGTTTGTCGAGCAGGTCGAGGAGGTGGCCGCGGCTGTTGGAGATGCAGGTCCAGAAGCTGATGCGCGCGCTGCCGCCGGCCGGCACGCGGATCCGGTAGCGCATGGCGAACACCGCGTCGAGCACGGTGCCGACCGTGCCGGACAGGGCGCGGCCCTCGAGGATCGCGAGCGGATCGCGCAGTTCGCGTCCGCGGCCGATGAAACGTGCCCGGTCGGTCTCGTATTCCGGTCCCGCGATGATAGTGCCTTCGGCCACCGCGTGTTGCGAAGCCCACAGTTCCGGCTCGTCCGGCGCGCGCCGCCTACGCGTGGCGACCAGTGCGCCGTGCCGCGGGACGAACTCCGTGCGCACGAATAGTTTGGAGAACGCCGGGTGCGCGACGTCCGACGCCTGCGCTGCGAGCACGATTTCCGAGTAAGACGTGATCTCGACGTCGCGCGCGCGGCCCGAGGCGTTGCTGATCGATACGCGCCGCACTTCGGCGTCGTCTTCGGACGAGACACGGACCTCGAGCGTGGTAACGAGATCGCCGTCGCCGCGGATGATCTCGGCGCGGTCTTCCGTGAAGCTCACGTCGTAGGAGTCGGGTGGCGTCGCAAGCGGCTGGAAACCCGCGGACCACACGCGGCCGGACTCGACGTCGCGCAGCAGGAAATAGCTGCCGGTGTCGTCGCGGGTCGCGTCCTCGCGCCAACGTGTCACCGCGATGTCGTTCCAGCGGCTGTAGCCCGAGCCCGCGGCCGTGATCATCACGGAGTAACGGCCGTTCGAGAGCAGGTGAGTCTGCGGCGCGGATTCGTGCGGGGTGCGGACACGGCGCACCTCGGGCATCTGCAGATCGGCGACACGCGCGGCCGTGCCGACTTCCTCGGCGCGCGGATGCGCCACGGAGACGTCGCGCGGCGTGCGCTCCTGCAGCAGTAGTTCGGTGGCCTGCACCGCGACATCGGAATGGAAGCGCTCGCGCATGCGCCCGTCGAGCAAGGCGTTCGCGATGGCCACGATGCTCATGCCCTGGTGATGCGCCATGTATGCGCGCACGCGCGCGCAGGTCTCGCCCTCGGGCACGCGGCTCGGCGTGAAGTCCAGCGCCTCGTAGTAGCCGTAGGCGCCTTGCGCGCCGATCCCGGCGAGCTCGAGATAGTTCTCGAGCGCCGCGTCGGCATCGATCATCGCCGCGAGTCCGGTCGCGTACGGCGCGATCACCTTGTTCTCGGACAGGCCGCGCTTCAGGCCCAGGCCCGGCACACCGAAGTTCGAGTACTGGTAGGTGAGCTCGAGATCGCGCGCGTTGTACGCCGATTCGGAGATGCCCCAGGGCAGCCCGAGTTCGGCGCCGTACTTGATCTGCCGCTTCACGACCAGCCGGCTGGTCTGCCACAGCAAACTACCGACCGGCGCGCGCAGCACCAGGTCCGGCATCAGGTACTCGAACATCGAGCCCGACCAGGATACGAGCGCCGCGCCGGCGCCGATCGGAGTCACGGTGCGCCCCAGCCGGAACCAGTGCCGCGCCGGGATGTCGCCCTTGGCGATCGCGACGAAACTCGCGAGGCGCGCCTCGGATGCGAGCAGGTCGTAGCAGCTCTCGTCGAGGGTGCCGTCGGTCGCGCGGTAGCCGATCGACAGCAACTTGCGCTGGCGGTCGAGCAGGAAGTCGAATTCCATCGCGGACGCGAGCTCGATGGCCGTGTTCGCGAGCTCCTCGAGATGCTCGACGATGTACCCGGCCGGATCGCGCGCAAGCAGGTCGCTGCGCCAGCTGTCGATGGTGCGGCGGATGGCTTCCACCCAGTAGACGAGGTCGTGTTCGCGATCGAGATGCGCGTCGTGCGCGAGCGTGCGCACCATGTCGACCAGCGTCGAGGCGCGCTCGGCGGCCGCCGCGAGGTCGTCGAGCGTCGGATCGACCATGCCCGAGTCGGCCCGCAGCGTGGCCTCGACGTCGGCGAACGCGGTTTCGAGCAGCCCGCGCGTGATCGTGAGCCCGGGCACGAAACGGAAATCCCGCAACGCGAGGCGGGCGAGGTCGAGCGCATCGGTGAGTCCGGCGATCTTCGCGGCGTCGGGTCGCTTCTGGTTCTGCCACTCGCGAAAGGCGCCGGCGAGCGTGATCAGGTGCGCGGCGAGATTGCCCGAATCGACGGACGAGACATACGCCGGATCGAGCGGGCGCAGGTCGCGCGTGTCGTACCAGTTGTAGAGGTGGCCGAGGTGCTTCTGCATGCGCCCGATCGTGCCGAGCGTCGCCTCGATGCGGTCGAGCGCGTCGCGCAGGCCGCACCAGCCGAAGTCGTGGGCCGAGACGGTGGATAGAAGATAGAGCCCGATGTTCGTGGGCGAGGTGCGGTGCGCGACCACCGCGTGCGGATCCTCCTGGAAGTTGTCGGGCGGCAGGTGGTGGTCCTCGAGCGTCACGAAGGTCTCGAAGAAACGCCAGGTGCGGCGCGCGATGAGGCGCAGCTCGAGCTGTTCCTGCGCCGAGAGTTCCTTGCGCGCGGCATGCGTCGGAACCAGGCTGATGCGCCACGCGACCCACGGGGCCGCGAACCACGCGAGCAGGAAGGGCAGCGCGAGGGTGGGTAGTTTGCCGTCGTTGAGCGCGATCGTGAGCACCGCCAGCACGATCGCCAGCGCGACGCCGCGGCCCATGCGCACGTAGAAGCTGCCGAAGTCCGCGCTGGCGCCCGACAGCAGGTCCGCCGGGATCCACTCGAGCAGGCGGCGCTTGCTCACGAACATGCGCCACAGGGTCCGCAGGATCGCGTCGCACATGAGCCAGGCCTGGTAGGCGAGCGTCGTGACGAGCAGGGCCGTCTGCGCGATGGCGAGTCCGAGATCGAGCGCGAGGGCGCGCAGGTGGCTCAGCCAGGTCACCGTCGAGCGGCGCGGGATGATCGCGGCGAACACGGGCAACAACGTCGGCGTCGCGAGCGCGAGCACGATGAAGCCGCACCATGCGAGCGCCGCGTTCGCCGGCAACGTCCAGGCCACGAGCAGCGCGGCGACGCACGACGGCGGCGACAGCGATCGTCGCAGGTTGTCGAGCATCTTCCACAGGCCGATCAACGGCAGCCGCGGGTCGCCGCGGCCATGTATTTCGGCGCCCATGTCGCGCCTGCCGAATATCCAGGGCAGGAGCTGCCAGTCGCCGCGCACCCAACGATGCTGGCGCAGCGAGGCGACGTCGAAACGCGCGGGGAATTCCTCGACGACCTCGACGTCGGAGGCGAGGCCGGCACGCGCGAACACGCCTTCGAACAGATCGTGCGAGAGCAGCGTGCTCGGCGGCACACGGTCGCCGAGCGCGGCCTCGAAGGCGTCGACGTCGTAGATGCCCTTGCCCGCGAACGAGCCTTCGCCGAGCAGATCCTGGTAGACGTCGGAGACCGCGGCGGCATAGGGATCGACGCCGGCCGCGCCCGAGAAGGCACGCTGGAACAGAGTCGCCTCGACGTTCACGGGCAGCGAGAACGCGACGCGCGGCTGAAGGATTCCGTAACCCTCGAGCACCCGGCCGGCGCGCGCGTCGAAGCGCGGCCGATTGAGGGGATGCGCCATCTTGCCGATCAGCCGGCGCGGAGCCTCGCGCGGCACGCGGGTGTCGGCGTCGAGCGTGAGCACGTAGCGCACACCTTGCGGCACCCAAGGCGACTTGCCCGTGCTCGTGACGTACGTGGTGTCGGTCGCGCCGCGCAGCAGCCGGTTGAGTTCCTGTAGTTTGCCGCGCTTGCGTTCCCAGCCCATCCAGCGCTGCTCGCTCTCGCACCACACGCGCTTGCGATGCAACAAAAGGAATCGTTCGCCGCCGGCGGCCACGCCGTAACGGCGATTGAGCCGCGCGATGCCGAGCACCGCGATGTCGAGCAGGGCGTCGTCGTTCGCGAGATGTTCGGTGTCCGCGTCGACCCAGTCCGAGAGCAACGCGAAGTGCAGCTGGTCGTCCGGCGAGGCGAGGTAGTGGATCTCGAGACGATGCAGGTGTTCTTCGACCGACCGCGGCGACGACAACATCACCGGCATCGCGACCAGCGTGCGCAGCTCCTCCGGGATGCCGTCGCGCAGCGCGAGGCCGGGCAGGCGGCTTGCGCCGACGCCGCGCGTCACCGCGCGATTCACCAGCGCCACCGCGATGTCGATCGCCGGTATCGCTCCGAACAGGCCGAGCAGCGCCAGCACGGGACCCTCGACGCCGAGCCGCTGCATGATCGCGAGCGCGCACACGAGGATCAGCGCGCTCACGAAGCAGATCGCGGCGACGTAGTCGGCGGCGCCGGCCGTGAACGCGATGCGGCTCGGCCAGTCGCGGATGCGGGCGCGGAAGCCGATCGTCCGTTCGAGGGTCTCGCGGCCTTCGCCGATCAGGTAGAAGCCGGGATCGCGTTCGCGTTCGCCGTTGCCGTTCCGGGCGAGCTCGAGCACCTGGTGCGCGATCTGCAGTTCGGAGTAGTTCGATCCGCGTCCCATCACCTCGATCGCGTCGCGATACAGGTTACGGGTCGCGAAGTCCATTTCGGCGAAATTGCTCGCGGCGCCCAGCGTGTCGTCGACCAGGCTGACGCTCTCGAAGAATTCGGCCCAGTCCACGTCGGACATGAGCCGCATGCTCGTGATGATGTTGCGAACGGTGACGTTCGATGCGCCCTGGCGCTGGTGCTCCTCGGTGACGAGCTGCTCGGGTGTGAGCGACAGTCGCTGCAGGTGTTCTTCGAGCCAGACCAGCGCGGGCGTGACGGCCGGGTCCTGGTCGCGCAGCCGGTGCACCAGTTGCACGGCGAACGCCGGCGCGAGCGGGCCGCCGCGCTTCTTCCAGGAATTCAGCGCATTCGGATCGACGCGCTCGCCGTTGACGCCCAGCAGGCGGTCCGCGATCGCATCGGCTTCCTCGCGCGCGGCGCGGCTCGTGCTGATGCGCTGCGCGACGCGCCGCAGGTTTTCCACCAGCACGATGCGCAGCGTGATGGCGACGGCCCACAACTCGCCGATGGTGAGCGGGTCTACTTCCTGGTAGGCGCGCACGAAACGGCGCAGCGTCTCCGGATCGAAACGGCTGTCGGTGTGCGCGATGTACGCCCACGCCAGTCCGAATACGCGCGGAAATCCCGCGAACGGCCCATTGGCGAGCTTCGGCAGCTGCCGGTAGAAGCCGGGAGGAAGATCCTCGCGGATCTCGCGGATCTGCTCCTCGACGACGTGGTAGTTGTCGAGCACCCATTCGGCGGCGGGCGTGATGCTGCGGCCTTCGTCCACCGACTTCGCGATGGAGCGATATGCCGCGAGCAGCACCTTTTCGTTGTTGCGCAGGCGCGCGCCGAGCGAGCGGCCGAGTCCGGGCTGCCGGGTGATCTTCTGGGCCGCGGCGAGACTGCGCGCATGCTCCTCCAGTCGTTCGATACTGAAGATTTCCTCGCGCAGGATCTGCTCGTCGTTCCAGCGATGACCGAACGAAAGCCGATTGAACAGGCCGCGTACATCTGGGTGCAAAACGCCGTCCGCCAAGTAAGTGGAGAACCCGCATTACGCGAAACCTTCGCCGCTCACGCCATGCCAACAGGCGCCATCGCGTTGTCGGAATGATCCGACAGCGCGGGACGGCGCCCCGGACCGTCGCCCGCGCGGGACGTATTTTCGCGGTGCGACAAGGTAGTTAGCACCGGAACCCGGATACCGCGCGCGTCGGCGGAGTTCCTACACGGCATCGGGCGAATGCCGCGTGGCGTCCTTGCATGTGGCCGGTTTTCGCTCGTTCGAACGTGACGGGCATCGAAAGCGAGGCGGACGCGCTGCGCCGGCGCACTTCGCGAGGCGTCGACCTCCGCGCGGACCATGCGACCGCGTGCGCGAGATACGAGTCGCCCGCTTTTCTTCCCGAACCGGTCGCCGACGTGAACGACACTTTCGCGTTCGCGACGGAGACGCTCGCCGCCCTATCTACATATGCGCACCTCCAGAGCGGAGATGGATCGTCGGTGGCGAAGACGTCCCGTTTTCGAGCACGGCCGCGCGCGACGTCCTGCTGCCACGCCAGTTGCGAGACTGGCCGCGAAGTACTGCGGGCTGTTCGACCGGGATGCGCCGCCCTTTGCCGGTGCATGGGTCGGCAGTTTCGCGCAGACACGGGATGGTTTGCCGGACATCGGGGCGTCACCGAAGGAGGATGGCCGTGTGTCATACGGGATTTGTCATGGGGGCAACGGCATTGCGTATGCCATGCGCGCGGGCGACATCGTGCGCGCCGGCATCGCAGGCCGCACCCACGAGCTAACGGAAGTGTTCGGGTTCGGACGTCCCCTCGGCGTGGCAAGAAGTTAAAATCGCACGTCCGGCCGGCCGCAACCGGGCGAAATATTTGCCGCACCGCGGAACCATTCGCGCCGATACCCTGACTACTCCTCATTCCGATGAATGCACGGGCCATGTTCGTAAACGACACCAGCCGACTTCCCGATTCGGGGCGGGTGTGCGTCCAGGGTTTCAGTGGTTCTCAATTGGGCTCTGGCGGCTTCTACAGTCTCACCATCGTCGCCGCCCGTGCGACGGTCGAGCCGATGGCGGAGCCGCGTAATCCCGCGCACGTGCTCGGCGTCGGCGCGCAGATCGATTCCGTCAAGGGTCCGGTGTTCGCGGCGTACTTCGCCGCGACGCGCGACCGCTTCGACCTGCAGCCTAACTACCGGCAGGGGCTGTTCGTGCTGGTCGACGGGGCGGTGTACGCCGTGGCGTCCGAGAAGGTCACGACCGCGATCCGCCGCGGCTTCAGCACGCGCGAGTTCATCCTGTCGCGCGGAGATCGTCCGCAGCGCAGCGTCGTCTATCGCTGGCCGTGGTACCGTGAGCCGTTCGCATCCGCGAAACCGGGTTTGTCGCAGTCGAAGGATTTCCTGCGCGGGCTCGCGGCCATGGTGGAGGCTTATCGATGAAAGCGCTCGGAATGATCGGTCTCGGCCGCATGGGCTCGAACATGTCGCGCCGCCTGGCGCGCGCCGGTGTCCGCTGCGTCGTCCACGATTCCAGTCCCGAAGCCGTGAAGGCGCTGGCCGCGCCGGGCATCCAGGGCGCCGGCGCGCTACGCGAGCTCGTGGCAGCCCTCGCGCCGCCGCGCGCGATCTGGATCATGGTTCCCGCGAACGTCGTCGATTCCGTCATCGACGAACTCGCGCCGCTGCTGCAGGCCGGCGACATCGTGATCGACGGCGGCAACTCTTACTACCGCGACGACGCGCGCCGCGGCGCGGCGCTCGCCAAGTCCGGCATCGAATACGTGGACGTCGGAACGAGCGGAGGTGTCGCCGGTCTCGATCGCGGCTACTGCCTCATGATCGGCGGGCCGGAAGGTCCCGTGCGGCAGCTCGATCCGATCTTCGTCGCGCTCGCCCCCGGCGGTGATGCGCAGCCGGGAGACGGAACCGCGTCGCGGGGCTACCTGCATTGCGGGCCGCACGGCGCGGGACATTTCGTGAAGATGGTCCACAACGGCATCGAATACGGTCTCATGGCCGCGTACGCCGAGGGTCTCAACATCCTGCACCAGGCGCCTGGTCACAAGTACGACCTGCCGCAGATCACCGAGCTGTGGCGGCACGGCAGCGTCATCACTTCATGGCTGCTGGACCTGACCGCGAAAGCATTGCGCGAAGACGCGGACCTCGGGCAGTTCTCGGGTCATGTCGCGGATTCAGGCGAGGGACGGTGGACGGTCGAGGCCGCGATCGAGGAGGCGGTTCCCGCGCCCGTGATCAGCGCGGCATTGTTCAGTCGCTTCGAATCGCGCGGCAACGCCGTCTTTGCCGACCGCGTATTGTCGGCCATGCGCAAGCAGTTCGGCGGTCACGAAGAGAAGAAGTAACGCGCGAGCCGTGCGCCCGCGGACCGATTACTTCACGAGCGTGACGGGCCCCCGCGAAAGGTGCACGACCTTGAGTGCGACGGAGCCCATCAGCATTCCCTTGACGCGACCCTGGCCGCGCGTGCCCATGACGATCTCGTCGCAATCCTGGCGCCGTGCGAACTTCACGATGGTCTCGGCCGGCTCACCTTTCTCGAGATGGAACCGCGGCTTCACGCCGTGACGCTTCGCCGCCTTGCGCGCGGGGTCCAGTGCCTCTTCCGCCTGGCGCTCGGTGAATTCCGCGATCATCGACCGCGTGACGAAACGGCTGGGCGGCAGGGTGGGCTGCACGTTTAGCACGAACAGCTCGTCGTAATCTCCGCGTCGAAATCGGTCCGCGGCGATCTCGAGCGCTCGCAGTGAGCTGGAGGATCCGTCAACCGGGACGAGAATGTTCTTCTTGGCCATGTGTCACCCGCTGTGTGAACAGCGAGGTTACACGTTGGCCGCGCGGCCAAAAAAGGGGGTGGACTCGTAGTCCACCCCCCAAGGGGAGAATTACGGAGTGTTTCCGTAGCCGATCGCGCCGTTGCAGTGCATCCATTCGCTATAGCCACCGCCGCCGCAGCTGCCGTTGGCATAGAGGCCGGTGTTGTAGCTCTGCTGTTCGGACTGTCGCGTCTGTCCGTTCACGATGATGTAGTCCACCTGGACGTCGCGATTGCCGCTGTCGTTGGTGAACGCCACCGTGATGCCGCCGCTCAGTGAAGTCGACGCGGTGTAGTTCTGCATGCTGGTGCCAAGCGTCCAGGTCTGCACGTTCTGGTTGTTGACGCGCAGCGTGATCGACTCGCCGCCCGTCGAGCCCCGTGCACGCACCGTGAAGCTCTTCGAGCCGCCGCCACTGCTGCTGCTGCTACTGCTCGAGCTCGAGCTCGAGGACGAAGAACTGCTGCTGGTGCCGCCAACCGTGATGTCCGAGCTGCCGCTGCTCTGGTAACCCTCGGTCGCCATGACCATGTAGTTATGCGTGCCGAGGTTCATCCCGAGCGATGCCCATGCATCGAAGTGGTTGCCGGTCGTGATGGTGCCGCCCACGCGCTTGCTCTGCCGCACGCTCCAGTACTGGTAGAACGTCGCCGTGCCGATGATGGACGGCTGGTTCACGCGCTGCGTGCGATAGATGTCGTAGGTTCCACCGTCGCTCGTCACCGAGCCCATGTAGCCCGAGCCCGGCGGACGCCAGGAGCCCCAGCTGTCGACGATGTAGTACTCGACCAGCGGATTGGTGGTCCAACCGTACAGTGTCAGGTACGAATTGCCGTTCGGGTTGAACGAGCCGGAGTAGGTCACCGTGCGCCGGCCGCCCGGGTTCCAGCCCTTGCCGCCCACCCAATTGTTGATGTTGCTCCACTGCGATGTGTACCGGCCGCCCGACTGGTTGCAGTACGTGACGTTGCCACTGTCCTTCCAGAAGGAGAAGTAGTAGCCGTCGTGGGTGCCGGTTGCATTGTTCGTGAGGCATTGCGCGTTCGCTTGCGACGCGAACAGGCCGGCGCCGCCGACCAGTGCCGCAAGCATGAGTCTTTTCTTGAAACTAACAATCATGAAATCCCCCTTCTCATTGCGCCCGTTGACGAGATCAGACCGGCGCAAAAAACGATTGATTAGCTGGTGGAAATTCGAAACTCAGGCGTCCTGAGTGATGACCTCCCTGTAAATGTTACCGCTAACTGGCGGGGCGCATGGTTGCGCGATAGCGGTAACACAGTCAAGAAAAAGTTGTTAGGTGTTATCCGAAGTCGCGCGCGTGACAACGCTGCCAGGGATGTCGTGCGGGCGGCGCCGGTTGCGCTAACTACCTAGCTGGTTGGGAGCTGAAGTGGTAAGGCCGGTTCGGCTGGGTTTGGTCGACTGGCTCGCTGACAACGCTGCCCGTCGATGTCGCGATTCATCGCCACTCGCACGTGGATATCGACGCCGTGATGACAACGCCGGCCATCGTCATTCGCGCGCGCCGGCGGCCGGGAAACGACGCGCGCGAGAATCGGCGAGCGGATTCCCGATGGGCGTGACAACGTTGCCAGCCATGCGGACACGGGTTACGACGCCCGTGCGCGAATCCATGAATGTGGAGGGCCACGACGATGTCTCGCCCGGCCTGACAGCGTGCTTCAATCGTGCCGGAAAGCGGCGCATTGGTGGCGAAGGCGAAGTCCCGGCCGACCCCGATCAGATTTCGATGGCTTCCGCCGTGACAACGCGATCATCGTCTCCGTTCGCCTGCAGGTCGGTTTGCACGTGCGCGAACACACGCGCGGCATCGCCCATGTCGAAGTCGGCGTGGTAGCGCTTGCGGACTCCGAGCTCCGACAACGTGTAGTGCAGCGTCGGCGTGATGCCGTGCCGCCGCAGGCAGTTCTTCACGCACTGGAGGTGGCAGCCATCGAGGGCCACGATCGGGCGTTCCGAAGCGGCGGTTCTCACCAGCGGTTCAACGTCGCCGCCCACGCCCGCGATACACGACATCTCGGCCAGCTGTTCCCGATCGAGGCGCACCGCCACGTGATTGGCGAGCTGCGCCGCGCTCGAACAGCCGGAGCACGAGTAGACGAGAGGCAGATCGCGATATGCGCTGTGTTTGGCCATGGCAGACACCTCGGCGCGGGCACGTACTGTCCGGGGGGCGGACACGTACCCGCACCGAGGCTCGAAGATCAGCTCTCGAGCGAGATCACACGTCCATCCGCGCTCGCGACGCAGCGCGCCGTTACGAGCGGAGTGCCGTTGCCGCCCACTCGAGCGCTCAGGTCGAAGTCGTAACGCCGCGCATGGACGCCGAACGAGCTGCGCGTCGGCGAATTCTTGCGAACCTGCACCGCTCGGTTCTTTGGAACATGGGAATCGACGAACGCCCGAATGCAGGCGTCGGCCGCCTTGTTGGGTCCGTTTGCCACGGCGGCAAACGGCATCGCGCCGAGGGCGATCAGGCCGGAGATTGCAAGCAGGCCCCGAAATCTCATGTGTGGCTCCTCGAAATTCCTGTTGAGTCCAGTATCGGCGCGCGGCTTCCGCGCCACCTTGATCCAGGTCAATCGCGGTTACGAATCAACTCGGCAGTCGGAGGCCGGCACGGCCCGCGGCTGGATTCGCGCCGTCCCCGTGTCGCCACGGTAATGCGCGCCGCAGCTCACGCGGCGGCGGCTGGCGGCCAGCAACATGTGCTCGGCAAGCAGCAGGCGGGAGCGAGTCAGCGTCGCGTGCACGGGAAGGCGCCCGCGCAGTCGGGCGATGCCATCGAGGCCCCGCGCGAGGAGCGCGGCATCGCGCACGATGCCCATGCAACGCCACATCAGTTGGCGCAGTTCGTGTTCCGACGCTGGATCGGGCGGGGCGGAATCTTCGCAAACCATCGGTGCGGTTCCGTGGGGTTCGGATGGCTCGAGGCCGAGCGCGCGGCCGAGTCGCCGACCGTACACGACCGCCTCGAGCAGCGAGTTGCTGGCGAGCCGGTTGGCGCCATGCATGCCCGTGCACGCGGCCTCTCCGACCGCCCACAAACGCGGCAGGCTCGTACGACCCTCGAGATCCACCGCGATGCCGCCCATGTGGTAGTGAGCCGCGGGAGTGATGGGTATCGGCTGCCGTCGTGGGTCGATGCCATGGGCGCGGCACAGCGCGTAAGCGGCGGGAAAGTGCGCGGCGAAGTTCGCATCGGCGAGTCGAGTAGCGTCGAGCCATGCCCGGCGACCGGCGCGCTGCGCGGAGTAGATAGCTCGCGCGACCACGTCGCGCGGCGCGAGATCGGCGAGCGGATGGACGTCGCGCATGATCCGCGCGCCGGCATCGTCCACGAGCCGGGCGCCCGCGCCGCGCAGGGCTTCCGTGAGCAGTGGCAGTGGACGATCGTCCACGTCGAGAGCGGTGGGATGAAACTGCACGAATTCGAGGCTCGCGCAACGCGCGCCCGCCGCGAGCGCCATCGCGGGGCCGTCGCCACATGAGCCGAGCGGGTTCGTCGAGCGGCTGAACAGTCCGCCGACACCACCCGTGGCGATGACGACGTCGCGAGCGAACATCGGAAAGCACCGCCCATCGCGATCCTGCGCGACGATGCCGCACACTCCGCCGGAATCGAGCAGCAGACGCGTGGCCATGGCGCGCGTGAACACTTCGACGTGTCGCGCGTCGGCGAGCCGCTGCCGCAGCGTTCTCATGATCGTTGCGCCGGTCCTGTCTCCCGCGTGCAGCACTCGCGCGCGGCCATGCGCGGCTTCGCGGCGCAGCGACCACCTTCCATCCACGCGCGCGAACGGTACGCCGAGCAGTTTGAGATACTCGACGGCCAACGGGCCTTCACAACAGGCGAGGTGCGCGGCGGAAACGGAGTTGAGGCTTCCGCCCGCGCGCAGCGTGTCCTCGAGGTGCAGCGCGGGCGAGTCGTTGGCGTCGACGGCCGCGGCGAGCCCACCCAGAGCGCAGTCGCTCGCGGCGCCACCACCTTCGATGCCATCGGGCGACAGGATGCAGACGCGGCGGGCGCGCGTACTCAGGGCCGCGACCAGGCCTGCGATGCCGGCGCCGACGATCAGGACGTCCGTTTCGATGCGCGTCATCGCGCGCACTCGAGATTCAACATGCGCCACGTGGCACGCCGTGCGGCGTCGGCGACGTCGGCGGGAACGTGGATTTGCGGCGCCAGCTTCTCGAGGCTCGCGCGAATACCTTCGAGCGTGATGCGCTGCATGTGCGGACACAGGTTGCAGGGCCTCACGAACTCGGTCTCCGGAAACGCGCCGCAGACGTTGTCGCTCATCGAGCATTCGGTGATCAGTACGGCGCGTTGCGGCCGGCGACGCTCGAGCGCCGCGATCATGCCGCTCGTCGAGCCGACGTAGTCCGCGGCGAGTTGCACCTCGCGCGGACACTCCGGGTGCGCGAGCACGAATGCGCCGGTCATGCCGCGGTATTCGCGGATGTCGCCCGCGGTGAACTGCTCGTGCACCTCGCAGCGGCCCGGCCAGCCGATGATGCGCACGCTCGTGTGCGCGGCGACGTGCATGGCCAGGTACTGATCCGGCACGAAGATCACTTCGGGGGCGCCGAAGCTCTCCACTACCTCGATCGCGTTCGCCGACGTGCAGCAGACATCACATTCGGCCTTCACCGCGGCGCTGGTGTTCACGTAGCAGACTGCGGGCGCGTCGGGGTGTCGCGCGCGCAGCGCACGCACGTCCTCGGCGCCGATCGACTCGGCCAGCGAGCAGCCGGCCCCGAGATCGGGCAGTAGCACCGTCTTGTCCGGCGCGAGCAGTTTGGCGGTTTCAGCCATGAAATGGACGCCGCACATGACGACGACCGACGCATCGGACCAGGCCGCGTGGCGCGCGAGCGCCAGCGAATCGCCCTGAAAGTCGGCGACGCCGTGAAAGATCTCCGCGCGCTGGTAGTTGTGGGCGAGCACGATCGCGTTGCGTCCGCGCTTGAGCGCCTCGATGGCGGCGATGGTTTCGTAGTGGACATCCCACTCAGCGCGGGGAATCGTGCGGGCGACGCGTTCGTGTCGTCGCGCGTGCCGTGCTTCGTCGTAGAAACCGGAATCTGGAAGGGCGGAAGTCAGGGGCATCGAGTTCGGGTACCGGGCAGGCCGCTTCGTCGCGGCACCGCGAGCCTATCCGGGGCGCCGGGACCGCCAATTGATCTGGATCATTTTCCGCCGGGCCACTTCTATATAGGGTGTGCGTCCAGCCAGTCGTTGACCCAGATCAATATGGAAACCTCGCGAAAACCTCGCCCCTCGAATGTCTCGACCTGCAGCAGTGTCGGACCCGTCGGATGCCGATCCTGCGATCTGCACGAGATCTGCAGGCTGACCGGGCTGCTGGCCTTCGACGCCGGACGCAGTCGCCAGTCCACCGGGGCCCTGAGGTCGGTGCGGACCGGCGAATCGCTGTTTCGCGGCGGCGATTTCGCCCATCACCTTTATGCCGTACGACAGGGGATGCTGAAGTCCGTGCACGTAAGTTCGGAAGGCGATCAGCAGATCGTCGCGTATCACACGCCGGGCGACGTGCTGGGCCTCGAGGCTTTCGGCGACGGTAGTTATGCACACGACGTGATCGCGCTGCAGCCCGTGGTCTGCTGCGAACTTCCGATGCGGCTGCTCGCGAATCAGCACAAACACGTCGGCGAGTTCGGATCGGCGCTGATTCGGCTGCTGAGCCAGGCAGTCGTGCCCAGGCTCAATCCCGCGCGCGGATCGATTCGCAGCCGCGTCGCGAACTTCCTGCTGGACCTCGGGGCGCGACTCGCGCGGCGCGGCCTCGATGGCCGGCAGTTCATGCTCGGTCTTTCGCGCCAGGACATCGCGGACCTGCTCAACACGCGCATCGAAACCGTGAGCCGCACGATCCAGCAGTTGAACCGGGAAGAGGCGATTCGCGTGCGTGGCAACCGGGTGAGGTTGCTGTCGCTCGCTCCCGAACCCGCGCATTGAAAGGGATTCCCGCGTCGCACGTTTGATCCCGGTCAATTCCCGGTGGCGCGTCCGAACGTACTGTGGCGCGATGGACGAGACGAAGTGCGGGAGTCCGGCCGTTCCGGAGCTGGTCTGTCCCGCGGGCACACTGCCCGCATTGCGCGCCGCGGTCGATCACGGGGCCGACGCCGTATACATAGGCTTTCGAGGCGAAACCAACGCGCGGAATTTCCCGGGACTCAACTTCAGCCCGGAGGAAGCGGCCGCCGGACTCGAGTATGCGCACGAGCGCGGCGCGCGCTTATTCGTCGCACTCAATGTCTATCCGGGCCCCGACACGTGGGTACTCGCGACGGAGGCCGTGGATCGCGCCGCGGCGCTCGGCGCCGACGCGCTGATTCTCGCCGATCCCGGACTCATGGCCTACGCCGCGAAACATCACCCGTCGTTGCGCCTGCACCTGAGCGTGCAGGCGTCCGCGACCAACTGGAAGTCGATCGAGTTCTACCGGCAGGAGTTCGGTGTGCGGCGCGCGGTGCTGCCGCGCGTCCTGTCATGCACGCAGGTGCAACGACTGATCGCGCGCACCGCGGTCGAGATCGAGGTGTTCGGGTTCGGAAGTCTGTGCGTGATGGTGGAAGGCCGTTGCGCGCTGTCTTCCTACGCCACGGGGGATTCACCGAATAGTCAGGGCGTCTGCTCGCCGGCGCACGCGGTGCGCTGGGAGGAAACGCCGCTCGGACGCCAGTCGCGACTGAACGGCATCCTGATCGATCGCTACGCGCCCGGCGAGGCGGCGGGTTACCCCACGCTGTGCAAGGGACGCTTTCGCGTGAACGACAGCGTGTTCCACGCACTCGAGGAGCCGACCAGCCTCAACGCGCTCGACGTGTTGCCGGTGCTCATCGAAAGCGGAGTCCGCGCGATCAAGGTTGAAGGGCGCCAGCGTTCGCCGGCGTACGTCGCGCAGGTCACGCAGCTGCTGCGCAGGGCAATCGACCAGTGCGTCGGCGAGGGGCGTGGATGGACCGCGCCGCGGTTCATCAACGAAGCGCTGGACCGCCTGGCGGAGGGACGTACGCACACGCTTGGCGCCCTTCAACGCCGCTGGCAATGAAACTCGCCGTCGGACCGATCCTTTACCTGTGGGAGCGCGCCGTGGCGCTGGAATTCTATGCCGCGCTGTGCGAAGCGCCGGTCGACATCGTCTACCTGGGAGAAGTCGTATGCAGCAAGCGGCGAGTGCTGCGGCGCGAGGACTGGCGCGAGGTGATTCATGCGCTCGAGGCTTCCGGCAAGCAGATCGTGCATTCGACGCTCGCGCTCATCGAGGCGGAATCCGAGCTCGCTACGCTTTCGCGAATCGTCGACGAGGCTCCCGGTCTGTTCGAAGCGAACGATTACGCCGCGATCACCACCGCCGGCGGCCGCCCGTTCGTGGCCGGACCGCATCTCAACGTCTACAACGCCCGGACTCTCGAACTACTGGTGTCGCTGGGCGCGCGCCGCTGGGTCGCGCCGGTCGAACTCCCGCTCGAGACCGTCGGGAAAATGGTCGCCGGATTGCCGCACGGCTTCGAGGTCGAGATGTTCGCCTACGGGCGGCTGCCGCTTGCATTTTCCGCGCGTTGCTTCACGGCTCGCGCACACGATCTCGCCAAGGACGAGTGCGGATTTATTTGCGGGAACCATCCGGACGGGATGACGCTGCACACGCGCGAGGATCAGCCGTTCCTGGCGCTCAACGGAATCCAGACGCAGTCGGCCGCCGTGCAGAACCTGCTGCCGCATGTGGGCGCAATGCGCGCCGCCGGCGTGGACGTGCTGCGCCTGTCGCCGCAATCGCGCGACTTCATCGAAGTGGCGCGGGCATTTCGCGATGCCATGGACGAACGCGAGCCGCGCCGTCCGCTGCCCGCGCCCGTGCTGCCGGGCGGTTACTGCCACGGTTACCTGGTCGGGGAAGCCGGCCTGAGTCACGAAGAACACGCACACCATGCAGCGCCGCCGCGGTGACATGCGCGACCGGCGCCGGAAGCACCGCGCGCAGGTGCGCGCGCATGTCGTATTCCCAGCCGTCGAGCAGGTTCTTGAGATGCAACCCGGTTTCGGTTTCGCCCTCCACGACCAGTCGTCGCTGAAAGAACAAGGTGTCGGGGTCCTCGCGCCGCAACGCGAGCGCGGCGAAATCGCGCAACGAGCCGCGCATCGTCACGTGCGGTTCGCAGTCGGTGGCACGTACTCCATTGGCGGTGATCTCGAACGAGATTCCCGGTCCGGCGGAATCGCTGCCCATGGAAAGGCGCACGCGTTTGCCGGCGAGATCCGCGAGCCGCGTCGAGATCTCCTGGCCGCGCAGCGCATGGTTCACGAGTCGTGTGAATGCGTGCCCCGGAATCGACTCCGGCATGAGACGAAGCAGCTGCCGTACGGTGGTGGCGGGATCGCGCACTTCGGGCTCCGGTGGTTGCAGAAATGGCATTCATGCCATGCGCTCCGGATACGGGATTTGATTCTCGTCAAACGGTGCGAGTCGTGACGTACGCGAGCCTGCGCGAATTCCTGCGGGTCCTCGAGCAACGCGGCGACCTCAAGCGTGTGCCATTCATCGTCGATCCGGATCTCGAGATGACCCAACTTTGCCGGCGCAGTTTGCGGGAGGGCGGTCCGGCCTTGTGGTTCGAGGCCGCGAAAGGCAGCGATATGCCCGTGCTCGGCAATTTGTTCGGCACCACGAGTCGCGTTGCCGCGGCGCTGGGCCACCAGGATGTCGCGGCATTGCGCGACGTTGGCGCGATGTTGAGCCGCCTCAAGGATCCGCAATGGCCGGACACCGTCGGCGCCGCGCTCGAGCGGCTGCCGATATTCATGCCGCTGCTCACCGCCGCGCCGCGAGTCGTGCAGAAGCCCGCGTGCCACGAGGTGATCCTCGAAGGGCCGGACGTCGACCTTTCGAAACTGCCGGTGTGGAAATGCTGGCCGGAAGACGCTGGGAGACTCATCACCTGGGGCATCGTGGTCACGCGCGGCACCCGCAAACCGCGCCAGAACGTGGCTATCTACCGCCAGCAGGTCATCGGCCGCAATCGCGTCATCATGCGCTGGCTGTCGCAGCGCGGCGGTGCGCTCGATTTCCGCGACTGGCAACGCAGCCATCCCGGCAAGCCGTTTCCGGTCGTCGTCGCGATCGGACCGGATCCGGGCCTGCTCATCGCGGCCACGGCCCCGATTCCGGACAGCGTTTCGGAGTACCAGTTCGCGGGGCTCCTGCGCCGGCGCCGCACCGAGGTGTGGCGCAGCAGGACGGGACTCGACGCGCCGGCATCCGCGGAGATCGTGTTCGAAGGGCACATCCTGCCGGGCGACGAGGCGCTCGAAGGCCCGTTCGGCGATCACACGGGTTACTACAACAGCCAGGCGCGCTTTCCGGTGCTCACCATCGAACGCATGTGTTTGCGGCGCGATGCGTTCTATCACGGCGGATACATGGGTCGGTCACCCCTGGACGAACCCTCCGTGCTCGCCATGTCGCTCAACGAGATGTTCGTGCCGATGCTGCAGCGCTCGTATCCGGAGATCGTGGACTTCTACCTGCCACCGGAGGCCTGTTCGTATCGCGTCGCGGTGGTGAGCATCCGCAAGGCATACGCGGGCCACGCGCGCCAGGTCATGCAGGCCGTGTGGTCATACCTGCGACAGTTCCTCTACATCAAGTTCGTCATCGTGACGGACGACGACATCGACGTGCGCAACTGGCAGGAAGTGATCTGGGCGCTGTCCACCCGCGTCGATCCGGCACGCGACTCTCACTTCGTGCGGCGCACGCCGATCGATTACCTCGACTTCGCGAGCCCGGTGGCGGGCCTGGGATCGAAGCTCGGTATCGACGCGACCCACAAGTTGCCCGGTGAAACCCGGCGCACCTGGGGCCGTGCGATCGGGATGAGCGCCGACGTCGTCAGGCGCACCGACGAGATGTGGGCGCGCCTCGCGGGCGCCGCGCGCACGAATGATCCAGATCAAGGAGACCCGTACCTCTGCCGGTTGTAATGCGCGCATGCACGACGTCGCCATCGCGTCGGGTCACGACCCGATCGCATCCCGCAAGAATTCCTATTCGTTCGAAGAGCTGATCGCCTGCGGAGAAGGGGAACTGTTCGGACCCAACACCCCGCGATTGCCGATCGGCCAGATGCGCATGATCGATCGCATCACGTGGATTTCCGACAGCGGCGGCGCGTACGGCAAAGGCGAAATACGTGCCGAACTCGACATCCATCCCTCGATGTGGTTCTTCGCCTGTCATTTTCGCGGCGACCCGGTGATGCCGGGCTGTCTCGGCCTCGACGCCCTGTGGCAACTCATCGGCTTTCATCTTGCGTGGAGCGGGCACAAGGGACTGGGCAGGGCGCTGGGCGTGGACGAGGTGCGCTTCTTCGGGCAGGTGTTGCCGCACGTGAAGCGCGTGACGTACCGGGTCGACATCAAGCGGATCGTCGTGCGCAAGCTCATCATGGTCACGGGCGATGGCTCGCTCGCGGCGGATGGGCGGGAGATCTACACGGCCCGTGGGCTGAAAGTCGGACTCTTCGACGGCAACAACCTGCTCGAGCCCGTGGGAGCCGGTTGATGCGTCGCGTGGTCGTGACGGGCATGGGGATCGTTTCGTGTCTCGGTAATGATCTCGACACCGTGAGCAGCGCGCTATGCGACGGAAAGTCGGGAATCCGCGCCGCGCCCGGGTATGCGGACATGGGGCTGCGCAGCCAGGTAGCCGGAATTCCGCGGTTCGAGATCGAGAAACACATCGATCGGCGCGATTTACGATTCATGGGAGATGCCGCCGCGTTTGCTGCCGCGGCTTTGGGTCAAGCCGTCGCAGACAGCGGGTTGACCGGGAACCAGGTCAGCAATCCCCGAAGCGGTCTTATCGCTGGGACTGGCGGCGGCTCTCCCGCCAACGTCGTCGAATCCGCGGACACATTGCGCGCCCGCGGCGTGCGCAAGGTCGGCCCGACGCGCGTGCCGCGCACCATGTGCAGCACTGTCGCCGCCTGCCTCGCGACTACCTACCGAATACAGGGCGTGAGTTACTCGGTGACGTCCGCGTGCGCGACCAGTGCGCATTGCATCGGCGCCGCGGCCGAGCAGATCCGTTGGGGCAACCAGGACGTGATGTTCTGCGGCGGGGGCGAGGAGGAGCACTGGTCGCTCACGGCGCTGTTCGATGCCATGGGCGCGTTATCCACCGCGCGCAACGACGCGCCCGAAACGGCCTCGCGCGCCTACGACACGCAGCGCGACGGGTTCGTGATCGCGAGCGGCGGCGGCATGCTCGTTCTCGAATCGCTCGATCACGCGCGCGCCCGCAACGCGAAGATCTACGCGGAACTCGTCGGCTTCGGCGTCACCGCCGACGGGGCGGACATGGTGCAGCCATCCGGCGAAGGGGCCGTCCGCTGCATGCGCCAGGCATTGAGCTCGGTGTCCCGCCCGATCGACTATCTCAATACGCACGGCACATCGACACCGCTCGGCGACGTGATCGAGCTGCGCGCGGTGCGCGAGGTGTTCGGCGCGGGCGCACCGCCCATCTCCTCGACGAAATCCCTGTCCGGGCACTCGCTCGGCGCCGCCGGTGTCCACGAGGCTATCTACAGCCTGCTCATGATGCGCGACGGTTTTCTGGCGGGCTCCGCCAACATCGGTGAACTCGATCCGGAGTGCGCCGCGTATCCGATCCTGCGCGAATCGCGGGAGCTGTTCGTGGACACCGTGATGTCAAACAGCTTCGGATTCGGCGGTACGAACGCGTCGCTGGTGTTTCAGCGGATTTGATGAACGTCGGTCAGACGCGGGAGCAGGCGCTCGCGGCTGAAGTTAGCCGCCAACCCCGACGGCCCGGTTGAGCTCCGCGGCGCTTATAGGCGCACGCCTACACAAGAGCGTGAACTGGACAGGCACACTGCCCGGGCATTTGAACGAACCTGCCGCCCGGGGAGCGATTCGGGGACGGCCCTGTTAGGTCGATTGGGCGATCGCGGACCGAATGCTGCGGCGCAGGGCGGCGGCAATTTTCCAATAACGAAACGGCGACCGGATTCGCCGCGCGCATGGGCATCGTCCACGCTTGACTATCCACTCGCGTTGGAGGAAGTTAGAGGCAGGCAGGGAGCGCCGGAATCTCACGACAAGAGGCGAAGGATCGCTCCCGTCGTTCGCAATTCTGAACAGATAACTAACTAGTTCACGCGGTGGGCGCGGTGACGGATCGTCACGCCTGCGCGCGCCGTGCGGAACGATGCAAAGGGAGATTGCACATGAGATTCCTCAGCGCGGCACTTTGTGCCGGATTGATAGCCGCGTTCGCGCCGCCGGGCGCGCACGCGACGACCGTCAAGCACCTCGACCTTCCGCACATGGCGTCGTCCGCCGCCCGCGTTTTTCGCGGCACGGTGACCGACGTGCGTCCGGGAGTCATCAAGGTCGGCGGTGGAGAACTCGCGACCACCATTTACCGCATCCGCGTGACCGAAGCCTTCAAGGGCGAGTTCGCGACCTTCAAGGACGTCACGTACGCCGACGTCGAGATGTTCGGCGGCATCAAGGGTAAATCCGCGGGCAACGGCGTACGGCACTTTTCCGCTTTCCGCGACATGCCGGTGCTCGAGCGGGGACGGGAGTACCTCCTGTTCCTGACCGCCGAGAGCAGCATCGCGCTGTCGAGCCCCGTCGGCCTCGCGCAGGGTCTGTTCGAAATCGACACTTCGATTCCGAGCGAGCCGACCGCGAACCGCATGAGCAATGCGGGCCTTGCCGCGGACATCGAGAAGGGCCCGATTCCCTATTCGCAGCTGGCCGAGCGCGTACGCAGGATCATCGCCGAGCAAGGAGGGGTACGCCGATGAACACCCTCAAGAAACTCGTTCTCGCGTTGCTCGCGTCACCCTTGCTCGTCGCCGCGCCCGCGCAGGCCGCGGGTCCGCTCGCGAACTGCGACGACGGCGTGCCGTACCTGTGGCCCAACGGTGGCCGCAACATCACCTGGAATGCCGACCTTGGCGGTCTCGGCAACCTGACCAAGGCCGAGGCCGACGAATTCGTCGCGACATCCTTCGAGGAGTGGACGAATGTCGCGAGCTCCACCATCGGCTTCGTGCAGGGTCCCGACCTGCCGGTCGACGTCGACGAGACCAACTTCCTCGAGTACTACGAAGCGACCGAGCCAGACGGCTTGTCCGCGATCGTCTATGACGACACGGGAGCCATCTTCGAGCTGCTGTTCGGCGCCGACTCGGGTGTGCTCGGTTTCGCCGGGCCGGAGTTCGGGGATCCCGCGACCTGCACGATCACCGAAGGTCTCGCGTTCCTCAACGGTCCGGAGTTCGTGGATCCGCTGGCGGCGCTGTCCATCATGGTTCACGAGTTCGGCCACTTCAGCAATCTCGCGCACGCGCAGACCAACGGCGGCATCCTGCTGGGCATCGCCGTCGGCGAGGCGGAGCCAAGCGGTCCGGCGCCGGCGAATACGTTCGGCACCCCGACCGTCGCGGACTTCGCGAGCCAGGGATTGCTCGAGACCATGTATCCATTCTTCTTCGGCAGCGGCTTCGGAGAGGAGGAGCTGGGGCTCGACGACATCGTGTCGGTTTCGCGCCTGTACCCGGAGGCTGACTACCTTGCCACGACCGCCACCGTGCACGGGAGCATATTCGCTCCCAACGGCACGACGCGGATCTCGGGCATCAACGTCATCGCGCGCAACGTCGCCAACCCGTTCCTCGATGCGGTGTCGGCGCTGTCGGGAGATTTCACCGACGAGGTCGATCCCGCGGCGAGCGCGGTCGTGGGAACCTACAAGTTCACGGGACTGACTCCGGGTGCGCAGTACGCGGTCTACGTCGACGGAATTCTCGACGGCGGATTCTCGACGCCGCCCCGCAGCCTGCCGGGACCCGAGGAGTTCCACAGCGGCGCGGCCGAGTCGAACAGCGACGCGCCCGGTACCTACGTCGCCGTGTCGGCGGCGGCGGGCGCGACGCGCAGCGGCGTCAACGTGATCTTCAACGTGCCTCGCGAGGGCGATCCGTTGCTGGTCGGTGACGACGGCTTCGTCGAACTGTTCACGCCGTTCCCGATCGACTTCTGCGGCGAGCGATTCACGTCGTTGTTCGTGAACGCAAACGGCAGCGTGACGTTCGGCCGCCCCGACAGCACGTACCTCGAAACGACGCGGGTCCACCTGAGTGGACCGCCGCGCATCGCGGGCCTGTGGGACGACCTCAATGCCAGTGCCGGCGGCACGGTGACCTTCGAAGAATCGGGGAACACCTTCACCGTCCGCTGGGACGGCGTGCCGGAATATCCCGCGGTTGGAGCGAACACTTTCTCCATCACGCTCAACCGGAAGAACGTCCTCGGCGAACTACTGGGCCCGGTGGCCGGCAATCCGTTCTCGATCAGCTACGGCTCGTTGAGCGCCGCGGATGGTCTCGCCGGATTCAGCTGTGGCGGCGGCCATACGAGTGGTTACGAGGAGGAGTCGGATCTGAGTGCGGCGAGGGGCGCCATGGGTGGGCTCGTTTCGATCCCCGCGATCTTCGAGGACCTGGTCGGGACGACTCCCGGCGAGACCGTCGACCTGCGCGGCACGTTGCGCTTCAACGGCGTGAACCGGATCGTCGACCTGACCGAGATCCGGCGCAACGACAGCATCGCGCGCGCGACGCCGTTGCTGCGCCTGCCATTCGACAGCGCGAATCCCGCGTTCGCGACGGTGATCGATCCCGAGCGTGACGACGTCGACTACTACAGCTTCCAGGTGAAGGCGGGCGACGTGCTCGCGATCGAGGTCGTGCGCGGCGACATCGACAGCGTGATCGGCGTGTTCGACGCCGATACCGGAGAGCTGCTCGCGATCGACGACGACGGCGGCAACGGCCTGCTGTCGCGGCTGATTCTCCAGGCACAGGAGGACCTTCGCCTCGCGGTCGCGGTGTCCACCTACCCGGACATCGAGTTCATCGGTATCGGCGAATCGAAGGGAAGGTACTCGCTGTACGTGAATACGTACCGCGGCACGCCGCTCGATCTCGGCGACGACGACTCGGCGGCGGTCGCCCTTGGCAAGTCGTTCAAGTTCAACGGTGTCAACTACGACTCGCTGTTCGTGAACTCGAACGGCAGCCTGTCGTTCGGCAACGGCGATCCGAGTTACGACGCCAACGTGCCCGACTTCCTGGCCGGGCCGCCGCGCATCGCGCCGCTGTGGACGGATTTCGACCCGACCGGATTCCTGGGCAATCCGGGACTGGTGCTGGTCGACGGAAACGCGCGCCCCGCCACCGTGCACTTCATCAGCGTCAGCGAGTTCTTCTCGAGCGATCCCAACTACTTCACGACCGAGCTCCACGATCGTTTCGGCGGCATCGCCATCAAGTGGGGACCGACCGCGCGCGGGGAGGGCATCGTCGGCGTGACGCAGGGAGGAGGCGTGACCGATCCCGGCGAGATCGATCTGAGCCGGCACGGGCTGCGCGCCATCGGGACGAACTACGAGAACTTCGAGATCAACACGTCCACGAAAGGCGTCAGCGACTTCGACCTGTTCTTCGACGAGTTGTATTCCAGGTAGTCGGAATGTCGAACGAGGGAGGCGGTCGCCGGCAACGGCGGCCGCCTCATTTCGCGAGCGGATCGCCGGCGACCTTTGTCGGCGATCGCTGGCGAACGGTGCTCGAATGTGAGGGGGAAATCCGACCCGCCTTCCGATCGCGATTCCCACGCGTCCAGCGTCGAATGCGGCCTCATGCAGCCACGTGGATTCGTAGAAGTCCTCAAGACCGCCGCGCAGCGCTGGCTCGATCGCGATGCGTTCGAGCACGCGTCGGCGCTCGCGTTCTGCACGTTGTTCTCGCTCGCGCCGCTCGTGATCATCGTCGTGGCGATCGTCGGAATGGTCTTCGGTGAAGACGCCGCGAGCGGTCAGATCTCGGCCGCGATCACGGACATCGTTGGCTCCCGTGCGGCGACGGCCATCGAGGAAGCGGTGCGGCGCTCACGCGTGGAAGAGGCCGGCCTGTGGCCGACGATCGCGGGATTCGGAGCGCTGATCTTCGGCGCGACGACCGTGTTCGCGCAGATGCAGGCGTCGCTCAACAAGTTCTGGGGCGTGCGCGCGAAGCCCACGCGCAGCGGCATCCTGACGTTCATCACCGTGCGGCTGCTGTCGCTGAGCATGGTGCTGATCATCGGCTTCCTGATGCTCACGTCGTTCGTGCTGAGCGTCGCGATCGCGGGCATCATCGAATACGCGAGCGACTGGATTCCGATCCCCGGCATCGCCGTCGCGGCGATCGAACTCGTGGTGTCGCTGGCCGTTACGACAGTCCTCTTCGGCTTGCTGTTCAAGGTGCTGCCCGATGTGTACATGCAATGGGCGGACGTCTGGCGCGGCGCGTTCATCACGGCGCTGCTCTTCGCGATCGGCAAGTACCTCATCTCGCTGTACCTGACGCACGTCGCGCCCGCCTCGACGTTCGGCGCGGCGGGATCGCTGGTGCTGGTGCTGATGTGGGTTTACTACTCGTCGCTGATCCTGTTCTTCGGAACGTGCCTGACCATTGCCACGATCCTGGTGCGGGGCGATGAAGTCATTCCGAAGAAGACGGCGGTGCGGACGAGCATCGTGCTCGAACAGAACGCCTGAAGGCCGATACAAAATCTGAACATTTTCGAAAGCCGGCGCGGCGATCCTCTTCCCTGCGGACTTGCACGCGATACGGAGTAGTTCGAAGTGCCTGCCTTTCGTTTCGTTCGCGGTGGCGGCATCGCCGCGCTGCTTTCGCTGTTTCTCGCGGCCTGTGGTGGCGGAAGCGACCAGGCGCCGGCGCCGAACAAACCACCCGCCATCGCGCAGTTCAGCGCAGATCGCGCGGCCTATTCCATCGGGGAGCGCGCGCAGTTGACGGCGCGATTCGAGAATGGCACGGCACGAATCCTGCCGGGAAATATCGCCGTGCAGAGCGGCCAGGGGGTGATGTCTCACCCGCTCGTCTACGGTCCGAATGAATTCGAACTCATCGTCACCAACGGCGGTGAGACCGTCAGGCGCACGATCGTCCTGAACGCGACCTACCGCGATCGCATGCGCAGCGTGGAGGCGCCATTTGCGCGCGCGGAACACCGGGCCGTCCGATTGTCCGATGGGCGCGTCCTGTTCGTGGGAGGTGAAGATGCTTCGGCCGCGCTTCCGAACTCGCTGTGGGTATTCGATCCGCTGACCGAACGGTTCAGCAACTACGGCGCGAGTCTCAGCACCGGCCGTATCGGTTTCGTGGCGGTCACGCTATACAACGGCGACGTATTCGTTGCAGGCGGTGAGCGTGGACTGGCCACGGCGCCGAGTGCGGAAATAATCCGCACCTCGGACCGCACCGTGGTCCCGACCGCGATGCCCATGCAGCGCGCCCGCACGTGGTCGGCAGCGTCATTGCTGATGGACGGAAAAGTCTTCATCAGTGGCGGCACTGCAATCGCGGCGAGCGATACAGTCGAAGTGTTCGACCCTGCGACCGGCACGTTCACACTTCTGCCGGGACGCCTGTCGGTGGGGCGGTACGCGCACACGTCAGTCCGCATCGATTCGCGGCGAATCCTGATCTACGGCGGTTTCTCGCTCGACGGTGATATGCCCCCGCCGGAGATATACGATCCGGTGGATGGCGTCAGCCATCCGTTGCAGCCGGTCGAGGCGAACGCGCGCGGCAATCATCAGGCGCACACGATGCAGGATGGCGGCGTCCTCATCGTCGGCGGCGAAGATTCGGATTCGGTTCCGCTGACTTCCGTGCTGCGATTCGATCCCGCTACCGGCGTCATCGCGCCTTTCGCCCATCTCGCGACACCACGAACTTTTTTCGGACTCGGTCGGCTCTCCGACGCACGAGTGCTGCTGGTGGGCGGTGTGATGGGGCAGTCACAGGGCGATGTCGCGAACACGACTGAGTCGTTTGCGCTGGACAGGACCCGGCGCGACGGGCCCGCGATGAGTCAGTCGCGCTGGCATCACTCCGTCACACCGCTCGTCGACGGCCGCCTGCTCATCGTCGGCGGGCTCGGACCCGACCGTATGCCGATACGCGGGGCGGAGATCTACGAGTAGGCGCTGACAGAATCGCGACAATTCACGGAACCGGCCGCGCGACCATCCGCCAAGAAGAACGTATTCGAGTGCAAGGGTGGGGAAATGATGCTGGAGAGAACTTGCGCAATCGCCTTGTGCGCTTCCATCGCGCTGACGACGGTGGCAGTGCATGCCGAAGATGGATTCGGCACCGTGAAATTCACGGTCGAAGTAACCGGAACGCACAATGTTCCGCACGCCGACGGCGGATTCAGGAATACGAAGAAGACCCGTGTGTTTCGGGGACAGGCGCGTTTGAAGTATGCGGGAGAAGGCTTCTCCGCTCCGGCCGCGCGCGGCTTCGACCGTGCGAGCTTCGAGCGTCAGAAGGACGCCTGCGAGCAGGCGAGTTCGGACGAGAACGACATCGCAAGCTGCCAGGATGAAGTCCAGAAGCGGCAGAACGCGGCAGAGCGCGCTGCCTTCCAAGGCAACGTGGCCGGTTCCTCGATGAATGCGGCGCGCACCGATGTGTGGGCGAACGATCGCTGCTTCGGAGAAATCGAGGTTGCGGACAAGGGGATATATCGCCGGCTCAATCCGCATGAGGGCGGAATGCGCGAAGTACCGACCTCGGTGAGCGCAAAACACGTCGTCGAGGCGGATGCGGCCGGCGGCGATGGTTGTTCGTTCAGCCTCGTCTACAACCCGGCGAATCAGACGGTCGAGATCAATGTCGATCCGGGTCCGCTGAGAATGGCGGTGACGGAGACGACGAACATCTCCGCCGTGAAGACGCACATCAATCCTTTCGCATGGACGGCGCTGCGAAAGTTCGAGAAGTCGAACATCAAAGTCAGCGGCACGCGCAATGGCCACTCCGGCTCATGGAGTGAAAGTGGCGGCAATCCGGTGGAGCTGGCGGGTCAGGCGCGCGCCGCGGGCGAATTCGTCGAGACGAGTACGCGGGTTACGTGGCACTTCACCGGGGCGCCCGTTGCGCCGAAGGGGCCGCCGCAGTCGGTTCCACAAGACACCGATCCGCTGGGTGGCTGTCTTCAGGAGGAAAAGAAGGCAGGTCGGGAGCAGCCCGATCCACTGAAGCTGATGGAGTGTGTCGAGAAGAAATCGAAAGGGAAGCGGTAGCCGGATCCGGTTCTTTCCCGGTAGAAGACCCAGGTCAGGTCCGGGGAAGGACCTGACCTGGGCGCAAAGGCTCACGAGTGCGTGAGCATCACCAGCTAACTATTGCTGCGACGGAGGAGGAGCTCCGACGTTGATCGGCTCGAGATTCAAGACGACCGTCGGACTCCAGTCACCGCCCGAACCACCACCGCCGAAATTGGCGATGTGGAATCGCACCTGGATCGGATTTTCGGTGTCGGTGGAGATGAAGCCCGGACCCGCGCCGTCGCCGGCGAAGCCGTCCTGGAGTCCCACGGCCGTGAAGTACGCCCTGGTCGCCGCGCCCTTCATTTCGGGGTTCTTGCAGCCAGGATTCGTCACGGAGCCCTGGTAGACGAGGGGGCTCTTCTGGATGGGCGACGGGAACCATTCGTTGTTGTTGGCCGGAATCGTAATGGTCTGGCCCGGGATCGGAACAGACAGCGTGTACGACGTGTTGTCGCCACAGGTGATGTCGATCTCGACCTTCGAGTTCAGCACCTGGATGGTCGCCTCCGGATGGTCGGTGGGCATGCTGATCGCAAACCCCGCCATGATGGGATCGCCGGTGCTGATCCTGCGAACCTGGGTGTTCGTGATCAGGTCCACCGTTCCGCCCGTATTCCAGTTGTTCGGGAATTCAGGCTTGTTGCTTCCCCACCAGGCCGTCCACCGGCCGTAATCCATCGTGTTGAAGAGATACGGATAGTTAGTCGGATGGCGGTTGCCGTCGCGGCCGATGTAGCGCCCGGTGTTGTTGCCATGGGGCAGGTAGTACGGAGGCGCAATCTGCTGCTGGACGTACGGGTTCGGCGCGACCTTGATGTTGGTATCGACGTCGTGACCCAGCAGGAACCGGTCGATGAAGGCCTGAACCTGGACCCGCTGGTCGTTCGGAATGGCGCAGTGGCCATGGTCGCCGTCGATGACCCAACCGAGCCGGTCGCCGATGCCGAACTCGTTGTACACACGCTCCGCTGCCCGTGCCGAGACATACCCGGCGCCGTTGCCCAGCCAGTAGTAGCCCGTGTTACCGGTGTGCAGGACCGCCCTCGGCGCGATCATGGCAAGCACCATGTGCTGGTCGAACGGAAGCTTGTAGACGTTGGAGCCGGAGAACTGGGCCAACTGGCCGCTGAACCAGCCGTAGTTGGTGTTTTCGATTTTTTCCACCGCACCGCCGCCGCCGTTGGGTCCGGCTTCGACATTCTGGTTGAAACGCCAGGACGGGACGCCACCGCCACCGTTTTCCTGGGCGATCGTCAGGGCGACGCGCTCGTCCATGGCTCCGGCGTAGAGCGCTTCTTTTCCGCCGAAGGAGCATCCGGTCACCGCCGAGCGGGCGGTATTGAGCGGAAGCAAGGTGCCGGGCTGGCTGGAAAGCTTTTCGATGGCGTCGATGACGCGGCTCACGCCCCAGGACCATGCGGCGTATTGGCCCGAGTTGCTGCCACCTTTGCCGTGGTTGGGAGCCACGTTGCAGGCCGCTCCGGCGCACAGGTCGGGATACAGCGAATAGAACGCCGTCAGGATCTGGTTGTTGTTGAACGAGATCTTCGTGACGTTGGTGAGAAGGGCGGCCGGGACGCTTCCGGTGCCGGTACCGTTGAAGCCGATGATGTAGGGGAAGGGAGCGGACCCCGTCGCCGGGAAGGTGACCGTATGGGTCTGCGTTGCCGTGACCCCATTCCTCGTCACAGTGACCGTCAGCGTTCCCTGCAGGGCATTGGTGGGGTTCGGCACGAAGGTGCCGTCGACGGTGCAGTCGCGGCAGTCCGGCTTGGGTCCGAGCATGTACTTCTGGACCGCGCCAAAGATTTCGTTACGCCGCCTTTCCCAGCTCGAGAAGCTGGTGTCGCGTTTTCCGTCCTTGTAGAAGAGGAAGGGATCCGGCAATGGCCTGACGATCGGGAGCAGATCGAACGAGGGAAACGTCGGCGCCGGGTAATGCGCGCCCGTGTTTTCCACGTTGTAAACCAAGGGTGGCGGGTCATCGGCACCTGCCGAGACCATTGGAACCAGCGTCAGCGCCAGACACGCCTTGGCGAGCTTTTTGAGACTGAATCTATTTGGAGACCTGTACACGGTGTTTCCCTCGTTGAGTGGCTATCCGATTACTGAGACGCACGAGATATGGAATACCGTGGTAATTGGTAAGGCCATTACAACGTGCGGTCTGGCCAGTTACACTGGGGTCGGGCGACCCACGTATCGAGCGGCACTACCGGGCTTTTGCCGGGGTCGCTGTGCTGCGAGTCCGTGTACATGTACGTATTGCCAAGGCGTTGCAGGTGCCTCTTCGAGGCGAGGGATCCGGGCTGCCGGAAAATGTCGGGCGCGATGAAGGGTAGTTAGACGCAGCGGCGGGAGAAGTCCGATCGCTTCATCGAGTGCAACGACCAGGAGTGGCCGCACCAGGCGATCTGAAGGTGTCACCCATGTCATCGGTATGAAACGTTACCGATGTGTCCAGAACGGGCCCCTTTGAAAATTGGTCGGGGTGAGAGGATTTGAACCTCCGACTCCTACGTCCCGAACGTAGTGCTCTACCAGGCTGAGCTACACCCCGAATCTACGGACCCGGTGCCTGCCGGTTCTGGGACCGGGCGGGTTGCAGCGGGGCGCGCAGTCTACTGAAGCGCTCCGCGCGGTTCAATTGAAACGACGTTATCTCGTTGAATTCCGGGCTCGAATTGCGGGTCCCGGGCGGCCTCGTGACAATAGCCGGGGATCCCGGAGGTGAATTCATGGCCGCACGCACGTTCAAGCTCCTGACCGTGCTCGCATTGGCGGGCGCCGCGGGCATGGCGCAGGCCGAGGCGCCGAACGGTTCGAAGCCTTCTTGGGCCCGGAAGGGTCAGCCGCTCGAACTGGAATGCGGGGGAGGAGCGCAGGGCAGTGCCGCCGCAGCGCATGGAGACGCCTGGGTAATCCTCGAATGCGCTGACGAGGGCATCCTGCGAGTCCTCTATAAGAAGAATGACGGCCCAAACCTGCGGCTGGACGTCCCGTGGAAGGAACTCGACGAGGGCGCGTGGCGGCCGCGCGAAATCCTCTGGTCGCCGGATGGCCTCGCGTTCCTGATCAATGGCTCAGGCAAGCCGGGCACGCGCACCGATTTCCAGCTCTTCCGGGTCGAGCAGGACGAACTGGTGCTCGACGCGATCTCGAATGCCGCGCGGCACGACATGGTCGAGCGGCTCGCGCGCTGCTGGCCGTACATCCGCGAAATCGCCGGCCCCGAGCCGCGATTCAACACGTTCGCGGTGGGCTGGAAAGACGACACGCTCGACGTGGTCGCCGAGGTCCCGTGCGACTCGCACTACGAAAACAGCATGTGTTCCGTGTACGGCTACGAAATGAACGCGCGCACGGGCGCCATCGCGCGGGTGCTGTCGGCCGCCGAGGTGAACAACACCTGGTATCCGCACATGAGCTGGAGCATGGCGGCATCGGACCTGCCGAGCTGCCATCCGAACACGGGCAAGGTGGTAGATAGATGAACGAACGGGGCGCCGCTGCCGGAATCGCGGCGCCCGTCTCGCAGGCGGAGCGCGTCGAGCTGCTGGACGTCTTGCGCGGCGTCGCGCTGTTCGGCGTGTTCCTGATGAACTTCACGGCATTCGCGGATGCGGGCGTGATGGCGACCGAGCAGCAGATGGCGGCGCTGCCGACGGCGCAGCTCGACTACGTGCTCGCCGAGGTGCTCGCCGCGCTCGTGATGGACAAGGCGAACACGTTGTTCGCGTTCCTGTTCGGCCTCGGCTTCTACCTGCAGATGCACCGGCTCGAGGCGCGCGGCGTCGACTTCGAGCCGCTGTTCAGGCGCCGCATGACGGTGCTGCTGGCGTTCGGCATCCTGCACTTCGTGTTCCTGTGGACCTGGGACATCCTGCATCTCTACGCGCTCGCGGGATTCGTGTTGCTCGCGTTCCGCTCGATGAGCAACCGCGACCTTCTCGGGATCGGCATCATCTGCGCCGTGCTGGCGCGCACCGCGCAGAAGGCGTTCGACGCGTTCGGTTCCGCATCGACCTGGACAGGCGCGCCGGATCCCGAAGTCGAGGCGGCCGTGCTCGAGCGCCAGCAACTCGCGCACTCGGGCGATTACTTCGGGATCCTCGGCAATTTTCTCGACCTGGCGCTCGTCCAGTACATCCTGAGCGGCGCGATTCTCGGCTGGCTGCTGTATGCGCTGGGAAGGTTCTTCATCGGTGCGTGGGTGGGGCGGCATGGGTGGATAGTCCGGGCGCGCGACTATCTGCCGGGCTGGCGGCGCGTGCTGAGGTGGGCGTTGCCGGTCGGCTTGCTGATCGAAGGCATCGCGACGTTCGTCTGGCTGTCGCCCGTGTTTCCGGAGGGCGCATACCGCCAGTTCGTCGCCGACGCGCTGCACCTCGGGGCGGTGCCGGTGCTCGCGGCCGGCTATGTCTCGGCCGTGGTCGTCGGATTCCACGCGCCGCTCGGCCGGCGGCTGCTCGCGCCGTTCGCCGCGGCCGGGCGCATGGCCCTGACTAACTACGTCAGCCAGAGCTTCGTCATGGGATTCGTTTTGTTCGGGGTCGGGCCGGGCCTGGCGCTCGCGGGCCGGATCGGCACGGCCGGGATCACGGGCATCGTGATCGCGTGTTTCGCGCTGCAGATCGTGCTCAGTCGGCTGTGGTTGTCGCAATTCCAATACGGTCCGCTCGAATGGCTGTGGCGCGCGCTGACCTACGGCAACCTGCCGCGGCTGCGCGCGGGATCCGCCGCGGAACCGTAGTCCTGATCGGCGATCACATCGCCCGGTCTGATTAGCGGCCGAGGCCGCCGCGCCTCATACTCTTCGCATCCGGCTGGCGGAGTTCTGCGTCATGAAGTCCCTTGTTGTCTCGCGTTTATTGGCCTGCGTATGGGCCTGCTTGCTGGGCGCATTGCCGATCGGCACGTGTGCGGCGGGCGAAAGGATAGGCCTCGTGCTCGGCGGCGGCGGCGCGCGCGGGGCGGCGCACATCGGCGTGCTCAAGGTGCTGGAGCGCGAGCGGATTCCGATTCACGCGATCGCGGGGACGAGCGTCGGCGCGATCATCGGCGGACTGTACGCCTCGGGCAAGTCGCCCGAGGAGATCGAGCAGTTCGTCACCTCGATCGACTGGATAGACATCTTCCGCGACACGACGGCGCGCGCGGATCTGCCGATGCGACAGAAGGAGACCGATCTCGGCATCCTCGCCAATCTCGAGATCGGCATCCACGACAATAAGCTCACCTATCCGACGACGCTGGTGCGGGGGCAGAAGCTGGGGTTGCTGCTGCGCCGGAAATTCATCGGCCGCTCGAACCTCGAAACTTTCGACGACCTGCCGATCCCGTTCCGCTGCGTCGCGACCGACATCGGCAACGTGCGGCCCGTCGTGTTCGATTCCGGCGACCTCGGCCTCGCGATCCGCAGCAGCATGGCGGTGCCCGGCGCGTTCGCGCCGGTGCGGCACCAGGGCAAACTACTCGTCGACGGCGGCATCGTCGACAACCTGCCGATCGAGGTCGCGCGCAGCATGGGCGTCGACCGGGTGATCGTGGTCGACGTCGGGGCGCCGCTCGAGCCCGCGGAGGACGTGGACACCACGTTCGAGATCCTGTTCCAGATGGTGAGCGGGATGATGCGCGACCGGACCGAACAGAGCCTCGCGGGCATGCGGCCCGGCGACGTGTTGCTGCGGCCGGACCTCGGCACGCTCACGAGTGCGGGATTTCGCGAGACGGCGAGCGGCATCGCGCCGGGAGTGGCGGCGGCGGAAGCGGAGCTCGCGAAGCTGCGCGAGTTCTCGGTGTCCGAAGCCGAATACGCGGCGTGGCGCGCGGGCCAGCGGTACGAGTCGGACAGAAATCCGGTCGTGGATTTCGTGCACGTCGACGATTCGACGAGCGCAACCGCGGAGTTCGTGCGCGATCGCATAACGGCCAAGGCGGGCAAGCCGCTCGACGTCGAACAGCTCGAAAAGGACATCGGCGGCGCATTCGGGCGCGGCACCTACGAGCGCATCACCTACAACCTGACCGAACGCGACGGCCAGACCGGGCTCGAGGTGAAGCCGACCGATTCGTCGCTGGGGCGCGTGTTGTTCCGGGTCGGGATGCAGATCAGCGACGACTTCGAGGGGCGCGACGATTACCAGCTCAACATCGAGAGCCGCGTCACCGACCTGTCGGCGAAGGGCGCGGAGTGGCGCACGTTCGTCGGCATCGGCCGCGTGAGCGCGATTTCGACGGACCTGTACGCGCCGTTCGGTCATCGCGGCAACTGGTTCGCCAATCCGGGTATCTCGTATACGGCGCTCAACCAGCCGGTCGTGCTGCGCGACGTGTTCGGCGATCTGCCGGCGGCCGACTATCGCGTGAAGAGCCTGTACGGCGAGCTGCGCATCGGGCGCGATTTCGGCGACCGGCTGCGGCTATCCACCGCGGCGTTCCGTGGACACGATCACGCGGAATTGCGCGTCGGGGATCCGGAATTGCCGCGCAACGTCAAGGTCGAGCTCGGTGGCCTCAACGTGAACCTGCTGTGGGACAGCCTCGACAACGTGCGTTTCCCGCGCCGCGGCCTGCGTGCCGAGTTCGGTTATTCGAGCTACGACGAGCACTTCGGTTCCGACGAGAACGGCAACGTGCTGCGCGCGGCGCTCGACAAGCCGATGAGCTTCGGGCGCAACACGCTGATGCTGGGCGCGCGGGCAAACTACTCGAAGGACCTGGTGAACGCGTACCAGGCCCAGGCGTCGCTCGGCGGGCTCGGCTTCCTGTCCGGGTTCGGCGACCGGGAACTGGTGGACAACCAGCAACTGCTCCTGCGCGCCATCTACTATCGGCGCATCAGCGAGCAGGGCCTGGTGTTCGACGTGCCGACGTACCTGGGCGGCAGCCTCGAAGGAGGCAACGTGTGGGAGAACCACCAGGATGTGTCGCTGAACGACCTGATCGGCGCGGCCAGCCTGTTCCTCGGCGTCGATCTTCCCATCGGCCCGCTGCAGCTCGGCTACGGCCGTACATTCGACGGCAGCCAGACCTTCTACCTGACGTTCGGCTCGCTGGTCCTGCCGCGCTACCGCTGAAGGAGTTTTACCGGATTTCGGTGCCTGGCACCGATCCGGCAAAAGTCCGGCGTCTAACTCGTGCGGTCGAGGGCGAAGCGCGCCAATGAGACGAGCGCGCGGGAGTACGGCGACTCCGGAATGCTTTCCAGCGCCGCGATCGCCTGCGTCGTCTCGCGCTGCGCGAAGCTCACCGCGTAATCTAGCCCGCCGGTCGATTCGATCGCTTCGACGATGGGGCCGAGCTGCGCGAGGCCGCCTTGTTCGATGGCGAGCCGGATCAGCGCGCGTTGCTCGTCGTTGCCGTGACGCAGCGCATGCAGCAGCGGCAGCGTCGGTTTGCCTTCCGCGAGATCGTCGCCGAGGTTCTTGCCGCGCGTGGCGGGATCCGACTTGTAGTCGAGCACGTCGTCGATGAGCTGGTACGCCGTCCCGAGATGTTTGCCATAGCGCGCGAGCGCAACCTGTTGCGCGGTGCCGGCGCCCGCGAGCACCGCGGCCACCTCCGCGCCGGCCTCGAACAGCCGCCCGGTCTTGCGATAGATGACCTCGAGATAACGCTGCTCGGTCGTCTCCGGATCGTGCGCGTTCATGAGTTGCAGCACTTCGCCCTCGGCGATCACGTTGGTCGCGTCGGACATGATCTCCATGACGCGCTGCGAGCCGACGTGCGCCATCATCTGGAACGCGCGCGAGTAGACGAAGTCGCCGACCAGCACACTGGCCTGGTTGCCGAAAAGGTTGTTAGCCGTCGCGCGGCCGCGGCGCTTCTGCGAGCCGTCGACCACGTCGTCGTGCAGCAGCGTCGCCGTGTGCACGAACTCGATGAACGCCGCCGCCTCGATGTGTTTGTCGGATTCGATGCCGCAGGCGCGGCCCGCGAGCACGCAGAGCAGGGGGCGCAGGCGTTTGCCGCCGCCGCCGATGATGTGCTCGGCGATCTGGTCCACGAGCGGCACCGTGCTCTTGAGCCGCGCGCGTATCATCGCGTCCACGGCGGCCAGATCGGCGCGCACCAGCGTGCGGATTTCCTCCAGGGACATGGCGGGAGCGTCCGTGGGACGCGGGTTGCTGCGCGGCGTGGGCAATGGGGTGACTTTGGAGCTCATTCAGGCCGTTGATTCTAATGGATTATTTATGGTTTGACCGGCTTTCCACGCGCCCTTAGAATGCGCGTCCCCTCGGGATGGCACACGGCTTTAAGGCTTTGGTCCCGAAAGGATTTTTCGGAGTTCTCACGATGTACGCGGTCATCGCCACGGGCGGCAAACAGTATCGGGTCGAAAAAGGCACCGTCCTCCAGGTCGAAAAGCTCGACGCGGAACCGGGTGCGACGGTTGAATTCGGCGAGGTCCTGCTCGTCGGTGAAGGCAGCGACATCAAGGTCGGCTCTCCGCTGCTCAAGGGCGGCAAGGTTTCGGCCACCGTCGAGAAGCACGGCAAGGGCGACAAGAAGGTCATCGTGAAGTTTCGCCGCCGCAAGCACTACCTGCGCCAGGGCACGCATCGCCAGCAGTACACGCAGGTCAAGATCACGGGCATCAGCGCCTGAAGCGCAGCCTAACCAGAGGTTTCGGACATGGCACATAAAAAGGCAGGCGGCAGCACTCGCAACGGCCGCGAATCGCACAGCAAACGCCTCGGCGTGAAGAAGTTCGGCGGCGAAACCGTCCTCGCGGGCAACATTCTCGTCCGCCAGCGCGGCACGCAGGTGCGCCCCGGCGCGAACGTCGGCATCGGCACGGACCACACGCTGTTCGCTCTCAAGAATGGCCGCGTGAAGTTCGCGAAGAAGGGCGTCGCAGGTCAGACGTTCGTGAGCGTGGAGCCCGAGACGGCCAACTAACTGATCTTGGTTTGAACAGCTGTTCAACTGATGTACGAGAAACCCCGCTCTTAGCGGGGTTTCTCGTTTATGAGTGGGGCGAAGCCCCTGACCAAGTGCGCGGAAATCCAGCCAAGGGTTCGTTGATATGAAGTTCGTAGACGAGGCACACATTCGCGTCCAGGCAGGAAACGGCGGACGCGGCTGCGTGAGCTTCCGCCGCGAGAAGTTCGTGCCTTTCGGTGGACCCGATGGCGGTGACGGCGGCGACGGCGGCAGCGTCACGCTGCGCTCGCTCGACGGCATCAACACGCTGGCCGACTTCCGCATCATCCGCACGTTCAAGGCCGAAAACGGCCAGCCCGGCGGCGGGCGCGACATGACCGGCCGCGGCGGCGCCGACGCGCTCGTGTCCGTTCCCGTCGGCACCGTCGTGCGCGACAGCGAGACGGGCGAGGTGCTCGGCGACCTTTCGAAGGCCGGCATGGAACTGCTGGTGGCCCGTGGCGGCAAGGGCGGCTGGGGCAACCAGCGCTTCAAGTCGAGCAAGAACCGCGCGCCACGCCAGTTCGGCCCGGGGCTGCCGGGCGAACATCGCGAGCTCGATCTCGAGCTCAAGGTCATCGCGGACGTCGGGTTGTTAGGCCTGCCGAACGCGGGCAAGTCGACGCTGATCTCCGCCGTGTCGGCCGCGCGCCCGAAGGTCGCGGACTATCCGTTCACCACGCTGTATCCGAACCTCGGCGTCGTCGCCTGCGGCAACCAGCGCAGCTTCGTCATGGCAGACATCCCCGGCCTCATCGAGGGCGCGGCGGACGGCGCGGGTCTCGGGATCCGTTTCCTCAAACACTTGCAGCGCACGCGCGTGTTGCTGCATCTGGTCGACATCCTGCCCGTCGATCCGGACGCGGATCCCGTGCGCGACGCGCTGTCCATCGTCGGCGAGCTCGGCAAATTCAGCGAAGACCTGCTCGCGAAGCCGCGCTGGCTCGTGCTGAACAAGTCGGACCTGTTGCCACCCGAAGAAGCGCACGCGAAGGCGATCGCGATCGCACGCGCGCTCAAGTACCGGGGACCCGCGTTCCTGATCTCGGGCGCGACGCATGCAGGAACGACGGATCTCACCGAGGCCGTGATGCGCTTTCTCGAGACCGGCGAGCAGCCGCTCCAGGGCAACCTGGTCCTGCCGGTGCTCGTCGCGCCCATACTGAAGACGCACGCGAAGACGGCGAAGCCGAAAGCCGGCGCCACGGCGGGCAAGAAGGCGGGTCGCAAGGCCGGCAACAAGGCCCGCGGCAACAAGGTGAATGACAAGGCCGGAAAGAAGTCCGCGAAAAAACCGTCCGCAAAGAAGCCTGCCACCAAGAAGCCTGCCGCCAAGACGCCCGCCGCCAAGAAGCCGCCCGCCGCGAAGAAGAAGGCCGCCACTACGAGGCGTCCCGCCGCGAAGAAGAAATCCCGCCGCTGACCTGCGCTTCGCCGGTAGATAGTCCTCGCGCTAGGGTGTCGGCGCCGTAGCGGTCTTGACCGGCTCCACGGTGACCGCCAACGCCTCGGTGTATCGCACCTCGACCTCGTCGCCTTCCTTGAGTTTGCCGATGAATTCGCGGCCCTGTGGCGTCTTGATCGGCACCGAACGCGCGAGCCCATCGGAGCCGAAGAAACTCACCACGTTGTTCTTCTTGTCGACGTTGGTGATACGAACCGTCTGACGATTCTCCGTGCCGACCACGACACCCGGTTTGTCGCCGGGCGCGGTCCGCCCGATCACGGAGTCCTGCACCGGTGCCTGTGTGCTGTCCGACTTGTCCCCGCGCGCGACGAGCTCGGCGGCGAGCGATTCGTAATATCGCGCCACGACCCTGTCTCCCGGCTTCACCTGCGCGAGATTGCGCACCGCGGGTGCGACCTCGACCGTCACCTGAGACCCGGCATCGTCACGCAGCGAGAGCAGCCTCCGGTCGACGTCGATCGACTGGACCGTCGCCGAGACTTCCTGGGTGTTCTCGATATTGACCGGATCCGGCGGCGTCGACTTGCAGGCGACCATCAGGCCCGCGAAGGCCACGAGGCCGATGACGGGGGCCAGACCGCGCAATTTGGGCGATGACATGGGAAGCGCTCCTTCGGGGTTGACGCCGCATCGTGCAACGCGCCCGTCGGAATTCGCATGCCACCAAGGTCTTACGTGCGCCGCGGCAGAGGGCGCCGACCCACAAAAAACCCGGCGCGAGGCCGGGTTTTTCAATCAAGCGGGAGCGGACTTCAGATCCGTCCCGGCAAAGTCGCGGAGTCGCTCAGAGCGCCTTGATGCGCGCGGCGAGTGCGCTCTTGTGGCGCGCGGCCTTGTTGCGGTGAATGACGTTCTTGTTCACCAGCGAATCGATGACCGGCTGGGCATCCTTCAGGGCGGCGGCGGCGTCGGCCTTCTTGCCCGCGGCGAGCGCGTCGTTGACTTTGCGCAGGGCCGAACGCATGCGCGAACGAAGCGCGACGTTGCGGGTGCGGTTGGTTTCAGCTCGACGGGCGGCTTTTTCGGCCGACTTGGTATTCGCCACGAACAGTTCTCCAGGGAATCCGGGTCTTTTGAAGGCCGCGTAGTGTGCTCACCGACCCCTACCTTGTCAACGCTCGGGGAGCGCATCCGGTATAGTGCGCGGCCTGTTCGGTTTTTCCCTTATTTTCCGGGTGGTTGCGGATTGAGCGGTCGGATCTTCAAGAGCACGGCGGTCACGGGTATCGCGACACTGGTGTCGCGCGTGACGGGCCTCGCCCGCGAGATCGTCTATGCGGTCGCCTTCGGAGCCAGCGCCTTCATGGACGCCTGGCTGGTGGCGTTCAAGATTCCGAACTTCCTGCGCCGGCTGTTCGCCGAAGGCTCGTTCTCCCAGGCTTTCGTCCCGGTGATCAGCGAATACAAGGTCAAGCGCCCGCACGAGGACGTGAAGGGCCTGGTCGAGGACGTCGCGGGCACGTTCGCCGTGGTGTTGTTCGTCATCACGGTCATCGGCGTCATCGCGGCGCCCATCATCATCCTGGCGTTCGTCCCGGGCTGGCACGACCGGCCGGACAAGTGGGACATGGCCACGTCCATGCTGCGCTGGACGTTTCCCTATCTACTGTTCATCTCGCTGAGCGCGCTGTGTTCGGGCGTGCTCAACAGCTACAACCGCTTCGCGCTGCCTGCCTACACGCAGGTGATCATGAACGTGGTCATGGTGGTGTTCGCGATCTGGATCGCGCCGCACACCGACAATCCGGGCGTGACGCTCGCGATGGGCGTGTTCCTCAGTGGCTTGCTGCAGGTCGGGTTCCAGATCCCGGCCATCGTCAAACTCGGCCTGTTTCGCCGGCCGCGCTGGAAACCCGCGGCCGAAGGCGTGCGGCGCATCGGCAGATTGATGCTGCCCGGCATCTTCGGATCCTCGGTCGCGCAGGTGAGCCTGCTGCTCGACACCATCATCGCGAGCTTCCTGATCACGGGCAGCATGTCGTGGCTGTATTTCGCGGACCGACTCATGGAGTTTCCGCTGGGCGTGTTCAGCATCGCGCTCGCCACCGTCATCCTGCCGTCGCTGTCGCGTCATCACGCCTCGGAGACGATGGACCATTTCACGGGCACGCTCGACTGGGCGCTGCGTCTCGTGATCGTGCTGATTTCGCCCGCCGCGGTGGCCATGCTGGTATTCGCGGGCCCGTTGACCGCCACGACGCTCGGGTACGGCGCCTTCACGGCGCACGACGTGCGGATGGCGAGCTACGCGCTCATGGCCTACTCGTGGGGGCTCGTCGGATTCAGCCTGGTCAAGGTCCTCGCGCCGGGTTACTTCGCGCGGCAGGACACTAAGACACCGGTGCGTGTCGGCCTCATCGCGCTCGGCGTGGGCATGGGCCTCAACGTCGTCGTCGTGCTGCCCGCGCAGCATTTCGGCTTCCCCTATCCACACATCCTGATCGCGACGTCCACCTGCGTGTCGGCGGCGCTCAATTGCACGTTGCTGTGGTGGGGCCTGAAGCAACGCGGCGTGTACAAGGCCCGGCCGGGCTGGGGCGCGCTGATCACCCGCGTCGTATTCGCCAACGTCATCATGGCCGCCGTGCTGCTGTGGCTCGGCGGGGATCTGTCGAGCTGGCTGGACCAGCCCGCCTGGGAGCGCGCCGGGCGGCTCGCGCTGTGCGTGGTTGCGGGCGCGGCGGCGTATTTTTCGGCGCTGCTGCTGGCCGGGGCCCGTTTGCGCCACGTGCGCAACGTGGCCGGGGCATAATCGCCATGGAGTTCATTCGTGGATTGCAGGGCCTGAAGGCGGAGCACCGCGGCGCTGCGATCACGATCGGCAGCTTCGACGGCATCCACCTAGGGCATGGCGCGCTGATCGCCGCCACGTGCGGCATCGCGAAACAGCTCGCGAAGCCGGCGATGATGCTGACCTTCGAGCCGCTGCCGCGCGAATACCTCGCCGCGCAGGATCCGCCCGCGAGGCTCACGGATTTTCGCGAGCGCTGGCGCGTGCTCGAGCGCTCGGACCTGCACTGCATGTGCGTGCTGCGCTTCGACGAGAAGCTGCGCCAGCTGACGGGAGAGGAGTTCGTGCGGTTGCTCACCGACCGGTTCGCGGTATCCGCGGTGGTGGTGGGGCAGGACTTTCGATTCGGCCGCGGGGGCGCGGGCAGCGTGGCGCTGCTGCGCGCGGCGGCGGACGCGGGGAAGATCGCGCTCGAGCTCGTGCCGTCGGTGTGCATCGACGACGTGCGCGTGAGCTCGAGCGGTGTGCGGGCCGCGCTGGCCGCGGCGGATTTCAAGCGCGCGCGCGACCTGCTGGGCCGGCCGTATTCGATGTACGGACGGGTGGTGCAGGGCGAGCAGTTGGGTCGGCGCCTGGGCTATCCCACGGCGAACATCCGCATGCGCCGCCGCAAGCTGCCGTTCACCGGCATCTACGCGGTGCGGGTGCGCGGTATCGAGGGCTCGCAGTCGCACGTGCCGCACGCCGGCGTGGCGAGTCTCGGGTTCCGGCCGACCGTGAACGGCACCGAGCCGCTGCTCGAGGCGCACGTGTTCGATTACTCGGGGTCGCTCTACGGATGCGATCTCGAGGTGGAGTTCGTCGCGAAGATCCGCGACGAGGAGAAGTTCGCGGATCTGGATGCGCTCGTGCGGAAGATGCACGAGGACGCGGCGGAAGCGCGCCGCATCCTGAAGACGGTTGGAAATAGTTAGTTAGTCAGAGAACAGGCGAGAACGTCAGTGGCCGATTACAAGAGCACCATCAACCTTCCCGAAACCGGCTTTCCGATGAAGGCCGACCTCGCGCAGCGCGAGCCGAAGATCCTCGCCGAGTGGGAGGCCAAGGGGCTGTACCAGAAGATTCGCGAGGCCTCGCGCGGCCGGCCCCGATACGTGCTGCACGACGGCCCGCCGTACGCGAACGGCGCCGCGCACCTCGGACACTTCCTGAACAAGGTGCTCAAGGACATCGTGGTCAAGTCGCACCAGCTCGACGGCTACGACTCGCCGTACATCCCGGGCTGGGATTGCCATGGCCTGCCCATCGAACACCAGATCGAGAAGAAGTCCGGCCGCGTCGGCAACAAGCTCAATGCGAAGGAATTCCGCGCGGCATGCCGCAAGTTCGCGGGCGAGCAGGTGGACCTGCAACGCTCCGACTTCAAGCGATTCGGCGTGCTCGGCGACTGGGATCGTCCGTACCTCACGATGGACCCGCGCTTCGAGGCGCAGCAGATCCGCGCGCTCGGCCACATCATCCGCAACGGACACCTCTATAAAGGCGCCAAGCCGGTCCACTGGTGTCTCGACTGCCGCTCCTCGCTCGCCGAGGCCGAGGTCGAATACGAGGACAAGACTTCGCCGTCGATCGACGTGGAGTTCCGCGTGCACGACACGGCGGACCTTGCCCGTCGGGTGGGCGTGAATCCCGAGGTGTTCGGCACGCAGCCGGCCTCGCTCGTCATCTGGACGACGACTCCCTGGACGCTGCCCGCGAACGAAGCGGTCGCGCTGGGCGAGAAGATCGAATACGTGCTGCTGTGGGTCTCGCGCAACGGGCAGTCCGAACTACTCGTGCTCGCGAACGAGCTGCTCGACGCGTGCCTCGCGCGTTACGGCCTGGGCAAGGGCCAGGTGCTCGTGCAGTTCGAGGGCAAGGCGCTCGAACATCTGCAGCTCGAACATCCGTTCCTGCAGAAACACGTGCCGGTGATCGTCGGCGATCACGTCACGCTCGACGCGGGCACCGGCGCCGTGCACACGGCGCCCGCGCACGGCCAGGAAGACTTCGCGATCGGCCAGAAATACAGCCTGCCGGTCGACAACCCCGTGATGGGCGACGGGCGTTTCCGCGAGGGGACGCCGTTCGTCGCGGGGGTGAAAGTGGACGAGGCCAACAAGGTCATCGTCGACCTGCTGTCCTCGCGCGGCCGCCTGCTCAAACACGAGCCGATCTCGCACAGCTATCCGCATTGCTGGCGCCACAAGACGCCGGTGATCTTCCGCGCCACGCCGCAATGGTTCATCAGCATGGACCAGAAGGGCCTGCGCGCGAACGCGCTGCGCGACATCCAGAAGGTGCAGTGGTTTCCGTCATGGGGCGAACAGCGCATCTACAACATGATCCGCGACCGTCCCGACTGGTGCATCTCGCGCCAGCGCACCTGGGGCGTGCCGATCACGCTGTTCATCCACAAGGAGACGCAGGAGCTGCATCCGCGCACGCAGGAGCTGATCGCGGAAGTCGCCAACCGCGTGGAGAAGGACGGCATCGAGGCCTGGTTCGATCTCGACCCGCGCGAGTTGTTGGGCGACGACGCGGACAGCTACGAAAAGGTCATGGACGTCATGGACGTGTGGGCGGACTCGGGCCTGTCGCACGAGTGCGTGCACCACACGCATCCTGACGAGGTGAAGCCTCCGGTGGAGATCTACCTTGAAGGCTCCGACCAGCATCGCGGCTGGTTCCATTCCTCGCTGCTGATGTCGGAGGCGCTGTACGAACGCGCGCCCTACAAGTCCGTGCTCACGCACGGATTCACGGTCGACGAGAAGGGCCGCAAGATGTCCAAGTCGCTGGGCAACGTGATCGTGCCGCAGAAGGTCATGTCGACCTCGGGCGCGGACGTGTTGCGCCTGTGGATCGCGGCGACCGACTACTCGAACGAAATGGCGCTGTCCGACGAGATCCTGAAGCGCATGTCCGATTCGTATCGGCGCATGCGCAACACGGTGCGCTTCCTGTTGGGCAACCTCGCGGGCTTCGATCCCGCGACCGATGCGGTTCCGGTCGATGAGCTCGTGGCGATCGACCGCTGGGCCATCGCGCGCACGGCTGCGCTGCAGGAAGAAATCGTCGAGGCCTACCGCGGCTTCCAGTACCACCTCATCTACCAGAAGGTGCTCAACTTCTGCGTCGCGGACCTGGGCGGGTTCTATCTCGACCTGCTGAAGGATCGGCTCTACACGACGCCGAAGAAGAGCAAGGCGCGCCGCTCGGCGCAGACCGCGCTGTATCACATCGCCGAGGCGATGGTGCGCTGGCTCGCGCCGATCCTGTCGTTCACCGCCGATGAGATCTGGCAGTTCATCCCCGGCAAGCGTGGCGAGTCGGTGTTCCTCGAAACCTGGCACAAACTGCCGGCCGTTTCCGGCGCGGCCGACGCGATTGACTGGAACATCTTCATCCAGCTCAAGGCCGCGGTCGCGCAGGAGCTCGAGAAGCTGCGCGTGGAAGGCGCGGTCGGCGGCTCGCTCGATGCCGAGGTCGAGGTGTTCGCGAAGGACGAATTCCGCGAGAAGCTCATGGCGCTCGGCGAGGAGCTGCGATTCCTGTTGATCACGTCGGCGGCGACGGTGAAGCGCGTGAGCAATGCCGCGGGTCCGCCGGTGGGCGCGATCAAGGTCGCGGACATCGCGAAGGACGGCGGCGTGTGGATCCGCGTGCAGGCGTCCACGGCGCCGAAGTGCGAGCGCTGCTGGCACCATCGGCCCGACGTCGGCTCGAACTCCGAGCATCCCACCATCTGCGCGCGTTGCGTCGAGAACCTCGACGAGCCGGGCGAGTCGAGGAATCTCGCATGAGCGATCACCCGAAACCCGCGCACTGGAAGGAAAGCGGCATCCGCTGGTTGTGGATCGCCGCGCTCGTGATCATCCTCGACCAGCTGACCAAGCTCTGGATCGAGAAAAGCATGGTGCTCGGCGAGTCGATTCACGTCCTCCCGGTGTTCAACATCGTGCGCGCGCACAACCCGGGCGCGGCGTTCAGCTTCCTCGCGGACGCGGGCGGCTGGCAGCGCTGGGCGTTCTCGGTGTTCGCGATCGGCGCGTCGATCGCGTTCGTGTACTGGCTGCGCGCGGTGTCGATCGCGACTCAGGGATTCCTGGCGGCCGGCCTGGCGCTGATCCTCGGAGGCGCCGTCGGCAACGTGATCGACCGCCTCGAGCACGGTTACGTCGTGGACTTCCTGCAGGTGCACTGGCGCGGCTCGTACTTCCCGGCCTTCAACGTGGCGGACTCCGCCATCACGATCGGCGCCTGTCTCGTGATCCTGGACGTACTGCTCGAATCGCGGCGCGAGAAGCGCGCGGCGAAGGACCGGGCGTGAAAATCCTGCTCGCCAATCCGCGCGGATTCTGCGCCGGCGTCGATCGGGCCATCGACATCGTCGAGCGGGCGATCGCGATGTTCGGCGCGCCTATCTACGTGCGGCACGAGGTCGTGCACAACGTGCACGTGGTCGAGCGGCTGCGCCGGCTCGGCGCGGTGTTCGTCGACGAGCTCGACCAGGTGCCGGATGGCGCCACGGTGATCTTCTCCGCGCACGGAGTATCCGCGGCGGTGGCGAACGAGGCCGAGCGGCGCGGACTCACCGTGTTCGACGCGACCTGTCCGCTCGTCACGAAGGTGCACATGGAAGTCGCGCGATATGCGCGCGAAGGGCGCGACGTCGTGCTGATCGGCCACGCCGGCCACCCGGAGGTGGAAGGCACGATGGGCCGTTTCGACGATTCGAACGGCGGGCGCATGCACCTGATCGAGAACGTCGAGCAGGCGCGCAAGCTGCAGGTGCACGATCCCGAGCGGCTCGCGTTCGTGACGCAGACGACCCTCTCGGTGGACGACACCGCGGCGATAGTCCAGGCGTTACGCGAACGTTTTCCGACGCTCGCGAGCCCGCGGCGCGAGGACATCTGCTACGCGACGCAGAACCGCCAGGACGCGGTCAAGGAGCTGATCGCCCATTGCGACGTGCTGATCGTGGTCGGCTCGATCACGAGCAGCAATTCCAACCGGCTGCGCGAGCTGGCCGAACGCGCGGGACGACCGGGCTACCTGATCGACGACGCGTCGTTCCTCAAGCGCGAGTGGTTCGCAGGAAAGAGCGCGGTGGGTGTCACCGCGGGCGCGTCGGCGCCCGAGGAGCTCGTGCAGCAGGTCATCGCGCGCTTGCGCGAGTGGGGCGGTACACCCGCCGAAGAGCAGCACGGCCGCGAAGAGCGCGTGGTCTTCTCATTGCCGCGGCAGCTGCGCCGCACGGCCGAATCTTCCTAACGCCAGCAGTCCATCGAGCGATCGGCGCCGGCGGCGTCCCGCGCGGTGCGCATTCCGAGGTGATCGATTCCGAACGTCGCGCAATGCGTGTCGTCCGATTGCCCGGACGCCGCGCGCGCGGTGGCTTCGAACGCGAGTCCGTCGGGCGCGGTCGCGATCTCGAGTCGGTAGTTCGATTCGGCGGAGACCGCCGGCAGCCCGAGCCCGGCGGGTGGGGGCAGAGGCAGTTCTTCCGACGTCGCGTAGCGGGCATTCCGTCCGAAGAAATCCTCCTGAGCCACCTGCAGCTTGAGCAGCAATTCGTGCGCGGCGGCGCGCCGCGTGCGCAACACGTGTTGACGCCACGAGGGAATCGCCACGGCCGCGAGCACCCCGAGCACGACGATCACCGTGAGGATTTCGGCCAGCGTGAATCCGCGCTTCATGGGCTCACGCCGCCTTCCGGCACGCGGCGCCAGAACGTGGTGAGCGACTGTCCGGCGCGGTAGCAGCGTCGGCCGGCACCACAGGAGGTTGCGCCGCGACCCGGCATCTCCGCGACCGATTCGACGATCGCCGCGCTCGCGGGGACGACGATCATCAAACCACTGGATATCGTCTCGGCCGCGCCGCGCGCGGCTCGTCCGGTACTCGTGATCTCGAAATGGGCCCCGACCAACAACACGGCGGACTCCTGCGGCAGGTTCGTTTCGTATCCGGCAAAACGCGCGCGGACCTCGATCTCGGCGCCGCCGGCGAGCGTCACGCGCCGCTGCATCTGCGGCGCCAGGTCGGGACTCGGCGTCACGAGCAGCGCGAGCGTCGCGAGTTCGATGCCGGATCGCGCGGCGTTCGCCGCATTCTCGCGAAACTGTTCGTTCGAAGCCAGCGCGCGCTCGAGGCGCGCGGAGCTGGCTGCCGCGAGCGCGAACATCGTGAGCAGGGCGAGCAGCAGCAGGCTCATCACGAGCGCGGCGCCACGAGCGCGGTTGCGTCTCACGGCTCGTCATCCCGCGTGCGCAACGTCACGGTGCGCGACACCAGCAGTCGCCGGATGCCCTGCTCGGACGCCGCCGGCGCGAATTCCGTATCGGCGTACCGCCAGGCGCGATCTTCGCGGTATCCGCGTTCCGTGGCCTCCGCGCGGATACGCAGCCAGATGCGGACGGCGCGTGGCGCGAGGGTGAGTAGTTCGGCCGCGTCCGGGTCGACGAAACGCGTCACGGGGCCGGAAGCGCCGGACTCCGCGATGCCGAACTGCACCTGCAGATCCTCGACGCCCGGAAGGATTTCCTCGTCGCGAAAAGCCGGCGACCCGGCGATCGTGGTCAGCGACTTGACGCGCAACGCCGGCCAGCCCGCGCGCTCCACCGAGCTGCGCGCCACGTAATAGGTGCGCACCGCGACGTCGAACGTATCCGCGTCGTCCGCGGACGGGCCGGGCGCGCGGCCGTCCGCGAACAGGGTCTGTCCCGATCGTGTCGTGAATCGATTCGAGAGCAGTTGCAGGCGACCCGGCATGGGCGAGGCGATCTCGGTCGCGTGGCGCACGGTCAGCGTATCCGCGCCGGTCATGGCGCCGCCGGCCGATGCCGTGGGGTCGCAGCGCGACGCGTCGACGCCGGCGGCGAAACGATTGTTCGATGCTTCCACGGCGCGCGACAGGTCGACCGCGAAATTCGCGCCGCAGCCGTGAATGGACGCCGGCAGCGGCACGGGCGGCGCGTCCTGGCGCAGATCGTCGCCCGAGGCGATGGCGTGCAACGGGTCGCCATCGCGCACGATGCGCAGCGTCCGATGATCGAGCCCGAAACCATACGAGCCCGCATGCTCGAGATCCCGCACGAGGACGGACAATGCGTGCCGCGCCTGGTCCTGCAGCCGCGATACGCTGTCGTTCGCTTCGAGCAGGTCGCGGCTGTGCGCCAGCAGGGAGATCGCGCCCGTGAGCACGACGCTCGCGATCGCGAGACCCACCATCAGCTCGAGCAGAGACCAGCCCCGCGAATTCGCGCGAGACATGCGGTTCACTCCGCAACCGGGCGCCGGTGAACGTGCAACACCAGCGACTCGCTGCCACCGGCGGCGCGCGGTTCGATCCAGCGCAACGCGACGTCGATGCGTTCGAGGTCGGTGGCGCTCGCCGGCGGAACGACGGTGAACGTCGATTCCAAGGCCGCGAGCAGGGGAGAGTGCGCGGCGACCTGCGATTGCCAGTCCGCGAGCACCGTGTCGTCGGGCACTCCGCCATTCGCGAGCACGCGCTCCGCCAGGTCGCCGGCGACGACCAGTGCCTGTTCGCGGCGCAGCGCCGCGTTTCCTTCGAACAGGCTCCACGCGAGCAACGATGCGCAGCCGAGCAGGCCGATCGCGAGCACCAGCATCGCGATCAGGGCTTCGACCAGCGTGAAGCCCGCCGTCGAAATTGCCGAGGCCCGCCGGGGCGCGCTCATGGACAGCCCGCCGGGCCGGAACCGGACTGTGGGCGCACGCGTCCGGTCTGGCTCACGACGAACTGGCGCCACGGCGCGCGCCCGGCTCCATCGCAAATAGTTAGAGTGGCCGTCGATGCGGCGGTCGCCACGGGCCAGAAATGCACGCTTGCCCGGTTGCTCACGAGCAGCACGCCCTTCGGCAGGGTGCCGCGGGCCAGTACGCGCGGGCCCCCAGGCTCGTCCACGAGAACCTGCCAGCCCGTGGCGGGTGAGGGAGCCTGCAAACAGGCGCCGGAGGATCCGGCCAGGCAGAAAGTCCCGCGCCGGTTGCCGGTGATGGACGCGGAGCGGGCCTGGGCCAACGCTCCGGCCACGTGCAGGCTGGCGGCGCGCACGGCGCCCCGTCGCATGACGTCCCGGATCGAAGGGGCGCACATGCCGGCAACGATGGCCATGATGGCCATGGCGAACAGCATTTCGGTCAACGTGAATCCGGCGGGGCGGGGCATGTGCGCATGCTCGCTCCGCGCTGGTCGCGCGCCGAGCCGCAAAAATGGCGGGTTTGCGGCCATTTGCCAGTCGACGGCGCTCCGGGCGTATACTCCCGCCGCATGTCGCACATGGACGCCGAACCCGTCACCCATGAGGCTCTGACCCAGCGACTACTGGGGCATGGCGTAAGGCCAACCGCCCAGCGCCTGCGCATCGCGGCGCTCCTGCTGGGTCGTCCGCAACACCTTTCCGCCGAGCAAGTCCTCGCGGGCCTGCGCAGCCAGGGGCTGCGAGTCTCGAAGGCGACGGTCTACAACACACTCAACCTGTTCGCGGCCTCGGGCCTCATCCGCCAGCTCTCGGTCGGGAATGACCGCTGCTGGTTCGATTCGAACACCGATTCGCACTACCACTTCCACGACCTCGACACCGGCGCGCTGATGGACGTCTCGCTGCGCGACGTGGAATTCCAGCGCCTGCCCGAGCCACCGCCCGGCATGCAGGTCGACGGCATCGAGCTCGTCATCAGACTCCGTCGCAAAAACGCGGCCTGAGCCGCGCGAAGCGACGAAATTGCGGATTCAGGGCTCCCCTTGCTCCTGTCGCGAGGACTTTGGCGCTTCCATCGCCCACCTCACGCCATTAGAATGCGCGCCCTCTGAGGATTCGCCCCTATAGCTCAGCTGGTAGAGCACATCATTCGTAATGATGGGGTCGTCTGTTCGAATCAGACTGGGGGCACCATGACAGGAAGGCCGTCTCGATGACGGCCTTTCTTTTATCGACGTAGGATGCCGCACGGTGAATCAGGGCGTGCCGAAACCTTTCGAATCCGTCAGCGGAGCGCGGCCCGGAAACACCCATACGGTCCCGCCCCCGAAGCCCAGTCCCTGGATCCGCGCGGCTTCCCGGATCCCGCTCTTCGTCTGGTACCCCATCGCGCGGTTCATGGCCTATTGCGCCTGGAAGGTGATTCCGTATCGCCGTCACGTCGTGGTCGCCAACCTCACGAAGTCGTTCCCCGAGTGGGACGACGCCACCCGCGAGCGCGTGATCCGCGACTACTACCGCGGCTTCGCCGACATGCTGGTCGAAATCATTCACTCCCCCCGACTCACGACGGCGGAGCTCGAGCGCCGCGTCCGGTTGCTGAATCCGGAGCTCGTGCGCGACGAGGTCGCAAAGGGTAAACCCGTGTTGCTGTGCGCAGGGCATCAGTGCAACTGGGAGTGGCTGCTGCTCGGCCTGTCGACGCAGCTCGGAATGCCGGTCGACGCCGCGTACAAGCCGCTGGTCGACAGCTGGGCCGAACGCGAGATGCTCGCGCTGCGCAGCCGGTTCGGCGCGCGCATGATCCCGGCGCCGGAGTTGTTGGGCGACATCATCAAGAAGCGCGGCGAGCCGCGCGCGATCGCGATGCTGGCGGACCAGGAGCCGGTCACGAGCGAGCGCAAGCAGTGGCTCCGATTCCTCAACCGCGACACGGCGTTCTTCCTCGGCCCCGAGGAAATCGCGCGCACCGCGCGCTACCCGGCGCTGTTCGTGAAACTCCGGCGCGTCGCGCGCGGGCGCTACGAGGTCGAGTTCGAGCCGCTCGCGGCCGCGGGCGAGCAGCTTCCCGCGGGTGAATTCACGGCCCGTTACGCGCGCATGGTCGAAGACCAGATCCGCGAGGCGCCCGCCGACTGGCCCTGGTCGCACAAGCGCTGGAAGCTCAAGAAACCTCTGTACTCGGCTTCGCCGGGGACTTGAGCGCCCGAGGCTCCGCGGTATCCCGCGCGGGCTTCATGCCGAAGAGGAAGCGCAGCGGCGCGACGCGGCGGATCACCTCGTACATCGCGACGCAGGCGAGCAGCGTGCTCACCAGCACCAGCCAGTACTTCGCCCCGGGACTCAAGGTCCACTGGATCACGAAGTACGCGATCGCGATGATCACCGTCTGGTGAAGGATGTACACCGGGTAGCTCGCATCGCGCGCCCAGCGCAGCAGTGGATTGCCGAAGCTCAGGTGCTTTCGCCCATAACCGAGGAAGGCCATGAGGCAGGCCCAGGTGAACACATTCGCGAGCACGTGATCCGTGACGGTGTCGTGGCCGGCGACGCCGGTCGCGAACATCGTGAGCAACGCGGCCAGCACGCCGAGCCCGAGCCCCAGCGCCCAGTGCCGCTTCGCCGCGAGCCAATCCCACACACCCGGCATGCTGGCCAGCACGAACCCGTACCCCGTGAGCAGTAGATAGTGGACGAAGATGTACCAGTCGCTCGTGAGATTGTGGGTTTCCGGGAAGTGCGGCTTGAGGAGCGCCTCGTTGATGCCGAGCGGCAGTCCGAGCGCGAACAGCCAGGCGGCGGGACGGATCACGGGACGTGCGCGCCGCCACCAGGCCATGAGCGGCAGCAACAGCAGCACGTACACGAACAGATAGACGATGAACCACAGGTGGTGCCAGCTGAAGTTGCCGGCGGGATAGGGCTCGAACTGGAGCACGCGGTCCGTCATGAACTGCAGGTAGCCGCCGTGCCATTCGCCGTGCGCGATGCGTTCCACGAAAACCTGCGGCGGCACGATCAGGAACATTCCTGCGATCGCCGGAACGAGCAGGCGCAGCGTGCGTTCGCGGGTGAAGGCGCCGATGCTGCGCCGCTGCAGCGCGTACCACATGCCCGCGCCCGCGATCACGAACAGCAGGGGCATGCGCAAGCGGTGCGCGATGTCCATGGGCCACACGAGGGCAGGGATGGTCTCGGCATTGGTGATGTGCCAGCCCCAGCCCACGAACAACATGCCGGTGTGGAAGAACAGCAGCAGGAAGATGGCGAGCACGCGCAGCCAGTCGAGGAAGTCGTAGCGGTTCGTCGATGCGATCGTGTCAGGTTTCATGGACGCTCTCCCGTGAGTCGCGGAACAGCGTGGCGGGGTGTCGCCATCCCCGCGACGACAATGTGGCAAGCGGGACGGGAGAGGGGCGCGCGGGACGTCAGCGGGGCAGCCGGGCGAAGAACTTGTCCTTGAAGCGGCGGCTCAGCCTGAGCGCCTTGCCGTCGCGCAACCGCACTTCGTAGTCGCCCTTGAACAGCGGCACGAGCCGGTCGATCTGCGCCAGGTTGATCGCGGCGGACTTGTGGATGCGCGCGAAGCGATGTTCGCCGAGCTGGGCGAGCAGGTCGCCGAGCGTGCGCCGGATCATGTACCGCGCGTTCGCGGTGTGCACGTGAACGTAGTTGTCGTCGGCCTCGAGCCAGTGGATGGTCGTGGCGTCGATGAGCTGCAGGGATTCTCCGTGCGGCACGAGCAGGCGGTCGCTCGTACCGGTCCGTTCGCGGGCGGTGCGCACCGCATCGC
>JAFAGC010000050.1 GCA_023423065.1 Pseudomonadota bacterium
CCACTGAGCCCCCCCGACCGATGACTCTTCTTTCGGACAACCATATCCCTTCCCTGTGGGAACCGTCGCTAACTACCCCCGTTTGTTTCGGGCCTGCACGGCCCGTTGCGTCGTTATGCGGCCGTCATCGGGCCGTCCGGCACGGTTTGTCCGAGCGACTTCTGCTTGCGATGGAGCTGGAACGCGACCAGGCCTGCCCCGATGAGCAACATCAGCCAGGTTTCGAGCTCCGGCACCGCTGAAACCGCGACGCGATAGGACGCGGAATAGAAGCCGAATGGCTTGCTGTCGCCGAAGATCGACAATGAATAGCTGCCTGGTGCCAGGTCCGCGAACGAATACTGGCCGAGCGAGAGCGCACCCCCGCCGAGCACTCCGCTCGCCGAAGAGAGGCTCCAGTTCGCCGTCTGCAGGCGGAATGGCGTGAAGAACCCGGAAATGCTCGAAGTGCTGGTGAGCGTGAAGTTGATGACGTCTTCGAAGCTCTCGTGCCGCGTGAACAGCCCGGCCACCAGGCCAAAGTCGTTGTTCGAGAGCGTGCCGAGGTTGGTGTAGTGAGTCCCTGCGCTCGCCGACATCGAGCCGGTGAGGAGCATCGTGCAGATCAGCAGTTTTCTAAGAATCATTATCGCCTCCATGCAAAGAATATCGACGAGCGAAGCAATGCAAGTTCTGTTCCCCATGATCGCACCATTACGGGTGGCGACCATGGACGCTACTTAAGTAGTTTGACGCGAGGATTGCAACTGTCGCTTTTTGAATGTCGCCGCGTGAATACACCGCTATTCACGAGCAGATCCGCGAAATAAATTTTTCGCGACGCGCCGGAACGTATTGACATGCGCGCATCGTCGGCGAATCGCTGCACGTGCGCGGTGCGGTCTAACTGCTTTCCGCGCACCGAATCAATGCACGCGATGTCCATCATCGCGCGTGACGGTAATTTGCGACGTCTCGCGATGCGGAGTCTACTTGTAGGAATCGGATTACGTGCGCGAAGATCTTTTTCGCGCGACGATTCTTTTAGTTAGTGCGCCCCGGCATGCCTGCGCGTCATCGAGGTTGCGCGCAGTCCGCCAACTCACGCCCTTCCACCCGGAAGAACCGCCCCGCTGAATCCCACCGCGATTCCGATCCGTATTGCATCCACGCCTGGCGCCAGCGCCTAGCCAATTCGGCGCGCCCGTGTGCCTTCACGAATCGATCGAGGAGATCCGAAGCCGATATGCCCGCGGAGTCGCGCTCGAGGATGTTGTCCCAGCAGAGTTCGGGAATCGTGCTTTTCCGCAATGTGGGATCGAGGAAGAAATCCGAAAGCACGACCAACGCCATGTCTCCCTCAGTCATCCGCGGCCAGAAATCGAAGGGCGGCCTCTCGTATGGCTTGTCGCTTTCGAGCGCTTCGATCAGTACGGGAATCGCTTCCTTGCCCATCGCCAGGATCGCACTGACCTGCGGCGAGCCCGGCGCCCTCACGAAAGCGGCTCCAGCACATTGCCGGCTACCCGAGTTTGTCACTCCTTCGCCTCGTCGACTTCCCGCATTTCGCTGATGAGTTCGTGCGCGGAGTAGAAAAGCGGCGACAACACGTGGCGATTCTCGCCGAGGTCCTCTTCCTTCGCTTCCGCGGTCAATGTGCCGCGCTGCGTGAGCACGAAGAACCTCGTGTAGCCCGGCCTCGGCAGCGGCGTATCCGCCGCGGGCTCCAGTTGCTCCAGGTTGTAGTCCGCGAATGAGACGAGCGATCGCGCAGCCACCGCGGGTCCTTCGTGGCCGCCCAGGCCGATCATCCCGCCGCCGGTGCTGAAGTAGAGACTCGCGGTGCCGTCGCAAATCGCAACGAGTGTGACCACTGCCTCCGGATAGCCGGTTTCCATGATCACGCAGAATGTCTGTTCCCTCACACCCAATGCTTCGGCGGTGGCGCCGAGTGCCTGGGATCGAAGCTCTGTGTAGATCTCGGCCGGCGCGTAGTTCATCAGGGTCGCTCCTGCATCGCTCCATCAACCACTCACACATCCAGCTTGCTGCGCCGCCCACTACTGGTTGGACTCCTGATTTCCTCTGCCGCTACCGTTTGGCCCATGACAACCAAACGCAGCAAATACGATCCGCTCGCGACCTCGGGCCAGACGCGCTGGCTCGTGCTCCGCGACATGTTCCACAACGTGCTCGATTCCACCGAGCTCGCGCCGGGCACGGACCTGCGCCGGGCATTCGCCGACGGCCTCGCCGCGCTGGAGCGCGATGGCTGGCAGAGCGAAGGCGCTTCCGGCGGGATGGTCTTCATCCGGCGCAATGGCGAACGTCGCTTCCTGGCGATCCACGAGGCCGATCCGCACGAGCCGGTGCCGCTCGGGCACGGGTCGCATTTCGGGCGATGCGCGACCTGCGAGTGACGCCGGCGCGCGCAAGTGCCTGATTGTGATCTGGAGCGCAGTTCGGTTCGGGGTTCGCTCCAGCAAATCCCGGGACGGCACGCTAAACTCGGGGTCGTGCAATTTCCGTTGACGGCGCTCCTGGGTATCGCTTTCGCTCTTTCCGAAGCGGCGCTGGGCTTTTTCAAGCGCTCGCGCGACGACAGCGTCGACGCGGACCGCCGTTCGCTGCGCGTTCTGTGGATCACGAACACCGTCGTGGTGTTCGCGGGCATCGTCGCGTCATACCGACTGCCGCAGGCCGCCATCGGCGCGGCGCGACCGCTTTTCTGGATCGGCACGACCCTGTTCGCGGTCGGCCTCGTGCTGCGCTGGTATTCGATCTACTACCTCGGCCGCTACTTCACGGTGAACGTCGCGATTCACTCGCGCCACGAGGTCATCGACACGGGTCCGTACAGGCTGATCCGACACCCGTCGTACGCGGGCGCGCTGCTCGCGTTCCTGGGGCTCGCGCTGTGTCTCGACAACTGGGTGTCGCTCGTGGTGATCGTCATCCCGACGATGCTCGCGTTCAATCGGCGCATGAACGTCGAGGAACACGCGCTCGCGAATGCGCTCGGCACGCCGTACACGGGTTACATGCGGCGCACGAAGCGCCTGGTGCCGCGCATCTATTAGATTGGGTCAGGCAATCCGCTTGCGCGCGTGATGTGCGCCCGCCGACTCTCCCAAGCCAGCCTTCGCCGGTCCATTGAGCACCGCGCCATCGACGCTGAAGCGCGAACCATGGCACGGGCAATCCCAGCTCTTCTCGCTCGAATTCCACTGCACGACGCAGCCGAGATGCGTGCACACCGCGGAGCGCTCGTGCAGGGAGCCATCCTGGTCGCGATACACGGCCACGAGCGATGCGCCATCACGCACGATCGCGCCCTCGCCGCTCGGGATGTCGCGGCGGTCGTGCACCTCGGCGCCGCGCGTCCAGTCGCGGATCATGTGGCCGACGAAGTTCGCGTTCTCGCCCAGATAGGTCGCGGCCGCACGCACGTTCTTGCGCGCGGGGTCGTAGAGTTTCTCGTACGGATTGAGGCGGCCGACGATGAGGTCGGACAGGATCATGCCCGCGAGCGTGCCGTGGGTCATGCCGTTGCCGGAATCGCCGGTGGCGATGTACACGTTCTCGTCGTCGAGCGGATTGCGGCCGATGAACGCGAGGCCGTCGATGGGCTCCATGATCTGACCCGACCAGCGGTGCGTGATTTCGCCGAGTAACTTGAAGGGCGTGCGGCTCCACTCCTCCAGTCGCTGGAAACGCAGCGGCGCGTCGTTCGCCTGGCCGGTCTTGTGATCCTCGCCGCCGACGATGAGGGTGTCGCGGGCGTCGCCGCGCACGCAGCGGACGTAGTGATAGGGATCCTCTAGGTCCCAGTAGAGATGCGGCGGCACGGAATCCTTCGGGATGTCGAAGCCCAGCACGTACGTGCGGTAGGCGGCCTGCTTGGTGTGCATGCGGACGCGATCGTTGAACGGCGTGTTGGTCGCGACGACCACGTGCATCGCGCGCAGGGTCGTGCCGGACTCGAGCGTCACGGTGGCGTTTTCGCCGCCGGTCACCTTGACGGCGCGCGTGCCGGTCGCGATGCGCCCGCCGCGGCGAGCGAAGGCGCGCGCGAGTCCTCGCAGGTAGCGCCCCGCGTGAAAGGTCGCCTGGTTCGCAAAACGCAGCGCGGGGCTTTCGAAGGAGACGCTGTCGAGCCGCAGTGCGTCGATCGGCTCGGGATCCAGGCCGAGCCGCGAAGCGGAGACTTCCTCGTCGCGCAGCAACCGGTCTTGCGTCGGGCTCGTACTGATCAGGTAGCCGTCGACGCGCTCGAAGTCGCAGGCGATGCCCTCTTCCTGCACGATGAACTGGATCTGGTCGATCGCGGCGCGGTGGCTGTCCACCGCGAGGCGTGTGTCGTCGACGCCGAACAACCGCTCGAGGTGCGAGAAGCGGTCGTCGAGCACGGCGGTCAGGTGCGCGGTGGTGCGGCCGGTTTCGCCGGCACCGGGCGCGTAGGCGTCGAGGACCTGCACGTCGTATCCGTCGCGCTGCAGTAGATAGGCGGTGGTGAGGCCGGCGATGCCGGCGCCGATCACGCAGACGGCCGCGTCATCGGGTGGCCGGGAGACGGCGTCGGTGGGCACGGCCTCGTGCCAGATGGGGAGCGTCTCGTCGGGGGTTCGCAACATGGCAGACTCCGTGCGGCCACTCTGTGAATGACGAGTACACGATGGGCGTTTCGGAGGCCCGGCGGAATCGGCGGGCGCTGACGAGGCGCCGTCGATCAGGCTGACGACTGAGGGTCAGGTCTGACCCCTTTTGCTAGGAAACGGAGAATGTCCCCATTTCTCGGGCGCACTTCCATGCTTCGCGGGTCTGGCCCCAGGCATCCACGGGCATGTCCTGGAACGGAAATGGCATGGCCACCCGCCGCAGCAGGCGCGAGCCGAGTTTTTTCGCAACGCCCTGCGAGGCCTTGTTGTCCTCGTGGATCGCGTGGATCACCTCGGTCCAACCGAGCACGTCGAACGCGTAGTCCATCGCGGCCGCCGCGCCCTCGCTCGCGTAACCCTTGCCCCAATGCGCTCGTGCGATGCCCCAACCGACCTCCGCGGCCGGCCAGCCCTCCGGAAACCACGGTCCGAGCCGCCCCACCCAGTGGCCGGAGGATTTCTCGATCACCGAGAACATCGCGATGCCGGTCATGTGCCAGCAGCCGCACATCCCCATGAACGTGCGCCACGCGGTGGCGCGCGCCTGCGGGCCACCGATGAAACGCGTGGCCTCTTCGTCCGCCTGGAATTCCGCCCACGCATCGAAGTCTTCCATCCGCGGCGGGCGCAGGATGAGCCGTCGAGTTTCGATCCGCAGGGTATTCAGATCGGGGCGTTGCATGGCGCGGAGCATAAACGCTCCGCGAGCATGCCCGCGACGGGCTTACGCCCTGAGACTGCGTCGAGTCTGCTTCAGCGCGATGCGCTTCATTCGCTGCATCACGACTTCGAACTGCTCGTCCACCTGCTCGCCGAGCAACACGAGACGCTCGTTGTAGTCGTCGAACTTCACGCGCTGGCCCGTCTTGTAGCGCACCGAATAGGCCGTCTCGGTGTAGAGGATGTCCACTTCGAACGACCGCCGGCGCTGGGTGTATCGCGCAACGATGTGTCCGGGCGCGACGGGCGCGGCATCGAACTTGTGTTTGAGCAGCGCCTGCAGGAGCGCGCGCTGGACCTCGCCGATCGGGATCCGGGTGCCGTCCTTGAGCGTCGGTACCTCACGGTCGACGATGTCCTGGATCCGTGTTTCCCCGGCGCGCGCGGACGGAGCGGTCGCGAGCAGCAACGTGGCCACCAGGGAACAAAGGATTCCGCCGCGGAAAATCATGAGTTTTCACGCTAATGGCCGGTTCCCGCCTGAGCAATCCCGCAGGCCCAAAACTGTGCGCTGCTTCGAACTGTCCCCGGCCGCCGACACCCGGGAATCCCCCAATCGGAACTCACCGGGAAGTGCTAGTGTCCGTGTTGCATGCCCGCCAAGAAGAAGCGCCGACTGACACTCGCGGTGATCCTGGGTTACGTCCCCGTGGCGATCCTCTACCTGACCTTCAGCGGCGAACTCGGCGCGGCCGACTGGCGCACCGCTTCGCGTGAACCCGTGGGCCTGGCGCCCGATCCGGCGACCACGCCTGAAGCCGTCGTGCAGGTCTACTCGGCGCGAGCCGTGAGCTGGCGGGGCTGGTTCGGTGTGCACACCTGGATCGCGGTCAAACCGGCGAATGCCAGCGAGTTCACGGTGCACGAAGTCATGGGCTGGCGGCTCAAACGCACCGGCACCGCGCTCGTCGCGCGCAACCGGCCGGCCGATGGGCGCTGGTACGGCGCGAAACCCGAGTTGTTAGGCGACATCCGCGGTCCGGGAGTGGACGAGATCATCCAGCGCATCGAGACCGCGGTGGCGGAGTACCCCTATCCCGACCGCTACCACGTGTGGCCGGGCCCGAACTCGAATACGTTCACGGCGTTCGTGTTGCGGCGGGTGCCGGAGCTGCGCGTCGACCTGCCCCCGACCGCCATCGGCAAGGACTACCTCGGCTGGCGCTCGGTGCACAAGACGCCGAGCGGCACAGGCGGACAGGCGAGCGTGTTCGGGCTGGTCGGAGTCGCGGCCGGTGTCGAGGAAGGACTCGAGGTGAACGTGCTCGGCCTCAATTTCGGCGTCGATCCGAAGAGCCTGTCGCTCAAACTACCGATCGTGGGCAGGCTCGGGCCGAAGCGCGACAATACGCCGGTGATCATCGAGAACTGATCGCGGTCCAGGATGAGCTCGGGCCACGTGTCGTCGACCATCCGCGAGGACATCGACACGCGCCCGAATCCGCTTTTTTGAAAGGTAGCGAGAGTCATGGGACGACCTTGCAGCCGGTGCGATTCTCAATGTCATGGTTCAGTCGCTGTTTGCGAAGTCGGTTCCGCAAGGAGCAATTCGAGGTCCTCCGTGCGAATCGCGCCGAGGGTCTTGACGGCACCAAGGATTGACGTGAGGAAGTTCAATTGCCGATCAATGTCCTGGTTCACGGCATCGAGCTTCGCTATGAGCCGCTGACACTCCTCTGGTGAATCCCATTGGACGTTCACGAAACGGTCGTGAACCATGCTGTTTCGCGTCTCCAGCAGAGACTTGAGCGCTGCGCCATGGGCGTTGAGAGACTCGGCGTCCGGAAAAAAAGAAAAAGCGACCTGCATCGTCACGTCGAACAGATCGTTCGTTAACCCATTCTCGGTCAACTTGCCGTCGGCCGCGGACAACCAAGCTTGAATCGCTCCTCCGAGGGTAAGAGTTGCCGATCGTGCTCGGCGCTTCTGCATTTCGTCCTGAAACTTCATGAGAGTTCCTTCTAGCGGACGCAGCATGGAAGCGCGCTTCAAGTAGTGCTCGAGCCGCTGGAACTTCACGATCGTGCGACCTATCGCGAGCAGCGCGGCATCGGCCAATGACGCGTGCTGCATCATGCAACCGCGTCCCGATCCAGATCACTATTTGGATAGTGCCCGGCGCCTTGAAGCAGGTCGATCAACTGCGCGGTGCCATTGGCCCGCGCATACGCAAGCTCGGACGGATGAACCTCCACGCAGAGCAACAGGCCATGTAGTTTGTCGCCGATGCGAAATGGCGCGCCCGACTTCGAGTATTCGTCGAATATCACGCAACGGATCGGCTCGTTGTCGTTCATCGGCACTTCCGCGGTTTCGCGCGGATTGAGCACGGTGCTCGTCGAGTAGCGACCGATGGTCGTGAACAATTCGCGAATCCGGTTCTCGATCGCATCGAATGGCGGATTCGGTTCGGGCACGGTGACGCGGTGGCGGGTGAACGCCACGAGCTCGTACGTCCCGATCGAACTCTTCTTCGGACCGCTGCCGTCGTAGTTCAGCAGTTCCATCGTCGCGAACGCGGTCGATCCGTCAGGCTGGGCGAAGTAGTACATGTCCACGGGGCCGCCGATCTCGTACGGAATGATGGCGTGCCCGACGTAGCCATGCATCGGCCCAAGGACGCGCTCGAGGCCCTTGCCCTTGAGCTCGTAGTACTCGTCGGGAGTTGTCGCGCCGCCATTCTTACGGGCGATGAAATCGGTGATTCGAGTGATGATGCCCATGAGGATCGCCTGACGTACGCGGCTTCAGACGTCGAGGGCTGCCGACTTCTGGAAGTACCGCTTCGCCTTCGCCGAAAACGCGAGCGCGTAGGCCCACCACGCGAACAGCAACAGCACGAGGACCTTGCCCATGAAAGCGCCCCCGCGTTCGGCATCGTTCGCGTATTCCGCGGTGTCCTCCCTGAGCGCCATGAAACACGCGATCGCGACAACGACCGCGACGCCTAACCAGCGGCTCCAGCGATGCCGCCGAAATGCGCCATACGCGGCGCCAAACGAGATCGAGATGAGCGTGAAGTGCCAGAACAAGGTAATGGCCAACGGCACCGCGCTGATCCTTTCCAAATGATTCGATGCCGAGGCGAGGAATCGGGCGGTGAGAGTGACGTAAAGCAGGCCGAAGACCACGAACAAGGCGATCAGGAACCAGACCGAGATCGGCCGAGGGGCCACCTCGACCGGTTCCGCCTCGATCGAAGTTTCCGTATTCGTTCGCGGTGGGTTGTACGGATTGTGATCCATCTGGTGCGATCCTGGTTATCCGGCGGTCTGCATCGACTCTGCAACGACGCGGCATCCGGTGACAGCCACGCCGGTCGATTGAAGACGATTCAGCCGCGTGTTGTCCGCGCCGCGGAATTGCCCTGGCGCCGCACCTGCTTCTCGAGCCAATTGCGGATCTCGGCGAGACGCACGCTGGAATCCGTAACCGAGGGACCCACTCCGAAGCGCCACGCCAGCCGCGCGTCGTCGGGATTTTCGTTGAAGGCGACGAGATCCGCGGCGAGCCCATCGAGCTCACCCTCATCCTTCACGAGCTGGTCGCGGATCAACACTTCGCGATAGCGTCGCGCCATCGCGGCGATTTCCGCGATCGTATATTCAGGGTGGTACTGCACGCCCCAGAACGTCGACTTCGGCAGACGGATCTCCGCGGCCTGCAGACCCATGTCGTTGTGCGCGAGCGGCGTCGAGTTCGGGGGCAGGCTCTCGACCGTGTCGACGTGAACGGTGCACGCCTCGAACACTTCCGGCTTGCCCTGGAACATCGCGTGGTCTCGGCCGAGCGCGCTCAGCATGATCCGGCGTGCGAATCCGAACTCACGGCCGCGCGGATTGCGGATCACCGTCCCGCCGGCCGCGGTCACTCCCACCTGCAAGCCCCAGCAACTGCCGAAACACGGCACGCCGGCTTCGAATACGTGCTTCACGAGCTCGATCTGCCGCTGCACGGCGAGCTCGCGCGAATAGACGTTCAACGCGGAGCCGGTGATCACGGCGCCGTCGTAGTCCGCGATGGCCACACCCTGAGGTAGTTTGGGTTCTTCGTCCGCGGGACGAACGATGTCGCACTGGATGCCGGGCGAAATCCGCGCCAGGGTCGCGGCATACCCCTCGCCCGAATCCGTTCCGCCCACCGCCACGTGCTTCGTGCGCGTAGCGGCCTCGTTGCCGTCGATGACGAGGATGCGCGTCACGCGCGCCTAACTCTTCAAGGACAGGTCGCCCTTCACCGCCGAGCGGAATATGCGCTCCAGCGTGAACGCATCGACCGGGACCGGGTTGCCGCCCGCGGATGGGTCGATCGCCGCCTCGCGGCCGATCTCCTCCGGATTGCGCAGCGTCACGCCGATCTCGCCGAGCGAATGCGGAATGCCGAGTTCCTTGCGGAACGCGAGCACCCAGTCGAGCACACCGTCGTAGCCGGGCTTCGGCAGATCGAGCACGCGCGCGACCACGCGCATGCCGTCCGCGATCGCCTCGCGGTTGTGCACCATGACGTAAGGCAGGATCACGGCGTTGGTCAGGCCGTGGTGCGTATCGAAGAACGAGCCCACCGGATGCGCGATGGCATGCACGGCGCCGAGGCCCTTCTGGAACGCCGTGGCGCCCATGCTCGCGGCCGCCAGCATGCGCGAGCGCGCCTCGAGGTCCACGCCGAGCCGCACCGCGCGCGGTAGATAGGTCTTGATGAGCCGCATGCCTTCGAGCGCGATGCCGTCGGCCAGCGGGTGGAATCCCGGCGCGCAGAATGCCTCGAAGCAATGCACGAACGCATCGAACCCGGTCGCGGCCGTCACGTTCGACGGCAGTCCCACGGTGAGCTCCGGGTCGGAAATCACGATGCCGGGCAACATCTTCGGATGGAAGATGATCTTCTTCTGGTGCGTCTGCTCGTTGAGGATGACCCCTGCCCGGCCCACCTCGCTACCGGTGCCGGCCGTGGTGGGCACGGCCACGACGGGCGCGATGCCCTTCGGATCCGCGCGCGTCCACCAGTCCCCGATGTCCTCGAAATCCCACAGTGGCCGCGTCTGGCCGGACATGAACGCGATGACCTTGCCGGCGTCGAGCGCCGAGCCGCCGCCGAACGCGACGACCCCGTCGTGCGCACCCGCGTGGTAGGCCGCGAGGCCCGCCTCGACGTTCGCGGCGACGGGGTTGCCGCGCACGTCCGCGAATAGTCTGGCGTTGCGCAGCAGGCCGAGCGCATTGCGGATCATCGGCGAGTCCTTGAGGCCCGAGTCCGTCACGATCAGCGGCCGCACGATGCCGAGTTCCTCGCAGGCCTTCGGCAGCTCGGAAATGCGGCCCGGCCCCGCCCAGACGCGCGTCGGGTAGTTCCAGTTGCCCTTCATCGGAGTGGTCATTTCGTGCGGGTCCTCAGGTGAAACGACTTGGGGCGCGTCAGGTGCTCGTAACCCACGACCGACAGCGTACAACCGTGTCCCGAATCCTTCACGCCCACCCACGCGAGCGCCGGATCGAGATAGTCGCAGCGGTTCATGAACCAGGTCCCGGTGTTCACGCGCTGGCCGAGCGCGATCGCCGCCTCCTCGTCCTCGGTCCACACCGCCGCGGTGAGGCCGTAGTCGCTGTCGTTCATGAGGGCGACGGCCTCGTCGTCCGAGCCCACCTTCATGACCCCTGCGACGGGGCCGAAGATTTCCTCGCGCATCACCGGCATGCGGTGATTCACGTCGAGCAGCACCTGCGGTGCGAGATACGGCGTGCCGGGCTTGCTCAAGGCGAACTCGCCCTCCGGTATCGCCGCGCGCGCGCCCGCGGTCACGGACGCGTCTATCTGCATGCGCACGCCATCCGCCGCCGCGGTGCGAACCAGCGGTCCGAGCGTCGTCCCCTGCTGTGTGGGATCGTCCAGCAGGTATTTGCGGGTGAGATCGACGAAGCCATCGACGAAGCGCTGGTACACGCCGTGGTGCACGTACACGCGCTGCAGCCCGCAACACGACTGCCCCGAATTGAAGTACGCGCCATCGACGATGTTCTCGATGGCGTGATCGAGGTTCGCATCGTGGCGCACGTAGACCGGATCGCACCCGCCGAGCTCGAGCCCGACACCGATGAAACGAGTCGACGCCGCGCGCTGCACGGCGCGGCCTCCCGCGACGGACCCCGTGAACGCGACGAAATCCACGCGCGGATCGCGAATGATCCGGTCCGTGTCCTCGTGCGAGGTGTGCAAGACCTGGAACACACCCTTCGGCAGACCCGCCGCCTCGAAACACTCCGCGAATCTTTCCGCGCACAACGGCGTCTGCGCCGAATGTTTCAGGATCACGACGTTACCCGCCATGATCGCGGGCACGACACTGTTCACGGCGATCAGGTAGGGGTAGTTCCACGCGGCGACCGTGAGCACCACGCCGAGCGGCTCGCGCCGCACGAACCGCGTGAAGCCCTCCTTCGGCCCGGCATCGAGGTCCCCGAGCGCGGCGGGTGCGATCGCGATCATGTGCCGCGCGCGCTCGAGCGTGCCGCGCACTTCGCTCGGCGCGAAGCGCGCCGGACGGCCCATCTGCCAGGTCAGCTCCTCGGCGATCCGCGCGCCGCGCTTCTCGAATTCGTCGCAGAAACGCGTGAGGATCGCGGCGCGGTCCGCGACCGACGATCCGCGCCAGCTCAGGAATGCCTTGCGCGCCGCAGTGAGAGCGGAGTCGATCTCCCCGAGCGTGGCCAGCGGCCGCTCGACGTACACGCGCCCATCTACCGGACTGATTGTTTTCTGGATCGTCATCAGATGATCTCGAAGTAGCGCGCCAGCTCCCAGTCGGTGATGGCGCGACGGAACTCACGGTCTTCCCATTCGCGGCTCGCCGCGTAGTGTTCGACGAACTCGTCGCCGAACAGCGTGCGCGCCGCCTTCGACTTGAGCAACCACTCGGATGCCTCGGTGAGCGTGCGCGGCAGCTTGCGCGATGCGGGGAATTTCTTCTCGTACGCATTGCCCTCGACCGCCGCGTCGGGCTCGATGCGATTCTCGATGCCGTAGAGCCCGGAGCCGATCGCCACCGCGATGCCGAGATAGGGATTGATGTCGGCCGCCGCGATGCGGTACTCGACGCGCTGGCTGTGCGGCCCGCCCGGGATCACGCGCAGCGCCGTCGTGCGGTTTTCGACACCCCACGTGGCCGACGTCGGCGCCCAGAACCCCGGGATCAACCGCGAATAGCTGTTCACCGTCGATGCGACCATGCTTAGTAGTTCGGGCATGAGCTTCTGCTGGCCGCCGACGTACCAGCGCATCTCGTCGGACATGTTGTGCGGGTTCGCGGAATCGTGGAACACCGCCTTGCCGTCGGCCTTGCGCTCGAGCGAGGTGTGGATGTGGCCGCTCTGCCCCGGCCAGTCCTTCGACCACTTCGCCATGAACGTCGCCATCATGCCGTTGCGCTGCGCGAGGACCTTCGTGAACGTCTTGAACAACGCGCCGCGATCCGCGGCCTCGAGCGCCTCGCAGTACTGGATCGCCGCCTCGAGCACGCCCGGCCCCGTCTCGGTGTGCAGGCCTTCGATCGGGATGCGCATGTCGGCGCACAATTTGAGCAGCTGGTGATAGAACTCGGAGTGCACCGAGCTGCGCAGCACCGAATAGCCGAAGAATCCCGGCGTCATGGTAGTCAGATCGCGGAAGCCCTTCTCGCGCACCGACTCCGGAGTCTCCTTGAACATGAAGAACTCGAACTCGGTGGCCGCGATGGCCCGGTAGCCCATGTCGTCGGCCTTCGTGAGCACGCGGCGCAGCGTGCCGCGCGGGCACACCGCTTCCGCCTTGTCCATGAACTCGCCCAGGAACATGACCATGTCGCCTTCGAACGGGACCGCGCGGCAGGTCTGCGGCAGCACGCGCACCGGCGCGTCCGGATAAGCCGTGTGCCAGCCGGTGTAACGCACGTTGTCGTAGAGCTGGTCGTTCGAGTCCCACCCGAGCACGACGTCGCAGAAGCCGAACCCCTTCTCGAGGGCCGAGAAGAACTTGTCGCGGCCCATGTACTTGCCGCGCAGGATGCCGTCGTTGTCGAAAACGCCGACCTTCACGTGATCCAGCTTGCGCTCCTCGACGATCCGGCGTGCGTCGGCCGCGGAGCGGACGTTTTCAGGCTGCATGGGGCGACTCTTGTTATATGTCTTGTCGCAAATATCCGGTTTTCGCGGCCCGAATGCAAAAACGCCGCGCAACCGGTCTCCCGGCCGCGCGGCGTTTCAAAGCTTTGCGACTCAGCCCTTCGCCTTGAACGCGCGAACCTCGGCATTGAAGCGGTCGGCCACCTTTTCGAGCTCGGCATGGGCGGCGGTCTGCTTGGCCGAGCTTTTCTCGCAGGCCAGGTACTCCTCCATGCTCTTCTTGAAAGCGTCGACGGTTCTCTTGGCCGCCATCATCTCTTCCATCGACGAGGTCTTGCCGTCGGGGATGGACGTCGGCGCCGTGGGTCTTTCGCATGCAAAGGCCGGGAGCGCGCAAACCGCCCAGACTGCTGCAACCGAAAGGGTCTTCTTCATTTCCGTCTCCAATAAGTAAATCGCGGTACAGGTACCTGCTTCCTGTATCGGCAGGACCCGTCCCCGATTTAGGGCGAATTCATCACGCCCGCCCCGTCAGGGGGCCCCTTACTTGATCGCGAGACGGAGGTCCTCGATCTCTTCCTTGGCGCCTTCCAGGGCCTCTTCGATGGCCCTTATGTCCAGGCGCAACCGCGAGAACGCCGCGATCCGTTCGACGGTCATCGAGAGGTCGTGCATGCGGCCGGTGTGGCCGACGACGAGGTAACTCGCCGCGAGGATGTCGGTGAGATCGGGCTCCTCACCCACCACTTCGCGGTTGAGATCCTCGTAACGCAGCACCGCCTGGATGACGGTTTCGTGGATGCGCCAGCCGGACAGGATGGTCTTCGCGAACTTCGAGTGCCACTTGCGCATGATGCCGGTGTACTTGCCTCGATCGCGCAGCACGAATGGATAGTGAGCGGCGCGCATGAGGATGAACAGTTTGCCGACGCCGTGCATGAGGCCGCCGAGGAAGGCGACGTCGCGATTCAGGTTCGTGAACTTGCGCGCGATGACGTACGACACCGCCGCGGTCCACGCGCTGCGCTCCCACAGCGCTTCGAGGTGCGGGCGGATGTCCTTGACCGAATGCGCCTGGGATACCTGGCGCAACGCATACGCGAGCGCCGCGGAACGCAGCAGGTCGAAACCCACGCGTGTCACGCCGGTGCGCAGGTCGGTGATGGGCTTGCGCGTCGGATTCAGCACGGCGGAATTCGCCATCTGCAGCACGCGCCCCACGAGAATGGGTTCGTAGCTGATGACCGGCACGAGCTGCGGGATTCCCACTTCGGGATCCGACAGCATCTGCTGCAGTCGCGTGACGATCTGCGGCACGCCGGGCAGCGTGAGCTGTCCGTCCGGCCGGATCGAAGCAAGGTCCTTCTCGAGAGCCGCCGCGTCGTGCGCGACGATATCCTCGATGGTGGTCGTCCCTAACGCCATCGGTGCCATCCTCAGTCTCCCAGCGCGCGCTTGAGCGCGGTAATTTCATCCGCGGATTCGTCCAGTACGGCGTAGCAATCGCGCACCTGGAGCTGCATTCGCTTGAGCGCGGCGAGCAGCGTCGGGCTCGGGTCCGGGATCTCGGTGCCGTTCCGGTTGCCGTCGACTATCGTTGCCAGCGCCAGGACGTCCGTGAGCGTCACCGGCCCGCGCGCCTCGCGATTGAAATCCTCGTGGCCGGCCACCGCGTCGACGATTTCTTCGGCGACCTTCCAGTTCTCGAGCAGCGCCTTGGCGACGTTCGTGTGCCAGTCGCGCACGATCGATTCATAGGTGAGCGGGTCGGCGGTGAGCGCCGGGAACTTGCTCGCACGGGTCAGGATGTAGATGCGACCGACGTTGTGCATGAGGCCGGCGAGCAGCGCCGTGTCCGCGTTGAGCGAGGAGAAGCGCCGCGCGATCACGTGGCTCAACGCCGCGATCTGCACGCCCTTCCGCCACAACGTGTCGAGCTGTCCTTCGAGGTGGCGGAAGTCGCCCGAGCGGCGCAGCTGCTCGACCGCGAAGCTCAGCGCGACCGACCGCACGATGTTGAAACCCACGCGTGCGACCGCGGTGCGCAGGTCGGCGATCTGGCGCGACGACGCGTTGAGCGCGGCCGAATTCGCGACAGTCATGAGACGCGCGGCGAGCGAAGGCTCGGAGCCGATCAGGCGCACCACCGTCTCGTTGTTCACTCCGTCGTCGGAGAGGGCGCGCTGCAGGCGCGTCACCACCTCCGGCACGGAAGGCAGCGCGACCTGCCCCTCCGACAGATCGGCCGCGAGCGATTTCACGAACGCGAACACCACCGTGTTCGGCAGTGCGCGCGAGCCGACCGATGCCTCCGTCGCACTCATGCGCCCAGCGCCTGTCGCAGCGAAGCGATCGAATCCTGGGATTCGGCGAGCGCGGCCACGCACGACTCGGCATCGAGCTTCATGCGGCGCGCCGCCGCGCTGTCGAGGAACAGCATCTCGTGCGCACGCGGATCCGGCCCGAGCTGCGCGAGGATGGCGCCGATCGCGAGCACGTCGCCGAGATCGGTGACCCCCTCGTGTTCCCGCCAGGCACTCTCGCCCAACGCGATCGCCGAGACGATCTCGTCGGAGAGCTCCCAGTTCTTCAGGATGGCCTGCGCCATGCGTACGTGCCAGTCGCTCATGACGCGCTGGCAGGTGCCGGGGTCGGAGTGCACGGACGGAAAACGCACGATCCGGGTCAGTAGATAGAGCTTGCCGACGCTCTGCAGAAGTCCCGCGAGCAACGCGATGTCCGGATTGATCCGCGAGAAGCGTCGCGCCACGACGTGGCACACCGCGGCGGTGTGCGTCGACTGGCGCCACAACTCGGACAACTCCTCGCCCACGCCCTTGTACGCCTCGGCGCGGCGCAGTTGCGACATCGCGAATGCGATGGTCGCGCTGCGGGCCATGTTGAAACCGATGCGCGATACCGCGTTGCGCAGGTCCGTGATCCGCTTGCGGCCCGGGTTGAGGGCCGCGGAGTTCGCGAGCTGCAGCAGCCGCGCGGCGAGCGCGGGCTCGGCGCTGATGATGCGCACCACCTGCTCGACGTCCACCTGCTCGTTGGTGAGCGCGCGCCGGACGCGCGCGGCGACGTCGGGAAAGCTCGGCAGGTCGATGCGCTCGCTCGTGAGTTCCACGTTCAGCGTTTCGACCAGGCGCGCGAGGTCCGACTGGCGCGCATTCGCGCCACTCGGCGGGGGCGCCAAACCGACTAACTTGAGGGTCATGAAATCTGCATCCGTCTCCTGAATCGTTATCGGACGCCGGGTCGGACTATTTAATGACAAGCCCCGGAATTGGCCGGCTTATGTGAAGTAGAGCTAAAACAGCTCGATATCTCCCTCGATCGGCGCCGAATCGAGGTGCCTGAGGTATGCCCGCTCCTGCACCGCGAAGTTCTCGTCGCGGCCCGGCATGAGCTTGCGCACCCGCATTCGGCCGGACTGCGGGAAATACACCACGCGGCGCGCGAAGCGGTCGCCGAGGTCCTCGCCCAGCACCTGGTATCCCTCGTTCTCGATGAAGCGCCGAACGAACGCGATGTTGCGCTCGCCGATGTCGGTGGACATGTCCGGCAGCACGCGCCCGCCCCCGACCAGCTTGATCTGCAGGTCCTGCCGGCGGCCGCCGAGCTTCAGGATCTCGTTGATGAGCCGCTCCATGGCGACGTTGCCGTAACGCGTGGCCGAGCTCACGGCATCGCCCCAGGAGCTCGTGCCCCGCGAGCCGTCGAGCGGCAGCATGAAGTGATTCATCCCGCCGACACCGATGCGCGGATCGCGAATGCAGGCGGACACGCACGATCCGAGCACCGTCGAAACGGCTTCTTCGTGGGGAGTGACGTAGTACTCGCCGGGCAGGACGCGCGCGGCGAAACATTCATGGACCTGGTCCCAGTAACGGGCGACATGCGCGAACTGCGGCAACGCGGGCTTGAGCTCCGCGTCCGGCGGCGGGTTTCCCCTCACCTGCTGGAAATTGTTCGTCCTGATTCGTTCGGTCATGTCCTTATGCCCAGGTGAGTCTCAAAACAATTCGATACTGCCGCGAGGCGAATCGTGTGCGGATTCGGCGATGCCGCGTTCGGCTTCCGGAAGCTGCGCGAGCATCAAGTCGAAGATCCGCCGCTCGTCTTCCATCGTGTAACGCGCGCGGATGACCGCGAGCAGCAGGTTCATCGGCGGCGCGGTGGGCGCCGCGAGCGCTTCGCGCAGATCGCCGAGCGCGGCGCTCACGTGGCGCAGGCGCTGCACGAGCGGATCGTGGAATTGCATCGCAAACAGCGCGCGTTCGGCCTCGGCCGCGACGCGCGCGCCGTGCGCCGCGATCGCCGGATCCGGGTGCGCGCGCATCTCGGCGCCGAGCCTGACGAAGGCCGCGACCGAGCCGGCGAGCCGCTCGAGTTCCTCGCTCGCGTTCTGCACCGCGGCCTGCAGCTGATTCGAGGTCAGCTCCAGCAGCGGTGGCAACGGAATCGCGTTAGCCACGGTCATGCAGCACTGAGCAACCGGTCGAGCGCCGCCAGCAGTTGGGTCGGATTGAAGGGCTTTACGATCCAGCCGGTGGCGCCGGCGCGTTTGCCCTCGGACTTCTTGTCCTGGCTCGACTCGGTCGTCAGCAGCAGCAGCGGCGTCAGGCGATAACCCTTCAGCGTGCGCAGTTCGCGTACCAATGTGATGCCGTCCATGCGCGGCATGTTCACGTCGCAGATCACGAGGTCGACATTCTCCTTGCGTGCGAACTCGAGCGCCTCCTGGCCATCCGTCGCTTCGACCACCCCGTAACCGGCCGACTCCAGCGTTGCGCGCACCATCTGGCGCATCGAGGGAGAGTCGTCAACCGTAAGTATCGTTCTCATGATGTCGTTCCTGTTGCCTATCCACGTGCGGCGAACGCCTGCGCGCCCGCCGACTGCACCAATCGCATGACGGTCTCCGCCATCTTGCCGAGCGGCACTACTTCGTCCGCTGCCCCGAGCCTCACGGCGGCGCCGGGCATTCCCCAGACGACGCTCGTCACTTCGTCCTGCACGATCGTCGGAGAGCCCGCGTCGTGCATTTCCTTGAGTCCGCGCGCGCCGTCATCGCCCATGCCGGTGAGGATGACGCCCACGGAGTTGGGACCTACCTGCTGCGCCACCGAGCGAAACAACACGTCGACGCTCGGGATGTGCCGGTTGACGGGCGGGCCGTCCTTGAGGCGACAGCGATAACGCGCGCCGTCGCGCTCCACCAACAAGTGCCGCCCGCCCGGTGCGATGTACACGTGCCCGGGCATGATGAGCTGGCCGTCGGTGGGCTCGCAGACGTTGAGCTGGCAGGCGGCGTCCATGCGGCGCGCGAACGGGCCGCTGAATGCCGCTGGAATGTGCTGCGCGATCAGAACCGCCGGACTGTCCGGCGGCAACGAGACCAGCACTTCGCGGATCGCTTCCGTTCCGCCGGTCGATGCGCCCACCGCGATGACCCGGTCCGTGGTGCGCAAAACGCGCGGTTTTGCGGCACCAAGCGGAATGATGGCGTCGGCAGAATGGCGCGGCGCCACCGTCGCGGGGAGCGCCGGCGCGCCGCGCGCGTGCACGCGCGCCTCTGCGGCGACGCGGATCTTGGCGAGGATTTCCTCGCTGAAATCCTTGAGCGTGCCCGCGATGTCGGTCTTGGGCTTCGATACGAAATCGACGGCGCCGAGCTCGAGCGCGCGCAGCGTGATCTCCGCGCCCTTGTCCGTCAGCGACGAGACCATGATGGTCGGGATCGGCCGCAGCCGCATGAGATTGGCGAGGAAAGTCAGGCCGTCCATGCGCGGCATCTCGACGTCGAGCGTGAGCACGTCGGGATTGGTTTCCTTGATGCGCTCGCGCGCCACGTACGGATCCGACGCGGTGCCGACCAGCTCGATGTCCTTCGCTTCCTTCAGGATCTCGCCGAGGATCTGCCTCACGAGCGCCGAGTCGTCGATGACCAGAACCTTGATCTTCTTCCGTGACATGACCGGTCCCTCAGTCTTTCAGCCGGCGGTAGATGGTCCGGCCGACCAGCTCGTAGCGCGTACTCACGCGGTACAGGGTTTCCGAATGGCCGAGGAACAGCAGGTCTCCGGGACGCTGCAGTTTCGCCATGCGGTCGAACAGCACGCGCTGCGTGGGCTTGTCGAAATAGATGATGACGTTGCGGCAGAAGATCGCGTCGAACGGCCCGCGCATCGGCCAGGGGTTCATGAGGTTGAGCTGCTTGAACGTGATGAGATTCCGCAGCTCCTCGCGCGCACGGTAGTTGCCCGTTTGCGCGCCCGTTCCCTTCTCGAAGTAGCGCCCGACGCGCTTCATGTCCATGTTCTCGAAGCGCGCGGCCGAGTACACGCCCGCCGCGCCGGTTGCGAGCACCGCGGAGTCGAGGTCGGTCGCGAGGATCCTGGCATCCCAACCCTCGAGCTGGGCCTGCGCTTCTCGCAGCACCATGGCGATCGAATAGGGTTCTTCACCGGTCGAGGCCGCGCAGCACCAGATGCGCAGACGGCGCGACTCGGCCGCCCTCGCCCGCAATGCCGGGATCATCTCGCGCGACACGTATTCGAAGTGATGCGGCTCGCGGAAGAAGGAGGTCAGGTTCGTCGTCACCGCGTTGGTGAACTCTTCGATCTCCGGGCCACCGCCCTCGAGCACCTTGATGTAGTCGCCGAAGTTGTCGAGCTTGAGCGCGCGCAGACGCCGCGCCAGCCGCCCGTGGACGAGCTGGAACTTGTGATCCGAGAGCGCGATTCCCGTGTGCGTGCGCACGAGCTCGCGGATGCGCTGGAACTGCGACTGCGTGAGCTCGAATTCGATGCGCGTGAGGCGCACCGTGGTCTGCGAAGTCGGTTCCGGGATCATGGCGGTACGCGGATCAGCGCGTCGCGTCGCGCACGGCCGGCGTGGAGATGCAGGACGCGACCAGCTGATCGATGTCGAGCAGCATGACCATCTTTCCGTCGACGGTCGTCAGGCCGCGCACGCAGGCGCCCTCGGTCGACGCGCCGAGATCCGGCGTCGGCTTGATGCTGTCCTGGCCGATGCTGTAGACCTCGGATACCGCGTCCACGACGATGCCCGCGGTCTTTTCGCCGTGGTCGGTCCGCACGCGGACCACGATGACGACCGTGGAGCTGTCCGCGGCGCGTTGTTCGACGCCGAAGCGCGTGCGCAGGTCGATGACCGGCACGATCACGCCGCGCAGGTTCATGACACCCAATAGATAGGGCGGCGTGTACGGGACGCGCGTGACGCCGTCCCATCCCTTGATCTCCTGGACGCAGAGGATGTCGACGCCGTATTCCTCGCCCGCGCAGACGAAGGTGAGGAACTGCGACGTGCCGGCGGGATCGCCGGAAGTTTGAATGGCTGCTGCTTGCATGTTCGCTCCCCGGCTCAGAACTCGGTCCATTCGGTGTCGTCACCGACGGCCTTGCGAACCGGCGGCGGCTCGGCCGCGGCGCGAACCTGCGGCGCGCGCGGCGCCTGGGGCCGGGCGCGGCGGCCTTGCGAGTCGGCGGCTGCCTTCGAATCGCCACGTACCTGGTAGCGTGCGACGAGGGTATTGAGCGAGATCACCTGCTCGACGATCGCCTGGCTCGCGGCGGCGGCCTGTTCGACGAGCGCGGCGTTCTGCTGCGTGCCCTCGTCCATCTGCATCACGGCCTTGTTGACCTGCTCGATGCCGGAGGACTGTTCGCGCGACGCCGCGGCGA
>JAFAGC010000058.1 GCA_023423065.1 Pseudomonadota bacterium
CCCCCAATACGGGTCGTTTATTCCGAAACTTGTATAAATATACAGATTCTGGAATACTCGCCGCGATGCCACGACTGAAACCACTAACGTTTCTGGGTTCCAGTCGTGACGACCTGCGGGAAATGCCCGCCGCAGTTCGGCACGCGATCGGCGTGGAACTGATGATCGTGCAGCTCGGCGGCACTCCCACCGACTTCAAGCCCATCGCTTCCGTAGGTGCCGGTGCCTATGAGATCCGCGTCCGCGATGTCGCGGGGGCGTTTCGCACGGTATACGTAACCAAGTTTTCCGATTCGATCTACGTGTTGCATGCCTTCCAGAAGAAGACCCAGAAGACCGCAAAGGCGGACCTGGATCTGGCGAGGCGGCGGTACAAACTGATTCCTGGAGCAAAGCCATGAAGATCGCCACCCGTAAGACTCGTCAAAAGCGCGACCCCCGTCTCGACGACACGAGAGTAATCGCCGGCAGCGGCAACGTTTTCATCGATCTGGGATTCGATGAAGCCGAGGCGCGCGTGTTGGCTTTGCGCGTGGAGCTGATGATGCGGCTACGTGAACGGCTGCAGGAGAAGGGTTACACGCAGGTCGAAGCCGCCAAACATTTGGGCATGACCCAGCCCCGAGTGTCGGCACTGCTCAAGGGCGCTTGGAAAGACTTCAGTATGGATATGTTGCTGACGCTCGCGACTCGTGCAGGCCTCAAGCCGGAGTTGCACCTCGCAGCGGCGGAGAAAAGGCGCGCGGCCTGAGCCTTGAGTCCCGACTACATGGCTAGTGACCAGGTTGTTACGCGCGAAAATTAGCCAGGTACTTGCGGGAGTTTTGCGGGACTTGGTCCTGCTTCGTCGTGCTCAGTCGTGACAATTGCAACGGATGCCATGCGAGCTCGCGACTTTTGACTCAACAAAATCAACTATCTACGTTTCTCATCCTTCCCGAGATTTCCACCCCCTCCAACTACGAACCAGGTGGTCGGGAGTTCGACAACTCGGGCACGGCGCTTGAGCGGGCTCTGCCGGCCACCCCGAGTTGAACCAACGCGCGTAGCGCGTTGGGCCCTGAGCTGGCTGAAGTCGTCGCTACAAGTCAGGACCTCGATCCGGCGAAGGTCGAGCCCGCGTAGCGGGCGAGTAATCTCTCCGGGCGCGCCATCTTCTTCTACCGCGACAACAGCTTGGCGCGGTTCTCTTGTCCCGATCTTCTCCGCAGTCAGGTGGTTGCGGGGGAATTGCGTGCACCGGCTGTATTGCCAGGTAGTCGCGCCCGAGTCGACGTCTGTCAGCGCAATAACCTGGAAACGGCGTGACGCAAAAACCTAGAAACCGTACGGGGCCAAACCTCAGAGGCGGCGAAAGCCTTGGCGAGGCTTACCAAATGTCCATCGACCGCTGCCTGCGGCGACCTATTCAGAAATTTGTATAAATATATAGATTCTCGAATACTCGCCGCGATGCCAAAGTCGATCCTTGGACTGAAGCCCCTAACGTTTCTGGGATCCAGTCGTGATGACCTGAGGGAAATGACCGCGGCAGTCCGGCAAGCGATTGGGGCGGCGGTACAAATTGATTCCAGGAGCAAGCCATGAAGAGCGCCACCCGTAAGTCCCGTGGAAAGTGTGATCCCCGTCTTGCCGATACGCGAGTGATCGCCGGCAGCGGCAACGTTTTCATCGATCTGGGATTTGATGAAGCCGAGGCACGCGTGATGGCGTTGCGCGTGGAGTTGATGATGCGGCTACGTGAACGGCTGCAGGAGAAGGGTTACACGCAGGTCGAAGCCGCCAAACACCTGGGCATGACTCAGCCTCGAGTCTCGGCACTGCTCAAGGGGGCTTGGAAGGACTTCAGCATGGACATGTTGCTGACGCTCGCGACGCGTGCGGGTCTCAAGCCGGAATTGCATCTCGCAGCTGCGGAGAAAAAGCGCGCGGCCTGAGCATCGAGTCCCGACTACATGGCAAATGACCAGGTGGTCATGCGCGCAAAATAGCCAGGTTCTTGCGGGAGTTTTGCGGGATCTAGTCCCGCTTCGTCGTGCTCATTCATGCCAAATGGCAGCGGGCGAGCAATCCCTCCCGCGCCGCCGCCGCCGAACCCTCCATTACGCACCGGCCATCTTCGCCACATCCGCCCAAACCACTTCCAATTCATGCCCATCCGCATCTTCCACGGTCCGGTTATAGAGCGCGCGCGCGGTCGCGTGCAGTCCGGAAGATGTCGTCGTCACGTCGGGTGCGCAGCAGGCCTTCGACATCCTCGCGCGGCTCCTCGTAACGCCCGGCGAGACCCGCGTTGCCGTGGAGAATCCCGGATACCCGCCGGTGCGCGCGGCCATGCTCGCCACCGGCGCAAGGCTGATCCCGGTGCCCGTCGATGCGGACGGCATGCGCGTGGATCGGGTGCCGGACGGCGTGAGGGTGATCTGCGTGACGCCGTCGCACCAGTCGCCCACGGGCGCCGTGATGCCGCGCGCCCGGCGAATGGCATTGCTGACCCGGGCGCGCGAGCTCGGCGCCTCGATCATCGAGGACGACTACGACGGCGAATTCCTGTACGACAAGGCGCCGCAGGACGCTCTGCAGATGCTGGATGCGGATGCGCGCGTCTTCTATGTAGGCACCTTCTCTAAGAGTCTGTTTCCGACCTTGCGCAAGGGCTTCGTCGTCGCGCCGGCGTGGGCGCGCGACGCGCTCATCGATGCGAAGTACTGCACCGACTCGCACTGCGACCTGCTCACGCAGGTGACGCTGGCGGCCTTCATTTCCGAGGGTCACCTGGCGCGACACATCCGGCGCATGCGGCCTATCTACACCCGGCGCCGGGCAGCGCTCGCGGACACGATCGGCGAGCACCTTTCGCCCTGGCTCGAGGTCCTGCCCGGTCCCGCCGGCCTGCACCTCACCGCGCGTATCCGCGATTCCGCGAATGCCGCGGACGTCGAGAACGCTGCGCTACGGCATCTTCCGGGAGCGCTGACGCTCGCGCCGTATACGGTCGGGAAACTTCCGATGAAAGGGCTCTGCATCGGATATGGTTGCGCCGAGGTCGATCAGATCACGCACGCGGTGCGCGACATGGGACGTTTGCTGCGAAGGAGTGCGAATTGAGCTGCGGCTGATCTCCGTCCGGCGGGTCGGCTCGGGTTTCGGGGAGTTGCGTTACGAGGTCTCCGGGAAGGAATGAGAACCAGGACAAGCGGGTCGCGCGGTAGATAGGTATAGTCCTGACAATGAGAAAGGGACGTCGCTTGTTGGTGTGGACCGCCGCGATCCTCGTCGCCGCGTTCATGTTCCTCTGCTTCCCGTTCAATCCGCCCAAGTGGACGGCGGACGAGATCGCCGCGAGGGTCGACCTGCTCAACGAGAAGGCGGCCATCGTCACGCCGCACGAGGAGCTCGGCAAGAAGATCCGCGCGGAGAATCTCGCGCTTTTCGAGAAGGTCGAGCGCGGCGAGGAACTTACCGCCGAAGAAAGCGCCGCCTATCGCGTGCTGTACCAGTCGATCCTGAACCAGAAGCAGCACGAGCTGTCGCTGCTCGACGCGGAGCTCCAGGTCCGCACGAACTACAAGCCCGAAGAGCAGAACAACGTCGGCACCCACGGCATCGAGGGCACCCACGATCATCACGACGACTCCGCGGGCGCGAACCTCGCCGCGTTGCGCGACGACCTCGCGCGGCTCGAGAGCGCCTCGGGTCTCACGGGTTCGTACACGCGTGTGCGAGCGGCGCTCAGCGCCTGGAAGAATCTCGACGACGTCATTCTGCACATGGCGACCGCGCCGCAGACCAAGTCCGTGCCGCGCCCGCCGGAGACTCCGGTGGACGAGCTCCAGCAACACTTCGAACCGATGATGGCGCACTTCAAGCGCGCCCAGTTCGAGCCCGTCAATTCGTCGACGTACGCGGTGGAAGTTCATGCCGCGCTCGACCGATACGACGCGCTCGTCGTGCTCGTGCAGGACCGGATCTACGCGAACCTCGGGCCGATCGAGCGCAGCCTGAGCGGGCAGTGGGGTAGCTGGCGTTCGCTCGCGCCGCCGCTGAAGGGCGTCACGGCGGACCGCATCCCGCGTAAGGCGCAAGCCGCGCGCGCCGAATAAGTCCATCGTCCGATTGGATGCCTGGCACGGGCCGCGCATCGTGCCCTCATGAACGCGATGATCGCGGGTCTCGGACTGTGCCTGCTGTTCTCGGCGGGCGTGACCCATGGTGAATCAGGATCCGCGGAGCAGCAGCAACCCTTGCCGGCGCTCGAGGCCATGCGCAAGCGGCTCAACCTCACCGCCGAGCAGGAGGCACGGATCGCGCCGCTGCTGGTCCGCCGCAAGGGCGAGCTCCAGGAAACGCGCACGCGGCTCACCAGTCTGGACACGAACCGGGAAAAACGCTCGGTCGTGAAATACGCCAGGCAGGAACAGGAGATCTTCAACACGCAGGTTGAAAGTGTCCTGTCTCCGCCGCAGGTGGCCGAGTGGCGCAAGATGCGAGCCGAGACGCGTGCTCGCCTGAAGAAATACTGGAGCGCCACTCAGGAAGGCGGATAGCGGCCGCCGCATGGGATACCGGCCGTTCACGATTTCCTAGAGCCCTGGCCACGTCATCCGACAGCGCCGCCACGGGTGCATCGCGCACGCTTGCACCCACGACGCCGCGACACGGAGGTTCGTGATGAAAGTGCAGGAAATCATGACGAAGGTGGTTGCCGTACTGCCGCCCGACGCGCGCCTCTCCGAAATCGCGCGCGTGATGCGCGACTACGACATCGGCGCGGTGCCGATCGCCGACCAGGACAAACTCGTCGGCATGGTCACCGACCGCGACATCGTCGTGCGCGCGGTCGCCGATGGATCCGCGCGCAACGGGCTGCGCGCGCGCGACGTGATGTCGCCGCAGGTGTTGTATTGCTACGAAGACCAGGATGTCGAGGAAGCGCTCGAGGTCATGGGCGAGCAGCAGGTGCGGCGATTGCCGGTGCTCGATGCCGAACGCCAGCTCGTGGGCGTCGTGTCGCTGGGGGACGTCAGCCAGGCCGTGGCACAGCAGGCCGGGGGCGCACTCAAGGAAATTTCCGAACCCGCGCATCACTGAAGAAAATCCCTTGGAACCGGATCGCGCGGCCGCCAGCTCCGGCGCATCCGGTCGCGATCGTCCTTTTCACTACGGCAATCGCGCAAGTTGTCGCCATGCTGCGCCACCCCGGAGGGCGCGCAATTTCCGCACGTCGATCGAACCAGTAAGGGCCGTTCGGCCAATCTCGTCCCACTATTTTTCTCGGGGGCGAGATGTACAAACGGAGAATCGTATTCGGGCTGGCCATGATGGCCGCGGTCGCGGCGCATGCGCAAACGGCCGGTGTCGTCACCTTTCGTGCGAACCAGACTTCAGGAACCGGCAGCGTGACGCCCGTGCTCACCTGGTCCACCAACCCGGCGGCCTCGAGCTGCCAGGCGAGCGGCGGATGGAGCGGCGCCAAGGCCGCGTCCGGCACGCAGACGCTCGCGGCGATCACCGCGTCGACTAACTACACGCTGACCTGCACCTGGGGCGCGAGCGATCGCGCGGTCCTCTACTGGACGGCGCCTTCGACCAACACCGACGGCAGCCAGCTCAACGATCTCGCCGGATTCACCGTCGCGTACGGCACGAGCAGCACGGCTCTCACGCGCACGCTGGCGGTCAACGATGTGACGGCCCGGACCGCGACCGTGACCGCGCTGACGCCGGGTACGTGGTACTTCGCGGTGCGCGCCCGCAATTCGCGCGCTCTCGAGTCCGACAACAGCAACATCGCACAGAAGACCGTGGCGGCTTCCGCGAGCGCTTCCAGCTCGGTCGCGATCACGGTTTCCGGCAGCACCACGCCGCCGCCGACCACCCCGCCGCCGGGAACGGGGCTGCGCACGACGCACGCCACCGTCTACGACGTGACCGACAGCGACATCAACGTCGCGGTGGGCACGATCGCGCTCGGACGGCCGTGCGACCAGACGTTCACCGTGCGCAACATCTACTACCGCGTGACCTCGAGCGAAGTGACGTTCACGCGCACGCCGCGCACCCGCGCCGTCGTGGCGCGCTGCGCACGCTAGTTAGTCGTCGTCGACCGCGGGACCCGCCGC
>JAFAGC010000010.1 GCA_023423065.1 Pseudomonadota bacterium
GGGCGCGGCCGGGGCCGCGCCGGTCGAAGGCGGAACCGCGCCCGCCTCCTGCATCTTCTTAAGCGCTCTTTCGACGAGACTCATGGCGCAACCCCGCAGTTAACCCAGATGCTGGCGCAGCAATTTCGAAACGGGACCCTGCGCGGCCAGTGCCACGATGAACGCCAGGACCAGCATTCCCGAGGCGATGGAGTAACGCATCAGGCCGCGGCGCATCTCCCCGCGATATTTGTCGATCCACGTGCGCGTCACCGCGCCGAGCACCGGCAGCCCGGTCAGCTCGGCCAGCGAGCGCTCGGAGGAGAACACGGGGCGCAGCATGTGCAGTAGATAGGCGACGGCGGTGCCGAGCGCGAGGCCGAGCAGCAGCACCACCGTGAGCAACAGCGGACGATTCGGGAAGTTGGGCTTGAATCCCACCGTCGGCGGATCGACCACGTTGAACGCGACGACACCGGTCGCCTCGGCGTCGCTCGAGACGCGCGTGCGCTCCAGGCGCGCCAGCAGTTCGTTGTACTGCGTCTTGGTCACGTCGTAGTCGCGCGTGAGACGCGCGTACTCGGCCTCGACTTCCGGCGCGGTGTCGACGAGCTGGCGCAGCTGCGCGGCATTGCGCTGATGATTGGCAAGCTCGACGCGCAACGCGGCGAGCTCGACGTCCACCTGGTTGATCGACGCCTGGATGCCCTGGTAGAGCGGATTCGAGTGCGCGCCGGCGACCGCCGCGGCGCCCGGATCCCCGCGCCGCAGTGCTTCGATCTCCTGTTTCTGGCGGGCCTGCAGCTGCGCGAGCACCTCGCGCGTCGCGATGACGTCGGGGTGCTTGTCGGTGAACCGCAGCAGCATGTCATCGAGCCGAGCCTGGGTTTCCTGGATGCGCGAGGCGGTGTCCTGCGACTGGCCGGGCTGGTTCGAGGTGCTGGCCGCCGTGCCGGTCGGCACGACGAACGGCGTCTCGCCGCGCAGCTGGCGCTGCAGCTCGTTACGGCGGCTGACGGCGATGTTGATCGCGGATTCGAGCCGTTTGACTTCCTGCGTCTCGGTCGTCAGGCGGGAGAAATGATCGCCTTCGGCGCCCGGCACGAGGCCGAAGTTGCGCTTCTTGAATTCGGCGAGCCGCGCTTCGGCTTCCCCGAGGCGGCGGTCGTAGTCGGCGATCTGTTCGCGCAGGAAACGCTCGGCGGATGCATTGCCCGAGTGCTCGGAACCCATCGTGTCCTCGACGAACGAATTCAGCAGGACGTCGACCACTCGCAGCGCGATCCGCCGGTCCTTGTCCGAATATGCGATGCGGTACAGCGTGTTCGGGATGCGCGGATCGCGCACCGTCGGCGCCTCCAGCGTGATCGCGATGCGCGAGGAGAGATCGGTGAGGAGCGCGTCGCGCTGCTGCGGCGTGACGACGCCGCGATCGAGCCCGACCTGCGTGACGACCTTGTCGAGATGCGCGCGGCCGAGCAGCTGCTGGCGCACGAGGTTCAGCTGCATCTCGACGTTCTGCGTGACGGCGATGCCTTCCAGCTGCTGGCTGAGCGCGGTGCGGGTATCGACGTTGACGCGCGCATACGACTCGTAGCGGTCCGGCATCATGTACACGACGAACCAGCCGATCGCGCACACCGCCCAGGCCGTCACGAGCGCGAAGCGGCGGAAACGCCAGGCGCCGCGCAATTCAGAACGGATCCTTTCGATGAGTTGATGCATGCGCTTACAGCCGCGACTCGGGCACGACCAGCACGTCGCCCGGGCGCAGTTCCAGGTTCTGCGACATGTCGCCCTTGTTGATGAGGTTCGCGAGCTTCACGCGCAGCGTCGTTTCCTTCCCGTCGACGGTGCGCACGATCTTCGCGCGATTGCCGGCCGCGAACGGCGCCAGTCCGCCCGTCGCGAGGACGACGTCGAGCACGCGCATGCCTTCGCGATAGGCGATCGACTGCGGCGTCGTCACCTGGCCGATCACCTTGACCTGACTGAACGCGCTCACCGGCACGCTCACGATCACGTTGACCTGCGGCGAGCGGATGAACTCCGAGAGGACCTTCTCGATGTCGCGGGCGAGCTGCGACGGCATCTTGCCCACGGCGACCATGTCTTCCACCAGCGGCGTGGAAATCTTGCCGTCCGGTCGCACCGGCACGGTGGAGGTGAGCTCCGGGTTGCGCCACACGAAGATCTGCAACGTGTCGCCCGGTCCGATCAGGTAGTTAGCCCCGACGGACGGATGCTGGACGACCGGCGCGGTTTCGGCGGCGGCCGCGGGCGCGGTCGCCTGGGGAGCGGGGGTTGCCGGCGGTGTCTGCGCGCGCGCCGTCGCGATCGCGAGGCACGACAGGGCGATGGCACCGATGAGACCGAAAACTTTCATTCGAAGGCCTTGCGGGGTCCGCTGTCACACTCGGGTTGACACCCGGGCTTGGAATTCTGCCGCAATCGCCGCGACAAATTATTGAATTTCATGGAAATGACTGGGCAAAGCGTGACGCGAATCCGTTTTCGGCGCCAGCCCTCAAAGCGGGGCCTTGTTGAGCCGCTCCAGCAGCTTCTCGGCCTCGGACCGGCTTTCGAAGTTGGCGCTGTCGTCCAGGATCGTCTTGAGCCTGCTCAGGGCATCGCCCGACTTGCCGGTCTGGGCCAGCGCGGCCGCGTAGTGATACTGGATGTCGCGGTTCTGGGCGCTGACCTCTGCGGCCCGCTTGAGGATGGGCAGACCCTCCGCGACCGACCCCGTCCGGACCAGGATCCAGCCGAGCGTATCGGCCACTTCCGGAGAATCGGGCGCCAGGGCTTGCGCGCGCCGCGCCGTTTCCAGCGCACGGCCGTCGCCCAGCTCCAGGTACAGCCAGGCCAGGTTGTTGAGCGCCACGGGATCGCGCGGCTGCCGGGCGAGCATCGCCTCGTACTGGCGGGCGGCCGCCTTCCAGTCCGAGGCACGCGCATAAGCCTCACCCAGCACCATGCGGGCGCGCAGGTCTTCCGGATTCGAATCCAGCCACTTTTCCAGCGGCTCGGTCGGCTTGGGCAGTTTGCCGGCGGTCCGCAGCTGGTAGCTCTTGATCGCGAGTTCGCCCGAAGGCTGGCGTTGCGCGGCCTGGGACAGCGCACGCTCCGCTTCCGGATATTGCTGCAGTGCCGTGCGGACCTCGGCTTCGAGAACGAGGACTTCCGCGTCCTGGGGCCGTGCGCCGCGCAGCGCATCCACGCGCTTGAGGGCGGCCTGGGTATTGCCGCTCTGCAATTCGAGGTACGCGAACACGCCCTCCGCCGGCAGCCAGTTGGGGCGCAGCTTCAGCGCCCGCTGCAGCGATTCGCGCGCGGCATCCATCTGCTCGAGCGCGACCTGCGCGCGGCCGAGATTCAGCCAAAGGGTCGCGTTGGTGGGATCCGCCTCGGTACCGGCCCGGAAGTGTTCGATCGCGGGGTCGTAACGCGCGGTACCTAGATAGATGAGTCCCGCGGCATTCTGGGTCTCGGCCACGAGATTCGATCCCTTCACGGCCTCCGCGATGACGGCCGCCGCCTCCTTGGCGTCGTCGCGTTGCAGCGCGAGCTGCGCGAGCAGCAGCCGCGCCTCGGTCGCGTGCACGTCCTCGCGCCGCAGTTTCTCGAGATTCTCCACCGCCGCGCCGCGCTCGCCGCCGATCAGCTGGACGCGCGCGAGCGCGAGACGCAATCCCGCGTGATTCGCATTGCGCGCGAGCGCGCCTTCGAGCAGCTGGCGCGCGCGCGGCACTTCGCGCGCGGCCATGTGCAGCTGCGCCGCCATCAACACGAGATCGGGATCGCCGGGCCGTTCGGCCAGCATGGCATCGAGCTTGCGGCGTGCGGCCGCTTCGCCTTCGACCTGGGAAGTCGCCGCGAGCAAGAGCCGGTCGGCGACCGGATCGCGCGTGGTGCCCGGTTCGCGCAGCAGCGCGAGGGCCTTCGCGCCCTGCTCCGAGCGGATGTAGGCCGCGGCGAGTTGCAGCTTCAGGCCGTGGTTATCGGGCGATTTTTCGTATTCGCGCTCGATCAGCGCGAGCGACCTGGGGTTGTCTCCGGCCTGCAGGCGGGCCGCCTCGAAGAGCTGCGACACCGAGCGCTCGGCGCCAGGTACGTCGAGCACCGGCACCAGCACGCGCAACGCGCTGTCGGGATCCTCGAGTCGCAGACGCACCTGCGCCAGCAGTTGCCGGGCCTCCATGTTGTTGGGCATCTGTTCGATGACCCGCGTGAGCTCCTGGCTCGCCTGCGAGAGATTTCCCTGGGCGGCAAGCGCCACTCCGAGCAGGAAGCGCGCGCGCGTGAACTGCGGCGCCTGGTTGACCACCTTGCGCAGCTCGACGGCCGCACCCTCGAAGTCGTTGGCCGCCATCTGCACGCGCGCGGAATTCAGCGCCGCGATCGGCGATCCCGGAACGACACGCGACAACACGCCCACGGTCGCGCGCGCCTTCTCAAGGTCGCGATTGGTGATCTGCACCTCGGTCAGGGTGACGAGCAGCGCGACCTGCTTGAGCACATCGAGCTGCCGCGGCGCGAGGCCCGAAGCCCGTTCGAGCGCGTCCTGTGCCTCCTGTGTCGAGGATGCGCGCGCGAGCAGCGCTCCACGCACGAACCATGCGAGCGCCGAGTCCGGAAAGTCGCGGGTCAACGCGCGCGATTTTTCGAGCGCGCCGTTCATGTCGCCCTGCGCGGCGCGCATCTCGATGAAGCCGGCGGCGGCGCTCACGAGCCGCGCGTCGCGTTCGAGCGCCGCGGCGAAGGCGCGCTCGGCCTCAGCGGGCTGACCGAGCGCCTGGTGGGCGAAGCCGCGATACAGCCAGGCGGTCGCGGGTTGTTTGTCGTCCGGCTCGCCGAGTCTCGCGAGCACCTCGGCGTTGCGGCCCGCGGCGAGGTCGACGCGATACGCGAGGTCGGCGCGGCGCTCCGGTTCGAAACCCTCCGGCACGGCGCGCAGTTCGCGTTCCGCCGCGCCCTGGTCGCCGAGCCACAACGCGACTTCCGAGAGCAGCAGGCGCGCCTTGGGCAGCTCGGTCCCGTCCTTGAGCGCGTTGCGCAGCTCGATCAGCGCGCCGCGCTGCTCGCCCTTCGCGATGAGCGCCTCGGCGCGTTCCACGCGCTGCTCCGGGCTGCGGAAGTAATCGCAGCCGGTGACCGACAACGCGGCGAACAACACACTGGCCAGGTAGATCGATCGCTTCATGGATTTCGGGTCTCGACGATGTGTTTGAGGGTTTCGCGCGCCGCCACGCAATCCGCGGCATCGCAGCGGGCGCGCAGCGCGATCAGGGCGGCCGCGGGGGCGCCGGACAGGGAACGCAATCCGTAATCGAGCTGCAGCCTGAGCGCGCTTCGATAGCCGCGTCCGTCGAGCCGGTAGCTGTACCAGACGACCCATTCGCCGGTCGGGCCCGTGGCGCGCACTTCCGTCCACGGCGCGGGCGCCGCCTGACTACCGCGCGTGGCGCGCAGTCCTTCGCCCAGCAACGAATTGCCGAAGCCGACGATTTCCTCGCCCTGGCGTTGCGCGGCGTAACCCACGAGATACGCCTCCACGGGACGGTCGGCGCCGCGGATCGAGCCATGCAGCTCGCGCGTCGCGCCATTGAACTTCGGCCGCCAGTCATCAGGCGCCGTCGATTCGACGAACCCCGCACCGGCGCGCATCGCAAGTTCGAGCTGCGCGTCGCTCGCGCGATTGCCGTCGAGCAATATCCAGGTCGGCACGATGGCGAGCCCGAGCGCCGCGGCGATCGCTCCGTCGCGCGGGATGGACGGGCCGCTGGGCGCGGGCAGCTCGGGCGGCGCCGTGCCTTCGGCCGGCCAGCGGCGCACCACGAGGAAGTACAGCACCATCATTCCGGCGAACATGTACCAGCCGAAACTGTAGTGCTCGTTGACCACGAGCGAGTGCTGCATGTCGGTCAGGTGACCGGCCAGCACGATGATGAAGATGCGCAGCCAGTTCGTGGCCATCGCGAGCAGCAGCGCGAAGGCCACGAGCTTGATGCGCGTTCCCACGCCGTCGCGATTGATCTCGCCGTACAGCAGCGAGATCGTGAGCGCCACGACGAAGAAGTGCAGGCCGCTGCAACCATCGGCGATCGCGAACGTTCCGAGCGGCAGCTCGAACATGTTGTTGACGAAGTGGGCCGGTATGTCCGAGATGCGCAGCATCAGCCGCACGGCACCGACGGAGACCGCGTTGAGCAGCGGCAGCACCGCGTCCCAGACGGGAATCGCGAGATACAGCCACGCAAGCGGAAACGCGAGACCACGCGACATGCGCCAGCCGAACATCGCGAGCAGCGCGCTCGCGGCCAGCGCCGGCAACGCCGCCTGGTGCACGATCTGCAGGCCCGCGCGATAGGCGATCATCCAGCACAACGCGCCCGCCGCCAGCAACGCGATCGCCGGCAGGAACGGCTGGGCGGCGCCGGCGGCCCAGCGCGCGCGATCGCGCCAGATCATCCACAGGCCGAGCGCGACCACGACGTAGCCGTGCGTGTACGTGCGGCCGACCGTGTCCTCCCACTTCTGCATCAGCGAAAACGTGCTGGGCCAGAACGCCGCGAACGTCACCAGCACCGTCACGATGGCCGCGATGGCGCGTCGCTGCGTGGTGGTGTCCGCCGGAATCGCGGTCGCGACCTGCAGGCCTGATGGAGAATTCATGAGCCGGGACTCGCGCCGTACTTGGCCATGAGGTCGTACAACGTCGGGCGGCTCACGCCGAGCAGTTCGGCCGCGTGCGAAACGTTGTTGTCGCAGATGGCCAGCGCCTGCTGGACCGCCTGGCGTTCGGCGCGCGTGCGGACCTCCTTGAGGTTGAACAGCAACGTCCCCTCGCCCGCGTTCTTGAGGCCGAGGTCTTCGGCCGTGAGCATCGCGCCGTCGGCCATGATGACCGCGGCCTTCACCTTGTTCTCGAGCTCGCGCACGTTGCCGGGCCAGCGGTAGGCCTCGAGCGCCGCGATCGCATCGTCGGTGAAGCCGCGCTTCGGCCGGCCCTGCGCACCGTTGTACTTGCGGAGCATCGCGTGCGCGAGCACGGTGGGTCCGCCGCGCCGCTCGCGCAGCGGCGGCACGTTGACCGTGACTTCGCTGATGCGGAAGAAGAGGTCTTCGCGGAATTTCTGCTCGGCGATGAGCTGCTGCAGGTCCTTGTTGGTGGCGCACACGACGCGCACGTTGACGGGGATCTCCTGGCGGCCGCCGATGCGTTCGATGACGCGGTCCTGCAGGAAGCGCAGTAGTTTGGCCTGCAGCTGCAGCGGCATGTCGCCGATCTCGTCGAGGAACAACGTTCCGCCGCTCGCCACCTCGATCTTGCCGGGGGTCTGCTTCACCGCGCCCGTGAACGCGCCCTTTTCGTGGCCGAACAGCTCGCTCTCCAGCAAGGTCTCCGGAATGGCCGCGCAGTTGATCGCGACGAAACGCGCGTCCTTGCGTCCGCTCTGCGAATGCACCGCGCGGGCGATGAGCTCCTTGCCCGTGCCGCTTTCGCCGAGGATCAGCACCGACACGTCGGCCGGCGCGACCTTCTCGATCATGCGGCAGACGCGCACCATCGCGTCGTCGGTCGCGATGAGGCCCTCGAACGGCGCGCGCAACTGCGCTTCCTGGAGCTGGCGGTTCTGCCGCTCGAGCTCGTGCAGCCGGAACGCGCGTCCCACGATCAGGCGCAACACGTCCGCGTCGAGCGGCTTCTGGTAGAAATCGTAGGCGCCGTGCGCCACCGCGCGCATCGCGTTGTCTCGGTCCGCGTTGCCGGTGATCACGATGATGCGCGTATGCGGCGCGAGGCTCAGGATCTCCTTGAGCGTGCGCATGCCCTCGCTCGTGCCTTCGGCATCGGGCGGCAGACCGAGGTCCTGCAGCACCACCGCCGGTTCGTGCCGGCGAATCTGCGCGAGCGCCTCTTCGCGGTCGCCGGCCACGACGACCTCGTATTCGTCGAAGCTCCAGCGCAGCTGCTTCTGCAGCCCGAGGTCGTCCTCGACGACCAGCAGCTTCGGCTTCACGATGGATTCGGACGTCGCGCTCATGCGGCCACCGGGAGAATGAAGGAGAAGCGCGTCCCGGCGCCCGGCCGGCTATCTACTTCGACGTTGCCGCCGAGACTCATGGCGAGCTCGCGGGCCTGGTAGGCGCCGATACCCATGCCCTTGGAACCCTTGGTGCTGTGGAACGGGCGGAACAGCCAGTGCCGGACGAACTCGGGATCCATGCCGTCACCGTCGTCGGTGACCGTGACGCGCACCGTTCCCTCGCTGTCCGAAACGTCGACGGTCACCTTGCCCGACTCCGGGGTCGCATCCTGCGCGTTGCGCAGCACGTGTTCGATCGCGGCGACCAGCTGCTCGCGCTCGGCGTTCACCATGCAAGCGCAGCCCGCTCCGCTCGCGAGCACCGGCTTCGGCACCCGCGTCTGGCAGCGTTCGATCGCGAGATTCACCAGCTCGACGAGCCGCACCGGCGGCGCCGTCGCCGGCTGCGCGTTGCGGCGGCTGAGCTGTTCGATGAGCCGGGTCACGCGCTCCGACGTGTTGGCGATCGTCGCGATCGCGTCGTCGATGAACTCCGGGTTGTGCCGGTGTTTCACGGCATTGCCGACCACGAGCGAAAGCTGCGCGGCGCAATTCTTCAAGTCGTGCATCACGAAGGCCGTGAGCCGGTTGTACGTTTCGAACTGGCTCATTTCCGCCACGCGGCGATCGGCTTCATGTTGCGCAAGCATGGTCGCAACGTGCTGTCCCATGGTGTGCAGCAGGTCGCGATCCTCGAATTCGAGCTGGAACGGCGGCGGCGGATCGAACAGCACGAAGAAGCCGATGAGCACGTCGAGCCGGAAGATGGGCGCGACGATGCGCCAGCGCGGCTCGTCGAGCCAGGCCGGCACGGAGACTGCGTCATGACGCGCCGGCTTGGCGCGGCGCTCGTGCAGGTCGACTATCCAGCGGCGCGAACGCATCAGGTCGATGAGCGGGTCGTCGGAAGCGATCGGCGCGATCTGCGGCAGGTCCGTGATCGCGAGCGGCCAGCCGGCGTTCGGCACGAAGCGCTTGCCGGCCTCGTCGAGCGTGAACAACACGCCGCCCGGGGAGCCGAGCGTCTGCGCCACCGCCTGCACGCTCGTCCGCGGCACGTCGGTCGCCTCGCGCTCCGAGAGGGTCTTGCTGAATCGCAGCCACTCGACGCGGTAGTCGTACTTGTTGTGATAGAAGTGTTTGCTCACGAACACGCGCAGGTGGCGGCGCATCGCGGCCGAGGTCACCAGGATGACGAGCAGGGCGAACGCGCCGATCAGGAACACGCCGCGCGCGGTCTCACCCCACGCGCCGCCCACCTGGCGGATCGCGTATCCCGCGAACGACATGAGCAGCAGGTAGCATCCCGTCGCGAGGAACGTGGTCGTGTAGAAGGTGACCTGGCGCGAGACGAATACCTTCAGATCGACGTTCGGCAGGCGGCGCGCGCCGAGCAGCAACAGCGGCATCATCATGACGTTCGCGAAGCCGCGCGCGTACCAGCTCACCGCGTCGAATCCATCGCCGGAGAGCATCACCGCCTGCGCGTAGAGGAACAGGTCGTAGGTGAACAACCCGCCGACGCCGATGGCGAGGAATTTGAGGTTCGCCCGCGCCGTTTCCGGCGCGTTGCGATACACCTGCTCGAGCAGCAGCAGGATCAGCAGCGCCACGCTGAAACCGCCCCCCGCCATGACCGATTCGATACTCGGCGCGAAGAACACCGCGCCGGCCCACACACCGATCACCGTGTAGCTCACGGGAGCGAAAGCGCGCGGCAGCGACGCGGGCGCGAGCCCGAGCAACGCGACGAGCCAGGCGAGATCTCGCAGGATTTCGGCGGCGAGGATGACCTCCGGCGGGATCGGCACCTTCGCGTGGTTGAGCGCGAGCGTCAGCGCCCAGAGCGCCGAGACCGCGATCGCGTACCGCAGCCGGCGGACCGCCGGATCCTTGCGTCCCCGCGCGACGGACAGGAGCACGGTCAGACCGGCGAAGCCGACGAAAGCCGCGCCGAAACTGGTGAGCCCGAACGTATTCACCTAGAGACCGGCGTCCATTCAGCGTCCCCCTTTCCCCAGCAGCACCACCTCAACGGTCTGCAGGAGAATCATCATGTCGAAGAACAGACTGTGATTCTTTACGTAATAAAGATCGTACTGGAGCTTTTCGATGGCGTCCTTCTCGGATGAGCCGTACGGATAACAAACCTGCGCCCAGCCGGTGATCCCGGGCTTCGCGCAATGGCGCTCATCGTAGTAAGGAATGGATTCGGCGAGCTGCGCCACGAACATCGGCCGTTCCGGCCGCGGGCCCACGAAGCTCATGTCGCCCCGCAGCACGTTGAAGATCTGCGGCAATTCGTCGATGCGCACCTTGCGGATGATCCGGCCCATCCGGGTGACGCGATCGTCCGAACCGCTGGCCCAGCGCGGCTTGCCGTCCCGCTCGGCGTCGACCCGCATGCTGCGGAATTTGAGCACGTCGAATTCGTGACCATCGAGGCCGACCCGCCGCTGGCGATAGAAGATCGGCGCGCGCAGGCCGTCCTCGAGCATGATCCCGAGCATGGTCAGCAACATCACCGGCCAGGTGATGAGCACCAGGCCGACCGAGGCAAGGACGTCGAACGCGCGCTTGTTGGTCTGGCGCAGCGCGTCGCGGCGGAAACCTTCCGAGAAAATGATCCAGCTCGGATTGAGCACGTCGAGGTGCACGCGACCGGTTTCGCGCTCGAGGAAGTTCACGAGGTCGATGACCTCGACGCCGTTCAGGCGGCAGTCGAGCAGCTCCCGGACCGGGAATTCGCGACGGCGATCGTCCATGGCGACCACGATCTCGTGCACCTCGAGCTCGCGCGACAGTCGGCGCAGCTCCTGGGCGGAATTCGGCAGCACCTTCTTGGGATCGACGAGGACTTCCTCGCCCGGCGCGGGCATGTAACCGACGAGCAGGAAGCCGCGCTGGTCCGAGCGCCGCCGCAATTGCAGCAGGCTCTGCGCCCGCTGGCCGGCGCCGTAAACGAGCACGCGGCGCTTGAACGCGTCCTCGCCGATGAACACGCCCTCGATGATTCGGGCGAGCACGACCAGCGTGAACGAGACGGCGGCCCATGCGAGCACGCGACCCGGTTCGGGGCGCAACGCGATGAAGAAGAAGGAGACGAAAGCGAAGATGGCCACCGCCAGAACGTGCGCGACCATCGCGCGCAACAGCAGGCCGAGCGTGCGCGCGCGCTGACGCGCGCTGTACAGGCCCATCGCGGTCAACGCGAGTCCGCAGCTCAGGACGTAGATCAGCATCTTCGGCAGCGTCTGCGGCCAGTTCGAGAACAACTGCCGGAACGTCGCACCGTAGAACAGTGTTTCCACGATCAACGGTGCAATGAGGATGAGCACGGTCTCGACGACCGCGAGCATCGCGATCGGGAGGTTCTGGTACAGATTGAAGATCCGGACTCTCATGGCGTCCGCTCTCGTGCCGGTCCTGAAATTTGCGCGATCCGACTACTACTCACGCTGATAGGAAGCGCCGTCGCTCCCTGCGGACATATGTTAATCAACGCGCGCAAACTACTGCCCCGCTTCAACAAGTCTTGCTCGTGCACCGTTCACGGTCCTGAAAAATGTCTCCGAATACAGACGCTTAGCCGTATTGCTGTACGACATTCGGTTACCTATTCTCTTCGCCAGCTGATTCCCGATAAGGGCAAACCCACCGCGAGGTGGGGACGCAAAGCTACCGATCTCGGCCGGATTGCCGAGACAGCGGAGTTGCCAAATCATGCCTACGAGTCATTCGCTTGTTGTTCGTACCCGCTCGCACATTGCTGCGATTCTGAGCGCCTTCACACTTTTGGCCCTGGCCGGGTGTGGCGGCGACGATGGCGGACCGCCGGCCGCACCTTCCGAAGTCACCGATTCCCCTTCGACGCCGACGATTTCGGGCAGCCCCCCGACGTCCGTCGTGGTCGGCCAGACCTACACCTTCACGCCGGGAGCCACCGATCCGAACGGTGATGCACTGACTTTCGAGATCCAGAACCGGCCTGACTGGGCGACGTTCAATACCGCGACCGGAGCTCTGTCCGGCTCGCCGACCGCTCCCGGGACATATTCCAACGTCACCATCAGTGTCACGGACGGACGGACCCGGGCGTCGCTGCCCGCCTTCTCGATCACCGTGCAGGCGGTCGCGCAGAGCGGCGGCCAGGCGACGTTGTCCTGGACCGCACCGACGCAGCGCACGGACGACTCCCCGCTCCCCGATCTCGCGGGCTATCGCATCTACTACGGCAATTCGCCGGACAACTTCTCGCAAGTCGTGTCGGTGAACAACGCGGGACTGACGACCTACGTCATCGAGAATCTCTCCGAAGGCACCTGGTATTTCGCGGTGGCCGCGGTGGATTCCGCCGGCACGGAGAGCGGACTGTCGAACAGCGCTTCGAAGACGATTGGTTGATATCGCGGGTTGATGGATCGGGCCAGCCGTTTGTTCTTGAGTCAGGGCCGGCCGATCCGCGAGTGGCGTCCCCAGGGGGATTCGAACCCCCGTTACCGCCGTGAAAGGGCGATGTCCTGGGCCTCTAGACGATGGGGACGCAGCAGATCTTCAAGACGACGTGGTGGAGCTAGCCGGGATCGAACCGGCGACCTCTTGCATGCCATGCAAGCGCTCTCCCAGCTGAGCTATAGCCCCACGCGAGGCGCGGGAAACTACTCACCCGCCGGTAGTATGTCAAGGCGACGATTCTCGTCGCCAAACATGCTCCCGGACCGGCGATTCGCGATTGACCTTATTCGCGAACGACCCCGGCATTCCACTCCGCCATTTCCCCAGTGAAAAACCCAGCGTGTCTCCGCTGGGTAACAGATTGCCGTCGTCTTCCTCTGACGATTAACTGGGCGCCAAAGCAAAGGCAAACCCATCGCGAGATGGGGACGCAAAGCTTCCGGTCTCGTAAGTCGTCGGCGACACGAGATAGCGGAGTTGCCGGCGAGCGCGTCGTTACGCGTTCTTCGTCGTCATTTCCGTTGTCCGTTCACTAACTACTCACCCTCCGGCGGCGCGCGTTGCCTGCGCAGTACGCCGCCAAATGGAGTAGTTAGAATCATGATGAACCTCTTTTCGCGCCCGGCGCCGCGCCTGGCCCTGGTACTCGGCGCGTTCGTCGCGATCGCAGGATGTGGATCGGACGACAGCTCGGACCTGCCGAACCGCCCGCCGACCATCGGCGGTGTGCCGAACGTCCAGGTGGATGCCGGCGCGGCGTATTCATTCACTCCGCGCGCGACGGATCCGGACGGCGATACGCTCACCTTCCGCGCCGAGAACCTGCCCGGATGGGCGACGCTGAACACCAGCACCGGCGCGATCACGGGCACACCCGGCGATACCGACGTCGGCATGTCGGGGATGATCACGCTCGAAGTGACCGACGACGTGGCCGCCGCGCAGCTCGAGCCCTTCCAGATCCAGGTGCGTGCGCGCACCTCGGGCACCACGCCTCCGCCGCCTTCCACCGTCAACCGCGCGCCGACCATTTCCGGCACGCCGGCAACGACCGTCGTCGCCGGCGGCGCCTATACGTTCCAGGCCTCCGCGGCCGACCCGGACGGCGACAGTCTCACTTACAGCATCGAGGGACTGCCGGCCTGGGCAACGTTCGACACCGCGACGGGCCGGCTTTCCGGCACGCCGGCGATGGGCAACGTGGGCACCTACGACGGCATCGTGATTCGCGTCTCCGACGGGAGCCTGAGCGCCGCGCTGCCGGCGTTCGCGCTGCAGGTCACGGCGGCGCCGATCGCGAATCGCCCGCCGGCGATCTCCGGCACGCCGCCCGCCAGCGTCGCCGCGGGATCGGCCTATTCGTTCGCGCCGACCGCGTCCGATCCGGACGGCAACACGCTCACGTTCTCGATTCAGAACCGGCCAAGCTGGGCTTCGTTCGATACGGCGACGGGTCGCCTGACGGGCACGCCGAGCGACTCGCAGCTCGGGACGTTCGCGAACATCGCGATCAGCGTTTCCGACGGTGCGGCCGCAGTCGCGCTGGCGCCGTTCACGATCACCGTGACGCAGGGCGCGACCAACCGTCCGCCGGTCATCGGCGGCACGCCGCCGACGTCTGCCACCGTGGGCCAGGCGTACAGCTTCACTCCGACGGCTTCGGATCCCGACGGCAACACGCTGACCTTCTCGATCGCCAACGCGCCGGCCTGGGCGACGTTCGACACGTCCACCGGACGCCTCTCCGGCACGCCGACGGCGGCGCACGTGGGCAGCACGTCGGGCGTCACGATCACGGCCAATGACGGACGCGCGAGCGCCAGCCTGGCCGCTTTCGCCATCGCGGTCGTTTCTACCGCGAACGGCGCGGTAACGCTCAGCTGGACCGCGCCGACGGCGAACACCGACGACTCGCCGCTCACGAACCTCGGCGGTTACCGGATCGAGTACGGTCTCGACGAGGACCAGCTCAACCAGGTCGCCACCGTGAACAATCCGGGCGTGACGACCTACCGCGTGGAGAATCTCGCGGCGGGCACCTGGTACTTCGTCGTTCGGGCGGTGACGACTTCGGGCGTCGAGAGCGGCAACTCGAACGTCGCGACGCGCACCCTCAACTGACGTTTACGACAGCACTCGGTCCAGCCGCGCCAGCGTGCGCGGCTGGCCGAGCAATGCGAGCGTCTGGTCGATGGGCGGCGACACCGTGCCGCCCGAGACCGCGACGCGCAGCGGCTGGGCGATCTTGCCCAGCCCGACGGATTTCTCCGCCGCGAGGCTTTCGAGCGCGCCGTGCACTGCCGGCGCGCTCCATTCTTCGAGCGCCGCGAGCCGGGCGCGCAGCTCCTGCAGCATCGCTTTCGCATCCGCGGTCAGGTGTTTGTCCGCGGCCTTCGGCTCCAGCGCCACTTCGTCGCCGAAGAAGAAGCGGCTGTTCTCCGCCATCTCCTTGAGCGTCTTCACGCGTTCGCGCTGCGCGAGGACGATGCCCTCGAGCAGTTCGTCGTCCTGCGTGTAGATCCCCAGGCGACCGAAGTGCCAGCGCAAGTGCGGCACGATGTCCTTGGGCTGCGCGCGCACCATGTGCTGCTGGTTCAGCCACAACATCTTCTCGGGGTTGAGCGCCGACGCCGACTTGTTGATGTCGCGCACGTCGAAGGCCGCGATCATCTCGTCGCGCGTGAAATATTCCTGGTCACCGTGCGACCAGCCGAGGCGCACGAGGTAGTTGAGCAACCCCTCGGGCAGGAAGCCCTGATCCTGGTATTCGAGCACGCTCACCGCGCCGTGGCGCTTGGAAAGCTTCGCGCCGTCGGGGCCGAGGATCATCGGCACGTGCGCGTACACGGGCGGCGTCTTGCCGAGCGCGAGCAGCATGTTCATCTGCCGCGGCGTGTTGTTGAGGTGATCGTCGCCGCGGATCACGTGTGTCACGCCCATGTCGGCGTCGTCGACCACGACGCAGAAGTTGTACGTCGGCGTGCCGTCCGAGCGCGCGATGATGAGGTCGTCGAGCTCCTTGTTCTGGAAGATCACCGGGCCGTGCACGACGTCTTCGACTACGGTCGCGCCCTCTTCCGGATTCTTGAAGCGCACCACCGGTTGCCGGCCGCTCGCGGGGCCCGGTCCCTTGCCGTGGCGGCAACGGCCGTCGTAACGCGGTTTTTCCTTGCGCGCCTGCTGCTCCGCGCGCATCGCGTCGAGCTCTTCCTTGCTGCAATAGCAGTGGTACGCGGTGCCCGCCCCGAGCATCTCGGCGATCACTTCTTTATAGCGATCGAAACGCTGGGTCTGGTAATACGGCCCCTGGTCGTGGTCGAGCCCGAGCCACGCCATGCCCTCGAGAATGACGCGGACCGCCTCGGGCGTGGAACGCTCGATGTCGGTGTCCTCGACCCGCAGGATGAACTGCCCCTTCATGCGCCGCGCGTACAGCCAGCTGAACAGCGCCGTTCGCACTCCGCCGATGTGCAACAAGCCGGTGGGCGACGGAGCGAAGCGGGTGACGACGGGCGTGGACATGCTGGGAACCGGCCTTTTCGAGGGGCGCGAATCGTAGCAAATGGTTTCGTCCGGCAATCCGGACCGCGAACATTTGATTCGACTTCGGGGGGTCTTTAGACTCTCGCCCCTCTCGAAGGGACGTCGGTCCAGGCGGGCGGTTAGCTCAGCGGTAGAGCACTGCTTTCACACGGCAGGGGTCACAGGTTCAAGCCCTGTACCGCCCACCACTCAATCCTCACTGAAATCAGATACTTGTGCGCTGAACGGGCGCGGTGAGGCGATTTCCCGGCCTGATCGCCTCACGCCATGAGGTGATTCACGCCTATAATCACCTCATCTCCTGAGGCGATCATGGCAACCAAACACCTCGACAAGTGGATCTGGCAGGACGCCGCCTGGCCGAACTTCACCTGGGATGCCGCGCGGCTGAGCGCACCCCTGGCGACCGCACGGCGCGCGCAGGGTGAAGTCGCCGGGATGGCGAAACTGCTGGATGCCGATGCCGATCTCGCCGCGCAACTGGAAGTGATGACGCGCGAGGGCGTCGCCACCAGCGCGATCGAAGGCGAAAGTCTCGATCCCGATACGCTGCGCAGCTCTCTCGCGCGCCGGCTGGGTCTGCCCACGGCCGGGCTTCCCCCGGCGACACGCTCCGCGGAGGGACTCGGCGACGTGCTGCTCGACGCGACCCGCGACTACGCGCGACCGCTCACGCTCAAACTACTCTGCGACTGGCAAGCCGCGCTGTTTCCGACCGGTCGATCCGGCCTGCACGAGATCCGCACCGGAGAACTGCGCGGCGCGGATCCGATGCGTATCGTGTCGGGCCCGATCGGCCGCGAGCGTGTGCATTACGAGGCGCCGCCGCGAGAACGCCTGAACGCGGAGATGGAAAACTTTCTCGCCTGGTTCAACGCACCGCCCGCGGGTCTCGATGGCGTGCTGCGCGCCGGGCTCGCGCACGCGTGGTTCGAGCTCGTCCATCCTTTCGAAGACGGCAACGGCCGCGTCGGCCGCGCGCTGCTCGACCGCGCGCTCGCGCAGGACGAGGGACGGGCCGCGCGCCTCTACAGCATGTCCGCGCGGTTCGCGGCCGTGCGCGACGAGTACTACGACGCGCTCGGCAAACTGTCGCGCGGCAGCCTCGATGCGACGGAGTGGCTGGCCTGGTTCCTCGCGCAGCTCGAGGCGGCGGCGAAATCGAGCGAGCTCACCGTGCAGAAAGTCCTCTTCAAGGCGCGTTACTGGGTGAAACACGCCTCGAAGCCGCTCAACGAGCGGCAGAAGAAGGCGCTGAACGCATTACTCGACGCGGGGCCCCGCGGATTCGTCGGCGGCCTGACGAACAAGAAGTACGCGGGCCTCACGCACACCAGCCCCGCAACCGCGCAACGCGACCTCGCGCAGCTCGTCGAGTCGGGTTGTCTCGTGCTCGTCGGCGCGGGCCGCGGCGCGCGCTACGAACTGCCGGGTGTCTAGTTAGTCGCATCGCACCGCCAATTGCCGGGCCAGGGGCGCGCCGGCTCATCGACGTCGATCTGCGGGCCGGATCGGACTGCTCGCCCGGAGGGATGAAGTAAAGAATTCCGACACGCGCGGCCTACCGCGCAGACGGCAAATCATCGAAACTTCCGCGCAATGACGATCTCCCGCATCACCGCCATCCACGAAGCCGCGCACGCGGTCGCCGCCATTCGCGCCGGCCTGGTGTTCGATCACGTCACCGCCCTGCCGGACGACGACGCGGAAACGGACGGCGCGCTGCACTGGACCGACCTCCAGGCCTCCGGCGAGCTGGAATTGTCGCCGCGGCTGCTCGCCATCGTCTCGCTCGCGGGGCCGTTCGCCGAAGCGAAGGTAGTAGGACACAGGCTGGACCGGGTATTCGCGGGTTTCGAGGCCTCCGACGACCGGGAAGCGGTCGCGCAGCTCGGCCTGACCGACGAGCAGTTCGTGACCGCGAGCCGCGAAACGATGGAACTCATAGAACGCGACTGGCCCCTGATCGAGCGAATCGCCGACGAACTGATGGAAGGCGGACTGCTCGATTTCGACGACGTCGAAGCGCTGGTGGCCGACAGCGACTGATCGCCGCTGCGCGATCCGCTTCCCCGCGACTCTGCGGGGGATTACTCTCGCTCGGTGCGAGCAGAGTCGGTCGACGAAAAAGTTAGTGCCGTGCCTCGCTGGCGCATGTACGCGATAGTGCTGGCGCTGTGCATCGCTGCCGGGCTGCTGCGGCTCGTGCTCGCGCCCTGGGTCGGCAACCAGCCGATCTTCATCATCTTCTTCTTCCCGATCGTGCTGTCGGCCTATCTAGGCGGTCTGCGCCCGGGATTGTTCGCGACCGCCGTCGTCGCGGCGATCACGGCGTTCATGGGACTCACCGCGCCGCGCCCGGCGTGGATCGCCGAATCGATCGCGATCGCGCAATGGCTGTTCCTGGTACTGCAGGGCGTCCTGGTCAGCGTCCTGTTCGCCGAGCTCACCCGCTGGCGGCAGCGCGCTTCGCCGGAAGCACTGGGGCAGCGCATCGTCGCGACCGAGCGCAAGGTGCACATCGGTTTCGCGGTCGCGATCGCCTTTCTCGGCACCATCGGCATCGTTTCGTTCCTGTCCGCCGTGCGTCTCGAGGAAACCTCCCGGCTCGTGTCGCGCTCGCACACGGTGATCTCGAACATCGATGCGCTGTTGGGCACGACGTGGGAAGCCGAATCCGCGCATCGTGCATACGCGATCAGCGGCGAGGAGCAGTTCGCCGCGGACTACACGCGCGCAACCGGGCGAGTCGAAGGCCTCGTGCAGCTGCTGCGCGACGCGGTGAGCGGCGAGCCGGCGCTGCTCGCCCGAACGGACGAACTGGCGAACGCCGTGCGCGAACGATTGCGGCAGAGCGCGAACATCATCGAGCTGCGCCGCAGCGGCGGACTCGACGCCGTCCAGCAGTGGCTTTCGCGCAGTTCCGGGAGGCCCGGGGCCGACGCGCAGGCCCGCATACGCGAACTCGCGCAGGACATGAAGGCGCGCGAATTCCAGATCCTGAGCGAGCGCGAACGCGCCGCGCAACGCAGCGCGCATCTCACGCAGGCCGTGATCATCGTGGGCAGCGGTCTCGCGCTCATGTTCGTCGCGCTCGCGCTGTTCGCGATCCGCCGCGATTTCGCGGGGCGCGAGCGCGCCGAATCGGAGCTCAACCGTTTCTTCGACCTCTCGATCGACCTGTTCGTGATCGCGAGTCGCGACGGATATTTCAAGCGCGTCAGTCCGGCCGTGACCGAGTTGCTCGGATACACGGTCGAGGAAGCGCTTCGGATCCCCTACTTCGAGCTCATGCATCCCGAAGATCGTCCGCGCGCGGAAGAATTGGTTCACAGGCAGTTCGAACTGGGAGAACGTGTCGACGAATTCGTCGGGCGTTTCCGCCGCAAGAACGGCAGCTGGCGCACGCTTTCGTGGCGTTCTTTTCCACGCCACGATCTCATGTATGCGACCGCGCGCGACGTCACGGACCAGGTGCGCGCCGCGAACGAATTGCGCGAGGCGAAAGAGCAGCTCGAGAGCCGCGTCGTCGAGCGCACGCGCGCGCTCGAGGCGGCCTACGAAGCCATGCGCCAGAGCGAGGCGCGGTTTCGCGCACTCATCGAAAACAGCGCGGACTGCATCGCGCTCACGAGTCTCGACCGGAAGTTTCTCTACATGAGCCCGGCGGTCACGATTCTCGAAGGTTACCTGCCCGAGGAACTCATCGGCACCGACGCGGCGCTGACCACGCACCCGGACGACCTGCCGGTGCTGCAACGGCGCGTGACCGAGCTGCTCGCGAATCCGGGCAAACCCATCGCGGCCGTCTGGCGCCGCCGCCACAAGGACGGCCACTGGCTGTGGCTCGAGGGCGTCGCGACCAATCAGCTCGACAATCCATCCGTGCGTGCGATCGTCACCAACTACCGCAACATCACCGAGCGCATCGCCCACGAGGCGCGGCTCGCCGAGCAGCTGCAGCGCCTCGCGCTGCTGTCGCGCATCACGCACGCGATCGGCGAACGGCAGCAGCTGCGCAGCATCTTCCAGGTCGTCGTCGAGCGGCTCGAGGAGGAGTTGCCGGTCGACTATTGCAGCATCGGCCTGCACGACGTGGAAAAAAACCAGCTCGTCATCGCCAGCGTCGGCAACCGCAGCGAGCCGATCGCCGTGGCCGCCGGGCTCGGACAGGACGCCGTCGTGCCGGTCGACGAAAACGGCCTGTCGCGTTGCATGCGCGGCGAGCTGGTCTGCGAACCGGACATCTCGCGGCTCGAGTTCCCGTTCCCGCGGCGCCTCGCTTCCGCGGGATTCGGCGCGATCGTGATCGCGCCTCTCCTGGTCGAGAGCCAGGTATTCGGCGTGCTCGTCTGCGCGCGCCAGGCCGTCGACAGCTTCAGCAGCGCGGAGTGCGAGTTCCTGCGCCAGCTGAGCGAGCACACCGCGCTCGCCGCGCACCAGGCGCAGCTGCACGAAGCGCTGCAGCGCGCCTACGACGACCTGCGCCACACGCAACAGCAGGTGATGCAGCAGGAGCGCCTGCGCGCGCTCGGCCAGATGGCGAGCGGCATCGCGCACGACATCAACAACGCGATCTCACCCGTCGCGCTGTACACGCAGGCGCTGCTCGAGCGCGAGTCGAATCTCTCGGAGCGCGGGCGTGGGCAACTCGAGATCATCCAGCGCGCGGTCGACGACATCGCGCAGACCGTGGCGCGCATGGGCGAGTTCTACCGCGCGCGCGAAGCGCAGCAGGTGCTCGTGCCGGTCGACATCAACAAGCTCGTTCGCCAGGCGGTCGACCTCACGCGCGCGCGCTGGAGCGATATCGCGCAGCGGCGCGGCGCGGCCGTCGAGGTGCAATTCGAGTTCGGCGCGGACCTTCCGCCCATCGCCGCCGTCGAGAGCCAGATCCGCGATGCGCTCGTGAACCTCATCTTCAATGCCGTGGACGCGATGCCGGACGGCGGCACGCTCACGTTCCGCACGTCATCGCTCACGGAAGACGCGGGACCCCAGGTGGTTCTCGAAGTGATCGACACCGGCATCGGCATGGACGAGGAGACACGTCGCCGCTGCCTCGACCCTTTCTTCACGACCAAGGGCGAGCGCGGCACGGGCCTGGGGCTCGCGATGGTGTATGGCATCGCGCAGCGGCACGGCGCCAGCCTGGAAATCGAAAGCGAGCCCGGCAAGGGCACGATCATCCGCATGACGTTTCACGTTGCGCACGGGAAGCCGGCCGTCGGCGCGGAGCCGAACGGCGTCCACCTCCCGCCGCAACGCATACTCGTGATCGACGACGATCCGATGTTGCTCAAGTCGCTGCGCGACTCGCTCGAAGCGGAAGGTCATTCGGTGACGACGGCGAGCAGCGGCCAGGAAGGCATCCATGCCTTCGTCGAATCGCATGCGAGCGGAGATCCGTTCCCCGTCGTCATCACGGACCTCGGAATGCCCCACGTCGACGGCCGCAAGGTGGCGGCCACGATCAAGGCGAGCGTGCCGTCCACCGTCGTGCTGCTGCTCACGGGCTGGGGCCGACGCCTGGTGGCCGACAACGACGTGCCGGCCGGCGTGGACGAAGTGCTCAGCAAACCGCCCCGCCTCGCCGAGCTGCGCGCGGCGATCGCGCGGCGGCTCGCGGCCGCCCGAACTGGTTAGTCGGCCTAGTTCGTCGGAAAAGTGCACCCGTAGCTGCTGACCGCCGTCGTCTTGAGCGCGCGCAGCAGCACGTTGGCCGCCGGCGACAGCAGCCAGTCGGTGCGCGTGATGATGCCGAACGCATCCATCGTGCACGACAGCTGCAACGGCAGGATCGCGACCATCCCGTGGGTTGCGTAATAACGCGCGACGTCCTGCGCCACCACCGCGATGAAGTCCGTCTGCTGCAGCATCTTCGTGATGAACAGCAGCGCGGAAGTCTCGATCAGGTGCGTCGGCGGCGCGAGACCGGCCTCGCTGAACATGAGATCGAACCGATGCCGCAACACACTTCCCGAGGGCGGCACGATCCAGGATTTCTTCTCGAGGGCGCGCAGCGACAGTCCCGGGACGCTGAGCAGCGGATGCCCCGGACGCACGACCGCGCAGATGGGCTCTTCGGCGAGCCGCTCGTAGCGCAGGCCCGCTTTCTCCTGCCGCTCGAGGATACGCCCGACCATGATGTCGACCTTGCCCTGGCCGAGCTGTTCGATGAGGACGTCGCTCGAATCGACGTGCAGCTCGACGCGCAGCTTGGGATTCTCGCGCGCGACCAGCGCGAGCGCCTGCGGAACGAGGCTGAGCGCGGGTCCGGTGATCGCACCGAGGCTCACGTGTCCGGCGAGACCGGACTTGAGCGCGTCGACTTCCTGGCCCGCCTCGCGCAGGCTCGACAGCGCGATACGCGCATGCCGGATCAGCGTCTCGCCGTACCAGTTGGGCCGCATGCCGCGCGGTTGCCGTTCGAACAGCGTGACCCCGAGCATGTCCTCGAGATCCTTGAGCAGCTTCGAGGCCGCCGGTTGCGACATGTGCAAAACCGCGGCCGCGCGGTGGATGTTACCTTCGTCGCAGATGGCGGTGAGAAGCATGAGCTGGCGCGTCTTGAGGCGCGCTCGAATGAACCATGGTGTAGCCGCAGGCATTTTGTCCCCCCTATGCCGAAACATACATATAACAATGGATATAGCGACGCAGCAATCTCAGGCTTGTTGGCTATCGATACGAATCCCATGATGCGGACCCCTATGCACACTCAAATCAGCAAATCGGGCGCCACAGCCCTACTCCTCGCCCTCGTACTTGGCCTGACCGTGATCGCCGGCTGCGGCCGGGGCGACAGTCCCGCCAGTGCCAACGGGGAAAAGCCGATCGTCCTCGGCTTCAGCCAGATCGGCGCAGAAAGCGAATGGCGCACGGCCAATACCCGCTCGGTCCAGTCCGCCGCCAAGGAAGCCGGTATCGACCTGCGTTTCTCGGATGCGCAGCAGAAACAGGAAAACCAGATCAAGGCGCTGCGCTCTTTCATCGCGCAACGCGTGAACGTCATCGCCTTTTCGCCGGTGGTCGAAACCGGCTGGGAAACGGTGTTGCGCGAGGCGAAGGCCGCGAACATCCCGGTGATCCTCACGGACCGCGCGGTGGAGGTCAGCGATGAATCCCTGTATCTCTCGCTGATCGGCTCGGACTTCGTCGAGGAAGGCCGCAAGGCGGGACGCTGGCTGCTCGAGTACTTCGCCAATGACCCGGCGAAAGCCGCCATGGACGAGATCAACATCGTCGAGCTGCAGGGCACCGTCGGCTCGGCGCCGGCCAACGATCGCAAGAAAGGCTTCGCGGAAGTCATCGGCGCGGACCGTCGCTTCAAGATCATCCGCTCGCAGACCGGAGACTTCACGCGCGCGAAGGGCAAGGAAGTCATGGAAGCCTTCCTCAAGGCCGAGGGCCGCCGCATCAACGTGCTGTTCGCGCACAACGACGACATGGCCATCGGCGCGATCCAGGCCATCGAGGAAGCCGGCTTCAAGCCCGGCACGGACATCACGATCGTTTCCATCGACGGCGTGAAGGGCGCGTTCGAGGCGATGATCGCGGGCAAGCTCAACGTGACCGTCGAGTGCAATCCCCTGCTCGGCCCGCAGCTCATGGACGCCGTGAAGGAAGTCGCGGCCGGCCGGCCGATCCCGAGACGCATCGTCACCGAGGAAGGGGTGTTCCCGCGCGAGACCGCGGCCGAGGTCCTGCCCACGCGGCAGTACTGACGATGGACGGGCACTCCCGGCGCGATGCGCTGAAACTGCTGGGCGCGGCATGCGCGGCCGTGCCCGCGGCGGCCCGGGCCTTCACGACGATCTCCCCCGTCCGCCCGCGGGCTAACTACTTTGGCCTCGCGGCCGTGCGGATCGAGGAAGGTCCGTTCCTCGCCGCGCAGCGGCTGGACGCCGACTACCTGCTCAAGCTCGAATCCGACCGGATGTTGCACAACTTCCGGAAGAACGCCGGTCTCGAACCCAAGGCCCCGGTGTACGGCGGCTGGGAATCGGTCGAACCGTGGATCTGGATCCGCTGCCATGGTCACACGCTCGGCCACTACCTGACGGCCGCCGCGTGCATGTTCGAATCCACCGGCGATGCACGCTTCGCCGAGCGCATCGATTACATCGTGGCCGAGCTCGCCGAGTGCCAGGCAAAGACCGGCGGCTGGCTCACGGCGTTTCCCGACGGCGTCGCGCCGCTCGTCGACAGCCTCGCCGGGGAAAAATTCGACGGCGTTCCCTGGTACACGACGCACAAGGTGCTCGCGGGTCTGCGCGATGCGTACCTGCATCGCGGCAGCGCGGACGCACGCAAGGTACTGGCCGCATTCGCCGACTGGATAGACCGCGCCTGCGCGGACGTGCCCGAAGAGCGCATGAAGCAGATGCTCGACCGCGAGCATGGCGGCATGAACGAGGTACTCGCGGACGTCTACGCGATCGAAGGCGACAAGCGATACCTGGATCTCGCCCTGCGCTTCTGCCACCAGAGCGTTCTCGATCCGCTCGCGCGCGGCATCGACCAGCTCGACGGGTTGCATGCCAACACGCAGATTCCGAAGGTCATCGGCTTCAGCCGCCTCTACGAAGTCGGCGGCGATTCGTTCCGGTACTTCGATGACGCGTCGCGGTTCTTCTGGCACACGGTGGTCGAACGCCGTTCGTTCGCCACGGGCGGCCACGGCGACGGCGAGCACTTCTTTCCCGTGAGCGACTTCATGCAGCACCTGTCGTCGGCCAAGACGATGGAGACCTGCTGCACGCACAACATGCTGAGGCTCACGCGTTCGCTGTACGCGCGCGATCCGGAAATCGCGCTGATGGACTACTTCGAACGCGCGCTGTTCAACGGCATCCTCGCGTCGCAGGATCCCGAGAGCGGCATGAACACGTATTTCCAGGCGACCCGGCCCGGATACGTGCGGCTCTATCACACGCCGTTCGATTCTTTCTGGTGCTGCACGGGCTCCGGCATCGAAAACCACGCGCGTTACGGAGAATCGATCTACGCGCACGACGGCGACACGCTCTTCGTCAACCTGTTCCTCGCCTCGACGCTCGACTGGAGCGCGCGCGGAATCAGGCTCAGGCAGATCACGCGTTTCCCGGACGAGGACACCACCCGCCTCGAGGTCACGCAAGGATCCCCGCGGTCCATCACGCTCGCGATCCGGCAGCCTTCGTGGTGCCCTGCCATGACCGTGACGGTCAACGGCCGGGAACGTCGCGTTCGGCGGCGCGCGGGCCAATACTTCAAGTTGACGCGGGCGTTCCGCACCGGAGACGTGATCGAGGTGCGCCTGCCGATGAGCCTGGCGCTCGAACCGTTGCCGCCGACCGTGCAGGTCGAGGGCAATCCTTCGCTCGAAGCCGTGGCGCTCGTCTACGGCCCCATCGTGCTCGCCGGCCGCATGGGCACGGCGGGCCTCAGCCCGGGCTCGCAAATCATCGTCAATGAGCGCAAGTCGGGCGAGATGCTCAACGAGCCCGTGACCCTCCCGAGCTGGACTCGGCCGCTCACCGAGCTGCTCGCCTCGACCCGACGCGTGGAAGGACCGGCCCTGCGTTTCGTCGCGCGGGGGTTCGAGGGTGATGCCGAGGTCGAGCTGATTCCGTGGTTCCGGACCACGAACGAGCGGTACAACCTCTATTGGCGCCGCTCGTCGGGGCCGAACGGCGAATAAAACATCCTAGGGCCAGCCGGGGCTCCAGGACCCGGAAAACCGCGAACTGGAGCCTTTCCTAGGGAAACCCGGTGTGACTCGCGTCACCGTGGTTTTGTCACATAACGGCCAAGATTCCCTTCGTGCCAATGGGAGAAACCGCCCGAGAGGGTCGGCGCGGCCCTGTTGTGCGTCCGTGGGAGGGAAATCGTGGCCATTCACAAAGTGCTGATCGTCGACGACGCGCGCCCTGATCTCATGAACCTGGAAAGGATCGTGAGCGCGGCGGGGTACACGACCCTCACCGCCACGAACGGCCTGCAGGCCGTCGAGATGTCGAAGACCGCCCTGCCCGACGTCATCCTGATGGACGTCAACATGGACCAGATGGACGGCTTCGCCGCCACGCGCGCCATCGGCGGCGATGCCGCGACCAAGTCCATTCCCGTCGTGCTGGTCACCAGCAAGAACCAGAAGGCCGATCGCGTCTGGGCCCAGATGCTCGGCGTGAAGGGCTACGTGACCAAGCCCTACACCCCCGACCAGATCCTCGGCGCGATCGCCGCCTGCGGCTGATCGATCCCATGAACCCCTTCCCTCTGCCGCTAGGTCTGCCTCCGTTGCCCGCCGAGCTCGCGGCGCTGGTGCAGCCCGGCGCGACCGGCGAGGAACATCCCGACGACATCGTCCGCCAGGCGTTTCGCATCGGGCAGGTGCGCATGCTCGCGCCGTTTGCCACCGCAAGCGAGCTCACCGAGATGCCGGCCGTCTATCCACTGCCGCGCCAGCCCGCGAACCTGCACGGGCTCGTGAACCTGCACGGCCGCATCGTGCCGCTGTTCGATCTCGCGGCACTGTTCGAGACGCAGCACCTGCCGCGCGAGAAACGCATGTTGCTGGTCATCGGCCATGGCAGCGATGCCGCGGGCATCGTCATCGACGGCCTGCCCCGCCGCATGGTGTTCCGGCCCGAGGCCCAGATCATTCCGCCCGCGTTGCCCGCCAGGGCCGCGCTGGCCGTCACCGCCGCCTTCGCCGATCCCAAGGCGCAGGACCCCTGGTTCGAATTCGACTACGAGCAGCTGCTCGACCAACTCGTGAGTTAATCCATGGCCATTCGCAATGCATTCGGCGCCCAGTCCATCCGGCAGAAACTGCTGCTCGGTACGCTGTTCCTCGCCATCATCCCGGTCGCCGTGACCTCGGTGATCGTCGGTCGCGAATCGCTCGACTCGGGCCGTGAGGCGCTCGAAGCGCAGGCGCGCGAATCGCTGATCGCACAGCGCGCCTCGAAGGCCGCGCAGATCACCGACTACTTCCAGTCGCTGTCCAACCAGGTGCAGGTGCTCGCCTCCTCGCCGGACGTCGTCAACGCGATGCGCGAGCTGCCCGGCGCCTACGACACCTCGGTGCTCAGCCTCGCCGACCTGCCGACCCAGCGCGCGCGGCTCGCGATGTACTACACGGGCGACTTCATCCAGGAATTCCAGAAGCGCAACACCGGCAAGCCGGTCGACATGACGCACCAGGTGACAACGCTGCCGGATCTCGCGATGAATCTGCAGTACCAGTACATCGCCGCGAACCCGAATCCGCTGGGCGCGAAGTACGACCTCGATCGCGCGAACGACGGCTCGCGCTACTCCGAACTGCATGGCGGGATTCATTCGTACCTGCGCACGGCGCTGCGCCAGTTCGGCCTGTACGACATCTACCTGATCGAGCCGAAGAACGGCACGATCGTTTACACCGTCCAGAAGCAGGTCGACTTCGCGACCTCGCTCGTGAACGGGCCGTACGCCAAGAGCAAACTCGGCGACGCGTTCCGGCAGTCGTGGAATCTCGAGCGCGCCGGACAGGTGGCCCTTTCCGAGTTCGGCGAATACCTGCCCTCGTACAACGACCAGGCGGCGTTCCTCGGCGCCCCCATCTTCGACGGCAATCGCAAGGTCGGCGTACTCGTCGTGCAGGTGCCGATCGACAAGATCAACTCGGTGATGACGCACGAAGGCAAGTGGAAGGAGCGCGGTCTCGGCGACACCGGCGAGACCTACCTGGTTTCCGCCGCCGACGGCACACCGCGCTCGATCGCGCGTCTCGCGGTCGAGAACATCGATGCGTACGCGAAGAGCGTGAAGGACGCGGGTTTCGCTCAAGGCGTCGCGAACGCCGTGCAGGCCAAGGGCACGGGCATCGGCCTCGTGCCGATCAAGACCCAGGCGACCACCGACGTGTTCGAGAAAGGCATCGCCGGCTACGGCGTGTACCCGAACTACGCGAAGCAGTCCGTGCTGGGCGCCTACGCGCCGTTGTCCGTGCTCGGCGTCAAGTGGGCGATCATCGCCGAGATCAATGAAGACGAGGCGTTCGCGCCCGTGACGACGGTGCGCGAGAAGGTGGTCGTGTGGTCGACCGGCATCGCGGTCGCCCTGCTCGGCCTCGGCCTGCTGATCGCGTTCTCGCTGCTGCGCTCGGTCACGAAGCCGATCACGAAGATGCAGGACACCGTGAACGCGATCGCCGAGGGCGATTTCGCCGCGCGTTCGCGGCTCGGCGGCGACGACGAATTCGGTCAGCTCTCGCGCGCCTTCGATAACCTGCTCGACGACCGCGTCGCGCGTCTCGCCGAAGCCGAGCGCGAAAACGAAGACCTCAACAACTCGGTCGTGCAGTTGCTGCAGGCGGTCGCGCAGCTGTCCAACAAGGACCTGACCGCCAAGGCGCCCGTGTCGGCGAACGTCATCGGCACCGTGTCCGACTCCATCAACCTGCTCGCGCACGAGACCGGCCGGGTGCTCTCCGAGGTCACCAGCATCGCGGCGCAGGTGAAACTCGCCACCGAGCGCGTGAAACGCCAGGCGGACTCGGTGAACGCCACCGCCGCGGCCGAACGTTCGGACGTCGAGCGCGCGAGCGAGAACCTCGCGAACGCGAACAAGGTCATGACGCAGGTGGCCGAGCTCGCCGCCGCGTCCAACCGCGCCGCGGAGCAGGCGACCACCTCCACCGTCACCGCGCTCGGCGCGGTGAACGAAACCGTGCGCGGCATGGAAGGCATCCGCGAGTCGATCGCCGAGGCCGAAAAGCGCATCAAGCGCCTGGGCGAACGTTCGCAGGAAATCACCGGCATCGTGAACCTCATCAACACGATCGCCGAACGCACGCACGTGCTGGCGTTGAACGCGTCCATGCAGGCGGCCGCCGCCGGCGACGCGGGCCGCGGCTTCGCGGTCGTCGCGGAAGAAGTGCAGCGCCTCGCCGAGAGCTCGCGCCAGGCGACTCAGCAGATCGCGCAGCTCGTGAACAACATCCAGATCGAAACGGCCGACACGATCAACACGGTCAACAAGACGATTTCGCAGGTGGTCGCCGGATCCGAGCTCGCCGCCAAGTCCGGTCAGCAGATGCGCGAGACGCAGCAGTCGACCGCTTCGCTCGTGGAGCTCGTCAAACGCATCACCTCGTCCGCGCAGGTGCAGATGAAGATCACCACCGAGCTGCGCAACCGCGTGCACCAGATCGGCGCCAGCACGGAAAAGACCGCGGCCGAGATCCTGCTGCAGTCGGAAGCGACCGCGGATCTGTCGAAGTCCGCCGACCGCCTGGTCGAGTCGGTGCGCGTGTTCAAACTACCCAGCAACCGGGCGGCCTGAAGAAGGAAAGATGCGAGGACAGGATCTCCTCAACGCGCTCGCCGACGAGCTCAAGGGCCTCGCGCCCGAGCTCGCGCAGGCGTACGACTCCGGCACCGACGCCGGAGCGTTCGCGCGCGCGTCGAGCGATGCATCCTATGTAACGTCTGTCTCGCGGCTTTCTGAAGCCGCAGGCTACATGGGCCTGGCCGGCGTGCAGCGCATCTGCGGCTCGGTGCAGACCAACCTCGAACACTTGTCCGGCGACGACGCGGATGCCCGCCTGCTGGTGCGCGGGTTCTTCACCGAGTGGGCGCCGCTGCTCGAAACGCATCTGCGCGACGCCACGAATGTCTCCCACGTCGAGGCGCTGTGCGCGCACTTCGGCGGCGCCTGGGTGCCCATCCCTCTCGACGAGGCTGCGCTCCAGGACCTGCGTGCGGAACTGTCCGCCGCCCACGACATCGGCGCCGCGCTCGACGAGTCCGAGGACGCCGCGCCCGAAGCGCTCACCGCCGCCGATCTCACGCTCGACGTCTCGAACGACGTCGATGCCGCGCTCGTCGATGCATTCCTGAACGACTCTCCGCCGCAGGCGTCCGAAGTCACGCGCTCGCTGCAGGGCTGGATCGCCGACGCCTCGCAGACCGAGCTGCTGCGGGCCGCGAAACGCAGCGCACACACCTTGAAAGGCTCGGCCAACATCCTCGGCATTCGCGGCGTCGCGAAGCTCGCGCATCGCCTCGAGGACCTGCTGGAGATCTGCGAAAACGAATCCGCTCCGCCCTCGACGCAGCGTGCCGGCGCCCTGATGGCCGCGGCCGACTGCCTCGAGCAGATGGTGGCGGCGGTCGCGGGCGAAGATTCCGCCCCTGACAACGTGCTCGCCGTGATCGGCATGCTCGACGCCGCGCGCGACAATTCGGCCGACGTCCAACAGGCCGCGCCCGCGGTTGCCACCGCGCCCTCGCCCGCGACTCCGCAGTCGGCGCGCGCGGAAGCCAAGGCCATGACGCGCGTGCCGACGCAGCTGCTCGACGATCTCGTGCGCATGGTCGGCGAGCTGACCATCAAGGTCGGCGAGCTCGAGCAGGAACTGAAGGCGACCGCGACGAATTCGAACCAGCTCGTCGAACAGGACCGCGCGATCCAGAAGCGTCTGTTCGAGCTCGAGAATTCGGTGGACATCCGCGGTCTCGCCGCGCGCCACAAGCTGCACGCGGTCGGATCGCAGCCGAGCGAGTTCGACTCGCTCGAAATGGACCAGTACAACGAAGTGCAGGGCATCACTCGCGCGCTGATCGAGGAGACCACCGACGCGCGCGATCTCGGGCTCGGCATCAAGGACGAGCTCGCCGGCCTCGCGGGCATCCTGCACCAGCAGCAGCGTCTCGTGCGTGAGCTCGCGCACCTGACGTCGCAGACGCGCATGGCGCCGGTGGAAACCATCGTGCCGCGCCTGCAGCGCAACGTGCGCCAGACGGCGGCCGCGACCCACAAACAAGCCGAGCTCGTGGTGGTCGGCCAGGACATCCTGGTCGACGCCGACGTGCTGAACCAGTTGATCGATCCGCTGCTGCACATCCTGCGCAACGCCGTCGACCACGGACTCGAGTCGCCGGACGAACGCGCCGCGGTGGGCAAGCCGCGCACGGGCCGCATCACGCTCAACGTCACGCGCCGCGGTCAGGCCGTCACCGTGCAGGTGGCGGACGACGGCCGCGGCCTGGATCTCGTCGCGGTCAGGCAGAAGGCCGTGGAAAGAGGCTTGCTGGCCGCGGACGTCGAACCGGGCGACGCGGAGATCGCTCGCCTCACGCTGCTGCCGGGCTTCTCGACACGCGACTCGGTCACGGAAATCTCCGGCCGCGGCGTCGGCCTCGACGTGGTCGCCACGCGCCTGCGCGCGTTGTCCGGCTCCATCGACATCCGCTCTCAGGCCGGCCAGGGCCTCACCATCGAGCTGCGCTTCCAGGCGTCCCTCGTCGCGACACATGCGCTGTTCGTGCGCGACGGCGGCCAGGTGTTCGGTCTCGCCTCTCACGCGGTGCGCCGCGCCTTCCCGGCGGTCGCGGTCAAACTACGCCGCGAGAACGGCACGCTCGTCGGCGTGGTGGACGACGGCGCCGAAGAACAGAAATATCCCGCGCACGAGCTCGGCGCGCTGACGGGACTCGCGCCCGCCGCGTTTCCCGAGCGCCGCAATCTCGTCGTGGTCGACACCGACACCGGCCCGGTCGGCGTACTGGTCGACGCGGTGCTCGACGCGGGCGAACTCGTCACCCGTCCCGCGGGCCGCTATCTCAAGCGCATTCCGGGCGTGGCCGGCATCGGTCTCACCGGCAGCGGCGCGGTGATCCCGCTGCTCGACATCGCCGAGCTCGCACGCAGTCCGCGCGAGGAAGGCCTGCGTGCCGCGGCCGCCGCGCGCGCCCAGGCGCAGCGCCGCAAGCGTGCGCTGGTCGTCGATGACTCGCTCTCCGTGCGCCGCGCGATCGCGAACCTGCTCGAGGATCACGGCTACGAAGTCACGCTCGCCCGCGACGGCCTCGAAGCCGTGAAAGCGCTCGAAACCGCGCCGCCCGACGTGCTGCTGACGGACCTCGAAATGCCGAACATGAACGGCCTGGAGCTCGCGCAGCACGTGCGTTCGCGCCCCGAACTCGAGGGCCTCACCGTGATCATGATCACCTCACGCTCGATGGACAAACATCGCCGCCAGGGCCTGTCCGCGGGCGTGGACGTTTACCTGACCAAACCATTCGCCGACAACGAGCTACTGCAACACGTGGCCGATGCCGTTACCGGACGCGTCGAAAGACGCGTCGCCGCCGGCTGAAGCCAAGCAAGGGATCGCCGCCATGACAAACAAAACCCGCATCCTCAACGTCCGAGTCGTCGGCTTCTCCGCGCCGGAACGCCAGATGCTCAACTCCATCTTCCTGTTGTCGGTCGCGCCCGCGCGGCAGATCGGCTACAAGCTGTGGGTGGCCGAAAGCGGCGTCGCTCCGGACATGTACCTGCTCGACGGCGACAGTGACAGCGCGGTCGCGAGCTGGCAGGCCACGTTCTCGAGTACTTCGGATCGCACGCTGGTCGTCGGCGCGAAGAACACCGATCTCGGTGTCGCCTCCGCCGCGCGCCCGCTGGGTCTCAAGGTCGTCGGCGCGATGGATCGCCTCGCCATCGCGCTCAACAACGTCGAACGCGAATCGGCGGCGGCGCTCGATGTCTCCGCGCCGCGCGCGGGCGGCACGTTGCCCACCGCGAGCACGACGCTCGACAGCTCGGCGTCCTCGCCCATGTCGTCAACACCCAAGTTCGATGCGAGCCTCTCGGCGCGCGTGAACACCGCTGCGACCGCCCAGCAGCCCACCCTGTCGACCAGCATCAACACGCCGGTTCCCGCCGCGGCCGCGAGCCTCACCGCCGCGAGCCAGACGGTCGGCGCCGCGGCCGGCGCGAGCGCGTCGGCGAGTTCCACGCTGTCGACTGCCGCGACGACAAGCACATCGACCAGTGCGTCGACCAGTGCGTCGATGATCAAGCAGGCCGCGACGGCCAAGCTCTCCGGAACGTTGCCCACCGCGATGACGGCGAACGCGCCGGTCGCGACGGTGTTGCCGAGCGTCACGCTCGCGCCGAACGTGGCTCCGCAGCTCGACGCCAACGACAAGTCGATCAACGAGAAGCCGGTTAACGAAAAGACCGTCGACAAGATCCTGAGCGACGGTTCGGCGACCAGAGCCGACAAGACAGGCAGCACCGGCGTGACGCCCGCGCCGGGTGGCCTCGCGCACATGTCGAGCGGCGTGACGCCACTGTCGCCCGCGGCGCTGTCCGCGGTCGTGAACTCCCCGTCGTCTCGCACGAACCTGCGCGTCGTTCCGCCGCCTTCGCCGCTCGCGGCCTCGCTGCCGACCGCGGCCAGCACCGCGCGCATCGCCGAGGCGCCGATGCAGCCACCGCCGACGGTCCAGGTCACGCCGCCAGCCGCCGCGACCCCGCCGCCGGCGCCCGCGCCCACGACGCCGGCGAGCCCGGGCGTTTCCAGCGCGCGCCAGGAAGAACAGGCGTTCCGCGTGCTGTGCGTCGACGACAGCCCGCTCATGCGCACGTTCCTGCAGAACAAGCTGCAGCCCTACGGCATCCAGCCGGAGTTCGCCGCGTCGGGCGAGGAGGCGTTGTTCAAGATCTCGAAACAGCACAACGCTAAGCAGCCGTATGACCTCGTCTTCCTCGACGTGATGCTGCCGGGCATGGACGGCTACGACGTCTGCAAGATGATCAAGAAGAACAAGGACAACGCGCTCATGAAGGTCGTCATGCTCACGAGCAAGGACAAGACCTTCGACAAGATCCGCGGCACGATGGCGGGCTGCGATGGCTATCTCACCAAGCCGGTGGATGAGCTGAAACTGCGGGCGATCATCGAGCGCCACTCGGTGTCGCGCTGAGATGACCGAGCGCGTCCTCATCATGCGGCACGCTTCGGGCCTGGTGAACCGGGCCAGGCGCATGGCGCTCGAGAAGTGGCCGCAGGCCAAGCTCGAGGTCCACGATCTCGCGGCCTATGGGAAGCCGCCCGCGGATTTCCGCTGGGACCGCTACCTGCACCTGCTCATCGACGACGAATACCTGCGCAAGGAAGGCCTGCTGTGGCTCTCTGAGCTGCGCGGCAAGCCCAACTTCCCGAGGATCGTGCGCGTACCTACCGAAGTCGCGCGGCACAGGCCGCCGGCCGAGATCGAGGTCAAGGCGCCGCCGATGCCGCCGCCGCGCAAGTCCGAGTCGCGCCCGGCCGCGGCCGAGATCAAGCCCATTCCGCAGAGCAAGTCGGCCAGCAGGCCCGCGGCCGCGCCGGACAGCCCCAGCATGATCCTGCGCGCCGAGGCGAAGCGCCTGGCCGACGCGGAGGCCGTCCTCAAGTCCGCCGGCATCCAGGGTTTCACGCCCGTGAAGGCGCTGGGCAGCGGAGCGACGGCGAACGTGTGCCTGTGCGAACGCGGCCCGGAAAAGCAGCAGGTCGTGCTCAAGATCCTCAAGGGCGAAGGCAGCGGCGATTCGGACCTGCTGGCGCGATTCGTCCAGGAATATTTCGCGGCGTCGAGCATCGACAGCCCGTACGTGGCGAAGGTGTACGAGCACGGCTTCAGCGAAACGCATGCCTACATCGTCATGGAGTACTTCCCCGCCGGGGATCTGCGCGCGCGCATCCAGCGCGAGCGGCCCGGAGCCGAGGAAACGTTTTTGATCATCGGGTCGATCCTCGCGGCGCTGACCTCGGTGCACGCGGCCGGCATCATCCACCGCGATCTCAAGCCCGCGAACGTGATGTTCCGGGACGACGGCACCATCGCGCTGGTGGATTTCGGCAGCGCGCGGCGCGACGCGGATCCGGTGGCGAAGACCCTCGCGGGAGTCGTGATCGGCACGCCTTACTACCTGTCGCCCGAGCAGGCGCTCGGCGGCACGGCGGACGAGCGTTCCGATCTCTACAGCGTGGGCGTGATGTTGTACGAGCTGCTCACCGGGCAGCGAATGTACGCGGCGGGCACGCTGGTCGCTTTGTTCGAGATGCACAAGAACGCGCCGATTCCGAAGCTGCCGGAGAACCTCGCCCGGCACCAGCGCTTCCTCGAGCGCCTGGTCGCGAAGAAGCCGGACGCTCGCTACGGGAGCGCCGCCGAAGCGCTCGAGGCGCTGATGGACTACTCGACCTCGGAAGCCGCGACTCCGGCGATCACCTGACGCCATCCGGCATATCGCACTGCAGCGTGCGGCAATCGTCAAAAGTGCTTCCAACTAGCTATATGGCATAGCATGCGGTGTATGAAGCATCGCATTTCGCTTTCGGTATTCGGCGCTTTCGCCATGCTCCTCGCCTCCTGCGGCGGCGGTGGAGATGACGGTGAAAACGGCGGTGATGGCGGCAATTCCGGACCCAACACGCCCCCGTCATCGCTCACCAGCACACCAGCCCTGCTGGAGGTCGCCGAAGACGCGACCCTCACCGCGCAACTCGCCGCGACGGATCCGAATGGGGATTCCCTGGCGTTTTCGGTGGCGACGCCCGCCACCCATGGCACAGTCGCGATCACCAATGCAGGCGCGGTGACATATTCACCGGCCGCGAACTATCACGGCGCGGATGCCTTCATCGCGGCGGTCTCCGACGGCCGCGGCGGCACGACGAGCACCACGTTCAATGTCACCGTGAATCCGGTCAACGATCCGCCGGTCATCACCGGCACTTCGCTCGCATTCACCGAAGATACGCAGGGCACGCAGTCCTTCACCATCACCGACCCGGAAGGCGATTCTTTCGAGGTCGAGGCGCTTTCGAATCCCGCGCACGGGACGCTGCTCTCCGTCGGCACCCAGGGCGAGGTCTCGTATCAACCCGATCCCGATTTCCACGGCCAGGACAGCATCACCGTTCGCGCGGTCGATTCGAACGATGCGGCGAGCGCGGTGACCACCATCACGCTCAACGTTGCGCCCACGAACGACGCGCCGGTCGGGGTCGATGACAATCGTGTGGTCGCCGGCGGCGCCGCGTCGACGATCGACGTGCTCGCGAACGATACGGACATCGACGGCGATGCGCTCACGATCAGCATTCACACACCACCCGCCCTCGGCACCGCGAGCGTGGTGAACAACCAGATCAGCTTCACGCCGGCCGTCGGCTACGCGGGGCCGGCCTCGCTCGTTTATCGCGTGAGCGATGCGGCTGGCGCGACCGCGGACGCCAACCTGCGGCTCATCGTCGGTGAATTCCAGGACGTCTTGTTCATCGAAGGCGAAGGTCGGACCCGACTCCATCGATTCGACGGCTTCACCACGACCACGATCAATCCGCAGGCGGACTATCAGACACACGATTTCAAGTTCTCGGGTGACGGAAGATTCGTCCTCTATAACCAGCGATTCACCCAGAACAACGGTGGCACCCTTTTTCTCCACGAGTTCGCGCAACCCGACTCGCGCATCCGATTGCCCGCGCAGTCGCAGGGGCCCACCGGACTCACGTACGCAATCAACCACGACGCAACCTGGGTCTTCTTCACGTCCCGCGATCCGCCTCCCAACGAGCATTGGCTGCGCAGCGGGCTCATCCGCCTGTCCGATCTCGCGACCACCGATGTGATCGCGGACATGATGACCGACATCTGGCCCGGCACCGGGGTCTTCAACCCGGTGACAGACGAGTTCTACTACCAGGCGCGCCGCAGCCTTGCGACACCAGCCCTTCCGGGTTCGCAGGCTTTCGACTCGCTGTACGCGGGTAGTCCAACGAGTCCGGCGCCCGATCAGATCGGAGCCGACTATCCGCTGGACAACGGTTCGGGTTCCGGCTTCGACATCCGGGTCACCGCGGACGGTGAAAACGTCGTACACGTCGCGGTCGACCATACCTCGAACGTAGCCAGCCTGCTGGTCAACAATCGCATCACGAACACGGAGACGCATCTCTATCGTGCGTTCGTCACGGGCGAGTTTCCGGCGCCGAACGAATACGACATGAATGACGAAGGAACCAGTGTCTGCTTCCGGCTGAACAGCGCGGGTGCCGGCAGCGCGGGGCCTGGCCGTGTGTGGGTGGCCTCACCCGCGTCGCCCGGCGCCGCGACCGCGGTCACGCCGGTCGCGGACGCGAACTTCGATTGCCAGTTCGCCGCCGATGGCGACCACATCGCCTACCTGACCGCCAACGGCGGACACGCGCCGCAAGCCTATCTAGTCGACCGCACGAATCCGAATGCCGTCACCCGGATGCGCGAGCCGCTCGCGTCCGGGCAGACCACCGAGTTCGTGGCGGTGGCCGGCAATGTCATGGTCGGCGTCGTGGGCGTGAACCCGGGAGGCGGCGCGCCGCCCGAGTTCTACCGCGTGGACCTCGACTCCCCCGGAACGAGCGTGCGCTTCGGCTCTCCGGGCATCACCGGCGCGAACCCGCAGTACCGGCTTTCGGCTGACGGCAACTGGCTTGCGTATCTCAAGGATGAAGCCGGCCCGAACGGCACGGTCAAGCGCCTGCACCTGCTGAGCACGCGTTCCGAGGATTTCGACCTGGCGCTCGGAGAAGGCGGAGTGAGCTCGTACGGGTTCCGCCCCATTCCGAAGTAGCAAGCCTGGTGGGTCCCGGCTAGTTCGCCGCGATCGCCCGCTTGCGCGCGGCTTCGAACTCGTCGCCCTTGTTCCAAGTGGGCATCTCGTCGGCCTGCGCGACGAGCCAGCCGGCTTCGAAGCCGATCGTGGCGTCTTCGATCATGCCGTCGAATATCCAGGTATCGTCGATTTCGTCGCTGGGCTGGTGGTAGACGTGTTCGGTCCACGCATCCTTTTTCTCGCGACCCCAGCCTTCGGGCTTGCCGATGAACTGGCTGCCTTCATCGAAGTACAGTGCCGGCACGCCGATCTTCGCGAATGAGAACTGGTCGGAGCGGTAGTAGTAGCCCTTGTCGGGTTGCTGGTCCGGCACGAGCACCCGGCCCTGCTTTTCCAGCAACGCGCGCGCGATCGCATCGAGAGAGGACTTGCCGTATCCGATCTGCGTGAGGTCTTTCGTGCGGCCCAGGAAATTGCCGCCGTCATAGTTGATGTTCGCGGCGATCTTGCCGGGGGCGAACGTGGGATGCTCGGAGTAGTACTTCGAACCCAGCAACCCCTGCTCCTCGCCGGCGACGAACAACATGAGCACGGATCGGCGCGGCCGCTCCGGCAGCGCCGCCATGGCGCGCGCGATCGCGAGCACCTGCGCGCAACCCGAGGCATTGTCCTGTGCGCCGTTGTAGATCTTGTCGCCCGTCTTGTCCGGCTCACCGATGCCGAAATGATCGTGGTGCGCAGAATAGATCACCACCTCCTCCTTGAGCTTCGGGTCGCTGCCGGGCAGGAGGCCGGCGACGTTCGCCGTGCTGACTTTCGAGATCTTGTTGTCGAACTGGATCGACGTCCTCAAGCCCAGCTTCACGGGTTTGAAGCTGCGGCTCCTGGCCGACGCGACCAGCTTGTCGAGGTCGAAGCCTCCGGCCTTCACGAGTCGACGCGCAGCGTCCTCGGTCGCCCAACCCTTCAACTGGATCCGCGGCTCGCTCTCGGCCGGCAACTCGAACTGCTCGCCGCCCCAGGAGGATTGCACGACCTGCCAAGGATAACCGGCCGATGGGGTCGTGTGAATGATGATCGCGCCCGCGGCGCCGTGGCGCGCGGCGCTTTCGTACTTGTACGTCCAGCGGCCGTAATAGAGGCGGGCCTTGCCGCCGAACAGCTTCGGGTCCCAGTCGGGATCGTTGTTGAGCATCACGAGCACCCTGCCCTTGACGTCGACACCCTTGAAGTCGTCCCACTTGTATTCGGGCGCCTCGATGCCGTAGCCGACGAACACGAGCTCGGCGTCCTTGATCGATCCGGTCGCGGATTGCACGCCGCTGCCGGCGATGTAATCGTCAGACCACTTGAGGTCGATGCCGCCCTTCCTGCCGGCGAACGACCAGGTTGCCGGCATCCGGGCGGTGACTCCGACGATGTCGAATGCCTGCTCCCAGCCGCCGTTCACGCCGCCGGGTAGATAGCCCAATCCCTGCAGCTCGCTGGCGAGATACAGCCGCGCGAGCTCGTCACCGCGCGACGCGGGACCGCGGCCTTCGAGCGCGTCGGACGCGAGGAAACGGATCGGGGCCTCGAGCGCGCCGGCGGTGATGTGCAGCTTCGCAGTGGTCTCGATGGATGCCGGTATCGAGTAGCCGGGCGCATTCGTTTGCGCGTGGATGACGGTGACGAAGCTGGCGGCGAACGCCAGCAGGCGCAGGGTTGCGTTCATCGAGGTCTGGCCCCTTTTTCTAGCAATTGGGGTCTGACCCCATTAGTGGTTGGCCTTGATGGCGCCCATGCTGTCGAGGAAGGCGAGCAGATCGGCCGTCTTCTCGCGCATCAGCGCCTCGTTGCCGCGGGATTCGACGTTGAGGCGCACCAGGGGTTCCGTATTCGAGGCACGCACGTTGAATCGCCAGTCCTTGAAGTCCACGGACAGGCCATCGGTGTGATCCACGACCTCCGCGCCCTGCGCGTATTTCGCCTCGACCTCGGCCAGCGCCTTCTTCGCATCCGGCAGCTTGCGGTTGATCTCGCCGCTCGACGGGAACGCCTTGATGCGCGCGGCCACGAGTTCGTCGAGCGACTTGCCGGACTCGCATACGCGCTCGAGCACCAGCAGCCACGGGATCATGCCGCTGTCGCAATACGAGAAATCGCGGAAGTAGTGATGCGCGCTCATCTCGCCGCCGTAGGCGCCGTCGACCTCGCGCATCTTCTGCTTGATGAATGCGTGGCCGGACTTGCTCATCACCGGCACGCCGCCGAGCCGCTTCACGGTGTCGATCGTGTTCCAGGTGAGGCGCGGGTCGTAGACGATGCGCGCGCCGGGCTGCTTGGCCAGGAACGCTTCGGCCAGCAGGCCCACGATGTAGTAACCCTCGATGAAACTGCCCTTCGAGTCGTAGAAGAAGCAGCGGTCGTAGTCGCCGTCCCAGGCGATGCCGACGTCGGCGCCGGACTTCTTCAGCGCCTCGAGCGTGGGTCCACGGTTCTCCTCGAGCATCGGGTTCGGCACACCCTGCGGAAACGTGCCATCCGGCGCGTGGCGCACCTTGATGAACTCGAACGGCAGGTGCGGTTCGAGCTTGTCGACGGCGAGACCGGCGCCGCCGTTGCCCGCGTCCACCACCACCTTGAGCTTGCGCAGCACCTTGCGGTTCACGTAACCGAGCAGGTGGTCGACGTACTCGCTCGAGGTGTCGAGATTCGTGACCTTTCCCTTCGCGGCGGCGGGCGGCGGTAGTTTGCCCGAGGAGATCATCGCCGCGATGTCCTTGAGGCCGCTGTCCGAGCCGATCGGCTTGCTCTGCTCGCGCACGAGCTTGAGGCCGTTGTAATCGGGCGGGTTGTGGCTCGCCGTGACCATGATGCCGCCGTCGAGCTTCCAGTTGAACGTGGCGAAGTACACGCCTTCGGTGCCGCACAGGCCGATGTCGATCACGTCGACGCCGGCGTCGGTGAGGCCGCGGATCAGCTCCACGGCGAATTCCGCGCTCGTCAGGCGGATGTCCCGGCCGACCGCGACCTTTTTCGGCTTCACGTACGCCGCGTATGCGCGCCCGATCTGGTAGACCAGGTCCGCGTTGAGTTCGTCGGGGATGCGGCCGCGGATGTCGTAGGCCTTGAATGCGGACAGATTCACGGTCACTGCTGCTTTCCTTTCTCGCTGACTACCTGCGCGTCGCGCGTCGCGTGCGCGACGTGCTCCAGCCGGCCCGCGGCCTTGATGCGCGCCACGAGCTTCTTCACGTCCTGTACCTTGTCGCGCGGCGCCACCAGCACCGCGTCCGCGGTCTCGACGATGACCATGTCATGCAAACCCAGTGCCGCCACGAGGCGGCTGTCGGCGTGCACGTAACAACCGGTCGAATCCTCGATCAGGACGTCGCCGCGCGCGACGTTGCCGCGCTCGTCCGAGGGCAATACGCCATGCAGGGCGTCCCATGAACCGACGTCGTTCCAGCCCGCATCGAGCGGCACCATCACCGCGTCGCGCGTGCGTTCCATGACCGCGTAGTCGACCGAATCGCTGCGACAGGTCGAGAAGATTGCCCCGTCGATGCGCGTGAAATCCGCATCGCGCACCGCTGTGGCGCTGGCGCGTTCGCACACCGCGGCGATGTCGGGCGCGTGCACGCCGAGTTCGTCGAGGTAACGCCGCGCGCCGAACATGAACATGCCGGAATTCCAGAAATACTCGCCCGAGGCGACGAACTGGCGGGCGCGCTCGAGATCGGGCTTCTCGACGAATTGCGCGATCGGGGCGACCGCGCCGGTGCTCGGGCCGCGCCGGATGTAGCCGTAGCCGGTCTCCGGAGTGCGCGCGACGATGCCGAACGCGACCAGCGAACCCGACGCGGCCGCCGGCAGGGCCAGGCGGATCGCGGCCTGGAATGCGGCGAGATCGCCGAGAACGTGATCGGCCGGCAATACGAGCATCACCGCATCCGGTCCGGCGGTAGACAGGACGGTGTGCGCGGCCAGCGCGATGGCGGGCGCCGTGTTCCGTCCCGCGGGCTCGAGCAGGATCGCGGCCGGAGGCAGGTTCATCTCACGCAGCTGTTCGGCGACGAGGAACCGATGCGTCTCGTTACAGACCACCACAGGGCCCGTCACGTCCGGAAAGCCAGTCAGGCGCGCCGCGGTCTCCTGAAGCATCGTGCGCTCGCCTGTGAGCGCCAAGAGCTGTTTGGGCAACAGTTCCCGGGATAGTGGCCACAGGCGCGTGCCCGAACCACCGGAGAGAATGACCGGTACGAGAGTCATGATATTGACATCGTACCGATTCTCGGCAGCGGTGGGGCGGCCAAGGTCGCGAATCGTGTAATCTGCCGCGCCGCCCGCACGTATCCGCCAGGACGAACCTCGTAAGTATGAAAACGATCCACCTGATCGCCGCCGCTCGCCCCAACTTCATGAAGATCGCCCCGCTCTACCACGCGCTCGTGCGGGAGGCGTGGTGCCGGGTCTTCATCGTGCACACCGGACAGCATTACGACCACAACATGTCGGACGCCTTCTTCCGCGACCTGCGCCTGCCGAAGCCGCATTTTCACCTCGAGGTCGGCAGTGGTTCGCACGCCGAACAGACCGGAAACGTGATGATCGCATATGAAAAAGTCGCTCTCGCCGAGAAGCCCGACTGGATCATAGTCGTCGGCGACGTCAACTCGACCGCCGCCTGCGCGATGGTCGGCGCCAAATTGCGCATTCCCGTAGTGCACCTGGAAGCCGGACTGCGCAGCCGTGACCGTAGCATGCCCGAGGAAATCAACCGCCTGGTCACGGACGCTATCGCCGACGTGTTGTGGACTCCGTCGCCGGACGCCGACGAAAACCTCATCGCCGAGGGTGTCGCGAAGGAACGCATCGATTTCATCGGCAACATCATGATCGACAGCTACGAAATGATGCGCGAGGACATTGCGCGGGATCCCACCTACACGAGCCTCGGCGTGGCGCCGCGCCAATTCGGCGTCGTCACGTTGCATCGTCCGTCCAACGTGGATTCGCGCGAGATGCTCACCGAACTGGTCGAAGTCCTCGTCGCGTCATCGGAGCTGCTGACGCTCGTGTTCGCGGTGCATCCCCGCACGCGCAAGCGACTTCAGGAGTTCGGGCTCGAGCGACGCATCCTCGACGCTCCACGTATCAAGGCTGTCGAGCCCCTGGGCTACGTGCAATTCATGAATCTCGTGAGCCATTCCGCGGCCGTGATCACCGACTCGGGTGGAGTCCAGGAAGAGACCACATACCTCGGCATCCCCTGCTTCACGCTGCGCGAAAATACCGAAAGACCCGTGACGTCCACGATCGGATCGAATCAGCTCGTCCGATCCGCCAATCTGCTCGAACGGCTGCGCACCGGCATTCAATCCACGGCACGAACCGGTCGCCGCCCCGACCTGTGGGATGGCCAGACCGCGCAGCGCGCGGTCCGACGCCTCAAAGAACGTTCCGGTATTACAGCGTGAATTCCTAACTCAAGCGCCGCTGCTTTCGCCTCGCCCGATCGCGTAATACGTGAAGCCCTGCTTCTTCATGAGCGCCGGATCGTAGAGATTGCGGCCGTCGAAGATCACCGGCGCCTTGAGCTGCTTCTTGAGGTTGTCGAAGTCCGGGCTGCGGAATTCCTTCCACTCCGTGACGATCGCAAGCGCATCGGCCCCTTCGAGCGTTTCTCGGGCACGCGAACACAACACCAGATCGGGCCGCTCGCCGAAGATGCGCGTCGTTTCCTTCATCGCCGCGGGATCGAACGCACGCACTTTCGCGCCGGCATCCCACAACTGCTGCAGCAGCACTCGCGACGGCGCCTCGCGCATGTCGTCGGTGCCGGGCTTGAACGCCAGGCCCCACATCGCGAACGTCTTGCCTTTCAGGTTGTCGCCGTAGTGCTTCGAGATCTTGTCAAATAGCACTTGCTTCTGAGCCTTGTTGACCGACTCGACTGAGTCGAGCAGCGCCGGGGTGTAACCCGCCGCGCGCGCGGAACGCGCCAAAGCCTGCACGTCCTTCGGGAAACACGAGCCACCGTATCCGAGACCCGGGTAGATGAAGTGGTATCCGATGCGCGGATCCGAGCCGATGCCGATGCGCACCTTTTCGATGTCCGCGCCGAACCGCTCGGCGAGGTTCGCGAGCTCGTTCATGAAGCTGATCTTGGTCGCGAGCATCGCGTTGGCCGCGTACTTGGTGAGCTCCGCGGAACGCAGATCCATGATGATGAGTTTTTCGCGACTGCGCGTGAACGGGTCGTAGAGAGCGCGCAGCAGCTCGGTCACGCGCGGATTGTCGGTGCCGACGACCACGCGATCCGGACGCATGAAGTCGTCGATCGCCGCGCCTTCCTTGAGGAATTCTGGGTTCGAGACCACGTCGTATTCGATGTCCACGCCGCGCTTCGCGAGCGACTCGAGCACTGCGCCGCGGACCTTGTCGCTCGTGCCCACGGGTACGGTCGACTTGGTGATGACGACCTTGTATTCGCTCATGTGCTCGCCGATCGAGCGGGCCACGGCGAGCACGTATTTGAGGTCGGCCGAACCGTCTTCGTCCGGCGGTGTGCCGACGGCGATGAGCTGGAACAGGCCGTGGTCCACTCCCTCCCTCGCGGAGGTCGTGAATTTCAAGCGATCGGCCTCGATGTTGCTCTTGATGAGCGCGTCGAGACCGGGCTCGTGGATGGGGATGATCCCCTTCTTGAGGCCTTCGATTTTGTTGGCGTCGACGTCGACGCAGAGGACGTCATTGCCTGCGTCGGCGAGGCAGGCGCCGGTGACTAGGCCCACGTAGCCGGAGCCGAATATGGTTACTCGCATATGTCCATTTATTGTGCCCGGAAGGGCGCGGGGCCCGCATTCTAACGAACCACTCCTGCAGGGGCGTCGGAAGCGGCTGTTGGCGTTCCGGAAATGAGAATCCGGTCAGAGGCCGACGCGGTCCGATCTCAAGCTTCTTCCTGTCGGCCGGAACCGACGATCACGGCGACGCCCGTAAGCAGGACCAGCACACTCGCGGCAACATATGCGGCCCAGGATGGATTGCGGACCGACCATCCGGCGGCGGGAAATAGGATTCCCAGATTGACCGCCCAGACCGAAAGAGTCACCGGAAGGTGGCTGCCCCAGCGACGCGCCAGTCGCTGATATCCATGCGTTCGATGACCAACGTCGTATCGCTCGCCTCGGGCGATGCGGCGCAAGAAGGTAACCGTCGCATCGACGACGAAGATTGCGCCGAGTATCACGAACACGAACAGCGCGATCGGGCAGTCGCGCGCCATGATGAGCGCGAGGCAAACGAGGAAATAGCCCAGGAAACCGCTGCCCACGTCCCCGAGAAATATCCTGGCGGGTGGCCAGTTCCACACCATGAAACCGAGGCAGGCGCCGCCTAGCGCCCATCCCATGAGTGCGACTCCCGTCGACAAATCATTGGAGCCCAGAAGAAGCACACCCCCAATCGCGAAGAAGGCGCCCTCGGAGCACGCGAGACCGTCTATTCCGTCCATGAAGTTGAACAGGTTGATGCACCAGACGATTCCCAGCACGCCGAGTGGATAGCCAGCCCAGCCCAGCGAAATCGTGAGATCGCCAATTTGGATCGGCGCCAGCCCGTCCAGGCATAACATCGCCCAGACTCCCGCGCCGAAGTGAACAGAGAGCCGCAGGTGCGTCGACAGCTTGCGAAAGTCGTCGATCAGGCCCACGAGCGCGACGGCGCCGCCACCGACCGCCAGCAGCGAAAAGTCGCGCCACGATATTTTTCCGAGTACCACAAGCACGACCAGCGTAATGAGGGTCACCAGCACGATGGCCGTGCCGCCGCCGCGCGGAGTAGGAATGTGGTGCGAGCTGCGCTCGTTCGGATGATCGAGCAGACCGCGCGATCGTGCCAGCCGGAGTACACCCCAGGTGAGTAGCGCTGATGATGACAGCGCCAGAATCGTGACGATGAACGATGTCACGGGGATGATCGCGGCCGCGCGTGATACCACGCGACTGTCTTTTCCAGGGCGGCGTCGACGGAAGTGGGCGGCAACCAGCCGAGCAGCTCGCGCGTGTCCTCGATGTTCACCCGCAACGAACCGCAGAGGCGCGATATCGCGGTTCCCTGCCCGGTGACGAGTCCCCCGAATCGGAGCAAAGGTTCCGGCACGGACAGCAACCGCGGCTTCCTGCCCATCGCTGCGGCGATCCTGCGCACCAGGTCCGCCGTCGAGAGGTCTTCCCCATCCGAAGCCATCCATGTGCGGTTGACTACCGGATGTGACAAGACACGAGCGATGAGATCCGAGAGATTCCAGACGTTGAGCATACTGCGCCGGTTTTGGATCGCACCGACCGGCAGCGGGTATTCACGCTCCACGCAGTTCATCAGTCGCAAGAAATTGGCGCGGACTCCGGGTCCGTAGACGATCGGAGGACGGATGATCGCGTACTGCATCGTCGACTTTTCGCAGATCTCCGAGACGAAACGCTCCGCCTGCCATTTCGACCGCGCGTATTCATCCTGGGGATTCGGTGCGTCGGAGGCGCAGTACGCGTGCGCCGCGCTTTCCCCACCGTTCACCTTGACGCTGCTCAGCAGGACGAGCCGTTTCACCTGCGCGTACGCGGATGCTTCGGCGAGAGTCCGTGTTCCAAGCGCATTGGTTTCGATGTAGTTCACGTCGGCGTCGGGCGTGGGCACGCGGGCTGCGGCATGCACGACGAGATCCACGTCGCGCAGCGCATGAGCCCAGCCGGTGCGTGAACCTACTTCGCCGACCACGACCGCATCGTCAGTCCCTTCCGGTAGTGCCGCCGACGATCGCAATGCGGCGCGCACGCGGTAACCATCTTCGGCGAGCTTCCGGCACAGGTGCCGCCCGACGAACCCGGTCCCCCCGGTGATGAGGACGCGCTCCGTCACGCCCTGAGTCCAACGGCCAGATACAGTTCCCAGAATTTCTCGAGCACCAGCGGGAGCGCGAATTGCTGCTCGGCGATTCGTCGCCCTTCCGCTCCGAACCGCGCGCGCAATCCGGCATCCGAAATCAATTTTCCGAGCGCGGCTTCCAGCGCATCCACGTCGTGCGGTGGAACGACAATCCCATTGATGCCGTCCTGGACGATGTCCCGGCATCCTGGCATGTCCGTGGTGACGAGCGGGCGCGCGCTCGCGGCACCTTCGATCAGGATCCGTGGCACGCCCTCCCGGTAGTAGGTAGGTAGGCACACGATATGCGAGTCGCGCACGACCTGCGGCATGTCGTGTCGGTAGCCAAGCCATTCCACGATTCCCTCACTGCTCCAGGCTCGAAGCTCGTCTTCGGTGATGCTTCGAGGGTTGAACGGATCAGGGATACCCACGAGCAGAAACCGGGCGGGTAAACCACGATTTCTCAGCCGTCGCGCGGCATCCACGAAGTACACCACGCCCTTCTCGCGCAGCATGCGCCCGGCCATGAGTACAAGCACCGGCGCCGCCGGTTCCGGGGCTGGACAAAATTCGCTGGTGTCGACACCAACCCCCGCGATGACCAGCGAATCGACTTCCGAGACAGAGCCAGCCCGTGTGAGCTGCGTACGATCGTCGCCGTTCTCGAAGACCACCTTTTGCCGGGGCAGCTTCAGGGACAGATGCATCAGTACGTGAAGTACCATTCGGTACAGGTGGCTCGACCATGACCTCCCGCTGTAAACGGATCCGAGGCCGGCGAAAGCATTGATCACACCCGGAACGCCCGCGAGTTTCGCCGCGATCGATCCCAGCACGATGGGTTTCAAGGTCACGTGATGGACGATGTCCGGCCGCAGTTTGCGGTACAGCCGAAAGATCGCGATGAGTGACTTCAGGTCTTGCCAGGGAGCAAACCGAGTCCGCGTCAAGGGCAGGCCGTGAAACGGAAAGCCCGCCTTTTCGATGTCGTCGCGCCCCCCTTCTCCCTCGCCGCAGGCAATGTGCACGTCCACGCCGCGTTCGCGCGCCATCTTCGCGATGGCGATACGGTGCAGGACGAAGAACCATGACACGTTGATCACGATCAGGAGTCGTGGACACCGTGGAATTCGACGAGGGTCGCTACTCACCAGGGGACTCACTTGTCGACAGGGGTCGACATGGTGGAATCCCGCCGACAAACTTTCAGGCGACGGTTTCCTCGACCGCGGCCGTCCTGCGCAGACTCTTGGGCAGGATGTACAAGAGCCAGCCCGCGTTGTGCATGAGCACGACCATGCCGAGACCGGATAACAACCACATCGCGAAGGAAAGGTTGTCAGGGACTTCGAAGTAGTGGATGGCGATCGCGACCATCGACAGGAGCATGCCAATGCAGATCAGCACGAAGAACGCGCCGCGAACGCCAAAGCCCGCATCGAGCAGCTTGTGATGGAAGTGCGCGCGATCGGGCTGGAACGGTGAGGCACCCCGCAGGATGCGCCGCATCGTGGTCCATAAGAGCTCGTAGAGCGGGATCGCGACGATCCACAACGTCGTCGTCGGCGCGATGCCGCGCCCCTCGCCCTGCGACGCACTGATGCACAAGCAGGCGAGCATGAATCCGAGTAGCGTGCTGCCGGCATCTCCCATGAAACACCGGAAGCGTCGGTTGTATTTCGCCGGAATGTTGAAGATCAGGAACGCGGCGACGGCACCGCACAGCACGATGCTCACGCTGCCGACGATCTGGTCGTCGATGAGCGCAGCCAGGCACGTGAGCGCCAGCAGCGCGTTGAAGGCCATCGTCCCCGCGAGACCATCCATGCCGTCAAGCATGTTGAATGCATTGATCGCACCGACGATCGCAACGCAGGTGAATAGCACGCCGCCGATGCTGGAAAACTGCACGAGCTCGTCGGTGAAGGGCCGACCGAGAGTCGTGATCGCGAGATCGCCCGACGTTCCGATGACCACCAGTGCCGCAATCAGGTGAGCCGCCAGACGCGCGAGCGGGGAAACCTCGAACCGGTCATCGAGCAGGCCGACGATCACCACGAGGGCGGCAGCGGAAAGCAGCGACGCGGAAACAAACTGGCTGGCGGGAAGAAGACCCACTCCAAATATGCATCCGACGAACATGGCCAAACCGCCAACGACGGGAATTTCGCCGCGATGTGTCTTGCGGCCTCCCGGCTTGTCAACCAGCTCGACGGCCATCGCGACGGGCCTCAATGCAGTCATGGCCAACAGGGTGGCGGTGAAACATGCCAAGGCAGCGCCCAACTCGATCCTCAAACTAACCTCGACTCGGTCAACATTTGCATTGAACTTCTGGACTTAATGGCGGGCGCAATTGTAGGCGTTGAATGATTGCGGGTGGTAGATGTTGTTGCTTGCTGACAGATGAAGACAACGATCGATTCGCGCTCGTGTTGACGTCCCGACGAACAAACTAGGACTCCCTAGATCCGCCTTCTGTCACGAGATCGCGTTTTCTCTCACTCGAATAGGAAGAAGCCACCTCGGACTGTCGGTGCGGCTGTCGGATCCCGGAGACAGAGTCCAAACTCCTTCAGAGTTCGCCCTCGAAGGCCTCGCGTTCTCTCGTGGCGACCGCACCTTCCAACGACTGAAGCATGTACTTGGCCTGAGTCACCCGGTCGAACAATTTCGCTGCAGTGCAGCAGTTTAGCTTAAGTCGCTCTCGCGCCTGGGAATCCCGGGCCAACATAACGAGTTTTTGAGCCAGATCGAGGGCGTTTTCCGATTCGAACGGGATACCCACGTCCTCGCGTTGGACGATTTCCGCTGATTCCCCCGCCACCCCGTGCAGCACGGGTATCCCCATTCCCATCGACTCGAAGAGCTTCGATGGAATCACGGTGCTGAATAGTTCGGTCTTGCGCAAGTGGATGATCGAGACATCGAGCAGCGCCCAATAGCGGGCGACCTCATCCTTCGGAACGGAATCCACGAAGACGACGTTGGTCAGGCCCTTGGCGAGCGCGTCCGCCATCAGGGATGCCTTCAGCGCCCCGTCACCCAGGAAGAGGATTCGGTACGCATCACCGTCCGGCTGGGATTTCAGATGTGCAGCCGCGGCGAGCAGCGTCTCGAGACCGTGCGCCAGCCCGTGTGTGCCGATGTAGCCGGCGACGAATTTGCCTTGGAGGCCGAGTTGTGCGGTGAGCGCTGGGTCCTTCTCCCGTGGATTGAAGCGCGTCATGTCAACACCGTTCGTCACGACGTCGACATGTTTGGGATCGATTCCGCGCGACTCGAGATTCCGGCGGAACGAATGGGTCACCGAGACGATGCGTGACGCACGGCGATACAGGAACAGCTCCACCTTTTCGAGCGCGCGTATCGCGAGGGATTCCTTCATCGCGCCCACCGCCTTGATGGACTCTGGCCACAGGTCCCGCAGCTCGAACACGAAGGGTATGCGCCTGATGAACGAGACGGCCCACGCCGCGCAGACCGTGAAGAACTGCGGCGAGGTTCCAACTACCACGTCCACCTTCCGGATGAAGATCGCGTTCAGGAACCCCGTCAGCATGAAACTCAGGTAGTCGAGAACGCGGCGACCGAACCCGGAATTCGGCGTGATGTAGGTCCAGACGCGAACGACCTCGATGCCGTCGACGATCTCGCGTTGTCGCCAGCGATTGCGATAGCCCGGAAACACTTCCCCCTTCGGGAAGTTAGGGAAGCAGGTGATCACCGTCACCTTGTGGCCCGCCGCCACCCACTCGCGGCAGTGCTCGTGCGTGCGGCTCGCGGGGGCATTCACCTCCGGTGGGAAGTTGTCGCTCAGAAACAGGATGTGCATGTCATTTCCATTCGAACGCCGTTCGCGCGCGTCCATCTACCAGGTTCACACCAAGACAATCGATGGTCTCGCGCATGCCAAACTCGGGGGCGTAAGAGGCCCGCATCGCCGTGCCTTGTCCGCTCTCGATGCGCGCAAGTATCACGTCGTCCCCTCTTTCGTCGCACACCAGCCAGTCCGATTCGCGGCGTACCAGCCGAAGGCCGGGTGCGAACAGGAACCGCGAGACGGCCGGATGGTTGCCGCCGCGCACCGCGTCCTCGACGACGAGCTCCCGCTCCCCGAGCGTCCAGCCGCGTTGGACGATGGGCGCGCCCGCAAGGTGCCGGTAACCGTCGTGGGATGCGCGAACCGAATAACCCTCGACCACGACATCGAACGGTCGCGCCCGCCGACCGACCCGGAATCCTCCCCAGACCTCCGAGGAATCCGTCCCAGCGACTTCCACGGTCGAATGCGCCGACGTCGATCGTTCGGCTTGCCGGTCGGGTCCGGTCCCGTATACCGACGTTCCTCCATTCACCACCACGCGGCGGCTTCCGAGAGAGAGTTCGAATGACAGCGTGTCCGCATGGGCATGTCCGGGAAGATAGTCTGGTCCGATCGGGGCCACGTCCAGCAGTGCCACGGCCGTTCCTCGCGCGACGCGAATGTAACCACTATCGCCGAATCTTGTGGCGCCAGCCGGCGCCGGTATCGGCACATCGAATCCCAGCGACCGCGCATAGCGCTCGAGCTCCGCGGTGTCCGGTGCGATGCCATGCGCCGCGTCGTTGAAATGCGCGATGCGGCCGTCGGGATGCAACATGCAGTACTGCCATCGAAGCATGCGTTCGGCCGCGGTCCTCAAGCGTCGTTCGAGCGCAAGGGAGCCGTCCGAACGTATCCCGAACGCCTGCAACGCATTGAGCAGGTCGAGTAGGTCTTCGAGGAACAACGCGTGGTACATGGGGCTACGCTCGAAGTGCCCGCCATCGGCGAGCACCTGTTCGTCGAGCTCCGCCGACACGATGCGCGCGCCGGTCGCGAACCAGCGGGATGATTCCTCGCCGTCGAAATACATGCCCGCCAACATCAGCGCCTTTGCGTTCGCGAACAGGTGATTTCCGAGCAGGTGCCATTCGATCCGTTTCTCGAGCCACCGGATCTGGATCGCGAGGCTGTCCAGCCAGGGTTGCGCGGCCCCGTCCCGGGCGATGAACCACTTGATCCAGTTCGCGATGCGCAATGCCGTCGGGTAGGACTCCCATCCCGTCCCGGCCGGCGGCGGATTCTGCGCGATCCAGCGATCGACGAGCGCGGCATGCCATTCTGCGCGCGCATCGGCATCGAGGGCGTTCAAGTCGTCGAAGTAATGAAGGTTGTAGCGCCAGAGCTTCGAGACATCCCGCGCATCCCAGCCGCAGAGATCGAGGTCCTTCGCATCGTTCAGGAATCTCACACGTGTGGCGCCCTCGAGGCTCGCGGCGCGCCTGGCCGGCGGCTGCCACGGCGCCACGCGCGCCCGCGCGGCTGGCGCCGGGCGCCGATCCAGGCCCGGACGCGCGAGCCTGTGCCACAGCCGTCCGTAGACCTGGACCGGCTTGAGATGGCGCAACGTGCGCAGGTAGGTAGACGCGCTGGTCACTGCCGCCGGCGACTCGCGAGGTGAAGATAGGACACCGTCAGCGGCTCGAGGCTCGCGAAGGCGCGGTCGAGCGGCGTGAGCAACGCCCGTGGCAGCACCGTCCAGAACGGCGGCGGAATGGCATAACCGCCGACGTGTTCGATCTCGACGAAGCCCACCGCGCGCAGCTCACGCGCCAGCTCATCGCGCGACAACACGTTGCGCCTGCGGAAGAAGCGGTTGTACAGGTGGATGCGATTGCCGTCCTGGACCGCGAAGACCGCATCTGTCGAAAGATACTGCGCAAGGCGCGGGATCAGCTTGACCGTCGGCTGCATCATGTTGAACGCGAACATCGAGTACAGCGCCGTGAAAGGCCCGTGTGCGGCCAGGTCGAGCTCGAACACGTTTCCGGACACGAGCGTGATGTCGAGCTTGCGGCCCGAAAGAATCTCGTAGTGGACCTGACGCTTTCGCAGTATGCCGAGGGCATGTTCGTCCATGTCGACGCCGACCACCCGTGCGCCCGCGAGCGCGAACAGGATACTTTGCGTGCCCGTTCCGCATCCCAGGTCCAGCACACTCACGTTGCCGCGATTGCTGAAGATTTGCTTAAGGGCCAAGTGCAGTGGATAGGCATAGTGATGGCGGAAGAACGGCCGACGCCACCCGGTCAGGAGCCCCGCTTCGCGGTAGTACTCGTGAAAGCTCGCGTGTTCGGCGTGCGCCAGGTCCAGGTCGCGCAGTTCGCGCTCGACGTTGCCGTACCAGCGCCAGATGTGGTCTTCGTCTAGTTCGGGGGCGCTAGCCGGCAGGTAGTAGCCGTTATCGTTCATCGTCAATCTCTCCGCCAAATATAGAAAAATCGGGTCGCACGGCGAACGTGCTATACAAAAGCTTCCCGGTGTGGTTGTCGCCGCCCGGAAAGAGGATCTGTCCGTACTGGAAGTAGCGCAGGTCGAGCGCGTCCTTGCGATGCCGCGCCACTTCGCGCCACCGGGTTCCGTCGGACGATCCGTAGATCACGGCGTCACGCGACAGGTTCACGGCGCTCGGTTCCACGGCCGTCGAAAAGAACAGCGACCGGCCGACCCGGGCCGCGTGGAACACCGAGCCTTCGACCGCGTGCAGGCGCTCCACGGCTCCCCCCCGTCGCGCGAACCGATACAGGTAGTTTGCCTCGAGCGGCGTGTCGGTCCCGTAGTAGATGTGATCCTCGGTGAACAGCAACGGGATGGCGCGCACCTGTTGCGTGCCGACGTGCATGCGTTCGATCGTTCTGAAAGCGTCCTGCGAACGCCAGATCGCGCACTCGTCACCGTCGTCACCGGTCGTTATCCAGAGGTCGTCCGTCAACGGGTCGAGATAGATCCCGTGAATGTGGCGGACGCCCGAAATCTCGCGGATCGCGGACCACGTCAACCCGTCTGCCGAGAACAGGATACGCACGGGCGCCCGCTCGGCGTTGTCGCGGTATTCTCCGTAGTAAATGCCTCGAGGCGCGACACACAGCGCCAGCGGACGCCCCCCGACGAGCGGTTGCGGCGGTCCCAGCAATTTTCCACTCGCCGCATCGAGGCACCACATGCGTCCGAAAGCTGCGACGACCAGGCGGTCGCGTAATTTGACTACGTGGTGGGTGTCAAGACGCAGCGCGCGCCGCGCCGGCCGGAGGAGCGACAGGAGCCTGCGCACGAGACCGATCGGCAGCCGCGAGCGCTCGACGAGTGAGGCCGGCGAATCTCCGGCATACAGTCGATGCCCTCGGGAAACCCATAACGTGCCGCCGTCCACCAGGTGGAGTTGTCCGCTCGCCATGCGTGCCGGATTCATGGAGTCGTCACCGCCGGCCGCGATCCCACCGCGCCCCGCTCGTCCTGCGGCGATTCCGCTATCGACAACGCGAGACACATGGTGAAGAAATAGAAATCGAGCAGCGTTGGAAACAAGATGGGCTCGGTGAACGCGCGCGCGAGCACCACCAGCAGCATCATTCCGATGAAGATCTGCACGCGCAAGTATTGCCGCATCCGCAACATCAGCAGCGCGAACGCGGCGAGCCCGACCAGGTAGAAGAGACCGAACAGGTGATGCGCGCGGATGAAGGAATTGTGCGGATTACCGAGGAAGTCCTCCTCGATCGCGGTACCGCGATAGTCGGCGCCGAATATCGCATCGAGTCCATCCATGCGCGCGAGATAGTGCTGGATCATCTTCTCGCGCGGCGCATCCTCGAATCCAACACCGATCTTCGTGTTGAGTGTCACGTACTCGGCGATCTTCGAGAAGCTGGAGATTCCGCCCACGAGAATGGCGCCGAGGATCAGCGCCGTACGCCACGGGCGGCTCCAGGAAAGCGAGAACGCGACGTTGACCATGAGGACGAGCGCCGCGGCGAGGATCGATCCGCGCCCGTAACCGAGCACGCAGACACCCGTCGTCACCAGCGCGGTGATCGGCGTCGTCCGCCTTGCGACGACGAAACTCATCACGGAATACGACGCCTGAAGGATGACGAGCGTCGACGTGACACCGTTCGCGCTCGTGTGCGGCGCGAGGATCTGCGTCAGCGGCGCGGCCGCGAACCCGACTTTCAAACAATAGGCGATCAGGCCGACCTGCACGGTGACGAGCGTTACCCGCATCGCGATCGTCAGCACGGTGCCTCGCCGCGATGCGACCAGCGCGCAGAGCAGCGAAACGGCGCCGACGACGAAATGCGCGAGCGCTACTTCGTAACGCAGGACCGCGACCGGAAGTACCACGGTCATCGTGCCCACGAGCAACCAGCACGCGGTCCGCTCACGCGCGTCGAGTCGCGTGAACGCCTCCAGATTCGAGAGCACGAGGAGCACGGCGAGGCCCGCGTACAATGCGAACGCCAGGGGCGAACGAGTGGAGGAAGCGACGATCAGCGCCGCCAGGAACAGCGTGAACAACACCGTGGTGCGGTCGGGCAACCGGATACTCACGAGCGCGGCTCCGCGAGGAAATCGATGAGCTCGCGATAGGCCTGCTCCGCTTCCAGCGTGGATGCCGGCGCGTGGCGGACGTCGCGGTTGCGCCCGATCCAGTCCAGGATTTCCCGGGAGCTCGCCGGCAGCACATCAACGAATCCGGCTTCACGCTGTTCGGTAAAGTAGTTCGAATACATCCCGCCCGGGAGCAGCTTCGGGTTCAACAGCGCCGTACGCACGCCCATCAGCGCCGCCTCGATGGTCACCGAGCTCGTCCAGGAAACGTGGAGATCGGTGGCCGCGAGGACGACCGGGAGCGGAGCTTCGCTCGCCATGCGCCATTCGACGCGCGACGAGAGTTCGCGCGCGTGGAAGACCGGGAACGTCTCGCCTTCGTTACTCGCGAATCCCCGCATCTGGTTTGGATGGAGCCGGATCATCCAGTTGAAGCGATCGCTGGATTTCTGAATCGCCTCGAGTAAAGGCGCAGCCAGGAAACCATTGGGAATATCGACTTCGCCCCACGACAGGGATACGAGAATGTTGGCTTCGCGATCGCGCGGCGGCAGATGACCTTGGTACTTCGCGGACTGCGCGCGTACGACGACATCGTCGGGCGCGTTCGCGCGAAAGCGAGACAGCCAGGGATGTCCGATCACCCAGGTCCTCACACCCAGCTTCTTGACCCAGCGGCGCGTGACGTCGGCGCTGCTTTCGTCCCAGACGAGGAAGGCATTGGGAAGCCACTCCGCAGGCTCGTTTCCCCGCGAGGCTTCATCGTACCAAGGATGCCCGTGCGCGATCACGCCGTGCTGGAGATCCGACACCCAGACACCCAGACGCCGCGCCGCCGCGCAGAGTTCGCGTGACGGCTGGATTCCGACGACCTTTCGCGCGCCACTGCTGCGCAATATCCGCTCCCAGACGTATTCCTCCATCGGCGAATACGCGGAGGCGCGTGGCCGAAGCAAACGCCGGCAGTGTTTCTCGACGAGCGCGCGTGCGAACGAACCATCCGGCGCGTACACGACCGCATGGCTTCGATCGCCACGAATTCTCGACGCGATCCGCGACACGCTGAAAGACTCGACCGATCGGCGCGCCAAATCATCCATGATCGTGTCGACGAGAGGCGAGTAATAACGACCCTCGAACAACACGCTGCGGCTGTTGTCGTTGTTCACGCTGAGGACCGGAACGCGCCTCGGCACGTCCGCGTCCACGCGGAAACAATCGGTGAGGACCTTGAAAGCGGTGGCGATGGTCATGGTGCGTCAGGCCGGGTAAACCAGGCTCGATACGAACTTGCCTAGCAACATGAGCGCGAGCGCCACGGCGACGCATTCGAGCCGCATTCCGAGTTTCCATTCCGCGCGTGCCCTCAGCACGATCGCGAGCGTGCGCACGCCGACGAAACACATGAAGCCGGCGTACACGCCGATCTCACCCAGCCACAACATGAGCGGCAGCCAGATCGCGAGGCCCAGGATGCTCGACTTGACGGTGACGCCGAGCAGTGACTGTCCATGGCCATGCGCGAAAAAGTAGTTCTGCGCGTGGTACCAGGGAATCGACACCGCGTACGCACCCAACAGGAAGAAAAGCATGTCGTTGACGTCGTGATAGGCGGCGAAATTCCCTCCCAGCCTGCTAGTGGCCAGCGGCAGCAGCAGCATGATGAGCGCGCCGGCCACGCCGAGCGCCACGCCCTGCAGCAGGAAGAACGCCCGGCTGCGGCGTTCGACTTCGTCGTGCGGAATCTCGCCGAGGATCTTGAGGAATCGCGGCATCCAGACCTGGTTCAACGAAGTGGCCACTATCTGCATGATCGCGGCGATCGTGTACAGGAACGTGAAGCGCGCGACTTCGACGTGAGTGAACACGGCATCGACGATGTATGCGTTGCCGTATCCGCTGATCCACATGATCAGCACGACGACGACGAACGGCGCGATGGTGTCGAGGATCGGGCGAATTTCGCGGGCCCCGAACGCGAACGTATAGGAACCTGCGCCCAGCGCGCAAAACGCAATCAGGGCCAGCAGCACGCCCACGAGTACGCCGATGAAGAACGACTCGACCGATCCGCTTGCCAGAAAGCAGGCGAAGCCGATCACCCAGCCCGCGAGCGGAGGAAAGAGCCCGAAGTTGGTCGACAGGAGGTGCTCTTCCTCCAGGCGAGCCCATTGCGACTGCAGGACCGCGAAGGCCATGCCGATGCCGCTCGCCGCGATGACGAAGAGGAAGGCCGGGGAGACCGCGAACAGGCGCGGGAACACGAAGGCGACGACGACGGTGAGCGCCATGCAAAACCCGGCCTGCAGCAGGAAGACGGAATTGCCCGCGGAAAACAGCGACTCGGCGCCGCCATTCGCCCGCTGCCGGCGCAGCAGCCCGATCACCGACTCGACAACCCCCGCGCCCGTGAGGCCGGCGACGCCCGCCTGCAACGCATACAACAGGCCGAACTTCGCGTACTCCTCGACGCTCAGCGAATGCGCGAGCACCATGAAGATGACGAATCCGATGCCCTTCTGGAAAGCGGCCGAACCCGCGTACACCAGTGCGAACAGCGCAAGCCGCCGCGGAGCGGCTTCCGCGCCGCTCACGGCGAGTCCGCCGCTTCGCATGGGCGAGTCATGCGGCTTCTCGAGGCTTGCATGCTGATTCTTATCTTCCGAGCAGATCCCAACTGAGCGGCGTGCCCGCATCCACTTCCCGGTTCACGCTCCGGCCCAGCAACGTATCGAAGAACTTCGGCGGCAATCCGAATCCCGGCCGGACGATGCGCAGGTTGTCCCGAGTGAGGATCTCGCCGGCCCGCATGTCCTTCGCGATGTACAGGGAGCGTCGGAACATCTTCGACTTCTCCTCCGCTTCCGTGGCACCAAAGGTGACGCGCCCGATGCCGCGCCACGCGCGCTCGGACTCGACGCACAGCGTCTTGAACTCCTCGGGCTCGAGAGAGAAGGCGCTGTCCACGCCACCGTCGGCGCGACGCAGGGTGAAATGTTTCTCCACGACAGTGGCGCCGAGCGAAATCGCCGCGATCGCGACACCACATCCCATCGTGTGATCGGACAGTCCGATCTCGCAATCGCGAAACGCCTGCCGCATGGCGGGAATGGTCGAGACGTTGCTGTTCTCCGGGGACGCCGGGTAGGTGCTCGTGCACTTGAGCAGGATGATCTGCTTGCCGCCGGCCTGCCGCGCCGCGCGCACAGCGTCGTCGATCTCGGACAGGTTGGCCATGCCGGTCGAGATGATGAGTGGTTTGCCCGTCGCCGCCGCCTTCTGGATGAGCGGCAGGTGAGTGTTCTCGAAAGACGCGATCTTGTAAGCCGGAGCGCCGAGCGATTCGAGGAAGTCGACTGCGGTCTCGTCGAACGGCGAGCTGAAACAGAGCATTCCATGAGAGCGCGCGCGCTCCATGATTGGACCGTGCCATTCCCAGGGTGTGTAAGCCTGCTTGTAGAGCTGATGCAGGCTGTTGCCCTTCCAGAGGCTGTTCGCATCCCGGATGAAGAACTCCTCTTTCTTCACGTCGAGCGTGATCGTATCCGCGGTGTAAGTCTGCAGCTTTATGGCGTGCGCGCCGGTCGCGGCCGCCGCGTCGACGATCTCGAGTGCGCGGTCGAGGGACTGGTTGTGATTGCCGGACATCTCCGCGATCAAGAACGGTGGGTGTTCGATCCCGATGGGACGTCCGCCAATGGATATGGAGTTGGTCATGAATCAGCCTTTTCGCATGTGAAATTGCGCACGAATATGCGCACGTCGTCTATCTGTTCCGCGCATCGCATTCCCGCGTGTTCGGCGACTCGCGCCGAGGCCGCGTTGCCGGACTTTACCTCAGCCCGAATTGGGGCCGTAATTTCGCGCGCAAGCGACGCCACCATGTGTTTGGCCAGGCCGCGCCCCCGGGCTGCCGGGGCGACGGTCCAGGACAATGTCCACGTGCCGTTCTCCTCGTCGGCGCGCACCGTACCGACCGGTTCGCCGTCGTGCTCGGCGACATAGAGTCGGCGTCGCGGATTGGCGAGCGATCGCACGAGCCATGCTGCATGTTGTTCGGCGCTCACCGGCTCCTGTGAATGACTCGCCGCCCGCGTGTGTTCGTCATTGCGCCAGGCGAGCAGCTTCGCTGCGTCCGCCGCGGTCGCTGCCCGCAGGATGACCGCCTCCGGCGGTGAAGGCCCTAACATCGCCGCGCAGACGCGTTTCGCCCCCGCCCCGTCGACCAGCGCCATCGCGCGTTCACCACGCAGCGACAGGTCATCAAAGTTGATGCGGGCGGCGAGAATGGCGTCGGCCACATCGCGCTCGGAAACCCGCGAATGTTCGCCGAGGTAACGATGGAATCCCCGGGCATCGAGCAAGCGCGCGATCTCGAGCTGGTTGACCGCGACGGCGACGACGAGGGCGGGCAGACCCACGCAGCAGCGTTCCCAACTCGTCGTGCCGCCCGCGCCGATCGCGAGGTCGGCCTCGATCATGAGGTCCGCCATCTCCGAGGTCGGGCCTATCACCTCGCAGCCGGCGACGTCGCGGGCAAGCGCCCTCACCTGCCCGGCGCGCGGATTGGAAGCGCCGACGATCACCGTGATGCGCACATCGGTCAGCCTGGCACGGGCGAGCGCGCGCAGCGTCTTGCTGGTTTCGTCCGTCGGATCGCTGCCGCCGAAGAACACCAACAGGTGTCGCAGGGATTGTCGGCGACGCGCCCGAACACGCGCAGCGGCAAATTCTTCGCGAAGCAGTGCGAATCTCGGCCCAAGCAGCAAAGGGACCGACGCCGGGACCAGCCCAGAATAACTACCGTCGTCTTCCCGCAGGTTCTGGTCGAGCAGCAGGTCGCAGTCGTGACGCCGGTCCGCGAGATCGTCGATGACCATGATCCGGCGCGCATGATCACGCGCGCGCCGTTCGGCGTCGGCGGAAATGCCGTAGTGATCGAAGACCATCCAATCGTATTCGCCGGCGGCCGCAGTGGTTACTAGGAAGCCCTGAGCCTGGATCGCGTCGTCGAGATTGCCGACTCCCGACGAAGTGATGAACGAAACTTCCGCGCCTCGCCGGCGCAATTGCGTCGCGAGTGTGAGGCAGCGGACCACGTGCCCGGTTCCGATTTCGAAGGACGCATCCGTGCGGATGGCGATTCGCATCACATCGCTCAATTGAGCCGCTTGAACCCGCTGTGACACACCCCGTTGGGCAGCAGCGCGTTGACGTCACGTCCCTCCTCGCACTCCTTGATGAGCGAGAACACGGGATCGAGCGCCTCGAAGTATCCGTCGATCACCTGCGGCGTATGGTCGATGCAAGTGTACAGGCCCGTGCCCGCGAGGTACCCGCGGCCCAGCATCTCCTGCGTGATGAGCGTCTTGTAGGCGAGCGCGTTGGGGCCGGCGAACGAGTAGCCCGCGAGCGCCGGCAGGCCGCTCGTGGAAATCGTGAGGCCATGTCTGGCCGCGAGCTTCTTCCAGCGCTCGGTCACGACGCGACCGATCTCCGTGATCGTGTCCCACGACCGGATGCGCTCCATCACTTCGAGCGTCTTCAGCGCCGCGGCCGAACCGATGCGTTCCGTCCAGAACGTGCTGCTGATGAAACTCGACTGCGCCGCTTCCATGACCGAGCGGCGGCCGATCGTCGCGGTGACCGCGTATCCGTTGCCGAGCGTCTTGCCGAAGACGGCGACGTCGGGCTCGACGCCATAGAGCTTGTGCAGGCCCCCGAAAGTCTGACGGAATCCGGACGTGCACTCGTCGAAGATGAGCACGATGTTGCGTTCGGTGGCGAGCCTGCGGACTTCCTCGAGGAATCCCGGCTCCGGTCCCGCGTTGCGGGACACTTCCATCTTGATCACGCCGATCTCGTGTTCGGCGAGTAGTTTGCGCAATTCGTCGATGCGGTTGTAGTTGAACGCGTAGACGGTTTCGCGCAACGTCGGCGGCACGCCGTTCGGCTGCAGTCCGGGCAGCAGGTGTCCCGCGAGATGCGTCTCGTCGCCGAGATTCGCCGCGAGATACCAGTCGTGCCAGCCGTGATAACCGCAGAACGCGACCTTGTGCCGGCCCGCCGCCGCGCGCGCGATGCGGATGGCGATGGCATTGGCCTCGCCGCCGGAACGCGCGAAGCGGACCATCTCCGCCCACGGATGCATCGAGACCAGCTTCTCGGCGAGCAGCACTTCTTCCGGAGCATTGAGCGTGCTCATGTTTCCGGACGCCACCACCGACTGCACGGCCGCGTCGACTTCCGGATGGCCGTAGCCGAGCGTGTTCGTGCCGATCCCCATCAGGGACATGTCGATGTAAGGCTTGCCGTCGAGATCCCATACGGTGCAGCCGCGGGCGCGGCTGAAATACGCCGGCCACTGCTCCGGCAGGAACATCTCCGCGCGCTTCGAAAGCAGCATGCTGCCGCCGGGAATCACGCGCTTGGCGCGCTTCCAGAGTTTTTGCCCAGAGCCCAATTTGGAACCCTCGTTTCGTACCAGGTGTTTGTTGCCCGCGAACATCTCGGGCTGTGAGTCACGCAACGCCATGACTTCGCGCCAGGAGAAGTCCGTGCGCGGCGCGAAATGTGCGAAGACGCGTTCGACGATTGCGAAGTCCGCCGGCTCGTCTACGGTCCACCGTTCGCCGGACAGATCGCGCGCCCCGGCGCTGTTGACCTTGCGAAAGCTGTTGCCGCCGCGGATGTAGGGTGTGACGTGCTCGCGGTCAGAGTCGAGTTGCACTTCCTTCTGGGCGCGTTCGAGTGCGCCGCGCGTGAACGCTTCGACGTCGAGGCCATCGGGAAACGTGGGCGGATCGACGTTGCTCGAATAGTCGACGCCATCTCTCGACAAGGCGCGCACCACCTCGTCCACGATCTCGGGGTCGACTAGCGGACAGTCGCCGGTGATGCGCACGATGACGTCCGCGTCCGAAGTGAGCGCCGCGCCGTGAAATCGCGACAACACGTCGTTTTCGCTGCCGCGAACCACCTGGTATCCCAAGCTCGAGACGTACGCCGCGAGCGGATCGTTGCGGGGATCGACCGATGTTGCCAGCACGATCTCGTTTACCGTAGCCGCGCGCCGCAAGCGCTCCAGCAAGCGGCCGATCATGGGAATGCCCGCGATCGGCTTCATGACCTTGTCAGGCATGCGCGTGGAACCGCATCGCGCCTGGACTACTGCGACCACCTTCATAGCGACAGCCCCATGAGCGTCAGGCTTTCGGATTGTCCCGAGCACAGGAAAAAGTCGGGACGCGAGCCTTCGAGGGCGAAGCCCGCCTTGAGGAACGCGCGCTCGCTGCCCTTGTTGCTTGCATAACATCCGGCGGTGAGCTTGCGAAGTCCGAGCTCGTCGCGCGCGATCTCCACGACACGCCTGATGGCGCGCGTTCCGATCCCGCGCCCCTGCATGGTCGGATCACCGATGAGGATGCCGACCTCGGCGCGCTGATGGGTGCGGTTAATCTCGAGCTTGATGTTGCCCACGTGTTTTCCCGACTCGCGCGCGCGCACGCCCAGGAACAACACGTCGGGATTTGCGAGACAGTTCGCGACGAATTCACGCACGCTCTTCTCGTCGTGCGTGACGAACCGGCTTTCGAGGAAGCGGTTCATGTCGGGATCGTTGAGCCAAGCGACGTAGTCGGTGCTCACGTGCGATGGCTCGAGCAGGAACAGCTCGATCGCGTCATCCTGCCAGTTCGGTGACGGAGTCAGGTGCATCAGGTCTCCATCCGGATGGGAATGCCGGCATTGCGGACGTGGGCGCGCGTCTGAATGGGATTCTGGTCGCGGAGCGCGAAGAACGTCCCGGCCGACACGGCCTCGGCGTGGCCGCGCGCGAATCCCTCGATGAAATGTTCGGCGCGGCCGCAGCCGCCCGAGAGAATCACGGGGATGGGCACGCGCTCGGCGATCCGGGCGCACACTTCGTGGTTAAGTCCCTCCCCGGTGCCGTCGCGGTCCGCATCCGTGATGAGTATTTCGCCCGCGCCGAGCTCCGCGACCCGCATCGCGAACTGCACGGCGTCGTGAGCCGTCGCGCGTTTCGCGCCGTCGACGTGCACGCGCGGGACACCCGACTCGTCCGTGCGGAAGTCGATCGACACCACGACACATTGCGCGCCGAAGCGCCGCGCGGCCTCGCTGATGAGCGCGGGTGTTTCGACCGCCTGCGTGTTGATAGTGACCTTGTCGGCGCCAGCCTCGAGCAGCCGATGAAAATCGTCCACGTGGCGCACGCCGCCGCCCACGGCGAGCGGCATGAAGGTTTCGGCCGCGAGTCGCTCTATGAGGCCCAACATGACTTCGTCGCCGGCGATCGGCGTGCCGTCGATGTTGAGCACGATGAGCTCGTCAGCCATCTGGGCTTCGTAGATCTTCGCCTGCGAAACGGCGTCACCGACTTCGACGGAACGTTCGTAGCGATGCGTCGTCACAAGCACGGGGCGCACGACGCGCCCCAGCTGCCGATGTTTGATGAGCAACTTCGGAATCAGTCGCTTCTTGAGCGAAGTGGCACTCATTGGCGCAGGAAATTCTCGATGAGCCGGAGGCCCGCGGTCTGGCTCTTTTCCGGATGGAACTGCACTGCGATCACGTTTTCGCGCTGGATGATGGCGCTGAATTCCTCACCATGCCGGCAGATGCCGATGGCGCGGCCATGGGTCGGCTCGCCGTACGCAAAGCTGTGATCGAAGTAGAAGTCGGCGGCGAACCCCGCGGGGAAATCACACCAAGCCTCCGCGAATCGAACCGTGTTCCAGCCGACGTGCGGAACGCGCACGCCCGGCGCGCCGCGAAACATGCGCACCTGCCCGCCGATCCATCCGAGCCCGCCTGCGCCCGGAGATTCCTCGCTGCCATCGGCCATGAGCTGCATGCCGACGCAGATTCCGAGCAGCGGCTTGCGGCGCGTGAACGCCCAGTCATCGAGAGCCGAACGCAATTCCGTCGCCGCGAGTTTCTCGGCGCAGAAACCGAATGCGCCTACGCCCGGCAACACCACGTGAGTGCAATCCGCTAGATCGCTCTCCTGTTTGACGCGCACGACGGAGGCTCCCACGTGCGCAAAGGAATTCTCGATCGATTGAACGTTGCCTGCCTTGTAGTCGACCAATCCGACCACGCGGCGGGTTCCGGCGGCCACGTCTACCTCGCTGCGCTCTTGTCTGCCTGGCGTTGCCGCCAGCGTTCCAGCAATGACTCCGCATCGATGCGCGCCATGGCGCCCGTGCGATTCCAGCGATCGAAGTCGGCCGTTTTCTCACCCGGCTTGACCGATGCTGGATCATGAACGTACGGACTCACCTGGTGCGACATCGCGACCTCGAGGAATTCCTCTTCCGTCAGGCCGATGAACTCGAGGAACAGGTCGAGGCTCGGTGGGCGTCTGCCCTCGTACTCCGCGATCATCTGCGCGCCCTGCTCCTTCGTGAGCCGGCCATTCCTCACGTCCAGGGCGACGAGGTGGGTCGGGCGCGTATAACCACGCTTGATGAACTTGATGTAGTCGCGTACGCCCTGCACGTAGCACTCGATCTTTTCGTACGTATACTGCGGCGGCACGTTCTCGACGCGGTCGCCGCGCCAACCCAGCTCGCGCTCGATGATGGCGGACTGGCTCTTCACATCCCACGGGATGTACGAGCCCAGGCAGACCGAGCGGTAGTTGAGCGCACGCAATTCCTTGAGCGGTGGATAGGAATAGGGCTTGAGGTCGCGCATGTCGACTTCGCCGTTGAGGCGCACGAACATGTCGTCGGCGCTGATGCCGAGGTTGACGTATCGGTTGAACCGCTTCTCGTCGACTTCCTCGGCCTGTTCGTAACTGAAGTACGCGGTGTACTCCGCGGACGGCTCGCCCCAGAAAATCAGCGGCACCTTTTTCTGAATCGCGACCCACATCGGATAAGAGAAGATGCCCGTGTGGCAGTGCCAGCAGAAGTCGCCCTTCTCGAGGAAACTCTGCAGCATCAGCTTCTGAACGACGCGCCAGTTGGGAGTGAACGACATGTAGTCGACGCCGAGCGTGCGCATCGTGCGCTTCACGTTTTCTTCGAGGTTGGGTCGCATGAACCCGTGATCGAAGCGCACGACCAGCGGCTTGATGCCGTAGGTCTTCACCAGGTAATACAACGTCCAGGTGCTGTCCTTGCCGCCGCTGAACGGCACCAGGCAGTCGTAGTCGTATTTGCCGCGATACTCTTCGATCAGCGCGTCGAGCGCCTTCTTGCGATCAGTCCAGTCGATCTTTCCGCCCTTGAACTCGTGCTGGCGGCAGATGTTGCACACGCCCGCTTCATCGAATGCGATCGTCTCGTGAGTCTCGGGCAGACCGCACCTTGTGCAGCGCTTCATCTAGGCTCCTTCAGATTCATGATCAATTCACCCGCGTCACTGGACATTCCAGCGACGAGGGTCGACGACATCGGGATCGCGAACGGCGAGTGCCGGGTCGATGATCGGCCGTGCGCGTTTCCATGCCGCGACGATCTCGTGAAACTGCTCGACACCATCCACCCCGACGACGCAGTACCGTACACCTCGCAGCGCCTTCACCGCTCCCAGCGCCGCCTCGAGGTTCGAGATTCCACGCGCCAAGCACCAATTCTTCCACGCCGCCAGCGGGCCCGCGGCGGCCGTGACCCGCTTCGCCGCCTCGCCCAGGGGCATGAGCAGGAGCCCTTGAAGGAAGGCGGATCGGACATGGAGCTCGACGTCCTGCGATACCGGTGATTCGTCCAGGCGCTGGTCGAACGCATTTCCGGGAACCTGCGCGACGCTTACCGGATAGCGGGCACTTACGACGTCCACTTCGCCAGGTCCGTAGGCCGAGACACCGAGCCTGAGGCCGCTGCCCCGGGCTTCCGCTTCGAGCGCCGCCCAGATCGCGTCACCGTTGGCTTCGAGCAGGTCATCGGCCCGATGGAACAGCAGCGTCTGGAGCCGGCCACCCAATCGCCCGATCGAACGCGCGGCGGATTGTTTCACGAATTCAGCGGCCTCGCTCGCCGAAACTCCGCGCGGAACCGCCGGAATCTTGGAAACGAAGCGGAATCGGGGATCCGTCGCCAGGCCCGGCAAACGGTTTTCGATATCGCCGTAACCGGGCGCCGTGTCGATGCAGGTTATCCCCTCGGCGGCGGCCTCTTCGAGGATGGCGGTAACTTCGGACTCGGCGACAGGCTTGCGTAGCCCGGAAATTCCGTATGCCAAGCCGAACTGGACGCTTCCCAGGGCGAGCTGCACCACGCTCATGCGCGCAGGCCCTTCTCCAGTTGCCGGATCACTTCCGTCTGATCGTCGTTGGTCATCCCGAAATACACCGGGATGCTCAGCGCGCTCGCATAGTAGGCCTCAGCCACCGGAAATTGTCCCGGACGGAATCCGAGACGGCGGTAGTAAGGCTGCGTGTGCACCGGGATGTAGTGCACGTTGACGCCGATGCCGGCCGCGCGGAGGTGATCGAACAATTTCTTCCGTTCGATCGCGCCGCCCTCCACCTGCACCACATAAAGGTGGAACGCGGATCCCGCATCCGGATGCTGATACGGCAACCGCAGCGGTAGCGCCGCGAGCTCCTCGTCATACCGCCGCGCGATCTCGCGGCGTCGCGCGATGAAATCCGACAGCCTCGTCATCTGGCTGACGCCCAGCGCCGACTGCAGCTCCGTCATCCGGTAATTGAACCCGAGATCGATCTGTTCGTAGTACCACTGCTCGTCGTGACCCGCGCTCAGCTCCGGTTTCGATCGCGTGATCCCGTGCGTGCGCAGGAGCTCCATGCGCCGCGCGAGCGTCGCGTCGTTGGTAACCGCCATTCCGCCTTCCGCGGTCGTCACGATCTTGACCGGATGAAAACTGAAAACGGTGATGTCGCTGAAGCTGCAATCGCCCACCGGCTTGCCGAGAAAGTCGCCACCGATCGCGTGTGACGCATCCTCGATCACGCGAAAGCCGTACTTTCCTGCGAGGCGCGCAATGGCCGCCATGTCGCAGCTCTGGCCCGCGAAGTGCACCGGCACGACAACCTTCGGCAGCGCGCCATTGCGTTTGGCCACCGTAAGCTTGGTCTCGAGTGCCTCGACCGACATATTGTATGTGCGCTCGTCGATGTCGACGAAATCGACACGCGCGCCGCAATACAACGCGCAGTTCGAACTGGCGACGAACGTGTTCGGCACGGTCCACAATGTATCGCCCGGACCCAGGCCGAGCGCGAGACACGCAATGTGCAACGCGCTGGTCGCGCTGTTGACGGCGATGGCGTGCCGCGCGCCGCAGACGTCGAGCACCGCGCGTTCGAACCGCGGCACCTGCGGCCCCTGCGTCAGGAAATCGGACCGGAGGACCTCGACGACCGCTTTTACGTCAGCATCCGAGATCGACTGACGGCCATACGGAATCACGTGCGCTCAAGCCTCGAAGTCGGGCGCGACGTGCGTCTTGATGAGATCCCTCAATTGCGTCACGGTCAGGAAGTGATCGTTGCGTCCGGAGTCATAGGCGAAGCCCGGCTCCACCGCCTTCACGCCCGCGCGCGACAGGTATTCGCGGCGCAGTGTCTCGTCCGCCGACGGCAGGATCGCGTAATACTTGCCGAGGTCCACGGTGTTGAAGCTGTCGCTCGCCGTGATCATCTCTTCGTGAATTTTCTCGCCGGGCCTCACGCCGACGATCCGATGCTCGCATTTTGGACCAATCGCCTCCGCGACATCGATCACGCGGTAGGAAGGAATCTTCGGAACGAAGATCTCGCCGCCCAGCGCGTTCTCGAGCGCCCAAAGAACCATGTCGACACCCTGCTCCAGGGAAATGTTGAAGCGCGTCATGTCGCGATCGGTGATCGGCAGGACTCCGCTGGGGCGCTTCGCGAGGAAGAACGGGATCAGTGATCCGCGGCTGCCCATCACGTTGCCATAACGGACGACGCTGAAGCGGATGTCGCGATGACCCTTGATGTTGTTGGCCGCGATGAACAGCTTGTCCGAGCAGAGCTTGGTCGCGCCGTACAGATTGATCGGCGCGGCGGCCTTGTCGGTAGACAGCGCGACGACCCGCTTCACGCCCGCATCGAGGGAGGCATCAATGAGGTTCTGTGCTCCCAGCACATTGGTCTTGATGCATTCGAAAGGGTTGTATTCCGCGGCCGGCACCTGCTTGAGCGCCGCGGCATGCACGACGATGTCGATGCCCTCGAGCGCTCGGCGCAGCCGGTCTGCGTCGCGGATGTCACCGATGAAGTAGCGCAGCATCGGATGCTCGGCGTCGCTGAACACCTGGTTCATCTCGAACTGCTTGAGCTCATCACGGCTGTATACGACCAGACGTTTGACCTCGTCTCGCATCCGCAGGATGCGATTCACGAACGCTCTTCCGAATGAACCGGTACCGCCGGTTACCAGGATTCTCGATCCGCTCAGACTCATGACTGATTTATTACCTTGCTTCTGATTCCACCGGGCCGCATGGCGGCCAGGAAAAATACGACGACGCACGCGAAGATGGATCCCACGATCGGCCCGAGCAGGACAAGGAGCATCTTGCGAGGGCTGGCTATGTCGCGGCGGTCCGGAGGCAGCGCCTTGTCCACCACGCGAAACGCGAACTCGTTCGTGACGCTCGCCAGCATGCGCTCGTTGATCTGCGCCTCCATGAGGCGATTGATCGCCTGACGCGTTTCGATTGCCGAGGTGTTGGCCAGCTCCTGGTTGAGATAACGAATCGTACGCGTCGTGTGGTCGATCGTCCGTGTGCGCATCTCGGAATTCAGTCGCGCGATGAGCTCATTGGCCCATTCCGCGGCGCGCTCGCGATCGTGCCACTCGATCTGCAGGCTGATCAGGCCCGTAAGCTTGTCGCGCACGACCGAACGGACCCGGGTGTCGAAATACTTCGCGGCCTGGGCCAGGGTCGGCCACGAATCGCGCTCGCCTACCCACGACTTCGCGACCGGATCCCAGCGGTCGCGGAAGAGCTCCGGCATGAGATTGAGGTCGGTGATGAAACGTTCGGTGAACTCGCGCGAGCGAAGCACCGCGAGCGCCTCTTCTCCGGCCCGGTCCGCCCCGAAGCTCAGGCCCGCGAGCGATGCGAGACCGCCGAACGAACCCAGCGCGGCGCCGAGCCCGCCGCCGTCGCGCGTGGACGGCGCTTCCACGACCACGACCGTCGCGCGATACATCGGTGTCTTCAGGAACGCGACCGCGATGAACAATGCGGCAAAGATGCCGGAGATCAGGATGATCAACCAGCGTCGGCCCCAGAGGATTAACACCAGATCGCGCAGCTCGATTTCCGACTGAGGGCTGTTCATCAGAACGAGTTCACCGCGGCCGCGGCGATGGCCAGGTTGTAGAGGATGCCGGTGACCGCCTGCCACAGCGGCAACGCGGGCATGCGCTCAGTATCCAGCGGCACGACGACGGTGTCGCCCGGACGCATGGCGACGCGCCCGCTGCGGCGGAACCAGCCGCCCTCTTCGCTCGAGACGACGCTGCCGTCGGCTCTCACAACGTAAATACGGCCGCGATCCGCCTTGCGCGTCACGCCGCCGCTCAGGCCAATATAGTCGTCGCGTGACAGGGACTCGCGATAGAAGTGCGACGTATTGTTCTGCACTTCGCCGATGACCGTCACTTCCTGCTTCTGCTTCGGAATGATGAGCTGATCACCCTCTCGCAACACGACATCCGACGGCGATCCGACCGGCGACTCGATCACCCGATTGAGATCGATGACCAGTCGGCCGACAGCTTTCGAATCCTTCAATTGATTCAGGAGTGACTGACCCACTTGTAATGCCTGTCCGGCCTGGCCCTGGTTGGCGGCCGCGGCCTGGAGCGCGGTTGCCGCGAGATCTCCCTGCAGCCGTTCCGCCAGCTTGTCTATCTGCTGCTGCTCGCGCTCCTTCAACTCCGTGCGCGTGAAGACGGAGCCGCTCGGGAACGCGAGTGATGTGAGGCCGCCGGCGCGCTCGAGCACCGACCGCAGTGTCTCGCCACGACGGATCGGGTACGAGCCGGGGAACCGCACTTCGCCGAGCAGCGTGACCTGCTCCTGTTCACTCCACTCCGGTACTTCCTTGACGTTGAGGAAATCGAAGGGCTGCAACAGCAGGTCCGCGCTGTCATCACCGCGCAGGACCGCCGCGAGATCGATTTCCACGAGCTGCGTCTGGCGCGCGTCGGCGTCGATGCGGTAGCGGGTCAGTTCGGCCTTGGCGCCATACGCGGCATCCTGGAGTCCGCCGCCGGCACGCAGCAGGTCGCTGACGCGCATGCGCGGTTCGAGTGGATAGTCGCCGCGGGCTTTAACGCGGCCGTCGATGCGCACGATGTTGCTGGGCTGGTCGAAGCGCGACTGCCGGCGCATTTCGTTGAGCAACGGTTCAAGGACTTGTCGGCGGCCGGATTCCGTGTCGAACACGATGATGCGGTCGCGGGGCATCAGCGGAATGTTCTGCGCAGACGAGGGATCGCGCAGCGCCGCGGCGAGGTCCGCCGACACCGCGACTACGCGGCGGTCGGGCGGCAACTCGCGGCGAACGAGAATGTAGTTCAGATCCGCATTGGGCTTGAGCTCATCGATGGAGCCGAGAACATCCGTGAGGCGCAGTCCCTCGTGCCATGCGGCCGGCGCCGGATTGAACACGTTACCCTCGACGGTGACTCCTTTGTCGAGCGTCGGACGCAGGCGAAGGATCCTGAGCGAATCGCCATTACGCAAAAGCTGGCCTTTTCCGGATGTCTCGTCGAGGCGAACGTCGAGCACTACGCGAGCGCGTTGGTCGTTGACGCGGACCAGCGCCGCCCTGCCAATGTCCGCTTCCGCGGTCACGCCGCCCGCGAGCTTCACGATGTCGGAAACGGAGGTGTCACCTTTCAACTCGTAGATTGCGGGCCGCCGGACTTCACCATCGACGGCCACGACCGCCGACACCGGCGGAATGAAGATAACGTCGCCCGGGAGCAGCTTCGCGTCGTCGGAAGTGTCGCCGCGCAGAAGCAGGTCGTACAGGTCGAAACGCCGGATGACCGCGCCGTTGCGCTTCAACTGGATGTCGCGCATCGAACCGATGGGCTTGAGGCCGCCCGCGGCATACAGGGCCGATGAAATCGTCGACAGGCCGCTGATCGTGTAACTGCCCGGATGGTTGGCCTCGCCCATGACGAACACGCGGATCGAACGCGTTTCGGCCATCGTCACGCTCGCGCGTACGCCAATCATTTGGGTGGCGACGCGTTGTTCGATGTCCGCGGCCACGGCGTCGAATGAGCGGCCGCCCACGTTGATGGGCCCCAGTTCCGGGAAACTGATGCGTCCGTCACGACCGACGGTCAGCCGCAACGTGCGATTCTGGCTGCCGAACAATTGCACGCTGAAGCGATCGCCCGGGCCCACGACGTAGTCCGCGGGAACCGGTACGTCCGTGAGCGGCGCGAAGTTCGCGATCGTGTCGCGGAACAGGTCGTAACCGAAGGGTTTAAGTCCGGCGGAGCCGGACTTTCTCACGGGAAGTTTCGTGAGTTTGATGTCGAGCTTGGAGAACACGACCATGCTCGAGAGGCGGTGAGTGGCCTTTTCTTCCTTGAGGCCGGCCAGCATGATGGGCGCAAATCCCGGCAGATGCAGCGCACCTGCGTTGTCGAGCTGATACGGGTTGCGCGAGCGGATGAGCGCGACGAGACGTTCCAGTTCCGCCTTTTCTTCGGGCTCGAGCATCGGCGCGAGCTCGCCTGGAATCGTTACGGGGGGCTGACCGGGTACCGGCGTTTCGATGCGGGGTGGTTTGTCCTTCCGGAAGTTGATGTCGATGATGACGAAGTCTTCCGGGTTGAGCTCCTGCTCGGCGAGCATGCGCTCGGCGAAGGTTTGTCTTTCGGCTCGGGACAGATCGTCCGGTTCGCGCTTTGGCCGGGTCCGGATGCCAGGCTCGGTGATGCCGGGTTCGGTAATGCTTTCCCCCAATACCATCCCGCCGAGGCCGAGCTGCTCCATCAGGGCCTGGCGATCCTCGGGACTCAAACTGCGAAGTAGCTCGATCTGGTCCGCCGTGGGAACCTGGGCCGCCGTGGGTTGCGCCAAGCCCCACAGGGCTACCAGAGCCGCGAGTATCGAAAATCCCCTGATCATCAATATCCCTGCTGCCAAGTCATGAAACCGTGCGCGTTCGTGGACGTTTCTGGCCCGATGGCCGGGTCGAGGTACCCGAGACCTACGCTGAGTCTTCCTGCACTGAACCCTCGAGAGTAGCGTAATTCTACATTGTCGACGTCGAGCGGGACTGTGCTGATTGTGTGTTCCCCGCCGTTTCGATTGATCTCGGCGCGCCGCAGGGTAAGCTTGAAGTGGTCGCCGTTCGAAAGCGTGATCTGCCCCGTCACCGTGTACATCCGGCTGTCGTTGTCCATCGAACTGCCAATGATGCGTCCGCGATACGCATATCCCTGCGGGTAGATCGAGTTTCGATAGGCGCAATCGAATTGCGGGTCCTGCCTCGAGAAGCTGCAGGACGTGTCAGTGTATTCGGCCCCGATCCGCCATCCGCCGAGCGTGGACGAACCCCAGGTTTCGAGTCCAAACAACCCGATGAACTTCGAAGGCAATCCGCCGGCTTCGTCTTCGCCTATCCATTGCGTGTAGAACGCGAGCGGCAGCGCGCGCCAGGGAGATCGCAGACGCATGTCGTAGCCGGCCATCTGATTTCCGGGCTGCTCCTCGTAGTCGGAGCCGTCACCCACCTGGTTGTCATTGCCCAGGACCATGTCGACGAAGGTGGACCAGTCGCAGCGCCGATCGCCGCCGCACCACTGCGCGGTTCGCGTGAGCCCGAACTCGAGCCAGTTGCGCGGCTTGAAATTCACGCGGGCGGCGAAGAATCGCACGTCGGTGACCGGCACTCCTTCGTCCTCGGCGCGACCCATCGCGATGCTGGCGCGCCAGGGCCCGATCCACGACAGCAGGGGCGACTTGAAAGGATCGGTGTAGTTGCGCTCGAGGGTGATGGTGGGAATGGGACGCGCGTTCGTCGACAGTACGAGGCTGCCGTCCCAACCGGGACCCCACCATCGCTCCATGTATCCCACCGAGAGCATGAAGTTGCCAAAATTCACCCCGAGGTACGAACCGTCGGGACGCAACTGCTGCCCATCCACGGGATTGGCGACGTACGAGCCTTGGAGCTTGAGCGCGAAGTTCCGGCCGAGCCAACTCGCGCGCAGGGCGACTTCGCCCTCGTCTCGCGGAGAATCCGCGAACTCCCGCAGCGTGATCGGCTCGTACGCGCCGCTCACGGTCAACCCCGCGCCGCTGAAACCAGGCAGCGCGGCCTCACGCGCGAGTCGCCTCACACGCAGCAGCGCGTTCAACGTTGCGTCGTCGAGTCCGGAGGTCTCGGCCGCGATCACGTCACGCGCGATGTCGGGCCAGGACATGGGCCACGTCGTCACGGGTCCGCGCAGGATGCCGGCGTCGGCCAACAAGTGAATATCGGAGCGGAGCGCCGCGTCTCCTGGAACGATCCAGGGATCGGCTTGCGCCGGGCCGATGCAGAAGATCGCGGCCAGGCAAGCGGCCATTCTTCGCCCGGCTGGAATTCTCACGGCTGAAATTCGTGTTGCCAGCTGATGAATCCGAAAGCCTGCCTATCGCGCCCGCCCGTGTCGGGCTCGATGGATTCGAGCCCCAGGTCGACGAAGATGCGCTCGCCGAGCAACTTTCCTTTCCAGCCCAGCTCGATCGCCCGGTAGTTGGTCGGCACGGTGGCCACCGTGTTGCGCAGGTCGCCGAAATCGTCGCGGTTCAGCCGCGACGAGCGCGCGGTCGCCGTCCAGACCGAGCCGTCCGCGCCGGTATAAATCCCGCCCACGGCCCAGTTGTCCGCGTCGCGATCCGACGTGTGGCCGATCGAACGCCCGCGATAACGATATCCCTCGACGTTGAAGCGACCCTGGTTGTAGGCGCAGCCGTAGTACGGATCGCTCCTGCTCAGCCCCGAACAAGTCGTCGACGCGTATTCGAGGAATCCCTGCACGATCGCGCCGTCGGAAAACGGATGCCACACCTCGAGCCCGAGCTGTCCGAGGTACTTCGCGGGTAGATAGGATGACTCGTCCTCGCCAATGTACTGGCCATAGAGCGCGTACGGCAGGTTGCCGATCGGCGAGTTCCAGCGCAGGTCGAAGCCCGCCATCTGGTTGCCCGGCTCGTTCTCGGGCGTCGCGTCGATACCAACGTTGTCGTTGCCGGCCAGCATGTTGCCGAACACGTCGAGATCGCAGGCGAGCTGTTCCCCGCAGAATTGCGCCGTGCGCGAAAATCCGATCTCCAATTTCCTGAACGGCATGATGACGACGCGCCAGGCCATGAACAGCGGCTTGTCGATGTCCGCGCGCTCATCTTCCATCTGGCTGACGCCGAAGCTGAAGCGCCACGGCCCGAGCCAGGACAACCATTTGCTCTCGAAGGGCCGGGCCTCGGCGCGTTCGACCATTACCGTGGGCATCGGGCGCGCGTTACTGGACAGGATGAGGCTGCTTTCGTGGCCGGGGCCCCACCAGCGGTCGAGCGCATTCGCCGACACCAGCCAGTTCGCCAGCTTGAGCGTGGCATGTGAGCCGTCGGCGCGAATTTCCTGACCATCGGACGGATCGTTGACGCCAGTAGCCCGCAAGCCCAGCGAGAACATGCCGCTGTCGAAGCGCAGACCGGCGCTGAGTTCGCCCGACTCGCGCGCCACCGTGTCGAAGTCCCTCAGCAGGCCGGGCTCACCGCCGCGAGCTGCCGTATCGAAGGCGAGCGTGCGCTCGCGCGGTTCGAGGCGCGCGCGCAAGCGATCCAGCGCCGCCATCACGGCGGAATTCGTGGCCAGGTGTTCCTTCGCGTTCGAGAACGCGTACTGCAGCGCCGCGCGTGGAATCGGCCACTGGTTCGACGGGTAGCGGATCACCTCGGCATCGTTCAGTAGCTGCAAGTCGAGCCGCAACTGCGTGTCACCCGATTCGAACCATCCGGCATCGGCGTGCACCTGCCCGGCCAGTAGCGCGAGCACCGCGACGACGGACACGCGCAGCGTCCGCGACGATTTGCGGGCGTTCATCGACGCCATGCTTGCAACTGATCCAGCAGTGGCTTCAGCATCGGGCGGACGGCGGCGGATCCGGGATCACGCACCAGGGGCAACACTTCTTCGCACATTCTCTTGCCGAGCTCCACGCCCCACTGGTCGAACGCGTTGATTCCCCAGATCACGCTCTGCACGAACACCTTGTGCTCGTACAGCGCGATCAAACCACCCAGCGTGTGCGCATCGAGTCGCTCGAAGACGACAATCGACACCGGACGGTTGCCCGCATGGACTTTGTGACTCGCGAGAAGTTCGATGCGCGCGGGCGAAACCTTGCGCTCAGTGAGCTCGCGCGTCGCCTGCTCGAGGGTGTAGCCAAACGCGAACGCCTCCGCCTGCGCGAGGCAGTTGCCGATCGCGAGCATCGCCTGTTCGGCATTGCCGCTCGAGGAGCGCGCGGGCAGCAGGAAATCAAGCGCCGCGCGCGGCGTGCCCTGGTGCAGCATCTGGAAGAACGAGTGCTGCGCGTTGTTGCCGGGCTCGCCCCAGATCACCGGCGCGGTGCCATACGAGATCGGCGAACCATCGAGCGCCACGGACTTGCCGTTGCTCTCCATGTCGAGCTGCTGCAGATAGGCCGGGAATCGTTTGAGCCGCCCATCGTAGGGCAGCACGGCGAGCGTCGGCAGGTCGAGGAAATTGATGTTCCAAACGCCTAGCAATCCCATGAGCGTAGGCAAATTGCGATCCCACGGCGAGCCGCGGAAGTGCTCGTCCATCGCGTGCGCGCCGGCCAGCAGGTCCAGGAACGCTACGCGCCCGATGGCGATCGCCAGCGACACGCCGATCGAGGACCACAGCGAATAGCGGCCTCCGACCCAGTCCCACATCATGAAACGGTAGTTTGGATTGACGCCGAAGGCGTCCATCGCCCGAGCGTTGGTCGACACCGCGGCAAAGTGTGACGGTACCGCGGCCTCGCCCAGCTTGCCGGCGAGCCACGCGCGCGCAGTGCTCGCATTCGCCAACGTTTCCTGCGTGGTGAAAGTCTTCGAAGCCACGATGAACAAGGTGCGCGCGGGGTCGGCATCCTCGAGCGCATTGGCGAGATCGGTGCCATCGACATTCGACACGAACTTCACGCGCGGCGCGCCCGCGGTCAGCGGGTGCAATGCCTCAACCGCCATCGCAGGGCCGAGGTCAGAGCCGCCGATTCCGATGTTGATGACGGTGGTGAATGGCGCACCACCGGAGCCCTTCACGGCCCCGGAGCGAACCTGTTCGGCGAATCCAAGCATGCGCTCGCGCTCTTCGACGACCTGGCGCGCAATGTCGGCGCCGCCGGGTGAGGAATCCGAAACACCCGGCACGCGCAGTGCCGTGTGCAACACCGCGCGTCCTTCGGTCGTGTTGATCGCCTCACCGTGCCACATCGCGTCGATGTGCGTGCGCAGATCGCACGCGTCCGCGAGACCCGTGAGAAGTTTGAGCCCGTCGTCGTCGATGCGCTGCCGGGAAAAATCGAAGTACAGGCCCACTGCCTCGATCGCGAAACGCGTTCCGCGCGCCGGGTCCTGGTCGCGCAACGCGCGCAATGTCACTCCCCGGGTTTCGGCGGCGCGCGACTGGAGCGCCCGCCAGACGGCGTTCTTGTTGACCTGGGGCATTGGCGAGGCGAATTACTTGCGGAACAGGGCCGCGATGGTATCGACAACGTACTGAAGTTGCGACACCGTTAGCTCCGGATAAATGGGCAACGCCAGCGTTTCCTGGGTCGCGCGCAGGGATTCCGGAAAATCCTGAGGCTTATGCCCCAGGTAGGCGAAACACTGCTGCATGTGCAGCGCGAGCGGATAGTAGATCTCTGTGCCGACGCCCTGCTCCGCCAGCCAGCTGCGCAACTCGTCGCGGCGCGCGGTGCGAATGCAATACTGGTTGTAGATGTGGCGGGCTCCCGCAGGCGCCGATGGCGGGGTCACCACTTTTCCACCCAGCCCGGCCCGTTTGAAGGCGTCGTCGTAGAACGCGGCATTGCGCTGGCGCGCCGCGCTCCATGCGTCGAGGTGCGGCAGTTTGACGTTGAGTACCGCCGCCTGGATCTCGTCGAGCCGGAAATTGCCTCCGATGAGTTCGTGGTAGTACTTCGGCTCCATGCCGTGCACGCGCAGCTTCATGAGCTTCGCGGCCAGGCGCTCGTCGTTCGTCACGCACATGCCCGCGTCGCCGAACGCGCCGAGGTTCTTGGTCGGGAAAAACGAGAGGCATCCGATATCGCCGATCGAACAGGCGCGACGGCCCTGCGCATCCTCGGAGCCGATCGCCTGGGCGGCGTCTTCGATGACCGAGAGTTGATGGCGCTTCGCGATCGCCATGATGCGCGTCATGTCGGCCATCTGGCCGTACAGGTGCACGGGCATGATCGCGCGTACGCGTCCGCCGGTCGTGCGATTGAACAACACGCCGTTGCGTGTTTCGCAGTGTGCTTCGACGAACTTCTCGATCGCGGCGGGCGAGATGTTGAACGTCTCGGGCTCGATGTCGACGAACACGGGCCGCGCGCCCACTCGTGCGATCGTGCCGGCGGTGGCGAAGAACGTGTACGGGCTCGTGATGACTTCGTCGCCCGCCCCGATCTCGAGCGCCATGAGCGCGATCAGCAGCGCATCGGTGCCGGAGGAAATGCCGATGCCGTACTTGCACTGCGAGTACGCGGCGGTCGCGGCCTCGAGCGCCTTCACCTCGGGACCGAGAATGAAGTACTGGGACTCGCTCACGCGCAGGATCGCGGCGTCGAGCTCGGTCTTCAGGGCACGGTATTGGGGTTTGAGATCGAGCAGTGGGACTTTCACAGGCCCGCAACTCTACCCGAACGTCAGCCCAGGTTGGTCACCCGCGTGGGTTGCGGCGCGCCGGTCTTGTAGTACTCGAGGTACCAGTCGACGAAGGCGCGGATTCCGACCTCCACGGGCGTCGCGGGCTTATACCCCACGTCGCGCACGAGATCGTCCACGTCGGCAAACGTGTCCGGGACGTCCCCAGGCTGCAGCGGCAGCAGGTTCTTCTGCGCCTTGCGACCCAGGCAATCCTCGAGGACCTCGATGTAGCGGGACAGGTCCACCGGCGCGTTGTTGCCGATGTTGTAGATGCGGAAGGGCGCGCTGCTCGTGGCCGGGTCGGGATCGTTGCCGCTCCACTCGGGATTCGGCGCCGCGACGCGATCGCAGGCGCGCACCACGCCCTCGGCGATGTCGGTGACGAACGTAAAGTCGCGCTTGTGGTGCCCGTTGTTGAACACGTCGATGGGCTTGCCCTCGAGGATGTTCTTCGTGAACAGGAACAGCGCCATGTCGGGTCGGCCCCAGGGACCGTACACCGTGAAGAAACGCAGGCCCGTGACGGGTAGTTTGAACAGCGCCGCGTAGTTGTGCGCCATGAGCTCGTTGGCGCGTTTCGTCGAAGCGTACAGCGACAGCGGATGGTCGACGCCTCGATGCGGCGTGAACGGCATGTTCGTGTTGAGCCCGTAAACCGAACTCGTCGACGCGAACACCAGGTGCTCGGCGCCGTTGTGCCGGCAGCCTTCCAGCACGTTGAGCGTGCCCGTCACGTTGCTGTCGATGTAGGCCTGCGGATTCTCGAGCGAATAACGCACGCCGGCCTGGGCTGCGAGGTGGATGACGCGCGGGAACTTCTCGCGCTGGAACAGCGCCTTCATTCCGCCCTTGTCGGCGAGATCCATCTTCACGAAACGGAACTTCGGCTCGCGCTCGAGGATCGCGAGCCGCGCGCGCTTGAGATTCGGGTCGTAGTAGTCGTTGAGATTGTCGAGACCGACGACCTCATCGCCGCGCTCGAGCAGCTTGCGCGCGGTGTGGAATCCGATGAATCCGGCCGCGCCGGTGAGCAGGATCTTCACAGGCGTCCGTCCACCTTGTTGGCCGGGAACACGTACTTGATGTCGTACACGACATGGTTCTTCTTGCAGGCCCTGCGCACGCTCTGGATGCCCTTCTCGCGGAATTCCTTGTGGCCGACGGCGATCACGGCGGCATCGTACACGCCGTCGCGCACCCGCGAGATCGGACGAATGCCGTATTCATGCTCGGCTTCCGAGGAATCGATCCACGGGTCGTAAACGTCGACCTTGGCGCCAAACTGCTTCAGCTCGCGCACGACGTCCGCAACCTTCGAATTGCGCAAGTCGGGACAGTTCTCCTTGAAGGTGAGCCCGTAGACGAGCACGCGCGAACCCTTCACCAGGATCTTCCGGCTCGCCATGAGTTTCGCGACCTGGCCGGCAACGTAGTTAGCCATGCTGTCGTTCAGCCGGCGTCCCGCGAGGATCATCTCGGGATGGAATCCCACCTCCTGCGCTTTGTGCGTGAGGTAGTAAGGATCGACGCCGATGCAGTGGCCGCCGACCAGGCCGGGGCGGAACGGCAGGAAGTTCCACTTGCTGCCCGCGGCCAGCAGCACCTCCTCGGTGTCGATTCCCAGGCGGTTGAACAGCAACGCGAGCTCATTGATGAGCGCGATGTTGACGTCGCGCTGGGTGTTCTCGATGACCTTGGCTGCCTCGGCCACGCGAATGCTCGATGCCTTGTGGGTTCCGGCTTTGACAACGGAGCGATACAACTTGTCCACGAAGTCCGCGACCACCGGCGTCGAGCCCGACGTGACCTTCTTGATGCTCGGCAGGCGATGTTCCTTGTCGCCTGGATTGATGCGTTCCGGGCTGTACCCCGCGTAGAAATCCTTGTTGAACTTCAGCCCCGACTCCCGCTCGAGGATCGGGATGCAGATTTCCTCGGTGCAGCCCGGATAGACCGTCGACTCGTAAACGACGAGGTCGCCCTTCTTGAGCACCTTGCCCACGGTTTCGCTCGAGCGTTCGAGCGGCGTGAGGTCGGGACGGTTGTAGCGATCGATCGGCGTCGGCACCGTGACGATGAACACCCGGCACTTGCCGAGGTCCTTGAGACTGGTCGAATAGCGCAGCTTCTTGGCGGCCTTGAGCTCGGCCGGTGAGCATTCCAGTGTCGAATCCTTACCCGACTTGAGCTCGGCGATGCGGGGCGCCTTGATATCGAAGCCGACTGTATCGAACTGCTTGCCGAACTCTACGGCCAGCGGCAGCCCGACATACCCCAGACCGACCACGCCGATCCGGCAATTGCTCAAGCTCAAATCCATGATTTTTCTATCTCTGTTAAGCCCTTAGGACGCTGGGCGGCGGCGATCTTGCCGCTCTCGAGTCCGCAAATCGAGCGTCCGCAGGTGCCGTTTGGTGATTTCTGTGCGTTCTATCGCTGTCCCACGGCGCCGGCGGCGGCCGGCTGGCCGCCGGAGGCCCCTTCCGGAGCCCCCATCCGCCAGACGACCTTCCCGCCGCTCGCCTTCTGGATGACGTCCAGCAGGGCCTCATGGCGGCGCAGTTCCTCGTCGTCCGGCTGTGGAACCGCGAGCTGGATTCCGGGGGCGCGCAGCGTCGGAACCGCCACGCTGACACGGGACCGCTCGCCACCGCCCGCGCTGACGTCGAGCGCGAGCGCGCTCTGCCCTCCGGTCATCGCCAGGTACACGTCGACGAGGATCCCGGCGTCGAGCAGCGCGCCGTGCAGGTCGCGCTTGCTGTTGTCGACGCTGTAACGCTTGCAGAGCGCATCGAGACTGTTGCGCTGACCCGGATGCAGGCTGCGCGCGAGCGCGAGCGTGTCGAGCACGCGGCAGATGTTCGCGACGGCGCGCACATCACCCTCGAGCCGCGCGAATTCGGCATCGAGGAATCCGACGTCGAACGGCGCGTTGTGGATGATGAGCTCCGCGTCGCGGATGAATGCGATGAGCTCGTGAGCGACATCGGCGAACTTCGGCGCCTGCGCCAGTCGCGCGCTGTCGATGCCGTGCACCGCGAGCGCACCCGCGTCGATCTCGCGTTCCGGGTTCAGGTAACGGTGGAATTTCTGGCCGGTCGGCCTGCGATTCAGGATCTCGACACAGCCTATTTCGATGATGCGATGGCCTTCGCTTGCTTCGAGGCCGGTGGTTTCGACGTCCAGGACTACTTGGCGCATCGCGTGACTTTAACCGAGCAGCGCGTCGATGGCGCGGTTCGCGAGCGCATCGACGCGTTCGTTCTCGACGTGACCGGAATGCCCCTTGACCCAGTGCCATTGCAGATCGTGCTTCTGGCGCAGCAGGTCGAGCTCCTGCCACAAATCCTGGTTCTTGACCGGCTTCCGGTCGGCGGTCTTCCAGCCGCGCGCTTTCCAGCTCGCGAGCCACTCGAGCACACCCTGGCGGACATATTGGGAATCCGTGTAGATGTGGCCACTCACCGGACGCTTGAGCGCTTCGAGCGCGCGGATCACCGCGGTGAGCTCCATGCGGTTGTTAGTCGTCATGGCCTCGGCGCCGGAAATCTCGCGCTCGTGCTCGCCCAGGCGCAGCAGCGCCGCCCAACCACCGGGGCCCGGATTGCCGCGACACGCGCCATCCGTGTAGATCTCGACCTGATTCATTCCGTCAGTTGCTCGACCGGGTCGTCGGCTTCACGAGCCCGCCGATGGGCTGCACGCGTTCGCGCACTCGCGGACGGATGGGCGTGAGCGTGTACACGCGCTTGCGCGCCTTGATGAGATACGCGCCCGCGGGCCAGGGCTTCATCCAGCCGCGGCGCACCAGCGAGGACGGCACGCCGGGCTGCGGCGCGATGCCGCCCCAGGGCGGCGCGAACAGGTAATTGCGCGTGATCGATATGTCATAGCCGAGCAGCTCGAGCCAGTCGGCGATGCGGCGGGCGCCGAGCATGCGCTTGAGGCCGGGTGGATAGCCGCGGCTGATCGCGCGGCTGCGGAATCCCCAGAGGCTGAACGGCCGGAAGCCGAGCACGATGAGCTGGCCTTCGCCGGCGAGCACCCTGTCCACCTCGCGGACGACGGCGTACGGATCGGTCTCGAACTCCAGGGTGTGCGGCAGCACGACCGCATCGACCGCGCCATTGGCGATCGGCAATTGCGACAGGCGCGCCACGATGTCCGCTGCCGGAGGACCGGAACGTGCGCTGGCGATAACGGCGTGTCGTCGCGTGCGACAACCGGCGAGCAGCGAGTCGCGGACTCCCCAAGTTCCTACCTGGAGCAACTCCCATCCGAAAACATCGTCCAACGCCTCGGACATGAGCTCGGATTCGGCCTGCAAGACGGCCTTCCCGAGGCCGGTTTCAAGCCAGGATTCGATCAGGGTGGATGCAGTGGCGTACGTCACAAACTGCGTGAATTACATCACAAAAAAGGTAGCAATCCTGTGAACTTACGGCTTAAATACGCCCCCTCGAACAAGTACCGTCTTTTATCGGTAAACGGTCCTCGCCTCGTTCCCTTTGGGGGTGTGAATTGACAGTTGGATTCACCGGATGGCGCGCCTTTGCGTCATTGATGTTCGTAGCAGCCGCAGTGTCCGGCTGCGCCACGGCCCCAAGCGGCAAGATCAGCGGCGATGCCGCCGAGAGCAACGCCTCCATCAGCGAGTCGGTGTCCGCCGACCTGCAGGCGACGTCGACGGAGGCCGCGCCCCAGGCTGCGGCCCCGAAGCCGCGCCGCGCCCAGCGCGCTGCCAAGCCCACGGTTGCGGCGACCCACGCGGCCGCTGAAGCCACCGCGGAATTCCCTGAAGCAGACCCCTCATCCGCCGAGGTCGTGGCCGAAGCGCTGGAGGCGGAAGGCGCGCTCGCCGAAGCCGCCGGCATGGAGCCGACGCAGACCCTGGCCGGCCTCACGCCCGAACAGTATCCCGACGTCTTCGACCGCATCCGCGCGGGCTTCAAGCTCGACGATATCAACTCGCGCGCCATCGACGTGCAGCTCAACTGGTACGCGAACAATCCGCAGTATCTGGAGCGCGTGTTCGGACGCGCGGGCCTGTACCTGCACCACATCGTCCAGGAAATCGAAGCCCGCGGCATGCCGCTCGAGCTCGCGCTGCTGCCGGTCGTCGAGAGCGCGTTCGAGCCCTATGCGCGTTCATGGGCCACGGCGAACGGCCTGTGGCAATTCATGCCGGGCACCGGCGAGCGCTTCGGCCTCAAGCAGGACTGGTGGTACGACGGCCGTCGCGACGTGCTCGCCTCGACGCGCGCCGCGCTCGATTACCTGCAGTACATGCACGACGAATTCTTCAATGACTGGTTGCTCGCGATCGCCGGCTACAACTGCGGTGAGGCTCGCGTGCAGCGCGAGGTGAAAAAGAATCGCGCGCTCGGCAAGCCGGTGGATTTCTTCAGCCTGAACCTGCCTTCCGAGACCCGCGCGTACGTGCCGAAGCTGCTGGCCATGCGCCGCCTGGTCGCGGATCCGGAGAAGTACGGAATCGCGTTCAGCCCCATCGCCAACGAACCCTATTTCGTGAAGGTCGAGACCGGCGGCCAGATCGACCTGACCCTCGCGGCCGAACTCGCGGGCCTCACGATCGACGAAGTCTACGAACTCAATCCCGGGTTCCATCGCTGGGCGACGGATCCGGCGGGACCGCACTTCCTGCTGCTGCCGCGTGACACCGCGGACGCGTTCAAGCGCAACCTCGAGCTGCTGCCCGCCGACCAGCGCGTGCGCGTGTCGGTCCACAAGGTCGCGCAGGGCGAGACGGTCGCGGCGATCGCGCGCAAGTACAAGACGCACCCGGCCGTGGTGCGCGACATGAACAATCTCACCAACTCGAGCCTGCTCGTCATCGGCGCCGAGTTGCGTGTTCCGTCGGCGGTCATGAACCTGCCGCCGAAGGTGATGCTCGCGGCGGCGCGAGTGGATGGACGCGACAGCCGCACGGGCCGTCGTCCGGCGGTGCACGTGGTGCGCAGGGGCGATTCGCTGTGGCGCATCGCGAAGAACAACCGCATGGACGTGGCGACACTGGCGCGCATCAATGGCATGGGTCCCACCGATACGCTGCGCGCGGGTCAGAAGCTCGTTCTCAACACGCGTGCCGCGTCCGGCGGCAAGAAGGCCTCGTCCGGCGACTCGCGCCCGGTGAGCTACAAGGTCCGCAGCGGCGACTCGCTGTCGCGCATCGCGCAGCTGTTTGGCGTGTCGGTCTCGGATCTCGTCAACTGGAACGGCATCAGCAAGCATTCCATCCTGCGTCCCGGCCAGCGTCTGACGGTCAACGTCCGCCGCCACTGAGACGGTTCGCGCGCCGGGCCCTCACCTCGGGGGCCTTTCGGGCGACTAGTCCCCTCTCCGGGGCCAAGGCTGGCAGAATGCCGCCCTCGACAAACCAGCCGGAGAGGAAGCAAACATGGGGTTCATGAGCGGTAAGCGCGCGCTGATCGTCGGCGTCGCGTCGGATCGTTCGATCGCCTGGGGAATCGCGCAGGCGATGCACCGCGAAGGCGCCGAACTCGCCTTCACGTACGTGAACGACAAGTTCAAGGACCGCGTCCAGCCCCTCGCCGAATCGCTCGGATCCAAACTCGTCCTGCCCCTCGACGTCACGAACGACGCCGAAATCGATTCGACCTTCGCCGCCCTGAAGCAGTCCTGGGGCCACCTCGACATCCTCGTGCACGCCGTGGCGTTTGCCCCGCGCGAAGCCCTCGCCGGCGGGTTCGTCGACAGCACGACCCGCGAATCCTTCCGCGTTGCGCACGACGTATCGAGCTACAGCCTGACCGCGCTGGCCCGCGCCGCGAAGCCCCTCATGGACGGTCGCGCCGGCGCGATCCTGACGCTCTCGTACCTGGGCGCCGTGAAATCGATCCCGAGCTACAACGTGATGGGCCTCGCCAAGGCGAGCCTCGAGGCGAACGTGCGTTTCCTCGCCGCCGACCTCGGCCCGCACAACATCCGCGTGAACGCCATCTCCGCGGGCCCGATCAAGACTCTCGCGGCCGCCGGTATCGCGGGATTCCGCAAGATGCTGAGCCGTGTCGCGGATGTGGCGCCCCTTCGCCGCAACGTCACTCTCGAGGATGTGGGCAACGCCGCGGCATTCCTCTGCTCCGATCTCGCGAACGGAGTGACTGGCGAGATCATGTACGTCGACGCCGGCTTCAGTACCGTCGGAATGAGCTTCCCGCAAGAAGCGGGCGAAGGCTGATCGTCAGGACGCTGCCTGCTGGCTCACGGGTGCCGCCAGCACTTCGGTCTCGCCCTCGAGCCGCGCGATGATCACCGTGCAGGCGGCATCCGCCAGCACGTTGATGGCGGTGCGGCACATGTCGAGGATGCGGTCGAACACCAGCAACACGCCGATCGCTTCGGCGGGCAGCCCGACGGCCGCCAGGATGATCGCGATGCCGACCAGCGACGCGGACGGAATGCCGGCGATTCCCATCGAGGTGATCAGCGCCAGGATCACGACGGTGAACTGCGTGCTGAACGACAGGTGCAGCCCGTAGGCCTGCGCGATGAACATGGCCGCGGCGCATTCGTAGAGCGCGCTGCCGGCATGATTCACCGACGCGCCCAGGGGCATCACGAACCCGGCGATCCGCTCCGACACCTTCGCGCGCTTCTCGAGGCAGTTCAGCGACAGCGGCAGCGTGGCGGACGAAGACGCCGTGGAGAAGGCGGTCAGCAGCGCGGGCGCCATCGCCGGGTACAGCCTCCATGGATTCACGCGGGCCACCAGCGCGAGCAGCACGGGCAACGCAATGAAGCCGTAGATCAGCAGTCCCGCGAGCACACACAAGGCGAATATCGCCAGGGGTCGCGCGCCCTCGAATCCCGATACGGCCACGACCTTGGCGATGAGCGCGAAAACACCGATCGGCGCGATCGTCATGATCCAGCCGGTGATGCGCATCATCACTTCGAAGATGCCCTGCCAGAAGCTCATGACCGTGCCGCGATGCGGCTGGTCGATGCGGGCCAGGAAGAAGCCGAACAGCACGGAGAAGAACACCAGCGCCAGTAGTTTGGTGTTCGCGGCGGCCTCGATCACGTTCTGCGGAATGATGCCCTTGATGGTCTCGAGCACGCTGGCATCGGCACGGGCCTTCACGCCTTCGGCCACCGAGGCGGCATCCCGGGTGAGCGCGAGCTTGTCGCCCACGGGCGCGCCATCTTCGACGCCCGGCTGGACGATGTTGACGATCGCCAGCGCGATCATCACGGCGATCAGCGTCGTGATGACGTAGAACGCCAGTGTCTTGCCGCCGAGACGGCCGAGATCCGGCCCGGAGCCGAGCGCGGCGACGCCGGTGATCACCGACGCCATGATCAGCGGCACGATGATCATCTTCAGCAGGTTGATGAACATCGTGCCGACGAGATCGAAGATCGGCACGAGCTGGAATTGCCCGATCGTTCCCTCGGGGCCGAGGAAGTTACCGACCAGCGCGCCGACGACCGCGCCGGCCAGCATCGCGATCAGGATCGGCAGGACGGGCGTTGGTTTCGAATCCGCGCCAGCCGCTCCCATGCGGTGTTACTCGAACACCTTCGGGTTGACCACGATTTTCGCGTTGGCCTTGGCTTCGTTGACGTACGCGGCCAGGTCGCCCTGGGCGGAGCGCTGCAACAGCATGTCCTTCTGTTGCTGCACGAGCATCGGGTTCACGCTGGCATCGCCGGTGCGCGAGCGCGTCACGACGAACACCGCGGCCGCGCCATCGTCGAGCGACGTGGCCTTCGACACCGGAGCCTCCGCGGGACGGGGCGCCTCGAAAATCGCGGTGCGCAATGCGGCCGGAATCGACGGATCACCACGGCCCACGAATCGCGGGGGTTCGACCGGAACCTTCCAGTCCTTCGCGACTGTTTCGAGTTTCTCACCGCCTTCGAGCCGGGCGAGCGCCGCATCGGCGGCGGCCCTGGCCGCGGCCGCGCCACGCTCATGGCGCAGCAGGGCGACGATCTCCTCGCGCACGGTTTCGAGGGGCTTCACTTCGGCCTTGCGATGCTGGGCAACCTTCACGATGGCCAGGCGATCCTCGCCGAGCGCCACCGGGCCCACGATCCTGCCCTGGTTGAGCGCTTCGTCGCTGAAGACGATCTGCTGAAGATCCGGGCTGGATCCCAGCGGCGGCGCGCCGCCGCCCCGCAGGAATTCCGGAATGCTGCCGCGCGTGAGGCCGTATTCGGCGGCCAGCTTGTCGAGATCGGTCTCGCCTTTTTCGATGCGCTCCGCGACGGCTTCCTGCCGGTCACCAAAGAGCTGGGCGGCGCGATCCTGGCGATATTGCGAATCGATCTCGGCGCGCACGCTGTCGAAGTCCCGACCCTCGCCGGCCTGGATCTCCTCGAGCTTGATGATGTGATAGCCGAACTGCGATTTGACCGGTCCCGCGATTTCTCCGACGTTCATGCCGAACAACGTATCGCCGAAGGGGCCGGGGAACTGGCTGTGCTCGACGAAGCCGAGCTCGCCGCCCGCTTGCGCGGTCACGTCGGAGGAATGCTGCTTCGCGAGCTCGCCGAAATCCTTTCCGGCACGGGCCTCGGCCAGGACGCTCTCGGCCTTCTTCAGCGCGGCGGCCTCTTCGCCTTCTTCCGCGGGAATCAGGATGTGGCGCGCGCGGCGACGCTCTTCGAGCACGTAGTTGGCGCGGTTCTCTTCGTAGACCTTGCGCAGATCCGCTTCCGTCGGCTCCACCTGCGAGGCGAGCGACTCGAGCCGCAACTCGGCGAATTCGAGCGCGACCGACTCGGTCGTCATGAAGCGGTCGCCGTTCTTCTCGTAGAAGTCCTTGATGTCGGCTTCTTCGATGGGCTGATCGCCCGCGAAGGCGTCCGCCGACAATTGCGCGTACTGCACTTCGCGCTCTTCGTTCTCGAGATTGAAGAGGCGCTGCGCCTCCGCCTGCGTCAGGAAGTAGGACGAACCGAGTCCCTGCTGCAGCTGGTCGATCAGCAGCTGCTTGCGGACATCGTCGAAGAATTCGCGTTCGCTCTTGCCGGTCTGCTGCAGGAACAGCCGCGCCTGGTTCGGATCGTACTTGCCCTCGGCATCCTGGAACGCCGGGATGTTCTGGAATTCGGCGAGAACCGCCTGCTCGCTCACCCGGAAGTTGCCGTCACGCAGGCGTGAATCGATGACCTTCCGCAGGACGAGATTGTCGATGATGTTCTGCTGGAAGTTCTTGCGCTGCTCGTCGGTCATCTCGGTGCCGACCTGCGTCGCCCAGCGGTTCTGCATCTCGCTCCACTGGCGCGTGGCGTCGAATGCCGGAATGTCCTCGCCGTCGACGGTCGCCGCGCCCTGCATGGACCCGCCACCGAGATCCAGCGCACCGGAGCCGCCCCAGAAGACGAACGTGAGACCGATGGCGCCGAGGATGACCCAAGTGATCGCTTTGGAGGCCTGCAGGCCATCCCGAATACGTTGCAGCATCGACAGTCCTGGACGGTCCTAAAAAGATTGGCGGAGCGGACGGGACTCGAACCCGCGACCCCCGGCGTGACAGGCCGGTATTCTAACCAACTGAACTACCGCTCCAATTTTTGGTGGGTGCTGAGGGTTTCGAACCCCCGACCCTCGCCTTGTAAGGGCGATGCTCTACCGCTGAGCTAAGCACCCGTCGACAGGCCGCCCGCGAAAGGCCGCGCAGTCTAGCGGATCGTATCCAGGGACGGAAGCCGTTTCACGGGCTCGCGCCCGGGACTTAACCCGGCTTCGCCGGGTCCGTTATTGACAAGAGCACGCCCCTAGGCCCGTCAGTGGGCCTGGACCTCTTTGTTGGAACGCCGGCCGGCACGACGTGGCCGCTTTTCCGGCGCGGCCGGCGGATTCGCGATACGCGGCGTGGGCCGGCTCGCGAGCGCGATCTCGAACACCTCATCGATCCACTTGACGGGACGGATGTCGAGCTTGCCCTTGATGTTGTCCGGGATCTCGGTGAGATCCTTTTCGTTGTCGACCGGGATGAGCACGGTGGTGATGCCGCCGCGATGAGCCGCGAGCAGCTTCTCCTTGAGTCCGCCGATCGGCAGTACTTCGCCGCGCAGCGTGATCTCGCCGGTCATTGCGACATCCGATCGCACCGGGATCTTCGTGAGAGCGGACACGAGCGCCGTGCACATGCCGATACCGGCGGACGGACCGTCCTTGGGCGTCGCACCTTCCGGCATGTGCAGATGCACGTCGTGCTTCTGGTAGAAGTCCGGATCGATGCCGAGCACGTTCGCGCGCGAGCGCACGACCGTCATCGCGGCCTGGATCGACTCCTGCATCACCTCACCCAGCTGACCGGTGTGCTGCAGCTTGCCCTTGCCGGGCACGACCGCGGCTTCGATCGTGAGCAGCTCGCCGCCGACTTCCGTCCAGGCGAGGCCGGTGACGTGACCGATGCGGTTCTCTTCCTCGGCCTTGCCGTAGCGGAAGCGACGCACGCCGAGGAACTTGTCGAGATTCCTGGCGGTGACGGTGACCGACTTTTCGGCCGCCTTCTCGCCCTTCTCGGCTTTCTCCGGCTTCTTCGCCGCCAGCAACAGCTGCTTCACGGCCTTGCGGCAGATGCGCGCGAGCTCGCGCTCGAGATTGCGCACGCCCGCTTCGCGCGTGTAGTAGCGGATGATGTCGAGGATCACGTCATCGCCGCACTTGAGCTCTTCGGGCTTGAGGCCGTTCTGCTTGACCTGCTTCGGCAGCAGGTACTTCTTCGCGATGTTGAGCTTCTCGTCCTCGGTGTAACCGGGCAGACGGATCACTTCCATGCGATCGAGCAAGGGCGCGGGAATGTTCAGGCTGTTGGCCGTGCAGACGAACATCACCTGCGAAAGGTCGAGATCGACCTCGAGGTAATGGTCGTTGAACGTCGCGTTCTGTTCGGGATCGAGCACTTCCAGCAGCGCCGATGACGGATCGCCGCGGAAGTCCATCGACATCTTGTCGATTTCGTCGAGCAGGAACAGCGGATTGTGCACGGCGGTCTTCGCCATGTTCTGCACGATCTTGCCGGGCATCGAGCCGATGTACGTACGGCGATGGCCGCGAATCTCGGCCTCGTCACGTACGCCACCCAGGCTCATGCGCACGAACTTGCGATTCGTCGCGCGCGCGATGCTCTGGCCCAGCGAGGTCTTGCCGACGCCCGGCGGACCCACGAGGCAGAGGATCGGTCCCTTGATCTTGTCGACGCGCTGCTGGACGGCCAGGTATTCGACGATGCGCTCCTTGACCTTGTCCAACCCGAAGTGGTCTTCGTCCAGCACCTTCTCGGCGCGGGCGATGTCCTTGAGGATCTTGGTGCGTTTCTTCCACGGCACCTTCACGAGCCAGTCGATGTAGTTGCGCACGACGGTGGCTTCGGCCGACATCGGCGACATCATCTTGAGCTTGTTCATCTCGGCGTTGGCTTTCTCCAGCGCCTCTTTCGGCATGCCCGCCTTCTTGATGCGGTTCTCGAGATCGGTGAGTTCGTTGCCGCCCTCTTCCATCTCGCCGAGCTCTTTCTGAATGGCCTTCATCTGCTCATTCAGGTAGTACTCGCGCTGGCTCTTCTCCATCTGCGCCTTGACGCGGCCGCGGATGCGCTTCTCGATCTGCAGCACGTCCATCTCGCCTTCGATGGCGACCAGCACGTGCTCGAGGCGCTTGCGCACGTCGAGGATCTCGAGAACCTTCTGCTTCTCGGGTAGTTTGAGCGCCATGTGCGCGGCCACGGTGTCCGCCAGGCGGCCGGGCTGCTCGATGCCGGCGAGCGCCGTGAGCACCTCGGGTGGCACCTTCTTGTTGAGCTTCACGTACTGCTCGAACTGCGAGATCACGGAGCGCGCGAGGACGTCGAGCTCCTTCTCGTCGTAGGTGTCGGCGTCGGGCTCGGTGATGACGTCGGCGGTGTAATGCTCGCCGGTGTGCATCGTTTCGATGCGCGCGCGATCCACTCCTTCGACCAGCACCTTGACGGTTCCGTCGGGTAGTTTGAGCAACTGCAGGATCGAGGCCACGGTGCCGATGCGATAGAGATCGTCGGCCTTGGGGTCATCGACGTCCGGCTGCTTCTGCGCGATCAGCATGATGCGCTTGTCGGCCTTCATCGCGACGTCGAGCGCGTGGATGGATTTCTCGCGCCCGACGAACAGTGGAATGACCATGTGCGGGTAGACCACCACGTCGCGCAGTGGCAGTACCGGCAGACCATGGATGGCTACGGACTTGGTGGAAGTCGAGGCGGTTTCGGTCACGCGCTGGGCCCTCGCAGACTGCGAGACGCTGCGAAATGCAGCATCCCGCGGCTGTATTTAGTCAAAGTGTAGCGCGGGAAATGGGGCGTGAAGTGTGTCTTTCAACACACCTGAGAGACGCCCCGATCGATGCATGAAGTGTCCCGCCGGAAGATTCCGGCGGTACTCGTAGGGATTCGGCGTCCGGCCGTCAGCTCAGGCCGGAGCCGGAGACGCGCCGCGGCGCAGCGTCGTCGCTTGCAGGCGTGTCGGATTTGTACACGACATACGGCTTCTGGTGACCTTCGATCACCGTGTCGTCGACCACGACCTTCGACACGTTCTTCATCGAGGGCAGCTCGTACATCGTGTCGAGCAGGACGTTCTCGAGGATCGTGCGCAGGCCGCGCGCGCCGGTCTTGCGTTGCATCGCCTTCTGCGCGACCGCCGACAAGGCTTCGTCGCGGAATTCGAGCTCCGCGCCTTCCATGTCGAACAGTCGGCGGTACTGCTTCGTCAGGGCGTTCTTGGGCTCGGTGAGAATGCTGATGAGCGCCTTCTCGTCGAGTTCCTCGAGCGTCGCGACCACGGGCAGGCGGCCGACGAACTCGGGGATGAGGCCGTACTTGATCAGATCTTCCGGCTCGACTTCCTTGAAGATGTCGGTGCCGTGCGGGCGCGTATTCACGTCGCGCACGTCGGAAGTGAAGCCGATGCCGCCCTTCTGCGTGCGGTTCAGCACGATCTTCTCGAGACCGGCGAACGCGCCGCCGCAGATGAACAGGATGTTCGACGTGTCGACCTGCAGGAACTCCTGCTGCGGATGCTTGCGGCCACCCTGCGGCGGAACGGAAGCGATGGTGCCTTCGATGAGCTTGAGCAGCGCCTGCTGCACGCCCTCGCCCGACACGTCGCGCGTGATCGACGGGTTGTCCGACTTGCGCGAGATCTTGTCGATCTCGTCGATGTAGACGATACCGGTCTGCGCCTTCTCGACGTCGTAGTCGCACTTCTGAAGGAGCTTCTGGATGATGTTCTCGACGTCCTCGCCGACGTAGCCCGCTTCGGTCAGCGTCGTCGCGTCGGCGATCGTGAACGGAACGTTTAGCAGGCGCGCGAGCGTCTCGGCCAGCAAGGTCTTGCCGCAGCCCGTCGGGCCGATCAGCAGGATGTTGCTCTTGGAGATCTCGACATCGTCCTTGCCGCGACCGGACGAACCGCCGCGGGTCTGGAGTCGCTTGTAGTGGTTGTACACCGCGACCGAGAGCGTCTTCTTCGCGCGCTCCTGGCCGATGACGTATTCGTCGAGAACCTTCTTGATCTCGGCGGGCTTCGGTAGTTTGTCGCGGGCGCGCTCGGCGCGATCTTCGAGCTCTTCGCGAATGATGTCATTGCAGAGCTCGACGCATTCGTCACAAACAAATACGGACGGGCCAGCAATCAGTTTGCGAACTTCGTGCTGACTCTTGCCGCAGAAGGAGCAGTACAACAACTTGCCGTCGTCATGCCGTCCGCGAGTGTCCTCGGTCATCGTTGCTCCGCGTGACACTGACCGGACAAGATGCCCCGTCAGCCTTGGTTTCTATATATCACGGGTCCGCATGGTGACAAAGTCGCACCCCGGCGGAACCCGTTGTTTATATGGGATTTGTCGAGAACTGCGAGTCGCTTCGCAATTGCCGTCCCGCCGCTGCCGGGCGTCGGGAATCTTTACGGCGTCGGCGCGGTCGGAGGCGCCACACGCTTGTCGAGTAACTTATCTACAAGCCCGTAAGCGACCGCCTCGGTCGGGCTCATGAAATTGTCGCGTTCGGAGTCGGCCCGGATCTTGTCCACCGTCTGACCGGTGTGGCGGGCAAGAATTTCATTCAGCCGCTCGCGAATCTTGAGGATTTCCTGGGCCTGGATGTGGATGTCGCTGGCCTGGCCCTGGTAGCCGCCGGAGGGCTGGTGAATCATCGCGCGCGAATTGGGCAGCATGAACCGCTTGCCCTTCGCACCGCCGGCGAGCAGGACCGCACCCATGGAGGCCGCCATGCCGACGCAGATCGTGCTCACGTCCGGCTTGATGAACTGCATGGTGTCGTAGATCGCCAGGCCGGCGCTTACGGACCCGCCGGGGGAATTGATGTAAAGGGCAATGTCCTTCTCGGGGTTTTCCGATTCGAGGAACAGCAACTGCGCAACGATGACGTTTGCCATGTAGTCCTCGACCGGACCCACGGCGAACACGACGCGTTCCTTGAGCAGGCGCGAATAAATGTCGTAGGAACGTTCGCCGCGGGCGGTTTGCTCCACGACGATCGGAACCAGGTTCAAGGCGCGCTCGTTCATCGAAATCTCCTAAATACTCCGGGCCTGATCTTCAGCTCTCGCTCTTGCCGAACTGCGTGAGGTCCGAGAAGGTCGCGGCCTTGTCGGTAACCTTGGCCTGACTCAGCACCCAGTCGATCGCCTGAGTCTCGAGAACCTGCGACTCTATTTGTCGCATCAGGTCGGGGTTTTGCAAGTAGGCACGTCGCACTTCGTCCGGTTTGGAATACGACGAGGCCACTTCGTTCAGTTTTTCCTGCACGGATTCGCGGCTGACCTTGAGGTTCGCGGCACGCACGACCTCGCTCATGAGCAGGCTCAGCGCGACCCGCCGACGGGCGGGTTCCTCGAACGGCTCGCGCGGCGGCAACTGCTTGGCGTCGCGCACACCGGCGCGGCGGAGCATCTCGACCTGCAGTTCCTGAACGCGCTCATCGACCAGCTGCCGCGGCAGCTCGAGCGGGTTCGCCTTGTACAGCCCTTCGAGGATCTGGCCGCGCACGTTCTGGCGCACGGCTTCGTTGAGTTCGCGCTCCATGTTCGCGCGCACTTCGTTGCGCAGGCTGTCGATGCTGCCGTCGGCGATGCCGAAACTCTTGGCGAATGCCTCGTCGAGCGGCGCGAGCTGCTGTTCCTCGACCTTCACGATCTGGATCGAGAAATGCGCGGTCTTTCCGGCGAGATCCTTGTTCGGATGTTCCGTCGGGAACGTCGCGTCGGTTTCGCGCGTATCCCCCGCGCTCGCGCCCACCAGCGCGTCTTCGAACTCCTTCATGACCTGGCCCGTGCCGACGGTGATCGCGACGTCTTCACCGCTGCCACCCTCGAACGCGACGCCGTCGATCGTGCCCTTGAAGCTGACCGTCACGCGATCGTTCGCCGCCGCGGCGCGCGCGGCTTCGACGAACGACGGGCGCTGCTTGCGCAACGTGTCGATCATCGCGTCCAGGTCCGCGTCGGTGACGCTGGCGACGGGCTTCTCCACGGAGATTTCCGAAATCGGCTGCAGCTTCACTTCGGGCAGCACTTCGAACACCGCGGCGTACTTGAGATCGCCACCCGGACCCATCGCGATCGGCTCGATGCGCGGACCGCCCGCCGGGTTCAGTTTTTCGCGTGCGACGGCCTCCGAGAACGAGGAGCGCAGCAGATCGCTGACGACCTCGCCGTGCACCTGCTCGCCGTATTGCTGGCGAATCACCGCGAGCGGCGCCTTGCCCGGGCGGAAGCCCTTGAGACGCGCCGTGCGCGAAATCTTGTTCAAGCGCTGCGCGACTTCACCGTCGACCTGCGCGGCCGGGATCGCCACCTCTAGACGGCGCTCAAGTCCGCCCGTGGCGGTCACTGAAACCTGCATATCCATTCCTCAACTCGTTTGTAACGCTGCGCGATTGGTGCGAAAGGAGAGACTCGAACTCTCACGGGTTGCCCCACTGGAACCTAAATCCAGCGCGTCTACCAGTTCCGCCACTCTCGCCCCCAGGCGCGAGGGGCGCGGATTATATGCCAATCCGGTACATCGAACCCGCACCGTTCTGACCCCTTTTTTGGCTATGCTTCGCCGCCACCTCACAGGGACATAAGATGGGACAAACAGGCAATTTCCTCCTCGTGGGACTGCTGACCATCTCTTCCGGAGTGCTCGACGCCCGGGGATTCGTCTATGCCTCGCGGGCATGGCCCGGGGACACGCTCGACCCGAAAATCGCCCTGGCCTCGCTGGCCGCCTTCGCCGGCGGAGTCTCCCTGTACATCATCGCCGTGAAATTCATGCAGTCGGCTTCGATCCAGGGCGTCGCGCTGCAGAGCGGCATCTGGTTCGTCGTCACGGCGATCGGCATAGCCGCGATGGATGGAACTCTGGTGCAATGGACGCGTACCCAGCAGGTGGTCGGGGTGGCCGTGGCCGTAGCGCTGTGCTGGCTGATCTCGACCACCCGGTCGGCCGCCTGAAAAAGAGGAATTCCGTGGATCCCAGACTGATCGAAATGCTCGCCTGCCCGATATCGAAGGCGCCGGTTTTTTTCTCCGAATCCCGCCAGCTCATCGTCTGCCCGACCAGCAAGCTCGCCTACCCGATCAAGGACGGGATCGCGGCGATGCTTCCCGAGGATGCGATCAAGCTGGAAGACAACGATCCGTTGCTCGCGCGGCAACCGGGCTGAAGCCCGGTCAGCCGCCCGGGCCGGGCTCGTAGAATTTGACGAGCTTGCGCTCGATCCGCGCGAAGTCGTCGAAGTTCGCGAGCTTGCGCAGGTCGCGCGATTCGCGACCTAACAATCCCAGCTTGAGAGCCAGCGCGACGAGCGGATTCTGGGGCCGCTCGTGGAACGGGATCTGGTTGAAGTCGAACAGCTTCGGCCCACCGGTGCGCCGGTCCACCATCACGTTCATCGCGTGCAGGTCGATGTCGTAGAGATCCGCCGCGTGGCTGAGCCGCACGAGTTCCGCGAGGTCTTCCTTGAAGCGCGGCGAGATGAACCCGGCATTGTCGCGGCGGGCGAAGTAGTAGATCTCGCCGTCCAGATATTCCTGCAGCGTCATCTGCAGCTCCGGCTCGACCAGGTAACCCAGCGGTTCGGCCACGTACTGCGACATCCCCGGCGCGCGATAGAACGCCTGGTTGCGGCGATGTTCGAATTCGGCCAACGGCAGCGGATGTTTGCGCGCGTGGCGCAGGACTTCGGCGGGCTTGTAGACCTTGAGACTCGCCTCGCGATCGCGCCAGCGCGCCCGGTAAACGACGGAGCGCTTGCCCTCACCGATCTTTTCGCCGATTTCGATGCCGGCGAAGGCGGTCCCGGCCAGACTGCTCCGAACGCGAGCCGGCTCGATGGACTGGGTGTCATCGCGGGACGGTTGCTCTGACATTCGGCGTATTTACGCCCGCGATGCGGGGAAGTGGTGGGCCGTGTAGGGGTCGAACCTACGACCTACTGATTAAGAGTCAGCTGCTCTACCAACTGAGCTAACGGCCCGTCCGCAGGGGCGCGCACTCTACCAGAGCGAAAACGAAAATCCACCGCGAGTCGCCAAAAGTATCTTCGTCGGGACACCCTTGGGCGCTGGCGCATACCGATCAAGTACGATAAAAAGCGATCAAACTCGATCGAATGGCAAGACACGGGGGAACCCAGCATGAGCATCGTCGGCGGGGGCCGCCCCGCGGAGTCCGCTTGCTTGAAATCGTTGATCGCATGCGCTGCGCCGGCCGCGGTGCCCGTCACGGTCTCGTCGGGGCCGGCGGTGGCGGCCGAGGCGCGGCCACGGATCTTCGACTATGCCGCCGGAGGCAACGCCGCGGGTTTGCCAACTGCGCGCAAGGTGGTCGAGGGCCTGCGCCAGTCCGATGCGTCATTGCTCGCGGGCCTCGCAAATTCCGGAGCAACAAGATGAAGCACGCATTCCGCATGCAGCTCGAGCCCGGCAACGTAGCCGAATACCAGAAACGCCACGACGAGATCTGGCCCGAGCTCGCGCAGCTGCTGCGCGACTCGGGCATCCACGACTATTCGATCTTTCTCGACGAGGAGTCGCTGCAGCTGTTCGCGGTGCTCGAGCTGCGCGACGACAACCGGCACGACGAGCTCCAGAACCATCCGCTCATGCGTCGCTGGTGGGATCACATGAAGGACCTCATGCAGACTCATCCCGACGGCCGCCCGGTCGAATGGCCGCTGGTACGCGTTTTCCATCTCGACTGACACACCCAGGAATTCGAGGATTCTTCGTGCCCAAACTACTTCACGGCATCGGCGCGGCCGACATCGACCGCACCATCCACCTGCTGATCCGCAACCTGGTCGAGATCAAGGACACCTCCGGCGAATTCCTGCTGCGTCTCGACGACGGCCGCGTCATAGACACCAAGGGCTGGAACGACTGGGAGTGGACGCACGGCGTCGGGCTGTACGGCATCTGGAAGTACTACCAGCAGACGAAAGACCCGCGCTGCAAGCAGATCATGCTCGACTGGTTCCGCGACCGGCTCGCCGCGGGACCTCCGACCAAGAACATCAATACCGTCGCGCCCTTCCTCACGCTCGCCCATCTGTACGAGGAGAAGCCGGACGCCGCCTGGCTGCCCTACCTGGACGAGTGGGCCGACTGGCTCATGGACGGTCTGCCGCGCACCGAGGAGATGGGCTTCCAGCACATCGTGTTCAACTCAGTGAACGACCAGCAGCTCTGGGACGACACGCTCATGATGAGCGTATTGCCGCTCGCGAAGATCGGCGCGTTGCTGGACCGCCCTCACTACGTCGAGGAGGCGCGCCGCCAGTTCATGCTGCATATCAAGTACCTGGTCGACCGCAAGACGGGATTGTGGTTTCACGGCTGGACCTTCGACGGCCGGCACCACTTCGCGAACGCGTTGTGGGCGCGCGGCAATTGCTGGGTCACGATCGCGATCCCCGAGTTCGTCGAACTACTCGACCTGCCGCCCGGAGACGGCCTGCGCGAATTCCTGCTCGAGACCCACCTGCGGCAGATCCGCACGCTCGTGAAACACCAGGATGCCGGCGGGCTGTGGCACACGCTCATCGACGATCCGGGGTCTTATCTCGAGGCGTCGGCCACCGCGGGTTTCGCGTACGGAATCCTCAAGTCCGTGCGCAAGGGATACATCGGCCGGGAATTCGAGGAAGCCGGCATCCGCGCGGTGAAGGCGGTGCTCGCGAACATCGATGCAACGGGCGAACTCAGGAACGTGTCGTTCGGCACGCCGGTGTTCGGCGATCTCGACGGCTACCGGAAGATTCCATTGACGTCGATGCCGTACGGACAGGCGATGGCGATCCTCGCGCTCGGCGAATTCAAACGAGTTTTCGACTGACCGGAACGACGGGACCAACCAGGGGGCATCGATGGGAGAGCGGCAGGTCAGGACGGGTCATTACATCGCCTACGGGAGCAACGACTTCCTCGGCGCCGGCGCGATGTCGATCATCGGCGTCTGGATCCTGTTCTTCTACACCACCTTCTGCGGGCTCACGGCCGCGCAGGCCGGCATCATCTTCGTCGTCGCGCGGCTGCTCGATGCGTTCTTCTCGCCGGTCATCGGCTACATTTCCGATCACTTCCACCACACGCGCCTGGGCCGGAAGTTCGGACGACGCCGGTTCTTCATCCTGCTGGCGATTCCGCTGTTGCCGAGCTTCGCGCTCATGTGGGTCGAGGGCCAGACCTTCTGGTACTACCTCATCACCTACTGTTTCTTCGAGCTCGTCTACGCGATGGAGATCATTCCGTACGAGACGCTCGCGGCCGAAATGTCGCCCAACTACAAGACCAAGGCGAAGTTCGCCGGCGCGCGCATCATCTGCGGCCAGATCGCGAACATCGCGGCATTGTGGCTGCCCGGCGTCATCGTCGCGCAGCTCGGCGGCAAGGAATCCGCGCGCACGTTCCTCTATCTCGGCATCGTGTTCTCGGTGTTCTTCGTGTTCGTCGCGCTGGCCGTCTATCTTTTCACCTGGGAGCGCGCGCGCGAGGAGATCCCCGGCTACGACAAACCACCTGAGCGATCGCCGTTCAGCAATCTCACGCAGCTCTTCGAGGACCTGGCGGCGACGATGCGCATCCGCGCCTTCCGCCTGCACCTCGGCATGTACCTGGGCGGTTACATCAGCCAGGACATCCTGAACGGCGTGTTCGCGTATTTCATCGCGTTCGCGCTGGCCGGCAGCGTCGCGATGACCTCCGACATCACGACCGTGATGGCGATCGCGCAACTCGTCGCGGTGATCGCGACCATCTGGCTGTTCGTGCGCATCCATCCCGCGCCTTCCTACCGCATGGCCATCGTGCTGTTCGGCGTCAGCGTCATCGGATTGCTGGCGCTGTACTCGGGCGGTGTCACCGACATCACGTGGTTCATGGTGGTGGTCGCGGTCGCCGGCCTCGGACGCGGCGCGCTCAACTACATTCCGTGGAGCGTCTACAACTACATGCCGGACGTCGACGAGATCGTCACCGGCCGCCGGCGCGAAGGTGCGTTCGCGGGCGTCATGACCTTCGTCCGCAAGCTCATGCAGTCCGTGGCGATTTTCGCGGTGAGCCAGATACTCGACGCGGCGGGGCTCATTCCGAAGAGCCTCGCCCAGCCGCAGTCGGTGGTGGACGCCGTGGTCTACATCATGGGATTCGGCGTGCTAGCCGTGCTCGTGTTCGGTTTCGTGGTCTCGCTGCGCTTCAAGCTCAACAGCGCCACGCACGCCGTGCTCATGGACGAGATCGAGCGGTTCAAGAAACACCCCGGAACGGAACCGCCCGCCGAGAACCGCGCGATCGTCGAGGACCTCACGGGCTGGAAGTACGAACAACTCTGGGGACGCGCGAAGCGCCGCTAGAAAACGAGAAGGAAGAAATGGGGTGGCCGATGGGACTCGAACCCACGACAGCCGAGATCACAACCCGGGGCTCTACCAGCTGAGCTACGGCCACCACAGAAAACATCGCGTCAATTGGCGCGCCCGGCAGGAGTCGAACCTGCGACCACCGGCTTAGAAGGCCGGTGCTCTATCCAACTGAGCTACGGGCGCACAGCCGGAACGGAGACTACCTGACTTGCGTCCGGCACTCATCGGTTGGTCGGGGCAGCAGGATTCGAACCTGCGACCCTCTGCTCCCAAAGCAGATGCGCTACCAGACTGCGCCATGCCCCGTCGCCGATGCCGACCGCCCGGGGTTTCCCAGCGGAAGGGCCCGGCGGTCGGGGGCGCGCATCATACCCGAGCCGGCCGGCTCCGGGTCAATTTAACCGCGCAGGCTCAGGCCCGGCGCCACGTGGTCACGCCGCCCGGCTTGTCCTCGAGGATCACACCGGCCGCGGCCAATTCGTCGCGAATCCGGTCGGACTCCGCCCAGTTCTTCGCCTTGCGGGCCGCGAGGCGCGCTGCGATGCGTTCGTCGATCTCGGCGTCGGACAGCCCCCCGGCCGCGCCCGCGCGGAACCACGCCTCGGACGGTGACTGCAGCAGCCCGAGCGCGGCGCCCAGCGCGCGCAGCTCGCTCGCGAGCGCGGTCGCCTTCGCGGAGTCGCCCGCGGCCCGCGCCGTGTTGATCTCGCGCGCGAGGCCCTGCAGCGCGGCGATCGCCTCCGGCGTGTTGAAGTCGTCGTCCATCGCGTCGTGGAAAGCCTGCGTCGCCGCGGTGGGCGTATGCCCTTCCACCACCGGCACTTCGCGCAACGCCGTATACAACCGGTTCAGGCCCGCCTCCGCGAGGTCGAGCTGATCGGGCGAATAGTTCATCGGCCCGCGGTAGTGACTGGACAGCAGGAAGAACCGCAGGACTTCCGGCGCCTTCACCTTCGCGAGCACTTCGCGCGTCGTGAAGAAATTGCCGAGCGACTTCGACATCTTCTCGTTGTCGATGTTGAGGAAGCCGTTGTGCATCCAGATCTCGGCGAACTTCCCGCCCGTGGCGCCGCAGGTCTGCGCGATTTCGTTCTCGTGGTGCGGAAACTTGAGGTCGACGCCGCCGCCGTGGATGTCGAAGTGCTCGCCGAGCTCTTTCGTCGACATCGCGGAGCACTCGATGTGCCAGCCGGGACGCCCATCGCCCCAGGGTGACGGCCACGCCGGCTCGCCGGGCTTCGCGGATTTCCACAACACGAAGTCGAGCGGATCGCGCTTCGCGCTATCTACTTCCACGCGGGCGCCCGCGCGCAGGTCCTCGAGCCGTTTGCCGGAAAGCTTTCCGTATTCGGCGAACTTGTGCACGTCGTACATGACATCGCCGTTCGTCGCCTGGTAGGCGTAGCCGTTGTCGATGAGCTGGCCGATCATCTTCAGCATCTCGTCGATGTACTCGGAGGCCTTCGGCTCTTTCTCGGGCCGCAGGCAGCCGAGCTTGCCGAGGTCCTCGTGCATCGCCTCGGTGTATTTCGTGGCGTGTTCGCGCCAGTCGACGCCGGCCTCGCGCGCACGGTTGATGATCTTGTCGTCGACGTCGGTGATGTTGCGCACGTAGGTCACGCGGTAACCGCGATGACGCAGGTAGCGGCTCACCATGTCGAACACGACGAGCATGCGCGCGTTGCCGACGTGGAAATAGTCGTAGACGGTGATGCCGCAGCTGTACATGCGGACGTGGCCGGGTTCGACGGGCTGGAGTTCCTGTTTCTGGCCCGTCAGCGAATTGTGTATGCGGATCATGCGGCGAAGCGGTTCAGGCGGTCGTGGATGGTCGAGTCGGGCATGGCCTTGAGCAGCGGCGCGAGCTCGGGGCCCTCCGCCCTGCCCGTGAGCGCGAGGCGCAAGGGCTTCCAGAGCGACTGGCCTTTCGCGCCGGTCGCGGCCTTGACCGCGTTGACGATGGCATCGAGATCACCGCCCCTGTTCCGGGCGGCGTCCGCCGCGGCGCGGAAGAAACTCGTGCCGGCCTCGCGCACGCGCGCGAGCGCGGCTTCGTCGAGCGGCGGCGCGCCACCGAACACGACCTCGCGCCAGTGCGCGACGTCCTTCGGCAGCAACACGTTGGGGCGGATCGCCGCGATGAAGGCGCGGCGGCGCGCCGGGTCGATGTCGTCCGGCGTTTCGGACGCGAGCCAGCGCTCGCTTTCCTCGAGCGGCAGGTGGTGCGCGACGTCGCGCTGCCAGGCGTTCAGCTGCGACTCCTCGAAGCGTGCCGGCGCGCGGCCGAGATGCTTCACGGTGAAATGCCTGGCCATGGCATCGAGCGACAACACGCCGTTCTCGCTGCTCGAGTGCCCGAGCCGGAACAGGTGGTTGTCGAGCGCCGCCGGTAGATAGCCACGCTCGCGGAAATCGCGCAACGTCGTCGCGCCGTGGCGCTTGGAGAGCGGCGTGCCGTCGGCGCCGACCAGCAGCGACAGGTGGCCGTAGGTCGGCGCGCGCAATCCCAGCGCCTCGAGAACCAGCAACTGCCGCGGCGTGTTCGTCAGGTGATCCTCGCCGCGCAAGACGTGGGTGATGCCCATCTCGGCATCGTCGATGGCATTGCTGAAGAAAAACGCCGCGCTGCCGTCGGCGCGCCGCAGGATGAAGTCGCCGATGTCGTCGGTGGCGAAGCGCTGCGCGCCGTGGACCATGTCGTCGAACTCGACGTACCGTCCCGTCGGCACGCGAAAGCGCGTCGTCGGCGAGATGCCCTGCGCGCTCTTGCGCACGCGCGCCTCGGCGGAGAGCTCGCGGCAGGTGCCCGCGTAGCGCGGCGGCCGTCCGGCGGCGAGCTGCGCCTTGCGCGACAGTTCCAGCTCGAGCGGCGTGCAGTAACACGGATACGTGAGCCCACGCGCATCGAGCGTCGCGGAATGGCGCGCGTAGATCGCGCCGCGGCGCGACTGTCGATATTCGATGTCGGGAGTTTCCTTGCCGGGACCCGCGTCCCACGTGAGACCCATCCACTCGAGGTCCTGCATCAGCGCGGTGGTGAATTCCTCCTTGCTGCGCTCGGTGTCGGTGTCCTCGATGCGCAGGACGAATCGCCCGCCGTGATGCCGCGCGAACAACCAGCTGAACAGCGCCGTGCGGGCGTTGCCGAGATGCAGCTCGCCCGTCGGGCTGGGCGCGAAGCGGGTCGTGATGGTCGAGACTGGGCTGGGAGACACCCGCGAATTTTACGGGAATCCGCTCGATGCGGCGCGGCTTCGGTAGAATCGCGGCCATGAAAATCCGACGACCCCTGATCGGCCTTGCAGCCATTCTGTTGTCCTTCGCCGCCCAGGCGGCGGGTCCCGAGCGCGTGCGTGTGACCACGAATTTAGGCTCGTTCGTCATCGAACTGCAGCGCGACCGCGCTCCGCTGACAGTCGAAAATTTCGTCAACTACGTCCGCAGGGGGCATTACACGAACACGCTGTTTCACCGCGTGATCTCCGGGTTCCTGATCCAGGGCGGCGGAGTCGGACTCGATTACAAGGCGAAGCCGACCTTGAAGCAGATACCCAACGAGGCCGGCAACGGGCTCAAGAATCTTCGCGGGACGGTCGGGCTGGCGCGCGCCTCCGGTCCGCACACGGGAGACGCGCAGTTCTTCATCAATGTCGCCGACAACGCGGATCTCGATCCACTGCCCACGCGCTGGGGTTATGCGGTGTTCGGCAAGGTCGTCGAAGGCATGGAAGTCGTCGACCGGATCAGCGTGTCGCCGACGACCGGAAAAGAACCCTTCAAGCAGGACGTGCCGATCAAGGAAGTCGTGATCGAGAAGATGGAAATCATCGGGGATTCGAGTCCCGCGCCCGCGCCCGCGGCGCCGGCGGAAACCCCCGCCGCGCAACCGCCCGCCGGCACGCCGCACGAAGATGCCAGCGAATCCGCATCGCCACCGGCCGAGGGCTCGCCGCCTCCGGGTTCGACATCCCCGAAGTGAGCGCTGCGCGCCACAGTCTGTTCGCTTCCGACCTGCACCTGGACAGCGAAGCTCCCTGGGCGATCGACGCATTCCTGAAGTTTCTCTCGGGCCCGGCCCGGGACGCCGATTCGCTCTATCTGCTCGGCGACCTGTTCGAAGCCTGGGTCGGCGATGACGACGACGATCCTGCGAACAGTCGCGCCTGCGACGGGCTCGCGGCGCTGAGCGCCGCCGGCGTGGCGGTCTTCGCGTTGCACGGCAATCGCGATTTCCTGCTCGGGGAAGGGTTCGAGGAGCGCACCGGCGTCAAACTACTGCCGGACCCGGTGATGGTGGACATGCACGGCGTGCCGACGCTGTTGAGCCACGGCGACGTGTTCTGCACCGAGGACTGGCCGTACCAGGAGTTGCGCAGCATCGTGCGTCGCGAACGCTGGCAGCGGCGCTTCCTGTCGTTGCCGCTCGAGAACCGCCGGACGCTCGCGAGCGCCGCGCGCGCGGGCAGCAAGGAGCACACGGAGCGGCAGGTTCCCGTGCTCATGGACGTGAACCCCGATGCCGTGACCCGCGCGATGCGCGCCACCGGCGCGCGCCGGCTCATTCACGGACATACGCATCGCCCGGCGATCCATCGATTCGACGTGGATGGTAAACCCGCGGAACGCGTCGTACTCGCGCCCTGGTACGAAGCGGCGAGCTGCGTGGCCATCAGCTCCGAGGGCGTGAGAGAGATCCCACTGCCCCGCTAGCCCGGGGAATCAGCCCGGTGGACCGGAGTGGAAGCGCAGCTCCGTATCCGGAGAGGTGGCGAGCTCGGCTTCGCGCGCCGAGATCAGCGCGAGGCGCGTCTCTATCTCTTCGGCATCGAACTCGCGTTGCGCAAAATCGAGGTACAGCTCGAAGTGCCGCGCCTCGGATCGTTCCAGCGCCGCATACAGCTCGCGCACCTCGGTGGGCAGGTGTTTCGAGAGCAGCCTGAAGCGCTCGCACGAGCGCGCCTCGATCAGCGCGTGCACGATCATGAGATCGAGCTTGCGTTTCGGTTCGTGCGTGCGCACCAGCTTGCGCAGCTCGCTCGCATATCGCCCCGGCTTCATGCGCACGTACTGCACGTCGAGCTTTTTCATGAGCCGCTCGACCTGCTCGAAATGTTTGAGCTCCTCGCGCGCGAGCCGCGAGAGTGCGACGGCGAGCGAGCGATCCTCGGGATACGCGAAGATCAGCGCCATCGCGGTCGACGCGGCCTTCTTCTCGCAATTCGCATGATCGACCAGCAGCGTGGGCAAGTCCGCAACCGCCGCATCCACCCATTCGCGCGGCGTCGCCGCGGCGAGGATCGTGCGATCCGTCGCACGCGCGAAGCGCGCCGCCGCGGTGGCTCCGCGTGCGCTCACGTCGCCTCCGGCGTCGTCGACATCCCCGACATCGCGAAATCGATGAGACGCGCGGCCTCGTTGGCATCCGCGGGTCGCGCGGCCGGGTCCTTCGCCATCAGCGTGTCGATGAGCGGCTGCAGGTGCGCGATGCGTTCGGGCAGCTTGGGAATCGGCGCCTTCGCGTGGTGCACGAGGATCGCCATGTGATTCTCGGCGTCGAACGGCTTCTTGCCCGTGAGCATCTCGTACAACATCACGCCGAGCGCGTAGATGTCGCTGCGCGCGTCGATCGGCTTTCCGTGTCCCTGCTCGGGACTCATGTAGTGAGGCGTGCCGAAGATGAGTCCCTTGTCGGTGACTTCCATCTTGAGCGCCACGTGTTTCGCGAGCCCGAAGTCGATGAGCGCGATGCTGTCGTCGTCGCGCAGCATCACGTTGCCGGGCTTGAGATCGCGGTGAAAGATTCCGACTTCGTGGATGGCCTGCAGCGCCTGCGCGAGATCGCGCGAGTATTCGAGCGACTGGCGCGCGGTGAGCCCTTCGGACATGCGCTTGCGCAGATCGCCCTTCGCGAAGTACTCCATCGCGAGATACAGGTGATCGTCGGTGACACCCAGGTCGTAGATCCTGACGACGTTCGGATGATGCACTTCGCGCAGGATTTCGAATTCCTGCAGGAAGCGCTCCATCGATTGATCGACGCCCGTCTCCTTGCGGATCGCAGGCGTCACCTTGAGCACGACGACTCCACCGATGTCCGCACTTTCGGCGAGAAACAGCTCCGACACGGAACCCTTCGCGATGAGCTCGATGCGCCGGTACGCCTTCAGCCGCGCACCCGCGAAATCCTGCGCCATCTTCGCGCCCGCGGACATGCGCCAGCGGCTCTGCGCCTTCGCCTGCTCGTCGGCCGCGCGGCGGATCGCATCGTTGAGCACGGTGCCCCGGACCTTCTTCCTGCCGATGACCGCGTACGCGCCCGCGGAGCGCGCCTCGACCGCGTCGGGCGATTCGTCGTCGGTCGCCATGAAAATGACGGGCGCGAAGCCTTCGCGACCGGTCAGGTCCCGGAGCCAGTCGAGTCCCGCACCGCCCTTCCACGCATGATCCAGCAGCACCGCGCTGTAGCCCTGCGCGAGAAATCCCGGCGTCAGCGGGCCGCGCACGCGCGGGTTGTAGCTGACGATGTCGACGTCCGGCCAGTCGCACGAGATGTGGTGACGCAGCAGCGTTCGGTAACGCGGATCGTCATCGATGAGCAGCAGGCGCATGAGGGGGCGGATTACAACACGGGGTCCGACCCAAGACCACGAACGCGCGTCCCGGATTCCCTGATCCCGATCAGGATATCCCCGACGTTCGTGCCGGTCGGGCCCGTGTAGACGAGATCTCCCGATGCCTCGAGCGTTGTTCCCGAATCGAATTCGGCCAGCGCGCGCTCGACGTCGATACCCGCGATCCCGGCGCGTTCGATCGTGCCCGCGTCGATCATCGCGCCCGCGTCGCTCGTCGGGCCGTCCGTGCCGTCCGTTCCGGCCGCGAGAATCGTGAGTCTCTCGTCCGCGCGCAGCAGCCGCGCCGCGTGCAGCGCGAGATGCGTGTTTCGGCCGCCGCGGCCGTGCGTCGCGGACAGCGTCACCGTCGACTCGCCGCCCCAGACCAGGCCATCCGCATCGGACGTTCGCAATGCTTCCGCGAATTCGCTCGCGACGTCCGCGGCATCGCCGGCGAAACGTGTCGCACCCGCCTCGAACGTCAAGCCGCGCGCTTCGCCGGCGGAAACCGCGGCGCGCACGGCCGCATCGACGTTCGCGACCACCACGCGATCGATCGCATCGGCGGAGCCGCCGTCGGTCCCTAACAACCCGGAACCGATGACGTCGGGGGAATCGCCCGGAACGTCGGAGATGAAGAGCGCGAGTGCCGGTCGTCCCGCGAGCTGGCGCGCCACTCCACCGCCCTTGAGCCGCGAGAATTTCCGCCGCTCGTCATTCAGCCGCGCGATGTCCCAGCCGGCCGCGAGCCCCGATTCGTTCAATGCGCGCAGTTCGGCGAGGGTTTTCCCGTCTACCAGCGACTCCACGAGACTCGATGCGCCGCCCGACACCAGGAAGATCGGAAACACGTCGGCGGGAAGCGCCGCGATCCGCCGCCCGAGTTCGGCGCCCGCGTCCAGGCTGCGTCGATCCGGAACGGGATGCGCGCTCTCGAACAACGTCGCACCGGGTATTCGCCGCAGATCGTCATCCAGGTGGCCATCCTTCGTGATCACCAGAAGCGATTGCTGCGCGTCGCCCAGCGCATCGTGCGCGCCGAGCGCCATCGAGCTCGCCGCCTTGCCGACCGCGAACACCGCGATGGGTCCGCGCGGCTTCCGCTCGCGCAACACGCGCGCCACGCAGGCACGCCCATCTACCGCGCGCAGCGCGGCGTCGAACAATTCGAGGAGAAGGCGGCGCGTATTCAACCGCGGGCGCGCCGCACGACGATCAGCTCTTGACGACCTTGAGCCCGGCGGTCTCGCGACGCGAGGCCTTCGCCGAATCCGAACGCTCGGACTGCAGGCGCGCGAGATATTCGGGCGTCACGTCGCCGGTGACGTAGAGCCCCGAGAAACAGGACGTGTCGAATTCCTTGATGCTGGAATGATCGTGCACGCAGGCGTGGATGAGATCCTCGAGGTCCTGGTAGATCAGCCAGTCGGCGCCGATCAGCTTCGCGACCTCAGCGTCGGTGCGATTCGCCGCCACGAGTTCGCTCGCGGCCGGCATGTCGATGCCGTAGACGTTCGGGAAACGCACCGGCGGCGCGGCCGAGGCGAAGTAAACCTTGCGGGCTCCCGCCTCGCGCGCGAGGTCGATGATCTGCGCCGAGGTGGTGCCGCGCACGATGGAGTCGTCCACCAGCAGCACGTTCTTGTTGCGGAACTCGAGGTCGATCGCGTTCAACTTGCTGCGCACCGACTTCGAACGCTGTTCCTGCCCCGGCATGATGAACGTGCGGCCGACGTAGCGGTTCTTCACGAAGCCTTCGCGATATTTGACGTTCAGGTGCTGGGCCACCTGCATCGCGCTCGTGCGGCTCGTGTCGGGAATCGGGATGACGACGTCGATGTCGTGATTCGGGCGCTCGCGCAGGATTTTTTCCGCGAGCCGGTCTCCCATGCGCATGCGCGCGCGGTGCACCGAGATGTTGTCGATCAGCGAATCGGGACGCGCGAAATACACGTACTCGAAGATGCACGGCGCGTGGCGCGTCGTGGTCACGCACACCTGCGAATGCAGGCGGCCGAGCACGTCGATGTAGACCACTTCGCCCGGCGCCACGTCGCGCACGAGCTTGAAGCCCAGCATGTCGAGCGCGACGCTCTCGGAAGCCAGCATCCATTCGGCGCCTTTCGGCGTTTCGCGCTGGCCGAGCACCAGCGGTCGGATGCCGTTGGGGTCCCGGAACCCGAGCAGGCCGTGGCCGATGATCATCGCGACGACCGCGTACCCTCCGCGGCATCGACGATAAACCGCGTTCACCGCGGCGAAGATGTCGGCCGGCGTGACGCGTGGAGTCCCCACCCGTTGCAGTTCCGAGGCGAGGACATTCAGCAACACCTCCGAATCCGAGCTCGTGTTGAGGTGGCGACGATCCTCGCGCTCGAGCACTTCGGCGAGCTCGCGGGCATTCGTGAGATTGCCGTTGTGCCCGAGGCAGATGCCATAGGGTGCGTTGACGTAGAACGGTTGCGCCTCGGCGGCGCTGTCGCAGCCGGCCGTCGGGTAACGCACGTGGCCCATGCCGACGTTGCCCTTGAGATCCTGCATGGCGTGCTGGTCGAAGACGTCGCGCACCAGGCCCTGCCCCTTGCGCACGAACAGCTCGCCGTCCGCGACGGTCGCGATGCCGGCCGCGTCCTGGCCGCGATGCTGCAGCACCGTCAGGGCGTCGTAGATCCGTTGATTGACTCCACTCGTTCCGACGATGCCAGCGATTCCGCACATTCGGTGGGGTTCCTTGGGATCAGGGCTTGATGGGGGGATTGTCCAGATCGAGGCGCTCGAGGTTCTCACCGACGACGCCGCGCAGCGCATCGGCAACCCCGATGGCGTACGGCATCAGACGCGATCTCTTCCAGCTGGGTTCCTTGTCCATCTGCAAAGCCTGGATCGCGATCGTGAAGGCGCCGACCACGACGATGCCGCGAATGAGGCCGAAGACGAGGCCGAGGAACTTGTCCAAGCCCGAGAACATGGAGACGCGAACGTAATGTCCAACCACCACGGCGATCGCGCTGCCGATGAGCAGCACGCCGACGAAGATGATGACGCGCGCGACCCAGATGCTCGTAGGGGAATCCGCCAACACACCGCCCAGGTGCGGCGAAAGCGAGTCGGCGAAGATCCAGGCGAGAACGATGGCGAGGAACCAGGTGACTACCGCGATGGCTTCGCGAAGCAGGCCGCGGACCAGGCCCATGATTGCTGAAACGACGAGAATGGCGAGGATGATGTAGTCGACTGCAATCATTCGATGAGTCTTGATCGACGCTCTCGGAGAAGGCGCGGCATTGTACTCGACCGCCGCATACCGTTGCAGCGAGACAACGGGCGGGCGGTGTCGCGCGTCACGAAATCGGCACGATGCTGCCGGATTGCCCCACCCGCTTGAGATCGGCCGCAAGCGCCTCGGCCGAGGCGCGATCGGGAGTCGGGCCGACACGGACGCGATACAGGTCGCGGCCGCCGCTCCTGATCGGTGCAACGAAGGCCTTGAAGCCCTTTGCTGACATGTCGCGGACCAATCGGTCGGCATTGTCGCGGCTGCCGAAGCTGCCGAGCTGCACGACGAAGCTGCCCTTGGCGGCCGGAGGCGGTGTCTGCGAGGGGGCGGGCCGAGCGGGCTCGGCGCGGGCCGGAGCGGCAGGAATCGCCGCGGGCGTCTGCCGGGATTCGACGCTGACGCTGGGGGCCGGCACATCGGCCGCGGCGGCGCGCCGCTCGGGCTGCCTGGCAGGGGCGGACTCGGCGAACTGCGGCGCCGCGACGTCGTCGTTGTCCGGCGCTGGGGTTGGGGTTGGGGTTGGGGCGACCGGAACCGGCTGGGCGACTTGCGGGGGCGATGACGTCTCCGACTTGCCGTCGATTTCGATGGTGTAGCTGCGCAGGCCCTGCTCTTCCTCCGGCGGCGCGGCCGGCGCCGTCGACGATTTGGGACCGGTGAGTAGTTCGGGCACCAGCAACACGAACAGCGCCGCCAGGATGACGGCGCCGGTCAATCGTTGCTTGGCTCGCGAATCCATGGGCGAACTATATCCCAAGGAATTCGAGCGCCGGTCCCACCGTGAGGAACGATCCGAATACCACGATGCGATCTCCAGGCGCGGCGGCCGCGCGAGCCGCGCGACACCCCGAGATCACATCCGTGGCGAGTTCCACGATGGGAACAGCCGGTGGCAGGTGCGCGGCGAGCGACTGCGCGCTCACGCTGCGCGGGCCTTCGAGCGTCACGGGAACCCATGCGTCGACGCTCGGCGACAGTGTCGCGAGAATGCCGCCGATGTCCTTGTCGCCGAGGATGCCGAACACCGCGATGGTGCGTTTTGTCGGCAGTGTCGCGAGGTTGTCCACGAGCACGCGGGCCGCGGGAACGTTGTGGGCCACGTCGAGAATCCATTCGACCTCTCCCGGAACGATCTGGAAGCGTCCCGGCAGCCGCGCAGCCCGCAAGGCCCGGCTGACGACGTCGTGCGTGAGTTCGATGCCGAAATCTCCGACCGCGAGCGCCGCCAGCGCGGTGGCCGCGTTGTCGACCTGCTGCGATCCGGCGAGCGCGGGCAAGGGAAGATTCCGCAGACGCAGCGTGTTGCATTCGAAGTCCCAACCGTTGTCGTGGCGAAGCGCGCGAAAGTCGCGGCCGCGCTCGACGGGAAACGCGCCCGTCTGCTCGATGACTTCGCGCACCGACGCCGGCAGGTCCGGGCTGCCGAGCACGGCCGGCCGGGCCGACCGGAAGATCCCAGCCTTCTCGCGCCCGATCTGATCGAGTGTGCCTCCCAGCCAGTCGACGTGATCCAGCCCCACGGAGCAGACGACGGCGACGTCGGCATCGAGGATGTTGGTCGCGTCGAGCCGCCCGCCCAGGCCGACTTCCAGAACGGCCGTGTCGACTCGGGCACGCCGGAAACTTTCGAGCGCGGCGAGTGTGTTGTATTCGAAGAACGTCAGCGTGATCTCGCGGCGCGCCGCGTCGATTCGTTCGAACGATTCGATGAGCTGAGCATCCGTCGCCTCGTTGCCGTTGACGCAGATGCGCTCGTTGTAACGGACCAGGTGCGGCGAGGTGAAGCGGCCGGTGGACTGGCCCGCGGCGCGCAGCAGCGCATCGAGATAGGCGACCGTCGATCCCTTGCCGTTCGTTCCGCCGACCGTGATCACGCGATACGCGGGCGTCAGCAGCTCGAGCCGGCGCGCGACCTCGCGCACCCGCTCGAGGGTCAGGTCGATCGCGCTCGGATGGGATTGCTGTTGCTGCTCGAGCCAGTCGGCGAGCGAGCGCATGAACTTCAGGATACCGACGTGGGAGCGACCGGTGGCTGGCGCATCAGCAGGCGCAACACGGCGCCCAGTTTCTCGCGCATGTCGCGCCGGTCGACGATCAGGTCGAGCGCGCCGTGATCGAGCAGGAATTCGCTGCGCTGGAATCCTTCCGGCAACGTCTCGCGCACGGTCTGCTGGATCACGCGCGGGCCGGCGAAGCCGATCAGCGCGCGCGGCTCGGCGACGTTGAGATCGCCCAGCATCGCGAGACTGGCGGAGACACCGCCCGTGGTCGGATCCGTCAGCACGGAAATGAACGGCAGGCGCGCCTGCGCGAGGCGCGCGAGCGCCGCGCTGGTCTTCGCCATCTGCAGCAGCGAGAACAAGGCCTCCTGCATGCGCGCGCCGCCACTCGCCGAAAAACACACGAGCGGAGCGCGTGTCTCGATGCAGCGATCCACGGCGCGCTTGAAGCGCTCGCCGACCACCGAACCCATCGAGCCACCCAGGAACCTGAATTCGAAAGCGCAGGCGACGATGGGCAGACCCTCGAGCGTGCCCGCGACCGCGATCAGCGCGTCGCGTTCACCGGTCGCCTTTTGCGCGGCGGAGAGCCGGTCCTTGTAACGCTTGCTGTCGCGGAACTTGAGCGGGTCCTCCGGCGAAATGTCGGAGCCGATCTCGAACTGTTCGCCCTCGTCGAGGAAACGCGCCAGGCGCTCGCGGGCGCCGATGCGCATGTGATGGCTGCACTTCGGGCAGACGTTCAGATTGCGTTCGAGCTCGGCGCGGTACAGCACCGCATCGCAGGCAGAGCATTTGATCCACAGGCCCTCGGGGACCGAACGCGTGCGGCGCTCGGTCTTGATCCGCGACGGCATGATTTTCTCGAACCAGGACATGTCAGGGCGTTCCCTCGTGGAATCAGGGGGTCGAAGCGCGGCCGATGATAGCGGATTGGGGCCCCGGCAGCCCGAACTCGGCCGGGTAGCGCACCGCCGCGAGATACAGGCCGTCGGGCGGCGCCGTCGCGGCATTGGCCTTGCGATCGCGCCCCGCGAGCACGGCGGCGACGCGCTCGGTCGGCGAATCCCCACTCCCCACGCTCAGGAGCAGGCCGGCGACGTTGCGGACCATGTGATGCAGGAACGCGTTCGCGGTCACCTCGATCACCACCCAGTGATCGTCGCGCGTCACGCTCAGGCGTTCGACGTTGCGCACCGGCGATTTCGCCTGGCACTCGATCGCGCGGAACGCGCTGAAATCGTGTTCGCCGACGAGCACCTGCGCGGCCTCGTGCATGCGCGCGACGTCGAGCGGCCGGCGCTCCCAGGTCGCGCGGCCGGTGTCGAGCCCGGGCCGCGAGTCGCGATTGAGGATCACGTAGCGGTAGCTGCGCGCCGTGGCGGCGTACCGCGCGTGGAAATGCGCCGGCACTTCGCGTACCCAGACCACGCTGATGTCGGGAGGTAGATAGGTATTCGCGCCGAGGCGCCAGCCGCGTTCGCTGCGCGCGGCGCCGCTGTCGAAGTGCACCACCTGGGCCGACGCATGTACGCCGGCGTCGGTGCGCCCCGCGCATGCGCACTCGATGGGCGCGTCGGCGACACGCGCGAGCGCGCGCTGCAGCTCGTCCTGGACGGTCCTGAGGCCGGGCTGGTGTTGCCAGCCCGAGTACGGGCGGCCGTCGTATTCGAGGCCGGCCGCGAAGCGAGGCATCGGAAAACCCTGCGTGCGCGCGGGCCCGGTGTAGTTAGCCGGGCAGCGATTCGATCAGGCGCTGCGCTTCCTGCTTCTGCGATGCCGAGCCCTCGCTCAACACCTCGTTGAGGATGTTGCGCGCGCCGTCCGGGTCGCCCATGTCGACGTAGGCGCGGGCCAGGTCGAGCTTGGTGCCGACTTCGGAGAGCGTGACGGGCTCGAGATCCGGAACCGCGAGTTCCTCGGTCGCGCTGCCGGGCATGTCGTACTTGCCGCTGGCCGCGCCGAGATCGAGATCCACGCCATGGTTCATCGACGGCTGCTGCTGCGTCGGCTCCACCGGGAAGTCGACATTGCTGCTGTCGATCGCCGCGAGCCGCGAGGTCGACGAGATGTCGAAACCTTCGTCGGGCATTTCGAACTTCGCGAGCGAAGCGGTGCTGCCCGGGTCGATCGCCCGGCCCTTGGTCAGGTCCATGTCGCCGCCGAGTTCTTTCTCGGTCAGGAACCAGGTGCCGCTCGCGCCGTGTTCGGCGATCTGCGAGTCGTCACCGTTGCCCACGTGGCGCGCGGCGGCCGCGCGCAGCAGGCGCTGTGAATTCTCGTCGAGTCCCGCGACCATCGTCGGGGCGTTCGCATCGGGTCCCGAGTTGCCCGGGCCCTGGATCGGCTTGAGTCCGATCTGCGAATCGGTCTGTTCGAGCGAGCCCAGGTCGAGTCCGAGATCGTCTAGCGCGAGCTCGGCGGTCTGCTCGCTCGAGAGCTTGCGGCGCATCGCGCCTTCCACCTTCTCGCGGATCGTCGGCTCGTCGAGCGGTCGCAGCGCGGGCTGCTCGACCGTCGGCGCTTCCGAACCCGCGGGCGTCATCTTGACCGTCATCTCGCGCGTGGTCTGGCCGCTGTCGCGATCGGGCAGCGCGAGGCCTTCGCCGGTCGCATCCGGGTCACGTACCGCGCTGCTGAGATCGAGGTCGACCGGGTCCGGCGTACCGCCGCCGGTCACGTCGAGACGCGAGCTGACGTCGAACGGATCGAAGTCCACGCCGCCGGCACCACCGCCGTCGAGGTTCAGGTCCACGCCCACCGCGCCACCGGCGCCGCCCTCGGAGAACATCGGATCCTCGGGCGCGATCTGCTTGCCCATGATCACGATCTTTTCCCACTCGCCCGGATCCGCGCCGGCGCGCGATTCGGCGAGCTCGTTGGCGGTGGCCAGGAACTGCTCCTTGTTGCCCCAGACGAAGAACACTTCGAGGAGCTTGAGCTTGAGATCGCGACGCTGCGGTTCGCGCTGGATCGCGATGCGGACCAGGTCCGCGGCCTGGTCGTACAGACCGTAGGCCATGTGGAAATCGGCTTCGGCGAGCGGATCGCCCTGGTCGAGGTTGACCGCGGTCTCGCTGCTGATGGTCTCGTCGGTGCGCACCGTCGGCGCGAGCGGAATGTCCTGCGTCTCCTGCAACGCGCGATGCGTGCCGGATTCCTCGACGAGGATGTCGTCGGGCACGGCCTCGGCGGCCGGCGCGCGCATGCGGCCGGTGTCGGACAGCGAATCGACGGGCTCGGCGAGACGATCGCCACCCTGCTCGGCGAGGCGGCCGAGGTTGTCGTCGAACTCCGCGCTCTTGCGCTTGCCGCGCGACTTCACGATCAGGCCGATGAGGCCGAGCAGCGCGACTCCGGCGAGCGCCCACTTGTACTCGAGCAGCGTGTCGACGATCGACGGGCCCTGCACCGGTTCTTCGGCTTGCGGAGCCGGCCGCTGCTGGGCGGGAGCGGGCTCGGGCGTCGGTTCCTGCGCGGCCGTGGTCTCGGGCGGAGTCGTTTCGGTCTCGGCCGTCTCCGCGGTTTCGGCGGTCTCCGCCGGCGGCGTCACTTCGGGCGTCGCGACCTCGGGCTGCACGGGCGCGGGCTGCGCGGGCGTTGCCGCCTGCTGCTGCGAGGCGGCGAGCTTGGCCTGCAGATCGGCGAGCTCCGTGTTGCGCAGCTCGAGCAGGCGCTTCGATTCGTTGAGCTGTCCTTCGAGTTCGTTGACCCGGTTGCGCAGCGCGCTGACTTCGGCCGGATCGGCACCGGAAGCTCCCGGCGAGCTCGCCGAGTCGCTCGGCGCGACGAGGCGCAGGCGACCCGCGCCGGCGCCGGAACTGGCCGACCAGGAGCCGATGGCATTGCGCACTTCGCTCGACGCTTCGGCCGGCGAGATCGCGGCGACTTCCTCGCCCGACGGGACGCGCAGCACGGCTCCCGCGCGCAGGCGGTTCATGTCGCCGTCGAACGCACCGCTGTTGGCGCGGTAGATAGACACCATGAGCTGCTGGGTCGAAGCCCCGACGCTCGCCGACAGGCGGCGGGCGATCGCCGACAGGCTGTCGCCGCGCTGCACTTCATAACTGTCGCCGCCGCCCGCGGAGACGTAAGGCGCGGGCGTGGGCGTGGGCGTGGGCGCGCTCTGCTGCGGCGCCGGACGCGTGATCTGTCCACTGCTCTCGCTGGCGCTCTGCGCCGGCGCGGCGACCGGCGCCTGCGCGACGCTGTTCGGCGCGAAGACCGGCGGATCGAGCAGCACGGTGTATTCGCGCACGAGGCGACCGCGTGCCCAGGTCGTTTCAATGAGCAGCGTGAGGAAAGGTTCGGTGACGGTTTCCGCCGAGCGGATGCGCAGGATGTTGGCGCCGTTCGCCGCGCGATCGCGCGTGACGGTCACGGACGCCATGAACGGCGGCCAATCCAGTCCGTAACGCGCGAAGGTTTCCTTCGAGGCGAGTTTCGCTTCGAGCGTCGCGAGATCTTCCGGCGTCGCGTTGACGAGCTCGATCTCCGCATCGAGCGGTGCATTCAACGGCGAGTTGAGCCGGATGTCGCCGAGACCCAGCGCATGGGAGATTCCGGGTAACAGCAGGACTGCCAACAAAACCCGGGCGAGACCATTCCGCATCATTCGCGTCTCCACATTCACCGTCGGCTATGAGAATTCTTTATCTAAACATGAGCTTAGAGGCGAAAGTTGCGACCCTAAGCTGAGACCGCCCGCAATATAACTTAAATAGGCTCGCGCACCAAAGCCCACGGCGCGGGTGTGCTGCTCACAACAGCATCCCGAGAGAGGTCGACTGTCACGATCCATAAGTTATGTCCACGCTTGCGGCTTATCTTCCCTAATGCGTGGAACATAAAACGTGTCCCGTTTCGCGTTCGATGCTCTAACACGTCGGAATACGGGCGTAACCCGTGGATTTCGTACGTCCGCCGGGCACGAATGCCCTCGGGGTTTCCATGTTGGCGGGCACGCAATGGCCCGCGGGGCTTCAGGGGATGACGGGAGTGGGTGAACGCACGTCGGCGTTCTGTCCCCGGTGCCGCAGGCAGTGATCCATGAGGACGACGGCGAGCATCGCCTCGCAGATCGGCGTCGCGCGCAGGCCGACGCAGGGGTCGTGACGACCGGTGGTCACGACCTCGACCGGATTGCCGTTCACGTCGATGGTCTTGCCCGGAACCTGGATGCTCGAAGTCGGCTTGAGCGTGACGTGTACGACGACGTCCTGTCCCGACGAGATGCCGCCGAGGATGCCGCCCGCGTTGTTGCTGAGGAATCCCTCCGGCGTGAGCTCGTCGCGATGTTCGCTGCCGCGCTGCGCGGCGGATGCGACCCCGGCGCCGATCTCGACCGCCTTCACCGCGTTGATGCTCATCATCGCGTGCGCGAGATCGGCGTCGAGCCGGTCGAACACGGGTTCGCCCCAGCCCGGCGGCACACCCTTCGCGATGACCGTCACCTTCGCGCCGAGAGAATCGCCCTCGCCGCGGATCTTCCACATCAGGTCTTCGAGCTCCTGCACCCGCGACGGGTCCGGACAGAAGAATGGATTCTCGTACGCCGCCTCGGGCTTGACCGGGTCGATGGTCAGCGAGCCGATCTGGGATAGATAGCCGCTGATGGCGACGCCCATCTTCTCGCGCAGGTACTTGCGCGCGATCGCGCCCGCGGCCACGCGCATCACAGTTTCGCGCGCCGATGAACGGCCGCCGCCGCGGTAGTCGCGAAAGCCGTATTTCTGCTGGTACGTGTAGTCGGCGTGACCGGGACGGAAGCGATCCTTGATCTTCTCGTAGTCGCGCGAGCGCGCGTCGGTGTTCTCGATCAGGATGCCGATCGAAGTGCCGGTGGTTCGACCTTCGAAGACGCCCGACAGGATCTTCACGACGTCGCCTTCGCGACGCTGGCTCACGAACTGCGAGGTGCCGGTGCGTCGCCGGTCCACGTCGGCCTGCAGTTCGGCTTCGGTGAGCGGCAGTCCCGGCGGACAGCCATCGACGATGCACCCGAGCGCGGGCCCGTGGCTTTCGCCGAATGTCGTGACCGTGAACAACCTGCCAATCGAATTACCGGACATGTGCCTGCGCCTTTGCCAACTGTTCGCGCGTGAGCAGGAAAACTCCGCCCCCGCCGTTTTCGAAATCCAGCCACGTGAACGGCACTCGCGGATACGCGCGCGCCAGCGCACGTTCGGTGTTGCCGACTTCGACCGCGAGCAGGCCGAACGGCCGCAGGTGCCGATGCGCTTCGCGCAGGATGACCGCAACCGAATCGAGACCCTCGCGACCGGATGCGAGCGCATGGCGCGGCTCGTGCCGGTACTCGCGCGGCAAACCGCGCATTTCGCGTGCGCCCACGTAGGGTGGATTGCTCACGATGATATCGTACGACCGGCCCGAAAGCGCCGCGAAGTGGTCGGATTCGATGAGCCGCACGCGACGTGTTAGGCGCAGCCGCCGCCGGTTGATGCCGGCGACCGCGAGCGCGCCGGGGTCGATATCGGTCGCATCGACGCGCGCGCGCCGGAATGCCTGGGCACAGGCCAGCGCGATACATCCCGAACCCGTGCCCATGTCGAGCACGTCGCGCACGCGCTTCGCGTCGATCCAGGGCGAGAAGCGGTTGAGGATGAGCTCGGCGATGGCCGAGCGGGGAATCAGCACGCGCTCGTCGACGTAATAAGGCGAACCTGCGAACCAAGCCTCGTGTGTCAGGTACGGCAGCGGCACGCGCTCGCGGACGCGCCGTTCCAGCAGCTCGTCGACCCGGGCTCGTTGCGCATCGTTGACCCGACGGGCCAGCACCCGTGGCGGCGAGTCGTGCGGCAGCTTCATGACGTGGAACACCAGCGCGAAGGCTTCGTCGCGGGCGTTGTCGGTGCCGTGTCCGAAGAAAACCCGCGCGCGCGTCAGCCGCCGCGTGACGCTCGCGATCAGGTCGCCGACTGTGGGTGTGTGGGATAATCGCGGCATGAACAAACGTCAATTCTGGAGCTGGGCGGCCATCGCGCTGGCCGCGGCCATCGCCGGTGTATATGTCGGGCAGAACGTGGGTCGCACGGTGGCGCCGCCACCGCCGGCGCTCGACAGCGGCACGGCGTTTCCGACGCCGCGTGCGCTCGCGGATTTCTCGCTGGTCGACAACCACGGCGCGCCCGCCTCGCCCGCATCGCTGCGTGGCCACCCGACGCTCGTGTTCTTCGGCTTCACGAACTGCCCGGACATCTGCCCGACGACGCTCGCGTTGCTCGCGAGCGCGCAGAAGAAGGCGGCCGTGCCGGGACTCAAGATAGCGCTCATCAGTGTCGACCCCGAGCGCGACACGCCCGAACAGCTCGGCAGGTACGTGAATTCATTCGGCAGCGAGTTTATCGGCCTGACTGGCGATGCGCCCGGGATTGTGAAGGTCACGCGCGCGTTCGGCGTGGCGTCGGCCCGCGTGGATCTGCCCGGAGGCGGCTACACGATGGATCATTCCGCGACGGTGTTCGCGCTCGATTCGCAGGCGCGCATCGTGGCGGTTTTCACGCCGCCGCTGCGCGTCGACGCGCTGGCGCGCGACCTCGAGACGCTCGAACCCATCCTGCTCGCCCCCGCCACATGAACGACGAGTCTCCCGGCGCGGCGGGCCGCGTTTTCGTCGCGCTTCAGCACCTGCTGCCACAACACGGGATTTCGCGCCTGGTGCTCGCCGCCACGCGATCGCGCGCGACCGCGTTCAAGAACGCGCTCATCCGCCTGTTCGTCCGCGGTTTCAGACCCGACATGAACGACGCGGTCGAGCGCGAGCCCACCGCCTACGCGAGCTTCAACGAATTCTTCACGCGCGCGCTGCGACCCGAGACGCGGCCGATCGACCCGGATCCGCGCGCGATCGTCTCTCCCGTGGATGGCACGGTGAGCGAAGCCGGCCGGCTCACCGAGGACCGCCTGCTGCAGGCCAAGGGACACGAATACACGTTGCGCGCGCTGCTCGCGGGGAACCGCGCCTGGGAACGGACCTTCGCCGGCGGCAGCTTCGCGACTATCTACCTTGCGCCGTACAACTATCATCGCATCCACATGGCGCTGTCCGGCGAGCTGCGCGAGAGCTTCTACGTGCCCGGCAGACTGTTCAGCGTGAACCGGACCACCGCGCAGCTCGTGCCCGGGCTGTTCGCGCGCAACGAACGCGTGTTCTGCGGCTTCGATTCCGGCGGCGTGCCCTGGGGCATCGTCCTGGTCGGAGCGCTCAACGTCGGCAGCATGGCCACGGTCTGGCACGGAGACGTCACGCCACGCAAGTATCGCGACGAGGTGACCCCGTTGCCGGTGCACGGCGTGCTGGCCCCGACCGAACTACCGAAGGGCGCGGAAATGGCGCGCTTCAACATGGGGTCGACCATCATCCTGCTGCTGCCGCCCGGAACTTCGACCTGGGCGTCGACACTGACTGCCGGCCGCACCGTGCGCATGGGCGAGCGCATCGGCACGATGGAATCCTGGGCGGCGCGATGAACGATCCGGTCGCGTGGCGTCCCACGGCATCGCTCGAGATGCTGCGGCGCCGGGCCGAGGCGTTGCATGCGGCGCGCGAGTTCTTCCGCGCGCGCAACGTGCTCGAGGTGGAAACGCCGGCGCTCGTGAATGCGCCCGTATCCGACGTGAACCTCGCGAGCGCCCGTGTCGCGCTCGCCGGTCTCGAGACGCCTTTCTACCTGCACACCTCGCCCGAATTCGCGATGAAGCGCCTGCTCGCCTCCGGCAGCGGCGACATCTACCAGATCTGCCACGTGTACCGGGCCGCCGAGCGCGGGCGGCAGCACAATCCCGAGTTCACGATGATCGAATGGTATCGGCTCGGGTTCACGTTCGAGCAACTCATGCGGGAAGTCGCGGATCTCGTGCGCGGATTGTTGGGCCGCGGCGAGTCCGAACTACCCACGGAGTTCCTGGATTATCGTGAAGCCGTGCAGCGATACGCGGGCATCGACCCGTTGTCGGATCACATCGAAGCCCTGCGCGGCGCGGCCCGCGAACTCGGCCTCTCCGTCGAGCAAGCCGCGACGGCTGGACGCGACGAACTGCTCGATCTCATCGTCGGTGCACGAGTCGGCCCGCAACTGGGCGCGAACGCATTCACCTTCGTGCATCGCTATCCCGCCTCGCAGGCCGCGCTCGCGCGGCTCGATGACGCGGATCCGCGGGTCGCGCTGCGATTCGAGCTGTACCATCGCGGCATCGAGCTCGCGAACGGATATCACGAGCTGGCGAGCAGCGCCGAACAGCGCCAGCGCTTCGCGGCGGACCAGGCGGCGCGCCGGTCGCGCGGCCTGCCCGAGACGGCTCTCGACGAACGCCTTCTCGCCGCACTCGACGCGGGACTGCCCGATTGCGCGGGGGTCGCGCTCGGTTTCGATCGTGTGTTGATGCTCGCCGCCGGCGCGGCGCACATCGACGAAGTACTGGCATTTCCGCTGGAGCGCGCCTGAATGAGCCACGTTTCGAAAGCCTACGACTTCACCGACGCCGAGTCGGCCTACCGCGATCTGGCGCGCGCCCTCACCGCCCTGCTCGCCGGCGAACGCGATCTCATCGCCAACGCCTCGAACACCTCCGCGCTGATCTACGACGCGCTGCCCGATCTCAACTGGGCTGGGTTCTATCTATATAAGGAAGGCGAACTCGTGCTGGGTCCGTTCCAGGGCAAACCCGCGTGCGTGCGCATCGCGATCGGCAAGGGCGTGTGTGGCACCGCGGCCGAACGGCGCGCGACGGTGCTGGTCGAGGACGTACATGCCTTTCCGGGACACATCGCTTGCGATTCGGCGTCCAACTCCGAGATCGTGGTACCCCTGCTGCGCGGGGCCGAACTACTCGGCGTGCTCGATGTCGACAGCCCGAAGCCGCGGCGTTTCGGACAAGCCGATCAGCGCGGCCTCGAAGCACTCGCGCGGATATTCATCGAATCGTTGGGATGAAAAAGGGGACAGATCTATTTGTGCCAGATAACCGTGATCTGGCACAAATAAATCTGTCCCCGATTTTTCTTACTCGCCCTTGCCGCGCGAGATGTACTCGCCGGTGCGCGTATCGATGCGCAGCACTTCGCCTTCGTTGATGAACAGCGGCACGCGCACGACGGCGCCGGTCTCCATCTTCGCCGGCTTGCTCCCGCCGGTCGCGGTGTCGCCGCGCACGCCCGGATCGGTCTCGATGACCTTCAGCTCGATGTGCGGCGGAGGGGTCACCACGAGCGGCACGCCGTTCCACAACGTGATGATGCAGACCGTGCCGTCCTTGAGCCACTGAGCCGCTTCGCCGACGGCCGACGCGCCCGCCTGCAGCTGCTCGTAGTTCTCGGGATTCATGAAGGTCCAGAAATCGCCGTCCTTGTAGAGATACTGCATTTCCGTATCCACGACGTCGGCGGCTTCGATGGACTCGCCGGAGCGGTAGCTCTTCTCGACGGTGCGGCCGGTGCGCAGGTTGCGCACGCGAATGCGGTTGAAGGCCTGGCCCTTGCCGGGCTTCACGTATTCGTTGTCGATCACGGCATAGGGATCGCCGTCGATCAGGAGCTTCATTCCGCCGCGAATTTCGTTGGTTGTATAACTGGACATGGCAATTCCGGGTTTGCCCGAGTCTGGCGGGCCTGAAAAAAAGACCGCGCATGATACCCACCCGGCCTCGACCCCGCCATAAGCGTGAAGGACGCGATCGTCGCGCCGCGTACTTTCCGGTTTCCCGGGCGGCCCGGCTGGGGACCCAGTGCTAAACTCGCCACGCTTGTTTGGGCGGCGCTTTCGCGGCCGCCGACCTTCGGGGAGTTCCATTGACGGACAATTCTGCCGTTCCGCTCATCGTCTTTTCGCCGCAGCGCGAGCCGTCCGAGTTCATCAACAGCCTGATGCGCAAGGCCGGGGAACCGGTGCACTGCACCTGGATTCCGGCCGTTCGCGATCTCGGTGAAGCGCTGGAGCAGCTCAACCCGGAGCTGCTGATCTGCGCCTACAACTCCGAAGCCGATACGCGACAGGCCATCACCGTGCGCGACCAGGTCGCCCCGCAGGTGCCGGCCATCCTCGTACGCCCGCAGACTTCCGAAAACGACATCGCGGCCGGCATGCGGCTCGGCGCGCGCGACGTCGTGTCGCTCTCGGCGTCGGAGCGAGTGCAGGCCGTGATCGCGCGCGAGCTGCGTTCGTTCCGCCTCGAGCGCGCGCTCAACACGACCCTGCAGTCCGCCAGCGACTATCGACGCCAGCTGCAATCGGTCCTGCAACGCTCGAACGACGCCATCCTGCAGGTGCAGGAAGGCATCGTGGTCGACGCCAATCGCACCTGGCTCGAGTTGTTCGGCTACGCGGAATCTGGCGCGGTCGTGGATCAACCGCTGATGGATCTGTTCGACGAACGCTCGCACGCGGCGCTCAAGGGCGCACTCGTCGCCTGCGCGCAGGGCAAGTGGTCGGATCACCCGCTCAAGGTCACCGCGTTGCTGAGCGACGGCACGCAACTGCAGCTCGACCTCGTGCTGACGCCAGGCGAATTCGAGAACGAGCCCTGCGTGCGCATCATGGTGCCGGCGAAGAAGCGCGACGAACGGCAGCTCACGACCGACCTCACCGACGCGGTCAAACGCGACTCCACCACGGGCTTACTACTGCGCCGGCCGCTGCTCGATGCGATCGAGACACGCATCGGTGCCCCGCCCGCGGGCGGTGTGCGTTTCATGGCGCTCGTGCGTCCCGACAAGTTCGCGGTGATCGAGAAGGACGTCGGCGCCCGCAATTCCGACCAGCTCGTCGCCGAATACGCGACGACGCTCAAGTCCTATCTCGGGCCCAACGACATCGCGGGCCGCTTCGCCGGCGTCGCGTTTCTCGCATTGCTCGAACGCGGCAATCCGCACGACGTGGAAGCCTGGGCCGAAGCGGTGCTCGCGCGTTTCTCCGAAACCACTTCGACCGTCGGACAGCGCACCGTCCACACGACCTGCACGATCGGCCTCACGGCCGTGCCGACGGCGGGCGGCAATTTCGACGCGGTGGTCGCGGACGTGATCGAGGCCGTGCGCCTGGGCCGTTCGCAGGGCGGCAACCAGATCTATCACCTCGATCGCGCGGACACCGACACGCGCGTGCAGGCCTACGACCGCATCTGGGTGAAACACATCAAGTCGGCGCTCATGGAAAACCGCTTCCGGCTCGTGCAGCAGCCGGTGGCGAGCCTGCAGGGCGAAGACCCGAACATGTTCGACGTGCTGGTGCGCATGCTCGATCAGCAGGGCAAGGAAGTGTTGCCGGCCGAGTTCATGGCCGCCGCCGAGCGCAACGACCTGCTCAAGAACATCGACCGCTGGGTCGTGGGCGCGTCGCTGTCCTTCGCCGCGCAGCGCAAGCCCGGCTGCCTCTTCGTGCGCCTGTCGAAGGACAGCGTGGTCGACGGTGGCTTCCTCGAATGGCTCAAGACCCAGGTCGCCGCCGGCACGCACGAGCCGAATCGCATCTGCTTCCAGATCACCGAGAGCATCGCGGAGCAGTACATGAACGCCGCGACCAGCCAGCTCGGCGCGCTCAAGAAACTCGGATTCCGGATCGCGATCGAACGATTCGGCACGGGCCGCGACCCGGCCAAACTACTCACGGCGCTGCCGCTCGATTTCATCAAGATCGACGGCGCGCTGGTGCAGGACCTCGCCTCCAACTTCGAGACGCAGGCCATGGTGAAGAAGCTCGTCGAACAGGCCAACAAGTCGAAGATCGAGACGATCGCCGAACGCGTCGAGGATGCGAACACGATGGCGGTGCTGTGGCAGCTCGGCGTGCAGTTCATCCAGGGTTATTTCATCAACGCGCCCGAGGAAGTGGTCATGGCCGAAGGCCAGGGACGCCGCTGATGCGAATGCGCGCAGGCATGTTCGCGCTGCTCGTCGCGCTCTCCGTACCCGCATTGTCCGCGCCGAAGCCGGCGGCAACGCCGGCCGTCGAGCGCAACGTCGTGTACGGAATGGTGTCGGGCGCCGCGCTGCTGCTCGACGTGCATCGGCCCGCGAAGCCGAACGGGCTCGGGGTCATCTTCGTCTCCGGCAGCGGCTGGCAGGCCTCGACCGCGTACGGCGCCGCGCCGCTCAAGGAACAGCAGATAGGCGTCTGGGGTCCGCCGCTCACGGCGGCGGGATACACGGTGTTCGCGCTGAATCACCGCGGAGCGCCGCAGTTTCACTATCCAGCGGCGATCCATGACGTCCAGCGCGCGATCCGCTTCGTGCGTTACAACGCCAGACAGTACGGCATCGACGCGACTCGCCTCGGCGGCGTCGCGGGATCGTCGGGCGGACATCTCGTCGCGCTGGCGGCGATGCTCGCCGAGCCGGGAACCACGAACGATCCGGATCCGGTGAATCGCGAGTCCGCGGCGCTGCAGACCGTGGTGCTGCGCGCGCCCGTGCTGGACCTGCGCAACGTCGATACCGTCGAGGGCATGGCCTACGTCGTGTCGTTCATGGAAGCGCCGCCGTCGCAGGACTCGACGCGCGCCGCCTACGAAGCCGGCTCGCCCATCACACACGTGAAGCCAGGCTCCCCGCCCGTCATGCTGGTGCACGGCGACGCCGACAAGATCGTGCCCTACGCACAGTCCGTGGCCATGAAGGCGGCGCTCGAAAAGGCGAACGTACCCGTCGAGCTGATCACGATTCCCGGCGGTGAGCACGGCGTGGATTTCGGTTCGGCCCGACCCCGGGCCGACTGGCCGAACTACTTCGGCGCGATGATTTCCTGGCTCGACCGCCACCTGAAATCCGCTGCACAATAGCCGTCCCCTTCGCGGACGGATTTCCCGATGACTCTCTACGGTCTGTTGACCTTCTGCGCGGTCTACGCGCTCACCGTCGCCACTCCCGGCCCCGGCATCGCCGCGGTCGTCGCGCGCTCGCTGGCGCACGGATTCAGGGGCGCACCCGCGTTCGTCGCGGGCTTCCTCGTCGGCGATCTCGTGTGGTTCACCGTCGCGGCCACCGGCCTCGCCGCCATCGCGAGAACCGCCGCGACCGTGTTCGTCGCCATCAAGTGGGCCGGCGTCGCCTATCTACTCTATCTCGCGTGGAAACTCTGGATGGCGCCCGCGGAGCGGGTCGCGGTCCCGGCCGACGACGACGGCCGGCAGCACGGCTGGCGCGCGTTCGCCGCGAGCTTCATGCTGACGCTCGGCAACCCGAAGGCGATCCTGTTCTTCCTCGCGCTGCTGCCCACGGTGGTCGATCTGGCCTCGATGAACGCCCTGCGCTTCCTCGAGATCTCGCTGGCCATCGTAATCATCCAGCCGACGGTGTTGTTCTCGTACGTGTTCCTCGCGGCGCGGGCGCGCGAAATGTTCACGACCCCGAAGGCGGTGCGCCGGCTGAATCGCAGCTCGGGCGTCGCGATGGCGGGCGCCGCCGCGGTGATCGCGGCTCGCTGAAATGGGGACATTCCCCGTTTCCTGGCAAACGGGGACAGGCCTCATCGCATTCGCTCCCCGTGATCCGGGCAGGCCCGGCTATTCGGTTTCGAGCGAATCCACGTTGCGCCACCCTCTCGGCAGCACCGTGCCGCGCTGGGCGCGCGAGCCGCGGTAATCCTTGAGCTCGGGCCACGGGATCGTCATCTTGCGGTCGCCGGAACGCACGATGAGCGACTTGTCCTTGCCGATGACGGTCATGCCGGTGAGGTAATCCTCGCGGCTGGCGAACTTCTTGGACGGGACGTCGAACAGCTTGTTGCCCTTGCCGCGCGGCAGCTCGGGCACATCCTTGACCGGAAACACGAGTAGTTTGCCGTCCTTGGACGAAACCGCGACCAGCGCGTCATCCCCAGGCACCGGCGCGGGGGGCAGCACGAGCGCGCCCTCCGGCAGGTTCAGCAGGCCCTTGCCCGCCCTCTTCGAGGCCCACGTTTCCTTCAGCCGCACCGTGAAACCGTAGCCCGCGTCGCTCGCGACCAGCCAGAGATCCTCGGGCTCGCCGATCATCACGCCGCGCCACTTGGCGCCATCGGGCGGATCCACTCGCGAAGACAGCGGCTCGCCGAGTCCGCGCGCCGATGGCAGCGAATGCGCGACCAGGCTGTACGCGCGCCCCGTCGAATCCAGGAACACCGCCTGCTGCACGCTGCGGCCTCTCGCGGAGTGCTGGTATTCATCGCCCGACTTGTATTGCAGCGTGCGCGCGTCGATCTCGTGGCCCTTCGCCGAGCGCACGAATCCGCCCTTCGACAAGACAATGGTCGCGGGCTCGTTCGGAATGAGCTGCGACTCGTCGATCGCCTGCGCGGCTTCGCGCTCGACGATCTTCGTGCGGCGGTTGTCGCCGTACTTCTCCGCGTCCGCTTCGATTTCGCTCGCGATGAGTTTCTTGAGCCTGGCCTTCGACTTGAGGATCCCTTCGATCTCTTCCTTCTCTTCGGCGAGCTTCTTCTGCTCGTCGCGGATCTTCATCTCTTCGAGCTTCGCCAGGTGGCGCAGCTTCGTTTCGAGAATCGCTTCGGCCTGGATATCCGTGAGCTTGAAACGCTTCATGAGCACCGGCTTCGGCTCGTCCTCGCGACGGATGATGCGGATCACCTCGTCGAGGTTCAGATAAGCGGCGAGCAGGCCATCGAGGATGTGCAGCCGCTTGTCGACCTTGTCGAGGCGGAACTGCAGTCGGCGCGTGACCGTCTGGGTGCGGAACCGCAGCCACTCGTTGAGCAGGTCGCGCAGGCCCATGACCTTGGGCTTGCCTTCCAACGTGATCACGTTGAGGTTCACGCGGTAGTTGCGCTCGAGGTCCGTGGTCGCGAACAGGTGCGCCATGAGCTGCGCGACGTCGGCCCGCTTCTTGGGCTCGATCACGATGCGGATGCGCTCCTCGTGATCGGATTCGTCGCGGATGTCCTCGACCATCGGCAGTTTCTTGTCGCGCATCTGCGCCGCGATCTGCTCGATGACCTTGTTGCCCGAAACCTGGTACGGCAGCTCGCTGATGACGATGTTGTCGTCTTCTTCCTTGTAGACCGCGCGCGCCTTGAAGGTGCCGTTGCCCGTGTTGTAGATGTCGAGCAGCTCGGAGCGCGGCGTGATGATCTCGCCGCCCGTGGGCAGATCCGGGCCTTTCACGTACTTCATGAGCGTGCGCGTCATTGCATCCGGCTCGTCGAGCAGATGGATGCAGGCCTGCGCGACCTCGCGCAGATTGTGAGGCGGGATGTCCGTGGACATGCCCACCGCGATGCCCTGCGTGCCGTTGAGCAGCACGTTCGGCAGTCGCGCCGGCAGGAACGCGGGCTCTTCGAGTGTTCCATCGAAGTTCGGCTGCCAATCCACCGTGCCATCCGAAAGCTCGGACAGGAGTACTTCCGCATAACGCGTGAGCTTCGACTCGGTGTAACGCATCGCCGCGAAGGACTTCGGATCGTCGGGCGAGCCCCAGTTGCCCTGTCCATCGACGATCGGATAGCGATACGAGAAGTCCTGCGCCATCAGCACCATGGCTTCGTAGCAGGCCGAATCGCCGTGCGGATGGAACTTGCCGATGACGTCACCGACGGTGCGCGCGGACTTCTTGTGCTTCTGCCCCGCCGAGAGGCCGAGCTCGCTCATCGCATAGATGATGCGGCGCTGCACGGGCTTGAGGCCGTCCGACAGCGAAGGCAGCGCGCGATCGAGGATCACGTACATCGAATAGTCGAGGTACGCCTTCTCGGTGAAAGTGCGCAGAGGTTGTTTCTCCACGCCTTCGAAATTCATTTCGTCTTGCATGTCAGGGGACTACTTCGGCGAGATTGCCTTTTTCTTCCAGCCAGTCACGACGGTCGGAAGCGCGTTTCTTGGCGAGCAGCATGTCCATGAGCTGGTCGCTGTCGTCCTTCGCGGAAATGGTGAGCTGCACGAGGCGGCGCGTGCGCGGGTCCATCGTGGTTTCGCGCAACTGCGAGGGATTCATTTCACCCAGGCCCTTGAAGCGAGTGACCGATGGCTTCGCCTTCGTCTTGCCTTCGTTCTCGATTTTCTTGAGAAGCGAGTCGCGCTCGGATTCGTCGAGCGCGTAGTACACGTTCTTGCCGGCGTCGATGCGGAACAGCGGTGGCATCGCCACGTACACGTGTCCGTTCGCCACCAGCGGCCGGAAGTGCCGCAGGAACAACGCGCACAACAACGTGGCGATGTGCAGCCCGTCGGAGTCGGCATCCGCCAGGATGCAGATCTTGTGATAACGCAGCCCCGACAGATCGCTCGCGCCCGGATCGATGCCCATCGCGACGGAAATGTCGTGCACTTCCTGCGAGGAAGCGATTTCGCCCACCGACACTTCCCACGTGTTCAGGATCTTGCCGCGCAGCGGCATGATGGCCTGCGTTTCGCGGTCGCGCGCCTGCTTGGCGGAGCCGCCGGCGGAATCACCTTCGACGAGGAACAGCTCGGAGTGTTTCGGATCGTTGTTGGTGCAATCGGCCAGTTTGCCGGGAAGCGCCGGGCCGGCGGTCACGCGCTTGCGCTTGACCTGCGAGGCGGCCTTGGTGCGCTCCTGCGCGTTCTCGATCGCGAACTGCGCGATGCGCTCGCCGGCATCCGGATGCTGGTTCAGCCACAGCGACAGCGAGTCATGCACGAAGCCTTCGACCAGCGATGCAGCGTCGCGGGTGGCGAGACGTTCCTTCATCTGGCCGGCAAATTGCGGCTCCTGGATCTTGATCGACAGGACGAAACACGTCTTGTCGAAGATGTCCTCGGCAGTGAGCTTCAGGCCGCGCGGCACGAGATTGCGAAACTCGCAGAACTCGCGCACCGCGCCCGCGACACCGGCGCGCAGTCCATTGACGTGCGTGCCACCTTCGGCGGTCGGTATCAGATTGACGTAGCTTTCGCCGAGCGCGCGTTCCGCGTTGGGCGTCCACACCAGCGCGTATTCGACCGCGTTGACCTTCTCGTTGTCGTTCTTGGCGAAGATCGGCTCGGCCGGCAGCGCGTCTTCCTTGCCGATCTCCTCCTTGAGGTACGCCGCAAGATCGCCGGTGAAGAACCACTCGTCCTTCTCCTTCGTCGCCTCGTTCTCGAACGTGATCTTGAGACCCGGGCACAACACGGCCTTGGCCTTGAGGTTGTGCTTGAGCTGCGGGACCGAGAACTTGTCGCTGTCGAAGAATTTCGGGTCGGGCCAGAAGCGCACGGTCGTGCCTGTATTGCGCTGCCCGACCGTGCCGACGACTTCCAGCTTCGAGGACACTTTCCCATCCTTGAAGCTGATGTTGTATTCCTTGCCGTTGCGCTTGATCCAGCATTCGAGCTGCTTCGAGAGCGCGTTCACGACCGAGACGCCGACGCCGTGCAGGCCGCCGGACACTTCGTAGTTCTTGTCGCTGAACTTACCGCCCGCGTGCAGGCGCGTGAGGATCAGCTCGACGCCCGACACCTTCTCCTTCGGATGAATGTCGACCGGCATGCCGCGACCATCGTCCGCCACGGACAGGGAATTGTCCTTGTGCAGCGTGACGTTGATTTCCTTGGCATGCCCGGCGAGCGCTTCGTCGACCGAATTGTCGACGACTTCATGCGCGAGATGGTTGGGCCGGGAGGTGTCGGTGTACATGCCCGGGCGGCGACGCACGGGCTCGAGACCGGAGAGGACTTCGATATCGGATGCGGTGTAGGACATTCTCTTCCGCGGCAGAAAAAACTTGCGCGCGGACTCCATGCCGCGCGGCGCGGAGTGTAGCAGCGATTGCCGGGGCCGGGAGAGCGTGCCCGGCGTGCGACATCAGAAGAATTCAGCGCGCAGTCGACGCCCGATGCCCGTGAAGTTCAGCCCGACGAGTAGTGCAATACCTGCGATCGGCCAGCTGAGCGACTTGATCGCGCGCTCCACCAATCCCGGCTCAACCTGAGTCAAAGCGACAGGCATCTGGAAACCGGATTCGATGCCGCTGAGCGCTTCGCCACCGACGAACACGACCAGCGAGATCGCGACCAGCACGCCGATCGCATTGCTCGCGACGAGCCAGCGGGGCATCCGGCGTTGCATGGGCACGGCCTTCGGGGCCGCCGACTTTTCGATGCGCGCCCAGACCGCGGCGTCGAAACCGCCGTCGAGTTTCGGCGCGAGCACCTGGTTGCGCAGCGAGCGTTCCAGCCGGGCTTCGATTTCGTCACTCTTGTTACGGTTCATGATCCGGACTCCTCGAGCTCGCCCGCGAGGGCGGCGAGACGTTTGCGTCCCCGGTGCAGCAGTGCTTTTACTGTACCGGTGGGCATGGACAGAAGCTCGCCCACTTCCTCACAGCTGCGATCTTCCAGGTAGAAAAGGACTACGACCCGGCGATACGGTTCCGGCAGCTTCTCCAGCAGTTTCGCCACGTCGTATTCGGCCGCGGCCTGCCCCGCGGTTTCGGCGCCGGCCTGGGCCGTGCCGAACACCCTCGGGTCGCCATCGTCATCCGCGACCTCGGCGAAGTCCTCGAGCGGCACGATGCGCCGCTCGCGTTCGACCGCGGTCAGACAGGTATTGCGCGCGATGGTGTAGAGCCAGGTGGACAGTGCCGCGCGGCCATCGAAGCCCGGCAGCGCCTGCCACACCTTGACGAATACGGTCTGCGACATGTCCTCGGCCAGGGCCGCGTCGCGCAGGATCGAAAACGCCAGGTGCATGACCTTCTGGCGGTAGCGGGCCATGAGACCCTCGAGCACCTTGTGCCGGTCCCCCGCCTTGAGCGCGGCAAGCAGGTCCGCATCCCGCTCCATGGCAGCGGATATAACAGGCGCCTGCACGCCGGATTTCATGTTTGTGGCAGCCAGCACATGGATGATACTGGCCAAGGGTACAGCGGGTTGCAGCGCGAGGCTGCAACCGGATCAGAGGGTCACCAGTAACAAGGGCGTTCGCAACGCTGACTGGAGTAACGGTCTATGGATCCTGGAATCATTGGTGTCTTCATCCCGATCGTGGCCATCGTCATGGGCATCGGCATCGGCATGCTGTCGATCTGGACGGAGCACAAGCGCAAGTCGCAGCTCCTGGAGCAGTTCCACAAGGAGAGGCTTTCCGCGCTCGAGAAAGGCGTCAGCCTGCCCGAGCTCGACCGCCGGCTGGTGGAACTCGACGAACGCGAGCCGCCGACCGCGGCCAAGGCCTTCCGCAACGGCCTGATGATGCTCCTGATCGGCATCATCCTGTACTTCGCGCTCGATCAGCTGATCGGCCAGAAGGTGTCGCTGTTCGGATTGATTCCCGCCGCGGTGGGTATCGCCAACCTGATGTATGGCGTGCTGCTGCTCAAGAAGGAACAGGCCGAGAAGGCCGGCCAGCACTAACG